>CACZHT010000004.1 GCA_902781045.1 uncultured Bacteroidales bacterium | reverse complement strand
CCCTGCGACTTGTTGCCGCCACGGGCGGCAAACTCCCACTCGGCCTCGGTGGGCAGACGGAACTGCAGCCCGGTGAGCTGGTTGAGACGCTCAATGAACTCTTGTGCCGCATTCCAGTTGATGTCGTAGATGGGCCGATTCATCATGTCATATTCCGGTTCAGTGCCACCAATCACCGCATGATAGAGCTTCCGGGTGACCTCGGTAGTCGAAATGAGGTAGCTGTCCAGGGTCACCTGATGTTTGGGCGACGGCACATTGTCATAGAAGCCCTCGCTCAGCTGCTCTTCATCTACTTCTGTTCCCATGGTGAACGTCCCTCCCTCGACCAAAGCCAATCCGAACTTGACCTCTTTGGCATCGACAACCACAGACGCATTGCCCAGCATGTTGTTGACAATCCCATTAACATCGGCAATGTCGACAACGCCGTCGCCGTTCACATCTCCAGGGACATACTCACTCTCGTTGATTGTCTCATAGTGCGTGAACTGACATAGACGACATGGAACTGGCCTTCATAGCCCTCCTCGTCCTCATGCGCATTGGGAGGTGTCAGGGCCAGACTCTTTATTTCCTTCAATGCGCCGCAGCCCTGGAACACGCCGTAACCCAAGCTTTGCATGGCCGCAGGAAGTCTGACATTACTCAAGCTCGAGCAGCCAGCAAACGCATAGTCACCAATGTCCTTGAGCATAAGAGGCAAGTCCAGTTCAACAAGACTGCTGCAGCCAGAGAATGCGTTTTGATCTATGCCTTCCAGAGTATTGGGCAACTGGACATATTTTAAGCTGGGACATGCGCTGAATGCATCCCATACGATTCTCTTGATGCCCGACGGGAGAACAATTGATTCCAAATTAGCGCAATTATGGAACACCCCCCCACTCATCGTTATGAAACCTTGAGGAAGAATGACGCTCTCCAGACCGGAACACCCACTGAATGCAGAGAGCCCCAGGTAAACCAAAGAACTCGGGAAATTTATATTTCTCAACCCACTACAGTTATAGAAGGCATTCTCGCCGATGTGTGTGACAGAATTGGGAATATATATTGATTCCATGGCGGTACAACCACTGTATGTGCTTCTCTCAATCTGTGTTATGCCATCAGGAATACTCATGGTCGTGAGACCGCTACATCCGCTGAAGGCGGACTGACCTATTTGCGTCACCGATTCGGGTAGGTCAACCGCCACTAATCCAGTACATCCGCTGAATGTATATGATTCTATCTGTGTCACTGATTCGGGTAGGTCAACCGTCGCCAGACCGGTACATCCGAGAAATGCTGCTGAACCTATCTGCGTCACCGACTCGGGGATCTCAACCGCCCCCAGCCAGCCGCAGCCACTGAAGCAGTATGATGCGATAGCCTGGGTGCCGGGCTTGATGGATACTGTTGAGCCATCGGGCAAAGTACCTACAAACTTGTATGCCATGGCGCCAAAATACAGTAGGCCTTCAGGCTGATTGGCTAGCCATGCCGTGCCGTTAAAAGCATTAGGACCAATCCAAAACACCTTGTCAGGAAAATCAATGTCGACCAGACTGCTGCAATTATAGAATGTACTCGCGCCAATACTATCGATTGACGAAGGAAGCGAGATAGATGACAAACTGGTGCATCTTGCAAATGCGCTTTGTTGAATTGTCTTGAGTTGAGTTGGTAAGTTCACCCCCTCCAAAGAGACACAGCCATCGAACATTCGGCTTTCTAGTGTTGTGAGGAAATTCGGTAGTGAGACCGATTTAAGGTGGTCGCAGCCTTGGAATGCCCCATAGCGTAATTCGGTGACAGAATTAGGTATTGCAATAGACTCTAACCTATGGCAAGACATAAAAACTTCATTACCAATCGTCTCAATAGTCTCTGGAAGGGTCACACTTGCTATATTGCTATAAGAGAAAGCTGATGCCTCAATAAAGTTAACGGTGTTCGGAACTATGATGGAAGTAATTGTTTTGTTGCTGCTGAATGCATGATCGCCTATTCCAGTGACTGCGTAGTTTATTTTATTATAAACAACTGTTTCTGGAATAGCGACCTCTCCCGTAAAATTAGAATAGTTTCGCTCAATTACCTTGACCGTATTTGCTCCTGTTGTTTGATAATATAGACCATCTACCTCAAACTTGGTCGCATAAGCGACTGTATTGTATGCAGATAATAGGCACAAGAGCAAAGCACATCTTGCCAGAAAACTGGCCAGTTTAGATGATGATACCGTGAATATACAAGTTTTCATAATTCTTTGATTTTTTAGCGTTAATAATTCGGTTTGCTGGCCTCGCAGGGCGGGGTGCGGAAAATTTTGATAGTGCAAAGGTAGTATGTTGGTGCGGATTGTGCAAATTTTTGAGCGAAACACTATTTTGAGGTAATGTGCTACATCTCAGTGTTTTATCTAAAAAAACAGCCGAAACACAGCCATAAAATCGGTGTTTTTTGGCGGAGTGGACAGTCAAATGCGGGCATTTGCCATACCGTCCGCCCGAGATTATTATGATCATGCCCTTTGCCGAGGCGGACGGTACGAGAGCGCAGTCGCTGTAGCTATTATTAGCATATTCTTTGACTTGTGGAACATGGATTAGTAGGCAAAAACGCTTCCAGCCTCATCAGCTGGAAGCGAATCATGATTTACAAGCTTCTTAATGTAGATATTTGTGTGGTCAGATGGAGCAAAGACGGATGTCTTGTGTTTTTCACAACACGAACTCGCTTTGCACGCGACTTGCCGGTTTTATCACAATCAAGTGACGGCTTCCCTCACAAACTAATGCCACTACTGCAGAAGCTAAAATGGATTAAGAAATGTGGTCATCACCCCAGTCGCTTGAGGCGGACGGTAAAGTGACGCATGAGTGGAGCCTCCCACTCGATGGCGACACCGCGAGTGATCTCGTTGCGGCGGTCGTAGACATTCTTGAGTGCGGCAGCGATAACATCCATGTGGTTGTCGGTGTAGACACGGCGAGCGATGCACAGGCGCAGCAGGTCGAGTCCACCGAAGCGGTTCTCGCGTGTGACAGGGTCGCGGTCAGCCAGGATGTAGCCAATCTCGCAGCCCCGGATGCCAGCCTCGAGATACAGCTCGCATGTCAGCGTCTGTGCGGGGAATTCTCCCTTGGGCACGTTGCACAGCACCTTGTCGGCATCGATGAACAGAGCGTGACCGCCCGCAGGACGCTGATAGGGTATGCCATACTCGTCAAGTTTTTTGGCCAGATACTGCACCTGATGAATGCGGGTCTCGAGCATGTCAAACTCGGTGTTCTCGTCCAGACCTACTGCCAGGGCGTTGAGGTCTCGGCCATTCATACCGCCGTAGGTAATGAAGCCCTCAAAGGGGATGCAGAAGAGTTTGGCACCCTCATACCACTCCTCGCGGTTGGTGGCAATAAAACCGCCCATGTTCACCACACCATCCTTCTTGGCAGACATGGTCATGCAGTCTACATAGGAGTACATCTCGCGGGCAATCTCCTTGATGGTCTTGTCGGCATAGCCGGCCTCGCGTGTCTTGATGAAGTAGCTGTTCTCGGCAAATCGGGCCGAGTCCATGACTACCGGCACGCCATACTTGTGGCAGAGCTCGCAAGTTTCACGGATGTTTTGCATCGACACAGGTTGTCCACCCACAGTATTATTGGTCACCGTGAGTACCATGAAGGGCACGTTACCCTTGTTCTCGCTGAGCACCTTTTCAAGCTTCTCGAGCGAGACGTTGCCCTTGAACGGCAGCTCAAGCTGGGTATCCTTAGCCTCGTCAATGGTGACGTCAATGGCTTTAGCTTTACGGCTCTCGATGTGTCCCTTTGTGGTGTCGAAGTGTGCGTTGCCAGGAATCACATTTCCTTCCTTGACCAGATAAGAGAACAGCACGTTCTCGGCCGCGCGGCCCTGGTGGGTGGGGATGACATACTTGAAGCCGAAGATGCGTTGCACCACCGACTGGAACTTATAGAACGATGTGGCTCCGGCATAGCTCTCGTCGCCCAGCATCATCTCGGCCCACTGGCGGTCGCTCATGGCACCGGTTCCCGAGTCGGTGAGGCAGTCGATGTAGACCTGCTCGGCCTTGAGCATAAACACATTGTAGTGAGCCTCTTTGAGCCACTGTTCTCTCTCCTGTCGCGTGCTCTTGCGCAGGGGTTCAATCATCTTGATTTTCCAAGATTCAGCAAATGGTAATTCCATAGATTTCTCTGATTCTATACTAGTTCTCTATATGGTTAGTAAAATGTAGTGCAAATTTACAAAAAAAATGAAAACAAGAGGGCGATGTTAGCGAAATTTAACACTAACGAATCTCTTTTTTCCCGTTCGTGGACACAATCACTCCATGACTGTCGGCATTGGCACACCGTCCGTCGAGGGTGTAGCTTGTGGCTGCTTCCGGGACGGGCTCGGCTTGAATGCTTGAAACACTCGATATTGCATTGTATTCCTGCCGCGCCTGTGTGAGCAAGTTGCGGAAGTCCGGGTCGCTGGTCAGTGTGGCAAACACCATGCCTCCCAGCAGTTGTCCGGCATCGACATCCGACTGCCAGTTAGTGCCGGCAATCACACGGCTCTGACCGTACTCCCGCCCTCGCTTGAGGATTTCGTTCTGGCGTGTGGGACAGACATCCATCAGTGCCAGTGCAGCAGCCCAGCCCACTGTGGCATGCTGTGAGGGATAGCAGCTGGGCGAAGCCACAGGCATGGTGCCAGGCATTGGCGGCTCGTTGAGTCGCTCGCAGGGTGGGGTGCGCGGGTTGGACTGCTTGTGCAGCATACAGTTGCCGCTGGCCTGGTCAATGACAGTAGTGAGCAGGTTGTGGATGCGTGGTGTTGTTGTGGCACTGATGTTGATGCCCAGCAACGATGCGAAAGCCTTGCCAATGCCGGCGACAGTCATGTCGGCATCGGCCACGGCCTGCATACCACGGTCGCCCGCACGCTGTGCCTTGCAGTGATAGAATGTGGCCACATCATGGGCAAATGCAGCCCCGGCACTGTCGGGCATCTGCGGCAAGAACCGCACCATGGGGTGCAACTGGTCGAGCGCAGTGGGGCGCACGTTGTGCGTCACACTGTCGTAGATGGCTTGCGCACGTGTCATCATGGCCAGAAAGTCTTCGTTGGCATGCAATCGGGCAAATGTTGCAGCAGTCATCATGCGCGCCGCGTCGACATCGCTCTGCCAGTGCGCCCCCACAATCAGACGGCTTTGCCCATACTCAAATCCACTCTCATAGAGGTCGTCCTGCAACTTGGGGTTGATTTCGCTCAACAGCATTGCCGCCGCCCATCCGACAACGGCATGAGCCGACGGATAGGATCCCTGCTTGCGCAGCGACCATGCCGACTCGTTGCTGAACAGCGGCTCGCCGAAGCGGTCGAACGGGCGGCGGCGATTGTAGTAGCTCTTGGCCGCACCCGACGGCTGATTGATATAGGACAAAGCGCTGGTGAACATGCTGCGCAGTTCGGGAAGCTTGGTGTCGGCGGGGTTGAGGCCGAAGATGTCCTCCATGCGGCGCGCGATGTAGGCCGCGCCATAGCCCACATCAATGAGTGCCTGCTGCCCTCGCTCGGTGTCGCGCAAACTCTTGTGCACAAAGTACTGATGCATGTCGTTGGCAAAGGCCATGCTCAAAGAGTCGGGCGGCGCAGGCAGATATTTGACGGCACTGGGATAGGGTGTATCCAAGATACTGGCCATATTTTGACCGTGGGCCACGCCCACCCATGTGGCCAAGATGATGAGCAGTGATTGGATGGTGAAGCGGTTCATATATTTAAGTAGTTAAGTAGTGGAGTAGTTAAGTAGTGGAGTAGGGGGGCAGACAATTATGACAGCAACCCTAAGCCATAATCCTAATTTTCAGTCACTTGCCGAGCATAAGATTGATTAGCGCATTGACATCGGTAATGTCTAGGAAGCCATTGTGGTCGATGTCGGCACGGCCGATGTCAGGCTGTGTGCGCGATAGCATCATGTTGATCAAGATGTTGATGTCGGTGACATCAATGTTGTTGTCGGCATTGATGTCGCCAGGTTCAGCCCGCTCAACGATGTCGCGAAATCGCAGCCACTCGCCCCCAGCCGCCTGATAGTCGGCCACAGTTCCGAGGCGCAACACCAGCTGACACCGCATGTAGAATGCGTTATCGCTCGACAAATGTCCGTGACAAGTGGCAGGAGTGGGGTTGAGCAACGTCAACGACTGCAACGAGCACCCATCCAGCATGCCCTGGCCCAGGCTGCTCACAGCATGCCCCAGAGTGAGGTTGCGCAGCGCAGTGCATCCGGCAAAGGCATAGTCACCAATGTCAGTGAGCAGGTCATAGACTCTCACACTCTGCAGCTGTGTACACTGGTGGAACGCGTATGCTCCAACTTGCCGCAGATTCCTTCCCAGACTGACGGTGTGCAGCCGCGAGCAGTGGCTGAAAGCCTCGATGCCGATGCTCTGTGCCGTGCGCGGCAACCGCACCACCTCAATTATGTCGTTGTCGGCAAATGGACAACTGAACTCATCACCTATATATATAACAGGATAAGAGTTCCCATCATATTCGACTGTGTCGGGGATGTCAACCTCGGTCTGAGAACCGGTGTATCGCAACAGCGTCGCGGTCAATTGCCCCCACGACCAGTTGCAATCGAAGATGAAGTCACCGTCTTGATATCTGGTGGCTGTGGCCTGGAGTGACATCGTCACAACCAGTACCATGAGCAGAAAGTTGCGGAATCTAGTGTCGGTTGTCATGGAACAAGCACTTTGCGGCCTTTGCCCACCAGGATGCCACGGCTATGCGAAGTGGCGGGCTTGCCGTCGATGGTGAAAAGTCTGGTGTGCTCCTTGCCGGGGTCGGCATGGATGTCAGGGTTGTCGGTGATGACGACATCGTGGCGGTCATGATACTCAATCTGCGCAGCCTCGAGCAGATCGAGGAAATCGCTGCCCGATGCCACTACTCCCACCGCCATACAGCCGATTAAGCGCCCGGCTTCCAGGTCGCTGAGCCAGCTGGTGCCGGCAAGGGTGCGGTTGGCACCATACTGGTAGCCCACCTTGAGTAGGGTGTCGCACTGCTCTGGCACGATCATCATCAGCATCAGAGCGGTCGCCAGTCCGGAACTTGCATGGAAGGACGGATAGCTGCTACGCTGTGACAGGATATCCAAGTCTTCAAGCGTGATTGCCTCATCGCCGAACAACTCGTAGGGACGCCTGCGCTTCACAGCCCCTGCCTGCACCATCTGGCACAACTTGTCACAGCACATCTCAACCGATGAGACAAGCTTGTACATGCTCGGTGTTGTAATGGGATTGATGCCCACCCCAATCAGGTTGACAAAAGCAGTGGTCGAGTTGTCGATGTCATCGACACTGCTGACCAGCAGCTGGTTGATGTCGATGCTGTCGCGCAGAGACTTCATGGCAATGTAATGGCTCAAGTCGGTCTGGAAGCCACCATCAGTCTCATCCTCGATGAGCGGAACAGCATTGGCCAATCGTGTCATCAATGAGTCATCGGCCAGTCGCTCGTCGATTGAGGGTCCAGGACCAGGTGCGAAGCGCGGGGGAATCAAGTTGCTGGCATATAGCAGACCCGCAGTCTTGAGCTGCATCGTGCGCAGACGGTTGCGGAACCGTGGCAACGACATCAGGTGTGCAAATGCCACCGTGCCCAGCTGCCGCGACATGTCGACATCGCTGGCCCACATGCCCCCGCTGACCTGGCGGCACCAACCGTGTCGATAGGCCCGCGACATGATGGTGTCGGCGCTCCAGGGGTTGAGAGTGCTCATCAGCAGTCCGGTCAGCCATCCTCCCGCACCCTCGCGCGATGGGAACGACAGGCGTGGTGCGAAAGTGTAGTCCTTGCTGTAATCATTGGCATTGCGATACATGCAGAAGTTGGCTTCACGCAGCCGCACACATGGGCGCAACCGCTGCCACGTGTCGGGGATAAGCGCAATCATCTGATTGCATGACTTGCGGCAAGAGTCCAGAAAGTAGAAGATATCCTTATTGGTGTTCTTGTTCACCACCAGGTCAAATGCCGGCTGGAAGAACTTGACATGATAGAGGGCATAGTAAGCCTGCAGATAGGTTTCATTGAGTTTGTAGTCGAAGTTGGCATTGTATATATCGGAGTAGAATGCCGAGTCGCGATAGGCCTTGAACTGAAAATGCCTGTAGATGTCACGCGCCCAGAAGGGGTTGTTTTCGTCGGCCGAAGGCTGAGCCAAGAACTTGGTGGGGTCAGGTGTGTCACTTGAGTTGAAGTAAGACTGTGCGTGCGCCACACCGATTATTTGCATCATGGCCCATACTAATAAGATATGTCTCAACAAGTATCGCATGGTGTCTGTCATTTGGTGTTAAACTCCTCAATGGCGGCACGCACCATATCTGTGTAGCCGCGGCATGCTGTGGTGTAGCCATAGGCTATGCTGGCCACCACACGCCCCATCTCCACATCGCTGGGCCATGTGGCTCCCACCGCCACGCGGTTTTCACCGAAAGCCACTCCCTGCTTGAGGATGGTGTTCTGATAGCTGGGGCGCAGCATCATCAGTGTTAACGATGCGGTCCATCCCATTGCTGCATGCAACGAGGGGTAGGAACTGTTGCTGCGCAGCGAATCAATATCCTCGCCAGTGCTCAGAGGCGAGTCAAAGAAGTCGACCGGGCATGGCTTGCTGTAGCGGCCTTGCATGAGTGCGCACACCTTGCGGCACATGCGCAGGTGCATGTCGACCAGGGCATAGACGGCCGGGTGACTCTGGGCGGTCATGGTCTTGCCCACCTGACTCTTAAAGCAAGCCAGGATATTGGCAGTGTTCAAGTTCACTTGTTTCTTTGCCTCCTGTCTGACGGTGGCGGTGCTGCGCAACATCTTATCGGTCAGCACGGCCAGGTCACAGCTGCCCACCGGCGAAGAGATGTCGTAGGGTGGGGGCAACCGCAAGGTGAGCAGAGCCAGCGTATCATCGTTGGCCAACATTTGCTCAAAAGTGGGCTGTTCATCACGCCCCAACACCGCACGGGTTTGAGCTTGGGCCTGGTCAATCATGTCGAGCACGGTGGGGTAGCAAAACATGCGCACATAGTTGGCCGTAGCCACCACCTTTCCGGCATCGACATCGCTCTGCCAGTGCACCCCCCCGATGACGCGGCTCTGGCTGTGAGCCAGACCGCGACTGATGATAGTGTCGGCCCTCCACGGATTCATGCATGTCAGCACCAAGGCAATGCCCCACGACGAACTGGAGTGCGACGAGGGGTATGAGAACTGCGAGTTGCCTTTTGGGGGCAAGAAGCTGGATGACCTTTCGCTCTCGACCCCGAAAGTCGGCTCACGGAAGCGCCGGCAGGGGCGTATGCGCTTGACCGATGTCTTGTAGTTAGCTGCATAACTGAAGATGTCGTAGCTCTCGACGAGCAGTTCCCTGAGCTTGGGAGCGACTGCGGTTGTGGGGTTGAACCCGAAGGCCGGAATCTGCTGCCGCATCATGTCGTCGACGCCCCACTTCATGTCTTCGCTGAGCTGTGCCTTGATGCTGTCGTTGCGCAGATTTTTGGCCTCGTAATACTTGTACACGTCGGCCAGAAACATTGACACTCCGATGGTGTCTTTCGGGATAGGGTAGTAATTGTAACCGTTGGGCGCGCTGGTCTTGGGATAGATGATGCCGTGCGCCGCCGGCACAAGCACGGTCACCAGCAGACAGCCGATGACAACCTTGAGCAGTATGTTTCCAGAGGTGCGCATGAGAGTACTGATGGTTTTAAGCCTGACGGTGAATCACGCTGACGCTAGCCTGGTGTGTGGCCAGGACAAGGACTTCGGCTATCTGGACATGCGCCGGTGCGTTGGCGGCATACAGGGCTACATCGGCGATATCATCACCGGTGAGCGGCTCGATGCCGTCATAGACCTTCTCGGCCCGCGCCGAGTCGCCATGAAAGCGGGTGACGCTGAAATTGGTCTCGACCAGTCCGGGCTTGATGTTGGTCACCCTGACTGCCGTATGGGCCACATCGATGCGCAACCCGTCGGTCAATGCCTTCACTGCCGCCTTTGTCGCGCAATAGACGTTACCCCCGGCATAGGCGGCATCGCCTGCAACCGACCCGATGTTGATGACATGTCCGCGGTTGCGGGCCACCATGCCGGGCACCACCAGTCGCGTCATGGTCAACAAACCCTTGATGTTAGCGTCGATCATGGCGTCCCAGTCGTCAAAGTCGCCCTCATATTCCGGTTCCAGGCCCAGTGCGCCACCGGCATTGTTGACCAGCACATCAATCGCTTGCCACTGTCCTGGCAAGCCCTGTACTGCTGCCATTGCCGCTGCCCGATCACGCACATCAAACAACAGTGGCATCACATCACAGCCCGCCTGCCGCAACTCGTCGACCACGGGCTGCAGCTTGCTCTGGCTGCGCCCTGTCACTATCACGCGATAGCCATCGCGTGCAAAGGCACGAGCGCATGCCAGGCCGATGCCACTGGTAGCGCCAGTTATGATTACAGTCTTTTTAGAATCAGTTTTCATTCGGTATGGTTTTTATTGTGGCAAATTTACAATACTTTTTAATTCTGCGCAAGGATTTAACGCAATTTATAGCTTCAGGCGCGTCATTTCGGGCAGCAACTCCACACGTTGCTGCTTGTAGAGCAGCCCCAGAGCCTTCTTGAAGTCCTTCTTGCTGCAGGCAAATGTCCTGAAGACCTCGGCTGGTGCCGACCGGTCGGTCAACGTCATCTGCCCTCCATGCGCGTTCAGATACTGGATAATGACTGCCGATAAATCATCGATTCTGGCTTTCTCAATCTTGGCCAATGTCACGTCGACCTTGCCGTCGTCCCGCACCTGCTTGACGTAGCCCGTCAGACGGTCGCCAATATTGACATCGCCCATGATTTCATTATGATAAATCATGCCCCAGTGACTGTCGTTGACCGTGATTTTGAATCCCAACTCGTTGCGCTGCACCACCAGCACCTCGACCCGCTGGCGGTGATAGTAGTCCGGGCGTTCGTGGCTCAAGAACTTGTCGAGCTTGGCGCTGGCCACGATGCGATTGCTCTCGCGGTCGAGGTAGACATGCACCACATAGCTTCGCCCGGCCTTCATGTCCACCCGCTGCTCGCGAAAAGGCACCAGCAAGTCCTTGGCCGAGAGCCCCCAGTCCATGAACGCCCCGACGGCATTCACCGCCTTGACCTTGAGCAGTGCGGTCTGCCCCACAATGGCTGTGGGTGTCTCGGTTGTTGCAACAGGTCTGTTTTCCGAATCATTGTAAACGAACACGCGCACCCTTGCTCCCAAAGGCATGCGATCGGTCACATAGCGCCTGGGCAGCAGCACTTCATTGCCCTCCTCGTCGATGAGATAAACCCCGAAGTCAACCGCACGGCTCACGCGCAAGTCGTTGTATTGTCCTAAATCCATTGATTGCACTCAAAAAAAAATTTCCACAAAGATAGTCAAAAAAACACAAACCTCAATTATTTTCGCTAAATTTGCACAAAATTTTGTGCGTCTATGAGATTCTTTCACCATTCCGCTCTCATCGCTGCGGGGATTATTGTGCTGACAGCCACAATGGTGGGTTGCCACGGCAGCAGCACTGAGGGCACTGCAAGCCATGGCCAGGCCGTCGCGCTCGATTCGTGCCGTTTGTCCGACACCACCAGCTTTGTCAAGTCTGGCGGCGAACGTTGCGCCATCTATGCCGATGCCCACATTGTCTATCCCAAAGGCTTCAACAACAAGGCCGCCACCGAGCAGCTGCAGCGGTTGTTTGCCGCTTTTGTGCTCAACGCCCCCGACTCACTCAACCTCAACGACGCGATGCGCGCCACAGTGAGCAACACGCTGCACCAATATGACTTTGTCGAGCTGCCGGCCGATGACCAGGGGGCAGAAGACGATGGCGCACAGCTGGTCTACAAGTACAACACGACCACCACGGTGAACGTGCACTACAACCAGAACGACATCATCACCTTCTGCAAGACCGAGGTCGTGCGCAAGAACGACAAGGTCACCTCGGTCACTCATCGCTACTACAGCTTCGACCTGATGACCATGGCCTACATAGACCTGCACAAACTCTTTCGCGAGGACGCCATGGCCGACGTGACGCAGCTGCTTCGCGCCAGGCTGATGGCGCAAAACAAGGCCACCAGCGATGACCAGCTCAACGACATAGGCTACTTCAATGTCGACAACCTGACAGTGACCCGCAACTTCTACTTTGGCGACAACGGCATCACTTGGAGCTATCTGCCCAGCCAGCTAGCCGTTGATGCCATCGGTGAGCCACAGATTGCCCTGACCTACGACCAGTTGGCCCCGCTGGCATGCGACGGCTCGGTCATTCATCGTCTGCATTGACAGTCATGCAAGTCATCAATAAATACTTCACCCAGCTCACTGCTGCCCAGGCGCAGCAGTTTGAGACACTGCTCAGGCTCTATCCTGAATGGAACGCCAAGGTCAACGTCATTTCGCGCCGCGACATCGACAACCTTGAGGTCAACCACATCCTGCACTCACTGGCCATCGCACGTTTTGTGCAGTTTGCTCCCGGCACTCAGGTTCTGGATTTGGGCACAGGTGGAGGTTTCCCCGCCATTCCTCTGGCAGTGATGTTTCCTGCCACACACTTCCATCTGGTTGACCGCATCGGCAAGAAATTGCGTGTGGCGCAGGACGTTTCCACACAGGCCGGCCTAGACAATGTCACCGTGCAGCATGGCGACATCCGCGAGGTCAAGGGGGCATTTGACTTCGTGGTGAGCCGTGCTGTCATGCCACTGCCCGACATGGTGCCGCTGGTCAGGAGGCTCATTGCCAAGCCGCAGCGCAATGCAGTACCCAATGGACTGATTTGCCTCAAGGGCGGCAACCTGGACGACGAGTTGCGCCCCTACGCCAAGCAGGTTGTTATCGAGGACATCTCCACCTATTTCAACGAGCCCTTCTTTGCGACAAAACGCATCATACACCTACCTATTATAATATAGTATATGAAAGTCACCAAGTTTACTGTCAACCCCTTCGGCGAGAACACATTTCTTGCCTGGGACGAGGCCACACGTCATGCAGCCATCATCGACCCCGGCATGATGCAGGAACACGAGCGCAATGTGGTCGTGCAGTTCATCGAGCAGAATCAGTTGGTCATGCAGTGGGTGCTGCTCACGCACTGTCATATTGACCATGTGACTTCGGCTCGCTGGATGGCCGACCGCTATGACATACCTGTTGCAGCCAGTCCGCTTGACGATCTTCTGGCTCAAGCCTTGCCACAACAAGCTCAGCACTTTCGCCTGAACATACCGCTCGATGCCTTGAGTGTCGACAAGCCCTTGCATGATGGAGATGTCATCACTCTTGGTGGCGAAACACTTCATGTTCTGGCCACTCCAGGGCATTCGCAAGGCGGACTCATTTTCTATGCCCCCGACAGTGCACTGGCATTCACAGGCGACACCATCTTTGAGGGTAGCATCGGTCGCACCGACCTGCCTGGTGGCGACTATGACACGCTCATCGGGAGCATCCGCGCCAAGGTGCTCACACTGCCGTCCGACACAATGCTCATTCCCGGTCACGGTCCCAGCACCACCGTGGCCAACGAACGCGACTACAACCCTTATCTCTAGTTGTGATTAAGTTGATAGTTTATAGTTAAGAGTTTAAAATTTGGGCTAGACTATAGACGTATGCCGGCTGATGGCTCATGCCATCACTAAAACTAAAACAAAAGCCTTCGAGAGTGGGGGAGAGGTCGCCGAGGCTGTTAACAACTCAAAATAATCATCACCAAAGATTAAAATACTTTCCTGTTTCGCAACAATCCCTTAAATTTGCCAAAAAATTAGATATAATCTATAAAAATGGAAACAGGACTGAATACAAACTTGCCCATCAGTCGACTGCTCAAGCAGTCCACGCCGTTCTATTATTATGATATCGAATTGTTGCACAGCACATTACAGGCAATCAAACAAGCTGTGTCGGGTATGCCATATCATATCCATTATGCAGTCAAAGCCAATGGCAACTCGCACATCATGGAAGAAGTCTTCAAGGCTGGGCTGGGAGCCGATCTGGTGAGCGGAGGTGAGATTAAGGCAGCACTGGCAGCGGGTTGTCCTGCACAAGCGATGACCTATTCAGGTGTCGGCAAGGCCGACTGGGAAATCAGGCTAAGCCTGGAGAACGAGATTGGTTGCTTCAATGTCGAGTCGATACCAGAGTTGCAAGTCATCAACCAGATTGCCCTTGAGATGGACAAGGTGGCCCATGTCGCTATCCGCGTGAATCCAGACATCGACGCTCACACTCATCGCTACATCACAACAGGCACTGCCGACAATAAGTTTGGAATCAGCCTTGAAGACTTGTCATCGGTCATCGACATGGCACAGAGCATGCCACACATCCACCTGCGTGGGCTGCACTTCCACATCGGGTCGCAAATCACGGACATGCAGCCCTATGTCATGCTGTGTGAGACCATCAACCGTCTGCAAGATGAATATGCCCAGCGTGGCATTGCCTTCGAGCTTATCAATGTTGGCGGTGGTCTTGGTGTCGATTACACTGACCCTGAACAGCATCCCATTGCCGACTTCGAGCGATACTTTAATGTGTTCAAGCACCACTTGAACCTCCGCCCGTGCCAGACACTGCACTTTGAGCTAGGGCGTTCGATAGTGGCTCAATGCGGCAGCTTGCTGAGCCGTGTACTCTATGTCAAGGAGAGCCGGGGTAAGCGTTTTGTCATTCTGGATGCCGGCATGACCGACCTTATCCGTCCGGCTCTTTACCAGGCTGTTCATCAGATGCAGAACCTCACATCAGCGCACCTTGAGACCGCGACCTACGACATCGTGGGTCCCGTGTGTGAAAGCAGCGACACATTTGCTCATAACAGCATTTTGCCCCTGACGCAACGAGGCGACCTGATTGCCATCCGCACGGCGGGTGCCTACGGCCAGTCAATGTCATCGACCTATAACATGCGTGCTTTGCCGCCAGCGGTCTTCAGCGACTGACAACGGAGGTCTTCCATCGAACAGGAATGCTCTCGCAAATGAATCATAATTGATATTATGTTAAATAAGCGCGCACTGATTTGAGTTTTCCCGTTCAGAGTTTTTTCGTTGGCGAAGACTTCCCCGTTTTTTGGGGCAATTTGTTGAGAATCTTTTGGGGATTTGCAGATTTTTTGTACTTTTGCACGATTCTAAAGACACTTGCTTTATGCTCATTCAAAAGTTTCACTCCTTTCTGTTGACGCTTCTCGCACTTTGCCTGTTCACTTTTCCAGCCCAAAGTCGCGATGATGATATAAAATATTCGGATGACTCATCTGACTTTGTACGTGTTACCGATGTGGTGCCTGATGTCATCCTAGAGATTCGTTACTTCGGCACATACAACTTCGTCGGAGCTCGCATCGACGGTTACGAGATGCCCACTGCATGGCTCACGCGCGAGGCTGCCGACAGTCTGAATGCAGTGAGCGATGATGTCAAGTCCATGGGCTATCGACTCAAGATATACGATGCCTACCGTCCACAACAGGCTGTTGACCACTTTGTTAGATGGTCAAAGGATTTGTCAGACACCTTGATGAGACAGTATTTTTATCCCAACATCACAAAACCTGAGATTTTCCCTCTGGGCTATGTGGCCACCCACTCGGGTCACACCCGTGGTTCGACAGTCGACCTCACCCTCTTCGACATGACCACCGAGAAAGAGCTGGACATGGGTGGCACATTCGACTACTTCGGCATCGAGTCCCACCCCAGCTATATGGACGGGCTGACCGATCGTCAGTATCTGAACCGTTGCATCTTGCGCGACGCGATGATGCGTCACGGCTTCGCTCCCATCAGCGAGGAGTGGTGGCACTTCAAGCTGCGCAAGGAGCCCTACCCTAACACCTATTTCACTTTTCCGGTGCGATAAATACCTACCGATAGATGAATGTGACCATCCGGCAAACGTGGGAACGGTTCAAGGCTTGGCAGTTGGCTCCATTTGCTAATGAGCTCAAAAGCTCAGATCGGCAGTTGTGCTCGAACTGTGGAAGGGAATTTGTGGGCAACTATTGTCCCTACTGTTCCCAGAGGGCCGGTCTGGGACGTGTCAACTGGAAGTCGGTGCGGCAGTCGGTGGGCGAAGTGTGGGGCATGGGCAACCGTTCGATGAGCCACAGCCTGTTGCAGCTCTTCTTCAGACCAGGCTACTTCATCCGCGACTATATCAGCGGCAAGCGGCAAGTGAGCTTTCCTCCAGTCAAAATGCTGCTCATCATCGCGCTGGTTGCTTCAGCTGCAATACACTATTGGGGCGCCGAGACCGTAAGCACAGCTGCAGACTTTTCTGATTTAGGCAAGTCGAACGCTCTTGTTGATTTTGCGGTGTGGGCCGACGCCAACAAGGGTTGGGGCATGCTCGCCATCATGTCGATGATGGTTCTGCCCACATGGTTGTTGTTCCGCCATGCGCCTGGTTACAACCAACACACCGTGCCCGAGGGCTTCTTTATTCAGGTCTTCATGGGCATTTTGCTCGTCATCTTCCTTACACTGGACAGTTTTGAAGTGTCACTAGCTATGTGGTTGTCTGTAGTCTATTATTTCATTACTTATCACCAGTTGTTTGGCTATGGCTGGTGGCCTACAATATGGCGTACGCTGCTTTGCTGGTATGGTGCTGTGATGGTGGGCATCACAATTGCCGCGATATATGAGGTTCCGGCACGAGCCAAGAATGACCTGCCTCGCCTCATAACCGAAATGGCTGTGACGGCGGTGGTCATGCTTCTCTTTGCTGTCGTTCCACTCGGTCTGGGCTACCTCATCGGCCACTTCAATGAGCGGCGGCGCCGTCAATCCATTATTGCAAAAACTAAAACAAAAGAATATGTTCAAGAAGATTGTACTGACAACAATGATGCTTGTGTCGGCAGTGCTGATGCAAGCGCAGAGACTACAGGTGATTGATAGCGATGGCAATCCCATTGCCTATGTGTGTGTCACCAACGAGCGAGGTGCCCTCGTGGGGTCAACTGACACCGAGGGGTGGCTAGAAGATGCCAAGGGCAATGCAGTGCTCAACTTGTCGCACATCGCATTCGAGGACATGACCATCCGTCTAGCCGACGTCGTCGATGGCCGTGTCGTGATGCAGGATGTCGACTTCAACCTGCCCGACATCGAGGTCAAACCCAAGGAACTGGCATACGTACAGACCTATTATCGATTGATTTACTTCGATGATGATGGCCCCATCTACTATCGCGGCGGTGTGATTGACAACACCTACGAGTTCGCTAAAGAGAAGACGCAGTCCAAGACGCGCAGTCTCTCGAAAGGCGAGAACGGACTCATCCGTTTCCTTATCAGTACTATTGTCGGCCGATACATTGACAAACTGGGACAAATCAAAAAAGAGTCGACCTATCAGCGTTTGCTCAGATATCAGACCGAGGGGAAATTGTCTATAGTCGAAGACGCTCCTGGCCGCCAGATTGTGAGTGACACCGTCAGTGTGCTTGGCTATATTGACACCGACACAATTGCCAGACAGAGGACCACATCGTTTAATATGTGGGCCTACACCGACCATATCAAAGCCACCGAGGAAGCCGCAAAGGCAGCCGCCAAAGGCAAACAACCGAAAGAGAAAAAGAAAAAATACAGTACTGAAGACCTGTACTATGAGGTCTATCGCATCGACAGTGAGGGACGCTCGCGCATCGATGACTTTGTGATGCGCCAACTGCAAGTTATTGGTCGTCATGAGTCGAACGACAAGCAATTCATGATTTTGCTGCAGGCCTACACCACCGACCGCGACTATGTCGACAAGAAGGATTACAAGCAACTGCGCAAGGACAACAAGGTGGAAATGGACATCCGCGAGCTCAAGCAGTTTGAACAGGCCCACAACATCCCTGCCCTGGCAATCAATGTGCAGGAGCAAATTGACAAACTCTTTGAAAAAGAACTCAGCAAATGAAGTATCTGAAGACAAGACGAACCACCCTGGCCATGTTGTTCATCCTATTGACAACATGGGTGATAAAGGCACAAGATGCCGTGCCTTTCGTTGCGGCAAGCGAGATAGACTCGGCGTGCAGCGCCTCGGAAGAGCCCATGTCAGTTGAGACAACATCCATGACCGAAGCGTCCGACTCGACATCGGTGGACGAGTCCCGTCCCTCCCCCACCCTCACGTTGCCAACCTACGAGCCTCCCAAGGCTCCCGACTTCAATTTCATCAAGAGCCGCACTAATCCGGCCACCAAGCCCTACAAGTTTCTGGACGACCAGACGTGGGTGGGCGTACCGATGTTCTTTGCCGGCATGCTCGCCAAGCGCGAGAAGACAGGGTTCCAACAGAACTACAATAACCCAAACACGCGCATTCGCCTGATCAAGTATAACTTTCACAACGAGATAGACAACTACACCCAGTATGTGCCGCTGGCACTGACCATCGGCCTGAAAATCGGTGGTGTGGAAAGCCGCAGCGACTGGCCTCGCTTCTGGGCCTCGTCGGCGGCCTCGGCCGCCATCATGGCCGGCCTGGTCAACGGCATCAAGTACACTGCCAGCGAGATGCGCCCCGACGGTTCGACGCGCAACTCCTGGCCTTCGGGTCACACTGCCACAGCATTTATGGCAGCCACCATCTTGCACAAGGAATATGGCCTGACGCGCTCGCCGTGGTACTCGGTGGGTGCCTATACGCTGGCCACGGCCACGGGTGTGATGCGTGTGCTCAACAACCGCCACTGGATCAGCGATGTGCTCTCGGGTGCCGGCATTGGCATCATGTCGGTCGAGCTGGGCTATGGTTTGATGGACTTGCTGTTCAAGGGGCGCGGCCTGATGCGCAACGATCTGGCCTCATATCCCGATCTGCGCCAGAATCCATCGTTCTTCTCCATCTCGATGGGTGTGGGCTTGGGCAACAAGAACCTTGTGTTGCCGGCGTTTGACTTCAACCTGCCGCCCGATATTTTTGATGACGAGGAAATTGACGGCGACGACAGTGGCGAAGCCGAGCCGCTCAGACTCAAATTTCGTTCGGCCACGGTGGTTGGTGCCGAGGGCGCCTATTTCTTTAACCCCTACATCGGCGTTGGCGGTCGCTTGCGCTTGAAGGCCACGCCCATCAACGGCTGGAGCAAGTTTGCACTGAGCGAGGAGGCTGAGATTCAGAAGTTTTTTAAAGACCCGATGCTCGAGCAGTCGGTTCAGAACATCGGTCTGATCATCGAGAGCGACCACCTCACCGAGTTTGCCGCCGATGCGGGTGTCTACTTCAGCTTGCCCTTGTCGTCGCGATTTGCCCTGGGCAGCAAGTTGCTGGCAGGTCGCAGCGTGATGACCGACATTGAGATCAAGGCATCATATGCGGGCGACCAATATGAATTCAACTTGGCGTATATGGACGACGAGACGCAACCGATGTTCAAGCCCAGCGACAAGATGGTGGCGCATGAGTGGCAATACATCAACATTGGTGCCACCAACTCGATGAAGTTTGGCACTGGCCTCTCGTTGACCTATGCTCACAAGAACTCCTTCTCGTGGCGCGTGTTCTGTGACTACGACTATACACGCAAGACATTCACTGCCACCTACAACCCCCTTGAGCTGATGTCAGGCTTGTCGCCCGACATGGTCGAGCTCATGTCGATGATTGGCTGGGAAATGACGCGTCCGGCGGTGTCAAAAACCAAGAAGTCACTGCATCAGTGGGTGCTGGGTGGTGCATTTTGTGTTTCGTTCTAAAACAATCACTTTAATAACCATCCAATGAATAAATTTTTTTTAACCCTATTGTTCTGCGCCACGACGGCCACATTGTCGCTGGCTCAGAATAGCTATCTGGCCGAGAAACCTTTTGATGGCGAATACAAGAATGAGATTTCAGGCTATGTAATGGGTGGCACCAATGTGGTGACCGATGCCTTCGGTGGCCTGGCAGCCTTCTATGACCGCCATTTGACACCCCGATGGCATGTCGGCGGTGCCGCTCAAGCTCAGTTTGGCAAACAACTCTATTCGGTCGACGCCCATGGCGGTTATCGCCTGCCGGTAAAGTATGGCAACATCTACTTTGACGGTCGCGTGATGTTCTGCAATTATGCCAAGTATGGGTTCGGCGAGTTTACGTTTAACTTGTCGGCAACTTGGGAGTCGGCCTACGTTGACATCCGTCTGGGCGAGTCGCTCATCCACTATCACAACCACACGTGGGACAAGGGCTGGAGCTACACCGAGCCGTTGACCCTCACCTTCGGCATTGGTGCCAACATCCGTCACCGCAGCAATCCGTGGAACATCGGTCTGTTCTTCCGCAACTATGATGACTTCTACTACGAGAACTGGAACATCAACTGGGGACTGCGATGGTATGCCAAGATTAATCAGCAGATACGACTCTTCGGCGAGTTCAATGTTCGTCCGGCCGGCAGTCTCAGCCAGTTGGCCAGCAAATATGAAGGTTCAGTTAAGTTAGGTTTGAAATATAAAATGTAATCACTCATGAAGACTAGAATACTCTGGATTGCCCTGGTGGCAACCATGGCCCTGACCCAAACGTCATGCGAGAAAGTCAGCCCACAGGGCGTGCTGATGGCCGGCACCGGCGTTGAAGACCGTGTGGAGATGTCACAGCTCTACTACAAGCGATATCTGCAAAACTCGGCCAATGATTTCCATGTGGGCGAGAACGGCTACTCCTTTATTGTGGGTGGCGACAGTCACTTGACCACCGACCCCGGCCGCATGGACGAGATGTTAGCCATCGGCCTGGAGCACGATGACCTGATGTATTGTCACCTGGGCGACATCGCCGACACCAAGGCGGCTTACTACATCACTCTGGACTCGCTCATTGCCAAAGCCAAGGACCGCTATGTCGTCAAGAACTACGAGCAAAAAGAAAATGGCCGCTGGTTTCGTAAAGACGAACCCGGCGACCCAATCGGTTTTGATTATAACGAGATACGCTTCCCGTTCTTCCCTGTTGTTGGCAACCACGACCTGACCCACAATGGCTGGGGCATGTGGAGCAATATCTTCCACTCGTCATTCTATGAGTTCGACGTGTGGGTAGGCCATGACGAGGAGGGCCACCCCATCGGTGACCATTTCATCTTTCTGGACACAGCCAGTGGCACGCTGGGCAAGCTGCAAGTTGACCTGATTGAACAGGGTCTGCTCGATGGTGACAACGACCGCTCCTATCGCAACACGTTTGTGTTCAGTCACACCAACATCTTCAGACCCTCATCGTGGCAGTTTGCCTCGACCTTCCCGCGCGAGGAGACCTACTTCCTGCTCAACCAGTTTGAGAAGTGGAATACCGACATCGTGTTCTGTGGCCATGTCCATGCCTGGGAAGAACGCCAGTATAACTGGGTAACCTACCTCACTCTCGACTCGATGAGCGAGCGCAACAGCCCCAACCCCGGCGACTACCTGGTGCGCATCAATGTTGCCAAAGATGGCACTTGGTCGTTCGAGCGCGTCCACATGAACTATGTGGCCAAGAAGTGAGCAATAGGCTCATCTTTTTCCTAACAGTGTGTTGATGAGCAGGTTGATGTCGGCGACATCGACCTGCTTGTCTTTGTTCACATCGGGGTCGGTGTGGCAACTGGACACATCAGCTTTGCCCAGCATCAGATTGATGAGCAGGTTGACATCGGCAATATCCAACTTTCCGTCGCCATTCAGGTCGCCAAATGTGTCCTCGCTGTGCTGCGTGATGACCAGAGTGCGTGTCGTCAGGTTGAGTGCAAAGTCCCACTCTCCTGCACCTATTTTAAAAGCAGTCTGTCCACCGTCATCGCTCAGTGGCAGTGCAACACCCAGCTTGTCGGCGCTGACCAAGAAGTCGGTTGGGGCATCGGCACCAAAGCGATAGTCGGCAATCGAGTCCCAGTCAGTGGCTTGAGCAGCCAGCCGCTTTGTGAAGCTGAAATAGCTATAGCCGCTGTTCTGCCCACGGGTGTTCACAAGAGCAGTGTAGTGTTTACCGTCGGTAGTCGACATCAGTGAACCTTTGTTGGCATACCAGCCACCATTGGCGTTGACCTCACCCAAGATATATACCTCGTCAGGCTCAGTAACCGTCTCAGGCTCGACACAGCCTAGCAGACCATAGAGGGTATAAAAGCCGCCATTAACAAAGTCCATGTCCTCGGTTTGACTGCCGCCGTTTCGCCCATCATTGAAGACAAGGTAGGCTGGGCACACACCATCGGCAACCTCTCCGCCATCCCACAACCAAATCTTGTTGCCCGTCACAGTCGACACACCCACTTGAGTCATCTTGGCTCCCGACCATGCCCCCGACCACTCATGACCGCTGTTGTCCCAAGTGTAGATACACGGTGATGCATACTCGCTCGTCTCAAGGTAGCAATAAGCGTGGCCGTCGATGCGCGCGGCCAGATTGGGTATTTCATAGCCGATGTATGGAGCGACAGCCTGTGTGACATTGGCATATCGGGTATAGTCAGGGGCATCGTAGGTGAAAAATGTGTTGTCCGTCAGCGCCGTGATGTCCTCGGTCTGGTTTTGCTCGCCTCCCGCTCCGTTGTTCAAGATAACATTGACCGTCGGCTGGTCAAAGGTCTTGTAATACCATTTGGCACCCGCCACGTAGCAGAACGGCAATGTGCGCAGTGCTGTTCCAGGCCAGGTGTTTGCGATGGGCTGGTTGCTAGTGTCCCAGGCATAGAGATGCGTACTCGACTGGTCGGCCGCCTTGACAAAAACAGTCAGCCCAGTTGTGGGCACATCGGTGGCTGTGATACTGGATGCCATCCCTCCACCCTGCTTGGCGCTACCGCGCCAGTCCAGTCCAGCTGACACGTAGTACTTGTAGTTTATGCCACTCTGCACCAACTGGTAGCCCGACGGTGTGCCGCCAGTGGTGGCACCACCCAGCTGCAGGTAAACCTTGCCCTTGTCGCCCTGCACCTCAATGACATATCCGCCATTGCGAGGTTCCTGCACGGTGATGGCACTTTGGTTTGTCACACGAGCTGCACGGCGCCCCTTTATCATGTTGGCAATGGCCGTCTTATGGCCTTGATAGTGCTTGAGAAACACGCATGGTGTGCCAGGCAAAGCCAGAATCAGCGCATTGGCTGCAGGTACGTTGCTGTCGTTGCTCATCCTCGAGCTGTTGCCGGTCTGGCCAGTGTCATGATTGTCGACAAAAGTGACAGCCCACCGGTTGTACCACACATCGGCCGCCAGCCCCTTGTTGTCGAGAGCACTGGCGTTGAATGTTGCGCCGTTGAAAGCCTCGTTGATACGATACTTGAGTGCATAGTCGAATGTCGCGCTCTGAATTTGTCCGCCCCAGCGGGTGCCCTCAAGCCACGAGCGCAAGAGGTCGGCGTTGCCATCCCAATACTCCCCCACGCTGAAGAAGGGGTGTGTCCAGTTGTTGTATTTTCCTGTATAATAAGGCGAATAGCCTTTGGTCATGTCGATGCGATAGCCCACGTAGCCCAACTCGTTCTGCAAGTAGTCCATGTAGGTGCGCACATTTTGCTGCGTGGTGACATTGGTGTGATCCAAGTCTCGCGCCCCATCGAAGTTCTCACCAGTGTCGGCTGCCCCAGTTGTGGTGTAGCCATTGGTGTTGCACTCATCGTTGTTGCAGATTTGGGCATAACTCACATTGTCCCACATCACTTGAAACTTCCGGCCCGTTGTGCGTCCTGTCACGCTCTCATCGGCCAGGTCGACCCATCCCGTCTTGCCCGTCTTATGGTTAATGACCAGATCCATCAACACGCCAGTGCCTCGCTGGCGATAAGCCTCGATCATGTCGCGCAGCTGCGTCTCGCTACCGAAGCACGTCGAGTGGTTCAGCCAGTACATCGGGCTGTAGCCCATATTGTGGCCTGTGCCACTGGCGTCGGTGCGTCCCGAGTTGGGCACCCAGATCAAATCGAACAAACTTGCCAACTCATCGGCCTGTCCGGTCAGTGCAGTCCACTGTGTATCATCGTACGAGTCCCAATAGAACCCCTGCAGCATCACGCCCCCATAGTGTGCAGGCCATCCCTGCCCCATGACTGCCAACGGCATGGTTGCCGCCAGCGCAAGTAACAATTTCTTCATTTTTACCATGATTCCGATTTCAATTTTTCCCCAAAATTAACCACAACTCAACACATACAAACCGCCGGTACATTTTTTCTCCTATTCGAGCCGCGCAAACGATTGCACCTCGGCAAAACTAGAATGTGAAGTGAAGAGCGAGCCGCACACCGCCTCGTGCCACACCCGGCGTGTTGCGATAGGTGAGACGCCACACATAGTCGAGTCGTAGAAAGGTGAGGATATTGTCCAACCCCACGCCAATCTCCATATAGGGCTTGCTGCCCATGGGCTGACAGCGCACGTCGGCCGGGAAGAGAAACACATCGCCACTCTTTGCAGGGTTGTTGCGGTCGCTCAGGCTGCCCCACAAGCCACGGAAGCTGATCACCTCACGCAGTTTCAGATACTTGACAAGCGGAATGCGGTTGAGCAGCGCGCCTCCCCCCCAGTAGGTGATGTCCCATGACAGATACTGGTCATTGGCAAACTCCATGACATCCATCAGTGCATAACTCTCCCTCTGGATGGTGTAGGACAGGTTAGCGTTGGGCAACAGCAGGTCGGGATATGGCACTTTGCTCCAAATCTTGCCCCCCTTGACGATAATGTCGGTGTAGCCGAAGGCCGAGAACCAGAACCGCTTCTGCAGTCCCAACTCGGTCTTGTTCACCTCATAGAGGCTACCCATGAATCCTCGCGGCATGTAGGTGTGGCTCAACGTGATGATGGGCGCATCCATGTTGATGGGGATGCGGTAGGAGCGCGTCTGGTAGAACTTCTCGCCCGGAGCATAGCGCAGGGTGACAGTGAAGCCTGCCTCGCGGTAGCTGCGGCGCGACGTGCTGTCGGGCATGACAAAAGGCAGGAAGCGCGAGCTCTCGCGCACCAGGTGCTCCAAGCCGATGGCCACCGAGAAGTGGCTGGGTGTCTCGAGTTTCCACTCAAGCAGTGTCTGCCGTCGATAGATCATCTTGTTGTCGGCCTGGCGCTTCAGAGCCAAGAACACATTGTCGGTATTGGTATAGAGGTAGTGCTGCCCCAGCTTGTCGACGTCATACTCATGCTTGAGCCTGATGCTGTGTATGGGGAACTCCTGGTCCAGTTCTTTCTTCTCATTGAAGGAGTACTCGAGTTGGCCGCTGTACTTCCACTTTCCGTCGCGTGTGCCATAGGCGGCATAGGCTCGGGCAAACCAGTGGCGGCTCAGGTTGACGGTACTCATGCCGCCCAGTCGCAGACGCACACCCTCGAGCGAGTTGCCACTGATAGCGGTGTTCAGCGGGCCGATGTCCCACTTGCTCTTTGCACCAGTGGACACATAGCCTTTGACCAGCGACACAATCACCTTTTCGCCCCAGTAGAAGAGCTTGCTCTGCCGCAGTCGTGCCAGCATCTGCTTGATGGTGTTCTCGTCAGTCTTCATCACGCGCGGACGGTTGTCGGCCCAGAACTCGGCAGGCATGCCCTCGGCATCGGGCATGACAGTCCGCTCGCCCTTGTGGTCAAACACGCCCATGTCCTGAGGTGGCAGAAATGAGAACGCCTTGTAGGCCGCCTCGCGGCGGGCAAACAGCCCTGGCGCTTTGAGCAGGCTGAACTCAATCTCCATGTCATCGCGCACCTTGAGGCGCGTGCCCTCGGCTCCCCGCTCAAAGTCCTGCTCGATGTAGACGCGATCCACATAGTTCAGGTTGATGTGACTGGGCACATTGAGCTTGACCTTCTTAATAAATAATGTGGTATCGTTCTCGACCACATAGAGGCGCCCCAGAAAGCCAAAGGTCTCGCTCACAAACGGTGTGAACGCCAACTCTATGCACCGCTCGCCATCGACCATGAGCGTGTCGGTCAGATAGTATTTGTAGAAGTCGGGGCCGATGCTCGACAGGGGGCTCACAAAACGGTTGGTAAGAAAAGTCACATCGTTGGCAAAGATGTCCACCTCCTGGAACCAGTCGTCCAATGCGCGCTTGATGCTCGACTGCGAGTCCAAATTGTCATCGATACCCGTGCTCTTCTGCCCGACAATCAGCTCCTTGTGTGTGCGAGGGCTGCGCCGGTAATATTCCTCTGAAAACTGCTCCTTGATGCTGATGGGCAAGACGCGCTTGCCAGTGACGGCCGATGTGTCGGCATAGTCGCCCAGGAAACCGAACTTGCGGAACAGCAGGTTCTTGTCCTTGACTTGGTCAAAGTCGTTGAAGCCATACATCATGCGCTCGTAGCGCTGGTGGCTGTAGTAGGGCTGGTCGGTCGGTTTGCCATGGTCTTTGAGCACCATCAAGCGCTTGGCCAGAGCAACGGCAGGATTGTCGCGTTTGCTATATTTGTTCTTGGTTCGCTTGACCACCACCTCGTCGAGTTCGCGTGACTGTGGCACCAGGTCGACCACCAGTACGGCCTGGTTCTGGCGCAGGGCGATGTTCTTGGGCTGATAGCCCAACGCCGTCACCTGCAGCACTGCCACCGATGTCTGGCTATTGACCTGGAATCCGCCCTGGGCATTGCTGGTGACTCCCTCGGTGGTGCCCATCAGGGCAACCGACGCATGGGCGATGGGTTGCCGGGTGAGCGAATCACGCACAAACCCGGCAATCTGTGTCTGTGCCTGACTGTCAAGGAATCCAGCCAGCACAAGGAGCAGGAGGCAAAAAATAGGTTTCACGCCGCAAAATTAATACACCGTTGCCATTTAGCTTGCAGATTTTGGCTTTTTTCACTAATTTTGCCGAAAAAATGAACAGACATGACGTTAGATGTTAGACGTTTGACTTTAGATGTTAGACATTTGACGTGGCAGAAACCCGAAACTCAGAACCCGAAACTCGAAACTAATATGGCAACTGAAATTGAACATAAGTACTTGGTCAAGAATGACAGCTTTTTGAACCGAACCGAGCAAGTAATACACATCCGTCAGGGCTACCTGTCGCACAGTCGGCAATGCACTGTGCGCGTGCGCGTGACCGACCAGCACGCCTACGTCACCATCAAGGGGCACGGCAATGGACTGTCGCGCCCTGAGTTTGAGTATGAGATCCCTCTATCTGACGGCGAACAGCTGCTTAGCATGAGTCAGAACCGAATCGTGGTCAAAGACCGTCACATCGTCACCGACCACGGCAACCGTTGGGAGGTGGATGTCTATCATGGTGTGCTAGAGGGCTTGATGACCGCCGAGCTTGAAGTGCCCAGCGAGGAGTACACCTACCCCCTACCCGACTTTGTGGGCCGTGATGTGACAGGCGACTCAAGCTACAGCAACGCCTCGCTCAGTCGTCTGGACTCCCCACCGGCGCAAGCATGAGACGAGCGACAAGAAGCGAGAAGCCGTCCACCACTTGAGGCGGACGGCTTCTCGTTACTTGCATCTAGTCATCTACTTGCCAAGCATGAAGTTGATGACGGCATTGACATCGGCGATGTCGACCACCTGGTCACCCTCGGTGACATAGGCGCGGCCATTGTAGTTGTCGGCATTGTCGCGACCGAGCATGATGTTGACGAGAATGTTGATGTCGGCGATGTCCCAAGTTCCATCGGCATTAACATCGCTGTAAACTTGCTCATCGTCCTCAACCACCCACATGCAGGCAAATGTGAAGCGATTGGTGATATTGGTCAGTCTCCGAGTCTCACCCGTGTTGATGTCCACCTCATAGAGCGACGTGTCATACTTGCCATTGGTCTTCCACTCGCTGTCGGGCAGACTGCCCCACTGGCCATACTCGTTGTAGCCCTTGCCGCTGTTGTAGTAGCCATTCCAGTACATCTTGGTGGGGTCGCTCTTGCTGAAGCATGCGCTCTGGCGCGACACCTGCGAGTTGTAGCCTGTGGCGGGCAGCCCGGTTTCTAGCTTCATGCCAGTGGCCAGGTCAAACTCGCACAATTGCGCTCCAGTGAGCTCACCGTCGATGTTGTAGAGCTTGCCGTCCTCGCCCTCGACACCTGCTGTTCCGCCGCTAGTCATGGCGAATGCACGTCCCTCGGCATTAATGGCAAAGGTGACGAAATTGCTGTAGTACAGCCCTGGCGTGATGGGTGTGATGGTCATGGTCTCAAGGTCAATGGTGCAGAGGCAGTAGCCGGCATCGGTGTCGGCCGAGATGCCGTCCTGGTCGACGAAGAAGTCGGGATCGTTGACAATCTCCTCGGGCAGGTCCTGAGCGGTGAGATAGAACAGTCCGTAGACTTTGCCATCAATCGGGTTGACACACATGCCCGACGACTGCAGGCATGCCGACTCGGCAAACTCCTGGCTCGAGAGCAAGTCGCCAGTCTCGGCATTCCACTTGCGCACGACAAAGCGGTTGCTTCCGTCCTCGGCGGTCTGGTCATCAGTACGCGAAAAGACGGTGGTGATTACACCATTGGCCATAATAGCCCCCGAGTTGCCGAACATCAGGTTGAAGTTGTTGGCCCAGAGAGCCTTGTCGTTGTCGGTAAACTGTCCGTCGCTGTAGAAGTCGGCTTTGTTGACCGCCGGCTCCTTGTAGGGTGTGTCGAGTGTCTCGCCATCCCAGTCCATGCGATAGATGCCATTCTCGACGATAAAGATGGCTTTGCCCAGCGTTGAGTTCCAGCCAACATACTCTGAATAGGAGTGGTCGGCATGGTCATCGTAACGGTTGTTCTGGTACACGCCCTTGAAAGTGAGCGTCTGTGCAGTAGCACACAGGCCGAACAGTGCGGCCAGCAGAGTCAAAGTTCTGCCAATTTTTCTTGTCATGATAGGTTTTAAGTTAATGATGATTGAGGTGAAACAATTCAGACAACTGTATTTTCTACAATAATCCTCTATTGCATTTCATTTTGCGCTACAAAAATAATACAAATATTGCAAACATATCATCATTTTTGACAACACAGACGAAACATTGCCATGATTTAATGTTTTTTATGAAACAACGGCCCAGATGTGTCTGTTCAGCGATTGGTTCCAGCTAGCCTCCCCTCCCCTTTCCCAAAAGGCTGCTGAAAAAGTAATAAACCGCGAATTACGCGAATAAAACACGAACCTTTAGCTCGCAACCGAACGGGCGCAATTTTTCTTGAATATAACCATCGTGAAGCAAATCAATTATTTGCCTGTACTTTTTCAGCGGCTTTCCCAAAGGGGAGGGGAAACGCGGAATCGGTAAGAGATACGCCCAGATGCAACCATTCAGTAGACCTCTTTAAATATTCGTTCACTGCGATGATTAAGAATGGCCAGTGTGTTGTTTTGCCGCTCGACGGGTTGTGGCGGCATTTGGCTGTGTCGATAAAAAAAAGTAACTTTGCAGCATGAAAGACCAACTCGAACTACACAAGATTGAAGACTCTGAAGAAATCGTGCTGCGATTCTTTGAGAGTCGCATTCAAGCAGGGTTTCCCAGTCCGGCACAGGGAATGTTCGGCGACACCATCGACCTGAACCGCGAGCTCATCAGCAACCCTGCCGCCACATTCTGCGCACGCGTGATAGGCAACTCGATGGTTGACGCGGGCATCAACAATGGCGACCTGCTCATCATCGACAAGTCGCTCGAGCCTCACGACGGCGACATCGCTGTGTGCTTTATCGACGGCGACTTCACAGTCAAGCGCATCAGTGTGCGCAGTGACGGGGTCTACCTCATCCCGGCCAACAAACAGTTTCCTGAGCTTCATGTGAGCGAGGAGAGCAATTTCCAGATTTGGGGCATCGTGTCGCATGTAATCAAGAGTCTCACGGGAGGTTAGGCCGCAAGACTAAAAAACTAACAGGCGAGATGCCGGTGTCGCGATTCTAGCTTGACCATGCTCGTGTGTCTGGGACTCGTCTCGGAATACACCGACAAGCTCAGACTTGACAACTGTTCCCTGCCTCTTGACTCTAGCTTCTAGACAATGTACGGTCTGATTGACTGCAACAACTTTTTTGTCTCGTGCGAGCGGGTGTTCAACCCGGCGCTCAACGGACGGCCCGTCGTGGTGCTGAGCAACAACGACGGATGCGTCATTGCACGCAGCAACGAGGCCAAGGCGTTGGGCATCCCGATGGGGTGTCCGGCATTCCAAATCAAGGAATACACCAATCCCCGTCAGGTGGTGCAACTGTCGGCACGGCACATCGTCTATGCAGACCTGTCGCATCGCATCATGAGCATCATGGGCTGCGAGGTCGAGGGGCTGGAGGTATACTCGGTGGATGAAGCTTTCTTTCGCACCCCCTACGACGACGTGGAGCAGAACCACAAGTTCCTGGCGCGGCTGGTCAAGAAGGTTCACCGCTATGTGGGTGTGCCGGTGAGCATCGGCTTTGCCCCCAGCCGTTCGCTGGCCAAGATTGCGTCGCACATCGCCAAGAAAGACCGTCGTATCACCGACGGTGTCTACTGGCTGGTACGCCCCGAGGCCATCGACATCATCCTGCGCCGCACCCCCATCGCCGACGTGTGGGGCATCGGACGTCGGCTCGCCGCCAGCCTGATGGGTCGTGGCATCGACACTGCCTATAAGTTTGCCCAGATGCCATCCGGGCTGGTGCGCGCGCTCTACTCAGTCACAGCCGAGCGCACCCAGCGCGAGCTGCGCGGCGAGGACTGCCAGGTGGTCAATCCGGTGACCATCGCCCACCGCAGCCTGATGACCTCGCGCACCTTTGGCCAACTGCTCACCGACCGCCGTGAGGTTCAAGATGCCATAGTCCACTTTGCCCAGTCCACCTCCCGGCGACTGCGCGACGAGCACCAGGTGGCGACAACGGTGATGACCTATGTGCGCGGCGACCACTTCCGCGAGGACTTGCCCTACTACAGCAACTCGTGCGAGATGCGCCTGCACACGCCCTCATCGAGCGCGATGACCATCGTACACTATGCGCTGGTGGCGTTCAACGCCATCTTTCGCGAGGGTTATGGCTACCGCAAGGCCGGCGTGATGGTGTCGGGACTGACACCCGAGAGCGGTGTTCAGCTCAATGTGTGGGACACCGAGGACCACGGCCGCCAGCGTGCGTTGATGCAGGCCATCGACGGCATCAACCAGCGATACAGTGCTCACATGGTGCAGCTTGTGCCCGAAACCAGCCAGCACAGCTGGGCACCTCGCCAGTCGCACCTGGCCCCTCCCAGTCGCACACTGCGCATCTACACCGGCCTGATTGATTATGAGTCATGAGTCACACATAACTAAGACCTAAAACTAGCATCAAAACACATTCTTGTCCTCCAGTTTTACCTTTGGACTTTTTCAAGTTGACTCATACATTATGAATTAATAACACGTTTACCGAAAATAATTGGCCTGATGCCGCTGGCTATTGTCGATTATTTCGTAACTTTGCCGCAAAAATCTTAAACGCCACTCAAATGCTCCAGATTCGCTGCAAAAACAACAACGTGACCAAGAGTTTCGCCGAGGGTTGCTCACTGATTGATGTCTACCAGGACTTCGCCGAAGAGATTCAGTTGCCCTACCCCGTGGTGTCGGCCAAAGTGAACAATGCCTCGCAGGGTCTCAAGTTCAGGCTGTTCCAGAACCGTGATGTCGAGTTCCTCGACGCCCGTGAGGGGTCGGGGCATCGCGTGTATGTGCGCTCGTTGTGCTTTGTGCTCTACAAGGCAGCCACCGACCTGTTTGCAGGCGGCAAGCTCTTCATTGAGCATCCGCTGTCGGGAGGCTACTACTGCAACTTCAAGAAGCGCGGCAACGACCCCATGACCGACGGTGACATTGCGCGAATCAAAGAGCGCATGCAGGAAATTATCAACCTGGACATGCCTTTCCGCCGCTTTGAGGCCACCACCGAGGAGGCCGTTCGTGTGTTTCAAGACCGCGGTTTCTCTGACAAGGTCAAACTGGTGGAATCTAGCGGACAGATCTACACCGACTACTACATGCTGGGCGACACCGTCGACTACTATTATGGCCCGCTGGTGCCGTCGGCAGGCTACCTGCAGGTGTGGGACCTGGAGCGCTACAACGACGGCCTGCTGCTGCGTGTGCCCGACAAGAAGAACCCACTGATGCTGGCCGAAAAGATTGACCAGCCTCGCACCTATGAGATGTTTGCCGAGAAGCTGCGTTGGGACATCATCATGCGTCTGAGCAATGCCGGCGATGTCAACCGCGCAGTGCAGCGGGGTCATGCTTCCGAGCTCATCAAGGTGAGCGAGGCATTGCAGGAGAAGAAGATTGTCCAGATTGCCGAGGAGATTGACCGGCGATTCCATGCCGAGGACTCTCCCATCCGCATCGTGCTCATTACCGGGCCATCCAGTTCGGGCAAGACGACATTCTGCAAGCGTCTGTCCATCCAGCTCATGGCTTGTGGTCTGCGTCCCGTGTCATTCTCGACCGACGACTACTTTGTCAACCGTGTCGACACGCCGCTGCTGCCCAATGGCCAGTATGACTTTGACAACATCAAGGCCGTTGAATACCCATTGCTCGAGGACCACCTCACTCGCCTGATGCGTGGCGAACGTGTCGAGATCCCAGAATATAACTTCACAACAGGCAAGCGCGAGTATAATGGCAAGAAGCTCAAGCTGCAGAACGACAGTGTTCTCATCATCGAGGGCATTCATGCCTTGAACCCCCTGCTGACCGAACAGATACCCGATGAAGCCAAATTCAAGATATTTGTCTCGGCACTGACCAGCATCTCGCTTGATGACCACAACTGGGTTCCCACGCACGACAACCGCTTGCTACGCCGCATCATCCGCGACTACAACAAGGGAGCCTTCACCGCCCGCGAGACCATCAAGATGTGGCCCAACGTGTGTGAGGCCGAGGAACAATGGATCCTGCCCTACCAGGAGTCGGCCGATGTGATGTTCAACTCGGCACTGAACATAGAGTTTGCCGTCCTGCGTCCCCATGCCGAGATTATCCTGCAATCGGTGCCCAAAAACTGCCCCGAGTACAGCGAGGCTCACCGGCTGCTCAAGTTCATCCGCTACTTCATCCCGGTCGACGACAAGGAGATTCCGCCCACAAGCATCATGCGCGAGTTTGTCGGTGGGTCGAGCTTCAAGTACAACTTCCATGTTTCGGCGGCCGAATGAGACGTTAGGTTTTAGACGTTAGACGTTAGACATTAGATAATTAGATAATTAGATAATTAGCAGAAACTCGAAACTCATAACTGCATGGAGACCAACAAACAACTGCTGCTCGACTCGCGCTACTTGCGCATGGCCCAAATCTGGGCCGAGAACTCCTACTGCCGTCGCCGTCAGGTGGGTGCTCTGCTGGTCAAGGACAAGATGATCATCAGCGACGGCTACAACGGCACGCCTGTGGGCTTCGAGAACATCTGTGAGGAGGACGATGACCACACCAAACCCTATGTGCTGCATGCCGAGGCCAACGCCATCACCAAGGTTGCGCAGAGCAACAACAGCAGCTACGGTGCCACACTCTATGTCACCACCTCGCCCTGCATCGAGTGCTCGAAACTCATCATTCAGGCCGGCATTCGCCGCGTGGTCTTCGGCGAATATTACCGCATCACCGACGGCGTGGACCTGCTCAAGCGCGCCGGCATCGAATGTGTGCAACTCGTGCATGACAACGACAATACTTACCATTATATAACTATCTGACACACAACAAAACAAGATGACTAATCGGTCAAATCAACGCCCCTCGTTCCTTTGGATGCCGCTTGCCATTGCCGTGGCGGCAGTCATTGGCATCATTGTGGGGTCGCACTTCGGGGGCAGGAGCCGCATCGCCGACAACGACCGCAAGCTCAACACCCTGCTCAACCTCATTGCCGACGACTATGTCGACACGGTCAACCTGGACCAGCTCATCGAGATGTCCATCCCACAGATACTGGCCAACCTGGACCCTCACACAACCTATTTCAGCGCCGAGGACATGCGAGCCGCCAACGAGGAGCTGAGCGGCAGCTTCAGCGGCATCGGCATCTCGTTCATGCTGCTGGGCGACACCATCCGTGTCATCGAGGTGATTCCAGGCGGTCCGTCAGAGAAAGTGGGCATCCTGGCCGGTGACTGCATCGTCCAGATTGATGACTCGGCCTTTGTCGGACCACAAATCACGTCGGGCGACGTGATGAAGCGTCTGCGTGGCGACAAGAACACCAAGGTCAAGCTTGGTATCCGCCGCAACACGTCCAAACAGGTGCTGAACTTCACCGTCACACGCGGCGACATCCCTGTCAAGTCGGTCGACGCGGCCTACATGATTGAGAAGAACACGGGTTATGTCAAGGTTAACCAGTTTGGTCGCACGACCTACGACGAGTTCCTCACTGCCTTGACCCTGCTGCAGGACGATGGAGCCAAGCGTTATGTCATCGACCTGCGCGGCAACGGCGGCGGATACATGGAGATGGCCGTGCTCATGGCCAACGAGTTCCTGCCTGAGAACCAGCTCATCGTGTACACCAAGGGTCGCTACAAGCGCGATGACTCTCAGGTGTGGAGCGATGGCAACGGTCAGTTTCAGAATGCCGAGGTGGTGGTGCTCATCGACGAGTTCTCGGCCAGCGCAAGCGAGATTTTTGCCGGTGCGTTGCAGGACAACGACCGTGGCCTGATTGTGGGCAGCCGCTCCTTCGGCAAGGGGCTGGTGCAACAACAGTTCACCCTGCCCGACAGCAGTGCCGTGCGCCTGACCATCGCACGCTACTACACCCCGGCAGGCCGCTGCATACAGAAGGACTACAAGGGTGGCATGATGGCATACGAGAAAGAGCTGTATGACCGCTATCTGAATGGCGAAATTTACAGTCAGGACAGCATGAAGATAGACAAGTCGCAGATGTTCACCACCCTGTACACAGGCCGCACGGTCTATGGCGGGGGTGGCATCGTGCCCGACATCTTCGTGCCGCGCGACACCAGCGGTGTGTCGTCCTACTATATCGACATCGCCAATGCCGGACTGATGCAGAAGTTTGCCTTCCGCTATGTCGACATCAACCGCAATGCGCTCAAGCAGATGAAAGACTACAAGCAGTTCCTGCGCATGGCTCCCGGCGATGACCAGTTGTTGACCAACTTTGTGGACTATGCTGCCCAAAACGGCGTGACACCACGGTGGTACTACATCAACCAGTCGCGCGACCTCATCCTGAGCAACCTCAAGGCTCTGGTGGCTCGCGACATCTTCGGCAACGAGGCGTTCTACCCCATCTACAATCGCACCGACAAAACAATTCAGGCCGCCCTCAAGGCACTGAGCAAACACAAGGCTGCATTTCCCATCAAATAAAAACTGAGCATCGTGTATCTCGACACTTTTGACAACGAATTTATCCCCCTGGTCAAGGATATCCTGCGCAAACAGATGCGCAAACGCAAGCGCGAACTGACCATCGAAGACAAGCTCAACGACGAGCAACTGGTGTTTGGCCTCATTGAGCGGTTTAACCTGCTGGGTGACGCCCGGCACATCATGCTATATTATTCGCTGCCCGATGAACTGCCAACCCACGCCACTGTCGAGCGATGGGCGCATATGCCTGACCGAAAGATTTATTTGCCCCGTGTCAAGGGCGACGACATCGAGGTGGTTCCATACACCGGACCTGAGAGTTTGAGCAACGACAATCCCTTTCACATCGACGAGCCTGTTGGCGAAGCCGTCGACCCATCGGTGCTTCAGGCCGTCGTTGTGCCTGGTGTAGCTTTCGACACACAGTGCAACCGCATGGGACGCGGACGTGGCTACTACGACCGTCTGCTAAACACCAGTGGTGTGTTTACCATCGGGGTGGCACACGACTGCCAGTTGCTCGAACACATCCCCTGCGAGTCTCACGACCACCCACTGGACTGTGTCATCACCCCATCAAGGGCCATCATCTCGAGCAACTACAAAAAAGAAGAATAGTATATACCAGCCAATGAGCAATCTTACACTTATCAATCACGACACCAAGTTGAGCGATATCGTCATTGCCGAGCCCTCGGCATTGACCGTGCTCAACCGTTTTGGCATCCGCCTGGGATTGGGCGATCTCACCGTGGCCCGTGCTTGCACCCAGTTGGACATCGACCCCGACTTCATGGTCACCATCCTCAACACCTATCTGCATGAGGCTTATTTCCCCGAGCGTATTGAAGCCACATTCAAGGCTTCAACCATCGTCAACTATCTCGGGCAGACCAATAACTACTATATCCATTTCCATCTGCCGGTCATCGAGCGACACTTCGGGTTGCTCATCAGCAAGAGTGACCCAGCCAACAACAACCTGGGCCTCATGCTCAAGTTCTTCATCGAGGTGAAGCAACAACTGCTTGACCGCATCGCCGATGACCGCGACCGCTGGTTCCCGGCGATTCTCGAGGCCGAGGCTACGGCCACTGCCATTGAGACGTTCATCCGCCCAGACGAGGATGATGTTGACACGGTCGAGGACAAACTCACTGACCTGATCAACATGATGGTCATCCACCTGTCGGGCAACTATGATGGCAACCTGGCTCTGGCCGTGCTCATGGCTCTGGTAAGCCTCAAGAACGACCTGGTGCAGAACAACCGCATTCGCAACCGTCTGCTCCGTCCCATGTTCCATGTCCTGATCGGTCAATAATCAACAATATGTCACGCCAAGTAGTCATTATTTTGCACAATGCCATTGAGGCCACCGGGCTGCAGCGCGTCATCGACGACACATTTGGCATCGATGCGCATGTGGCTCAAGGCATTGACGAATTGCTGCAACTGCCCGCCGACTGCATCGACCTGGTTGTGACCGATTCCCAGCACTTCGTCGAGAACCTGCGCACATTCCTGCCCCGCAAAGCCCGCACCTTGGTGCTTGCCGACCAACCAGCTCATGGCGATGGTGACATCAACATTATAGATACCCTGCATGGCACCGAAAGAATTGTCGAGGCATTGTCGGGTTTTCTCGGAGACAAAGAAGAAGAGCCTAGTGCCAACCTATTGTCGCAACGCGAGATTGAAGTGCTTCGGCTCGTGGCATCTGGCATGATCAACAAGCAGATTGCCAACACCTTGAACATCAGCATCAACACCGTGCTCACCCACCGCAAGAACATCACCGCCAAACTGGGCATCAAAAGCGTATCAGGTCTCAGTTTCTATGCCATGATGAACGGCATCATCGACCCCAAGTGAGGCATTGTGGGACCACCTGTTTTCTATTGATAGCGATTAAAGAATTATTATTATGAGCAAGAAATGGACAATAATTTTAGGATTAATAGCATGTGCTTTATTATCGGTTATCGCTGTTTTCCTGATACTTAATACTACAGGACAGGATGTGATGAAAATGCGCGTTATCTACGTGGCAATGTTCATTTTGGGCCTTCATGGTTGTTATCGTGCCTGCTATCATCTGCGTGGTAAATATGAAGACGAAATCGATGAGTCGGAGCGCATGGCACGTGAAGCAAATGGGCCGTTGGGTGTTGTGGGCAGCTTCTTTAATCCCAAGACCGCACGGTTCCGCACCGTATTATCGTTGGTTATATTGATTGTGGCCTATCAGTTGGCTAATCCAATCGTGTTCTGGAGCCTGTTGGTATTGTTTGTTGTTCTCAAAGGGGCTGTGCTGTGGCAGCTATTGCGTTACCGCAAAGCCTATAATAAATTGATTGATGTTCAGACTGAGAACCAGATGATTGAAGACGACCTAATCCATCAGCAGAAGATAGAGCGACTGGTCGATGAACTCCAAGATTACATGAAAGATTCTATTCACTTGACACTAGAGCCAGTCTGTGAAAGTCCCATACCCATTGGCTCCAGCAAGTTTGGGGGTGCGCCTGATGTGCCTGCTGATTTTGTTTGGCCTAAAGATGACGATGGATGTCCATTGTCTTTGTTGCTTCAGATTGATTGTGCTGACTTGGTAGTGCATGACAGAGAGCACCTTCTCCCTCAATCGGGCCATCTGTATTTCTTCTATGAATTGAGCAAAATGGATTGGGAGAATGACCATCATGGGGTCAAAGTAATCTATAACGAGACTCCCGCAGAACAACTGCATCGAGAGCCCTACCCTGATATGCTCAAACCAGAGAATCGCCTCAGTGAACGCAGAGTTGTGTTTTCTTTGCATCAGTGCCTCCCTGATCCCAACGAAAAGGACCTGTCCGTTTTATTTGACGGGCAATACTCTGAGGATGATTATTTTGATGCATGTGATTGGTTTAACGATTTTGGCGATTACGGCTCAATGCTGGGATATGCTAGTATCATCCAGAATCCCATTTCTGATGACTTAGAAAGCAATGTGCTGCTGCTTCAATTATTCACGATTGAAGAGACTGACCTAACGTTAATGTTTGGTGATTGTGGTATAATCTACTTCTACATCAGTCGCGAAGATCTTATGGAACGTAATTTTGATCGCGTGGATTTCGAATTACAGTGCTATTAGCATCCCCTATATCTAAAGTAAATGCGAAACTTATCTCTGCTTCTATTACTTGTGCTGGTTTGCCTTGTTGCTCGTGCCGACCAGTTGCCTGTTGACCCAGAGTTGCATTATGGCACTCTTCCTAATGGATTTACCTATTACATTCGGCACAACGCTACCCCACCGGGCAGAGCGCACTTCTGGCTTGTACACAAGGTGGGTTCGGTCATGGAGGAGGAGAACGAGCGGGGACTGGCTCACTTCTTGGAGCACATGGCGTTCACGGGCACTAAGAATTATTCAGACCAAGTGCTTTTTGACTACTTGACACGCAATGGTCTGGCGTTCGGCACCGATGTTAACGCCACTACCAGTTATGACGACACACAGTACTACATTCAGAACGTGCCCACCACGCGGCAAACGATGCTCGACTCGGTACTCTACATCATGCGTGACCTCTCGTGCAACTTGCTGCTCGACAGCCTGCAGATCGACAAGGAACGCGCCATCATCCAGGAGGAGCGCACCAGCAACAGCAACATTCAGCTGCGACTGCAAGAGAAAGCCCTGCCAGTGCTAATGGCCGGTAGCGCATACGCCCATCGCATACCCATCGGCCTACCCGAGGTGGTGAACAATGCAACAACGACACAGCTACGCACATTCTATCATCGCTGGTACCGCCCCGACCGACAGGCACTCATCATCGTGGGCGATATAGACGCCACCCTGCTCGAGCGCAAAGTGAAGCGCATCTTCGGTATCATGCCCACCCCTGCCGAGCCATCGCCCGACATTGACCAGAGCGTGCCCGACAGCCCGGGGCTGCGCACGGCACTCTGCACCGACGCCGAGGCCGATGCCACGATGATAAGCCTCTTTTTTAAACACGATGACTTGCCTGAGAGTGAGCGAAATACAGAGCAATACCTCGAGCAAAGCATGAAGAAGATGCTGGCACTATATATGCTCAACCAGCGACTTGACCGTACCACCCGCCAGGCCCATTCGCCCATGCAGATGGCCAGAGCCAACGACTCGCACTACATCACCACTCGCTCAAAGGAAGCCTTTGTCCTGAATGCGGTGACCAAGCCTGGCCAAGTGCATGACGCGCTGCGTCAGCTGCTCACCGAGGCACGGCGCATGGCAATGCATGGTTTCACCGACAGTGAGTTGGAGCAGGCTCGGGCGGCCGTGTCGAGCGACCTGCGGCAATATGCCCTGCAAGTCAACCAGCACGAGTCGTCCGACTACGTCAACGAGTATATCGACCACTACTTGAGCGGGGGCTACATTCCCGGAGTGACCCAGGAGGTCGACCTGTCGCTGGCCGCCATCGCCCGGTTGACCCTTCAGCAGGTCAATGCGCTGGCTGGCCGATGGGTGCGCACCGACAATGCCTGCCTGCTGATTGCCGGCCCTGATGACGAGACCTTTCCCACCGAGGACCAGATTCAGTCTTTGTTTGAGCACACGCTCACGAGCCCGATTGATGCCTGGCACAATCAAGAGACGGTGTCACACCCCCTGATGAGTCACCAGCCCCGGCCAGGAGCCATTGTCCACCACGAGCATGACGACAACCTGCACACCACCACGCTGGTGTTGAGCAACGGTGCCAAGGTTGTCCTGCAGCCATCGAGCCGTAAAGCTGGAGAAATTCTCTTTGATGCCATCGCCAGTGGTGGGCAATGGGCCATGGACACTGCCCTGACACCTCAACTCAAAGTGCTAGAGGCCGCCATCGAAGACAGCAAGCTGGGGGGCTTCACCCAAGATGAGCTGCGCACCCTGCTTGCCGGCAAGCAGCTGGCCGTGTCGTTCAGCCTGGCCGAGAATCATCATGACCTGCAAGGCGGTTGTGCCACATCCGACTTGGAGACGCTCATGCAAGCCATCTACCTCTATTTCACCGATGTGCAGCCCGACACAGCGGCCCATCAAGCACTCCTTGCGCGACTGCGGGCACAGATACGGCAGAGTCAAGGCAAGCCTGATGTTCAACTGTCGGAGGCCATCGCCCGAGCACACTACGGCACCCACCCTGCGGCCCGTCCACTCACCGAGGCTCAACTGGACCAGACAAGATACGACCAGCTGCTGCAGCTCTATCGACAATATGTGGCGCGTCCCGACCAATTCACCTTCATCTTTGTCGGCGACTTTGATGCCGACACCCTCGCTGTGCTGGCCAGTCGCTACATAGGCTCGCTGCCGGTCGATGCCACAGCCAGGCCATTGTGTGCCAGCCACACCATGCATCTTCAGCCAGGCCGGCGAGTGGCCACAGTTGCCGCCCCACCCACCAACGACCGCGCCCAGATCCAGGTCACCCTGTCGGGTGCTATGGATGCCTCACCGGCCAGCCTGGTGCAGACACAAGTCTATGGCCACATTGTTGAGATTGTGCTGAATGCCGTCATGCGCGAGCAGCATCAACTGACTTATGGCGTCAGTGCCCAAGCCCAGGTTCTGCTCACCGAGCCACGATGGGTGTTACAGTATCAATTTGCCTGCAAACCTCAAGATGTGGACAATGCCGTCGGCCTGGCCACCGACGCAATTTCGCTAGTCAAGGAGCGCGGAGTCTCTCAAGCGCTGTTCGACAAAGTCAAGCAGATGATGCTGCGTCGTCACGACGAGGCTCTCACCACCAATGCCTACTGGATGAACGTGCTGCTGAACCGTGCCATGGGCCGTGACACGCACACTGATGTCCGCTTGACGCTCCAGTCGCTCACACTCGACCAGCTCAGCCAATTCATCGGCACGCTGCCTTGCGACACCGACATTCAGGTGGTATATCGGTGAGTATGTATACTGAAACCGAAACAAACCAGCAACGACTCAAGTCGAACCACCTCGTTTGTTTTCGTTTGTTCCAGGCACTTAAGACGCTAACCCTGCGTTCGGGTGTTCTGCGCTCTTATCTCGCCAGTTCTCGCGGCGTGCCTCATCCTTACAGCCTGGCAACTCTTAGCTTTTAGCAATAAGAATCTGTTCGGCGATGGGTTCCAGTGACCCTCCCCTCACCTTTTGAGCAGGCCGCTGAAAAAGTAATAAACCGCGAATTACGCGAATAAAACGCGAATATTTCTTGGATATAATTTGAAATATCACGAAATTTGCAGTTAATTTATTCAAATCTAGGTTTGAATATAACCATCGTGAAGCAAATCAATTGTTTGCCTGTACTTTTTCAGCGGCCTGCTCAAAGTGGAGGGGCTGGCTTTCAGGCAGTCATTGTGCTTTGTGCTTTGTGCATTGAGCATTGCGCATTGCGCATTGCGTATTGCCTCCAAACCCCACCCCTGACCCCTCCCCTTTGGGAAAGGGGAGGGGAAACGCGGAATCGCTGAACAGTACTACTCTAGAAACATGAGACTTTGGATCAATTATACAAAAACAGACTTATAATTTTGCACAAAAAAACACTCAACTTGTTTTTTTGTCACAATATCACTAGGAATATTTGCAGATTACATTAAACAACTGTATCTTTGCAAAATGAAATAACCTAGTAGTGTTAATCTGCATCAATCAAGCCTCATTATAGGTTTTTTTAGCTTTGTTTTTTTAACTTCAATTTTAGATCAATTATGCAACACGAACAAATGAACATCGCGGCACTGTATATGGCCGCTTATGGTCGACCCTCATGGAGTGTTGAAGAAATTACATTTTTTCAACATGATGTATTATTTCATTTACGCTCGTCGAAGGTAGATTGATTCATTCAATCCTTTTTGTCAAATTTAATTTAAACGTATTCTCCTCAATTATTGTTTGTTATGAAAACCAAATTATTATTGCTACTGTCATTAATGCAGATGCTTGGGCTAGTTTCTGGTGCCGAGGAAGCATGGTATAACGGCCTCAGATACAGCTTGGGTGCTCGCTATAGCACCGACTCGCCATACACCGCCATGGTGCTTCCAGAGACCAACGATGTTTGGTATGGAGAACTGTCGAATTATACGGCTTTTGATGACTCTTTTATTGAGATTCCCTCTCACATCACGATTGATGATGTGCAGTATGAGGTAAAGTATATCGGCACAGCGGCCTTTAAGAACTGTAAAGCGAGATACATCAAGCTTCCCGGCACCATCTACTCTATCGACGAGGATGCCTTTGTCGGTTCGGTGACATCGCTTATTATACCTGAAGGTGTAAAAACAGTCACAGGCCCCTTTGTGCAAGAAAAGCTTCAACTCCCCCATTCGCTTGGGACAAATGTCCAGCCTTACATGACGGGGGCTTACTACTATCCTTCGATATGTGGCAAGCACTCAAGCATCTATTGGAACATACCCATCTCGGCTTTGGAAATGCACCAAATCGAGTCGTGCATTGCGGCAGAGTCGCATGTCAATCTCTATGTGTCGATGACCCACGACCAGAGCAAGTCTTACCCGCTCACCGACAAGGTGTCATCGCTGCGTGGCTTGGGCTTGTGGGGAGCAAACATTGTGGAGAGTGAGAAAAACTATGTCGAAGTACCCATCGAGCTGAACCGTCTGGACTCGATTGTGGCGATTGAATGCAAACTGTCGCTTCCCCCCGAAGTCTCACCCATCAGTATTGGTGGCACATCAGGGCTAGTAATCAATGAGGAACGTGCCCCTGCATTTGAGGTCCAGATGAACGACGACTGCGTCATCACCCTCAACTGTCCTCAGGGACAAGCAATCATTGGCAACGAGGGCACACTGTTCACGCTGCGGCTGAGTGCCGGGAACTATCAGTTTGCACTGACCGGCATCCGCTTGACCACGAGCGACGGTACCATCATAGAGCAAGCGAATGACACCATCAACGTCTCAGACGGCAAGAGTCTTGATATCACCAACGTCAACACGGTCATCAATCAGATGCTGGGCAATGGCGAGAAGGGCACATTCGCCGTCGGCGACACCTACTTTGACATGGTCTATGTCGATGGGGGAACATTCACGATGGGCAAAGGCCCCAATGACTCGGTGGCCATGACGCTCCAGCAGTTGCCGCCGTGCTTTGAGGTCACACTTGATGACTATATCATTGCCACGACCGAAGTTACGCAGCAATTGTGGAACAGCGTCATGGGAGGCGAGACCTTGCCGGCAACAAGGCAGAGGCCGCAAACCGGCAAGACTTGGGAGCAATGGCAAGAGTTTATCGCCGAGCTGAACCGAATCACCGGATTTGAGTTCCGCATGCCCACCGAGGCCGAATGGGAGTTTGCAGCTCGCGGAGGCGCCAAGTCGAAAGGCTACCTGTTCAGCGGCAGTGATGTCTCGTCAGAGGTGGGATGGTGCTCAGGCGACTACTCAACGACAGAGTTTGGTCCCTGGAATGTGGCGCTGCTCAAGCCCAATGAGCTGGGGCTCTACGACATGAGCGGAAATGCCTGGGAGTGGTGCCAAGACTGGTATGGCGATTATCCATCTGACCCACAGACCAACCCGACTGGACCCGAGGACGGCACACTGCGTGTGGTGCGTGGTGGGTCTAGTTATTGCGTAACCGATGACGAGTGCTGCGTCTATAATCGCAGTGGTTGCCCTGCGACTATGAGCGCCTATTACGATGACATCGACCCCATTGGCTTGCGCTTGGCCATGAGCGCACAGACACTGACCTACGACAAAGCTTGTGACTACAACAATGATGGCCGTGTCGACATTGCCGATGTCAACCGGGTCATTAACATCATGCTGGGCCGGGGCAACGACATTCCGACAGGTGCCTTGGGACACGATACTGCTCCAGACAAGAACTAAAGCACACACGGTCACGACTGATGTCTAACTAATCATCGAGTTCCTAAGGCTTTAAAACTTTAGGAACTCGATGATTAGTGATTATTGAAGAAAAGTTCTCAGAGAGATGCCGGTTCAGCCGCCTTTGTTCACCGTTGGCCCGTCACTGCTTTGCCCAGCATGGCAGTGATGATGGCGTTGACATCGGCCACGTCGGTGATTCCATCTCCTGTGACATCGCCGTCCAGCTGCGTCTCATCGCCTGTGGCCTTGCCCAGCATGATGTTGATGACCAGGTTGACATCGGCCACATCGACCGTGCCATCGGCATTGACATCCATCGGTCGGATGCGCCGCAGCAGATAACGCATTCCAGCCAGTGCATCGAGCTTGCCCCTGCCCCACTGGCGGGCATCGCCCTGCGTGACCGGCAGGTCGCGCCGTGCAGTGTGGTCGAGGATGTCGCGCACCTCGTCGGGCGAGAGGTCGGGCTTGGCCTGCAGCCACAGCGCCAGCGTGCCGGTCATGACGGGTGCCGACATCGATGTGCCGTAGCATGCGCCGTAGGGATATCCCACGCCATCGACCGTATGGATGAACGACAAGTTGTATGGCCCGACAATGCTCGAGATGGTGTCGTAGCGGCTGGCCGACGAGATGGTGACCATGCCCGGGGCGCAGATGTCGGGGCGAGCCTTGCCGCGCGCGTCAGGCCCCCAAGCCGTGAAGTAGGCAATGTCGTGCATCGGCGTGGCACGCGCCACACTGTGGGTGCCTCCCGATGCCAGCGGATAGGTCTGCTTGGTGATGTATGCCCCCACCGAGATGGGTTTCTCGCCAGTGCACAGGTCGCTGATGGTCCCAGCCCTGGTGCCACCGGTCTGTCCCGGCAGCACAGCCTTGAAGAGCGACCCTCCCGACACCCAAGCATTGAACTTGGGGTCGCAGTCGGACACCACCCTCACCCCCATGCGATAGCGACTGGTGTCGTGAGGTTTGACTTGAGTGACCAGGATAGAGTGCGAGCGGTCACCGTCCTCGACTGCTGTGGCAAACTGTAGCTTCCCGGTGGCATATTGCCTCCAAACACTGTCGGCATCGGCATCGAGCGTCAGCACCGAGTCGGCGTCCAGCTGGGTGAAGAAAGGCGTCTCAATGACCACCTTCCGCTCAGTCTTGTCGATGAGCATCACAGCCACGCTGTGCCGGTGTCCTGTGGATGACCAGAACGAGACTGCGTTGTTGAACGAGCCGCCATAGCGCTCGAGTGTGGTGCTCAACGTGTCGGTAGCTGTCTTGAAGTTGTAGGTCAGATGCAGTGCCGAGAAGCCAGAATTGTGTGCCGAGAGCGAGATGAGCCGCCCAGGCCCCGACAGCTGGTCGAAGACTTGACACAGCGCCGACGTGCCGTCGTGAGGTCCATCGCTGGACGCGAAGCTCATGTTGACCACGGCAGGAAGCCCATGGCGATCGGCATAGTCGAATATATAACGCAGCGAGTTGGCAATGTCGGTGTCCCACAAGTCGTGCATCGCGCAGATGACCAGATGCGAACCGGTGGCCACTCCCTGCATGCCATTGACGCAGCTTCCGGCGGCCGTGCCGGTCGTGTGTGTGCCGTGCGATTCTGTCACATCGTCGGTGGTGAGCTGCGCAATCAGCTGGGGAGTGTCATAGTGCTTGCCCGGCAATGTGTCGCCATCGATGATGGGTGCCGAGCCGATGCCCGTGGAGTCTTGCGGCAGATAGGCCGCAACCACCCTGCTCCTCCCCATCGGGTCGCACAGGTTGATGTGGTTAAAGTCCACGCCCGTGTCGATGACACCGACCACCACGCCGGTGCCGTCATAGCGATGGTCAAACCCCACGCCCCCAGCCAACGGCACAACGTGGGCATCGGCCAACGCCGAGTCGTTGCACACCTGAGTGAGCTGCGCCACCGACAGCTGCCGCACACAGCTCAAGCGGCACACTTGCGGCACAACCGACATGGGCACTGTGGCCGTGATCAGCTCGCCGAATCGCGAGTGCACCCTCACCCCCATGGCCTGGAGACGACCGATGGCCTCAGGCGAGTCGATGGCGATGAATGCGCGCACCTGCCGAGCATCGTGCGACATAGCCTTGCCCACAGCAGCATGCTGCCCCTGCAATGCCAGGCGAGTTCCGGCCGACATGCGTCCTTGCGCCCTGGCGCACGTCAGCCCAGTCATGACAATGATGATGACTGCCAAGAGAGAGAGACGGGTCATGATTCTGTCAGTTGTTAGTTGCTTGTTTCTTGTTTATTGTCTTCGAGCGAGCGGTTGCGATAATAGTCTATGCCGGTGACCTGACGATAGGCACGATAGATGCCATAAAGGCCGAATATGGTTGCCATGGCATATCGGACGATGTTCCAAGTCGTGGTCTCGCTCCAGTCGAAGAAATTGACCATGAGCAGATAGGACATGCCCAGATAGATGACAATCATCATAACGCCGAAGATGAGGCGGAGAGTTCGTGTTAGCATTTTTTTAATTCATAATTTATAATTCATAATCAATTCATATTCTCTGCTGCCCACGTCTATAAATTAACATCTAACGTCCAACGTCTGAAGTTTAAAATCTAACGCGTTTCGAGCAGGAGAGACAGGAGCAGGAGCAGTGCATCGTTGGTGGCCCGCGAGATGACACGCTGGCGGTGACCGGGGATGTGCTTGCACTGCACAGCCAGACGGTCGCCACATCGCGCCGCCATCCACACCGTGCCTACAGGTGTCTCAGGCGTTCCTCCACCCGGCCCCGCCACTCCTGTGGTGGCTATACTACAGTCGGTGTCCAACAGCCGGCACACGCCTGTGGCCATCTGCTCTGCCACAGTCTGGCTGACCACGCCACAACGGTCGATGTCGCTGGCCGACACCCCCAGCTGCAGCTCCTTGACACGTCGATGATAGGACACCACCGCCCCCATGAAGTAATCACTGCTGCCGGCAATGGCCGTCACCTCGTGTGCGATGTTGCCCCCGGTGCAACTCTCGGCAGTCGACAGGGTCAAGCCACGCTCACGCAAGATATTGCCCACAATGGCAGCAACAGGCAGGTCCTGGTCGGCAACGACATGAGCACCCAGGCGGTCGCGCAACTCCTGGTCGAGACGATCCATCTCGCGCTTGAGCCACTGTCGGTCGGTCGACATGCCAGTGAGCCGCAAGTGGATGATGCCCGGTTGAGGCAGATAGGCCAAGTGAATGCCTTGTGGCAACTGGCGTTCCCATTGGTCAAGCTGCATGGCCAACGCACTCTCGATGATGCCCACCACCATCAAGTGGCGGAACTCGATGTCGACGTTATCGCTGAAGTGCGCCATGAGTTGCGGAATCACCTCGCGGACCAACATGGTCTCGGCCTCGTAGGGCACACCGGGCATGCTCACCAGCACCTTGCCATCGCGCTCAAACCACATCAACGGGGCTGTGCCGCACTGGTTCTGGATTACCCGGCACGATGAGGGCACCATCGCCTGGGCACGCGTATAGTCGTTAATGGTCAGGTGCCGCCCTGCCACAATCTGCTCGACATTGCGTGCAGTGGCCTCGTCGTGAACCAGCCGTCCGCCAAAGTATCGGCACAACGTGGGCTTGGTGATGTCGTCCTTGGTTGGCCCCAGTCCGCCGGTCATGAGCACGACATCGCTGTGGGCAAAAGCCTCATCGATGGCATCGAAGATAGCTTGTCCCTCGTCGGCCACGGCGCGGATGTTCACGGCCTGCCAGCCGTAGGGGGTCAACTGCCGGGCAATGAAGCCCGAATTGGTGTCTTGCACTTGGCCGATGAGTATCTCATCGCCAACAACGATGATTGAGTAATTCATTTTCTAGTAGCGATTTTCAAGGTTCAGGCTTCGTGTTGCAGCCACAACTAAAAAACTTTTCAGCTAACGTCTAATTGTCAAAAGACTAACTATCAGTTCAGATGACAACACGTGCAAATGGAGGAGCTGTGATGTCGCAGTAATCCTTGCTCATAAACTTAAAATAGCCTGCCACGGCAACCATGGCGGCATTGTCGGTGGTGAACACGCGCTTGGGGATGAAAGCCCGCAGCCGCCTGCGTTCGGCATAGGTCTGCACAGCCTGTCGCATGCCCGAGTTGGCCGACACTCCGCCACCAATGGCGATGGTGCGTATGCCGGTGTCCTTGATGGCCCGACCGAACTTGTCCATCAAGATGTCAATGATGGTTTTCTGCAGCGACGCCGCCAGGTCAGCCTTGTTCTGCTCGACAAAATTCGGGTTAATCTTAAGCTGGTCGCGCAGTGTGTAGAGAAACGAGGTCTTCAGCCCACTGAAACTGTAGTCATAGCCCGCAATGTGGGGTTTGGCAAACTTGAACCGCTCAGGGTCGCCCTGCTGTGCCAGCGCATCAATGACGGGTCCTCCAGGATAAGGCAGTCCCATAGACTTGGCACACTTGTCGAAGGCCTCTCCGGCCGCGTCATCAATGGTGCGACCCAAAATCTCCATGTCGTCGGGAGCATTGACACGGATTATCTGCGAGTTGCCGCCCGAGATGAGCAGACACAGATAGGGAAAGTCGGGCACAGGGGCATCAGCTGTCTCCCGGATGAAATGAGCCAGCACATGCCCATGCAGATGGTTGACATCGACCAGCGGGACATCCAGTGCCAGTGACAGCCCCTTGCTGAATGCAGTGCCCACATGCAATGAGCCAGGCAGCCCCGGCCCGCGAGTGAACGCAATAGCATCGATGTCGCCACGACCAATACCCGCCTGCCTGATGGCCTCAGACACCACAGGAACGATGTTCTGCTGGTGTGCGCGAGAGGCCAACTCGGGCACTACCCCACCATATTGCTCATGCACTCGCTGACTGGCAATAACATTGCTCAACAGCAGCGTGTCGCGCACCACTGCCGCCGACGTGTCGTCGCATGACGACTCTATGCCCAGAATGATACTCACTTGATGAAAAATATTTTTTAAAGCGTTCCTTTAATATTTGACCTATAAACAACAGTCGAACAGTTGTGTGGCTGCAATACGCTGTGAGCCGCCTCCAGAATATCATCGGTGGTCAGGCAACGGTAGTGCTGCTCCTCAGTGTTGACCCACTCGACATTACCCAGCTGATGATACATGCACAGCCTCATGGCTTGTTGCAAGTAGCCCAGGCTCTCAAATCGATCGGCTGCAATGTGCTTGTTGACAAACTTCTCCAGCTCGTATTGCCTGACTCCATCGGTGAGCAGACGCTGTAACTCGGTGTCAATCACCTCCTGGGCTTGCTCGACAGTTGCACCAGGGGCGAGCTTGGCCCGAATGAAGAACAGGCCAGGGTCCAACGTGCCGCTCACCGACGCATCCAGCTCGGTGAACAGGTTGGTGGGCAGAACGGCGTTCTGGTAGAATCTTGCCGACTTGCCGTTGCTCAGCACATCGCTCAGGATGTCGCAAGCGGCAAAGCTGTGGCTAGCACGGCCTGGCATGTGATAGGCACGAGTGATGATGGTCTGTGGCACATCGCGCGAGACCTCGAGCAGACGCTCCTGGCCCTGCTCGGGCTCGCAAGGATGCCGACGAGGGGTGAGCAGCTTGGCAGGGATGTCGCCAAACCACCGCTTAGCGCCATCAAGGGCGACATCGAGCTCAACATTGCCCGAGATGCACAACACGGCATTGCCCACCGCGTAATGCTCCTGATGGAATTGTCGCACATCGTCGGCTGTGGCACTGTCGATGTCGGCGACCCTACGCCCGATGGCCGGCCAGCGATAGGGATGCTCCTGATAGGCCAGTTCACACACCAGATGGTTCAAGTCGCCGTAAGGCATGTTGAGGCAACGCTGCTTGAACTCCTCGATGACCACACTCTTCTGCGTGGCAATGCTCTGGTCGCTCAGCGTGAGGCTCATCAGCCGGTCGCTCTCAAGCCATAGGGCTGTCTCCAAGTTGACGGCGGGCAGCACGTCATAGTAGTTGGTGGCATCAACGCTGGTCCAAGCATTGCTCTCGCCACCGGCAGCCTGTAGTGCCTGGTCGTAGCTGGGCACATGAGCCGATCCTGTGAACATCAAGTGTTCGAGCAGATGAGCAATCCCCGTCAGTGGCTGATGCTCATCGCTCGAACCGACATTATAGAGCAGATTGACGGCCACCATCCGGGTTGCCCCGTCGCGATGGTGCAGCACCGTCAACCCATTGTCCAGTCTATGTTGCGTGAAGTCCAGCACCCCTACTCCCTGATGATGCGAGCCGAGATGACCTTGACATCCTCGACGGGACGGTCGTTGGCACCCGTCTTCACGTTCTGTATGGCATCGACCACATCCATACCCTTGACCACCTCGCCGAAGACGGTGTACTGTCCATCAAGGTGGGGGGTACCGCCAACCGTAGTGTAGGCCTCGATCTGCGCGTCGGTCAGGACAAACGGATCCTTGGCATATTCGGCCTCAAGCTGGGCAATGAGCTTGTCCTGCAGTGCCTGTAGCCCGGCATTGTCCTGAGCGCTCTGCATCTGCATGATCTGGTCGCGGTGCTGCATCACCAGTTGCTGCCACATCCCTTGCTTTTTGCCCTCGCCCAGCCTCGATTTCATCTGGTCGAGGTCGGCCGAGCTGTAGAGCTTGCCTGTGACGATATAGAACTGGCTGCCACTGCTGGCTCGTTCGGGGTTGACCTGATCGCCCGTTCGGGCAGCAGCCAGAGCGCCCCGCTTGTGGAAGTACTTGGGATAGACAAACTCGGCGGGAATGGTGTAACCCGGGTCGCCATCGCCCAGCATCTGTCCAGGCGAGGCAGTCTTCGAGTTGCCGTCGCCTGTCTGAATCATAAAGTCCTTGATAACGCGGTGGAAGAGCACGCCATCGTAGTAGCCTTCGCGCACAAGCTTGACAAAGTTGTCGCGATGTCTGGGTGTCTCACTGTAGAGGGCAACAATGATGTCGCCCATCGAGGTCTTGAGTTCGACCTGCGTCATAGTGTCGGTGGGTGATGTCACTTTGGTGTTGGTTTTGTTGGTTGCACTTTGAGTGGGTTTCTTGTTGGTCATTGAGCATGCCATGCCCACAACGGCCACGAGGGCCAAGATAATATAAATCTTTTTCATAATTTCAGATGCTAGTTGGAAATAGTCGTTTGTAGATGCGCCTGAAGTTGTCGTCGTGCTCTATCAGCTCCTGGGCATGATCCTTATAGTCATTGCCCCAGATGCTTGCAGCCAGGTCGCCCAGATAGGCACGGTCGCGATCCTTGATGATGGCCGCCTTGATGAGCCGGTCGATGTCCTGCGAGTATTTAGCCTTGTCGATGGCGTGCAGATATCGTGCAGTGCTCACCACAAATTGTCCCGACCGGTCGACCTCGATAATGTTCTCGACCAGCTCGCCCATGATGTCATCGACCGCAGCGATGTGGTTGGCGATGTACTCATAGGTCTCCAGCCCATTTGGATCCTTCTGCAATTTTTTCTTCAATGTCTCATCCATAGTGTTGACAATTAATGGTTTGTTCGTTGGGTGGCGCACCATTGCGCCAATAATGCCACAAAGGTAATCATTTTTTGATTACCCGTCAAGTTTTTTATTCTTTGTCTATCGTTTGAACAGACGGTCCAGATTGCGTTTGTCCTCTCGCTCCTTGATGGTCTGTCGCTTGTCATAGAGTTTCTTGCCCCTAGCAACAGCGATGACCATCTTGGCCAGCCCTCGCTCATTGATGAAGATGCGCAAGGGCACAACCGAGTAGCCAGGCTGCTCGGCCGACTTGGCAATGCGGTTGATTTCCTTGCGTGTGAGCAGCAGCTTGCGGTCGCGGTGGGTGGTGTGGTTGTTGTACGACCCATAGGAGTACTCGGCAATGTACATGTTCTTGACCCATAGCTCGCGGTTCTCGACCATGCAATAGGTGTCGGTCAGGCCAGCCTTTCCCAGTCGCAGCGACTTGATTTCGGTGCCTGTGAGCACAATGCCGGCAGTGAATGTCTCAAGAATCTCGTAGTCGAATGTCGCCTTGCGGTTCTTGATGTTGATGTTGTTATGCTGTTTGGTGTTCTGTGCCATTACGATGAGATTCAATTATTTGACAATGAGCATGTTCAGCAGCTGCTGGATGACAAAAGGGGTGAGCAGCAGCAACGCCGATGTTGCAATCAAGAAACGCGGTTCCCGGGGCTTGTCCAACCCCATGTATTGCGTTCCGCGGTAGACAATCCACACCAGATAGGTCATCATGAAGAAAATGGGGGTGAAATTGATGGGCAGCACATTGGCAATGATGGCCAGCAGCACCAGATAGATGAGGCTGTAGAGCACCAACTCATGCAGTCGCGCCGTCGCTCCACGTGTCTTGACCAGTTGTGGATAGAAGCCTCCCAGCAGATAGCACACGATGTGATAGCTGAAGAAGTAGCTCGAGAAATTGATGATGGCCATCATCAGCGACATCGACAGGGTGATGGTCTTGTCGTAGAACATGGGCACAAATGTGGTGATGGCCAGCAGTGCCAACAGGGGATAGAACGCCACACGCAACACACGGCTGGTGGCAATGCCACCCGCGTTGATGTCTTCCCACCCCACACGGGGCGAGGCAATCAGCACCAATATGTTCTTGACTATGTCCATCGTTTTGCGTGTTGCGAGCTTTTCCGAGACTATGTCTCGAAATACACTGACAAGCACTCTGCCGAGGGTGTCTTGTCCATTGCTTCTCGCCTGATGCTTCGCGTTTGAGCGTGCAAAATTAGTAATTTCTTTTTAAATCTCGCGCGATTGGGCACAATTTAGACGAAATTTTGTAATTTTGCACCGTTTTATGAACTACTCACTCTTCATAGCACGGCGGCTGAAGCTGGCAGGTGACACGCGACATGCCACCCCGAGCCTGAATGTGGCTCTAGCGGGCATTGTGCTGGCCATCGTGGTGATGATTCTGTCGGTAGCCGTGGTGCTGGGATTCAAGCAGGAGATTTCGGGCAAAATCTATCAGTTGGATGCCCACCTCAAGGTGTCAAATGCCGCCATCGGCATCGATGACAACTATTCGACCATCACCTCGCTGCCCGTCTATCGTGCCATCATGGCCGACACAGCCTTTGCCAGCGAGGTGGTCAGCATGAGCCTCATCGCCGACCAGCCCGCTATCCTCAAGACCGACACCGACTTTGAGGGCATCGTCTATCGTGGTGTGGACGATGGCTATGACTGGAATTATCTTGAGGGCAATCTAATCGCTGGTCGTGTGCCGGTGATTGCCGACAGCGCCGATGCCGGCGAGGTGCTCATCTCGCGCGAACTGGCCGACAAACTGCGCCTCAAGGTGGGTGACCACGTCTACACCTATTTTATATTGCAGAAAGTCAAAGTGCGCAACGTGCACATTGTGGGCATCGTCAACAACGACTTCGAGAGTTTCGACAAGTCTATCATCGTGGGCAACATACGTCAAGTGCAAGGTGTCAACGACTGGCCTGCCGACGTGGGCCACTATGTGGGTGTCAATGTCAAGGACGTGAGCCATGTCGACAATGATGCCTATATCCTCTATTCACTGCTGGCACGCAACACCATCGCCACCGGCAACAACACCCTGCACAGTGTGACCAACACCCACCGCAACAACGTGTCGTTCTTTGCCTGGCTACAGATGCTTGACATGAATGTGGTCATCATCCTGGTGCTGATGGCCATTGTGTCGGGGTTCACGCTGATTGCGGCCATGCTGATGATTGTGCTGGAGCGCATCCGCATGATTGGCATGCTCAAGGCCCTGGGCGCCACCGGCAGCGGCATACGCAACATCTTCATCTACCTCACAGGCAAGCTCATCTTCAAGGCCTTGCTGTGGGGCAATGTCATCGGAGTGGGACTGGCGATGTTGCAGAAGTGGCTGCATGTGGTCAAACTAGACCCCAGTGCCTACTATATGCCCTACGTTCCCATCAACCTGTCGCTCACTGCGTGGCTGCTGCTCAATCTGGGCTTCATCGTCGTGTCCTACCTGACACTGCTGGGTCCCAGCTTCATCGTCAGTACCATCCGCCCGACTGCCACCATGCGATTTGAGTGAGTATTGAGAATCCGATTATGGCAAAAAGTCAATCCCCGGTCACGCGCAATGCGTTGCCGGGGATTGACTTTTGTTAGGCGCAATGCCAAGCTCTTACTTCAGGCGCAGGAAGCTGTAGCCGAAGCGCTCGCAAGCAGCCCGCTCCAGTGCCTCGCGGTCGTCGGGGTGAGCAATCGAGATCATGGCCTTTGCTCGCTCGGCCAAGCTCTTGTTGCGCAGATAGACGATGCCATGCTCGGTGACAACAAACTGTGTCTGGAAGCGTGTGGTGACCACACCGGCACCCGGTGTCAATGTCGGCACAATCTTTGCCTTGCCCTTTCCGGTGCGCGACGGCAGCGCGATGAAGGTCTTACCGCCCTCGCTCAGCGCGCCGCCATACATGAAGTCGTGCTGCCCGCCCACACTCGAGAAGATGGTGGTGCCGATGCTGTCGGCGCACACCTGTCCGGTGATGTCGACCTCAATGGCACTGTTGATGGCAATGACCTTGGGGTTCTGGCGGATGATTTGCGGGTCGTTGGTCCACGCCACGTCATAGAACTCCACAGCCTTGTTGTAATTGAGGAAGTCATACATGTGCTGGCTGCCCAGTGCCAGACTAGCCACACTCACACCCGGCTTGACCACCTTCTGTGAGTTGTCGATCACACCCTCTTCAATCAGGCGCACCACACCATCGGTCATTGCCTCGGTGTGCAGCCCCAGGTGCTGGTGGTTCTTGATGCCGTTAAGCACGGCATTGGGGATGCCCCCGACCCCAATCTGGAGCGTTGCCCCGTCGGGAATCTCGGCGGCAATATGGGCACCAATGGCGGCCTCGATGGGTGTCGGCGCACCGAACTCCAGTGCCAGTGGCGGGTCATCGCACTCGACAGCAGCAGTGATTTGCGACTCGTGGATGCGTGCCCCTCCACACAGATAAGGCATGCTCTTGTTGATTTCGGCAATGATAATCTTGCTGCACTCGACGGCCGACACAGCCAGGTCGGCACTCATGCCATAGCTGCAATAGCCGTCCTCGTCGGGAGGCGAACAGTTGATGAAGGCGATGTCCAGAGGCAGCTGGCGGCTGCGGAACAAGAAAGGAATCTCTCCCAGGAAAGCCGGGGTCATTGTGCCATAGCCCTGCGCCACCCACTTGCGCTGGTCGGCACAGAGAAAAAGACTGTTGGTCCAGAAGGCGTCCTTATATTCAGGCTTGCAGAAAGGTGCCTCTCCCCTACCCACATTGAATGCCGAGTAGATGGTCACCCCCTTGAGCTCGTGTCCACGCCGAGCCAGTGCCTCCTCCAGCACCAGCGGAATGGACGTACTGCCCTGGATGTAGATAGAGTCGCCCGAGTGGACAAGTTGCATGGCCTCGTCGGCGGTCATGTAATTCATATTCAGTGATGAGTGATTAGTGATGAGTGATTAGTGATTATTCGCTGTTTACTCGGCGGCGAGCTGCTCAAACATGGCCAGGCGCTCGTCGAGCTGCTGCATCAGTTCCTGCGTCTTGAGTGCCGACACGCTGATGCGCGCGCCCGGCTGCTCACTGCCCGTGGTGTTGAGCGTGATGGCGGCAATGCCGCAGCGCATCAACAACGAGAGCAGACGCTCGCAGTCCATGCCATGGTAGCCCACAGTGTAGAAGAATCCGTCGGCCACCGCCTGGTCCAAGTCCTTGTCGTAGACAATGTCAAACCCATGGCGCAGGAAGATTTCCTTGGACTGATGTGCGCGCTTCTCATACTCGTGCAGGTCGTGGACAAAGTCATAGCCGTCGGCTGCGGCTCCCAGCATGGCTGCCAGGGCGCACTGTGCCGAGTGTGACGTGCCCGACGAGGCGGCATAGAGGTAGGTCAGCACGAAGTTATCGCCCATGCGCCCCATGCCATAGCGCTCACGCAAGTGCGGATAGTCGCGGTGATAGAGCTTGGGCGAGAAGGCCACCAGGGCGATGCGCTCGCCGGCATAGCTGAAAATCTTTGACCCCGACATCATCATCACAAAGTTGTCGGTATAGCGAGCCACAGTGGGCTGGAACGGTGCCTGGTAGGGGTGCGACTTGTCGCTGCGGAAGTCCATGCACATGTAGGCCATGTCCTCGAGCACCACCACGTCATATTTTGTGGCCAGCTCGCCGATGGTCTTGAGCTCATCATCAGTCAGGCACACCCAGGCGGGATTGTTGGGATTGCTGTAAACCATGGCAGCGATGTTGCCCTTGCTCATATAGCTCTCGAGCTTGTCGCGCAGCTTGTCGGCACGGTAGTTGTAGATGTCAAAAGCCTCAATCCGCGCCCCGGCAATTTTGGCCTGCAGCATGTGTGGGGCAAAGCCCGGGTTGACATAGAGAATGGTGTCCTTGCCGGGCTGCATCTGCGAGCACTCAATGATGAGGTTGTTGCAGCCCTGCATTGACCCCACTGTGGGCACGATGCACTCGCCGGGGATGTCCTGGTCGACAAACGCCTTGATGAAGCGTGACGCGTTCTGCTTGAGCTCGGGAATGCCGCCGATGGCGGGATAGATGGCCGCCACACCACGGTCGAGGGCAGCCTTCTGTGCATCAATGCCAATCTGGCATGCGGGCAGCCCCGGCACACCAATCTCAAGGTGCACAAACTTCTCGCCCGAGACTCGTTCCAGGGCATTGGCGACAGCCACACCCTGGCGTATGGTGGTGCGCGAGATATCGGCGATGTCCATCTCACGCAGGATGTCACTTAAAACTTGTTGTTTAACTGGTAGGTTCATGTCTGTATGGTTAATTGTGGTATCTCTCGGAGTTCCCGGAGAACTCTGAAGGCTCCGGGAACTCTGAGATTTGAAGGAATAAACTACTTGCGAGCTGCGGCCAGACCTGCACGGAAAGCGGCGATGTTGGTGTCAACAATCGCCTCGCCCTTGCGTGCAAACACGTGCTTGATGCCGTCCTCGAGCAACTCGGGGGTGAGCATTTGCAGCACAGATGCGGCAGCACCAAGCAGCACCATGTTGGCGCTGCGCGGCGAGTTGACCTCTTTGGCCAGCGCATCGACGTCGAGGCGGATGACGTTGCCCACGCGGTCGAGGTCGGCATTGACTGCATCCATCTCGGGATAGTTGGGGATGTTGACAAAGGGCTGGGTGTTGGTGATGATCCAGCCGCCCGGAGCCAGATAAGGCACATAGCGCAATGCCTCCATGGGCTCGAGCGAGATGATGAGGTCGCACGCGCCTTTGGGTATAAGGTCGCTGTTGATAGTGGTGTCGCTCACACGCAGGTTTGACTGCACGTCACCGCCGCGCTGGCTCATGCCGTGCACCTCGGCCTGCTTGAGTTGCAGGTTCTGGTCCAGGGCGGCCCAACCGATGATGGTGGCGATGGAGAGGATGCCTTGTCCACCCACACCGCACAGAATGATATCTTGTTTCATGACGTTATTCTTGACTTCTTTAACTCCTTGACTACTTAACTCCTTTCTTTGCCGCAGCGGCTGCATGGCGCTTGAGCGTCTGTATGCACTCGCGGCGGGCGATGATCACCGACACGCCCTTGTACTCAATCTCCTCGCGGATGACGCGCTCCATCTCCTCGTAGTTCTTGGGCAGGGGCACGATGACACGCACATGCTCGGGCTCGACACCGATACCCTTGCAGATGCTCTCCAGTCGGCCTGTGCCGGCACTGTCCTGACCGCCAGTCATGCCCGTGGTCAGGTTGTCGCTGATGCACAGCGTCACCTGGGCCTTGGCATTGACGGCATCAAGCAAGCCGGTCATGCCACTGTGGGTGAAGGTCGAGTCGCCAATCACTGCCACTGACGGATGTACCCCCGAGATGGCTGCGCCCAGTGCCATGGTGAACGACGAACCCATCTCAACACAGGTGTGGAAGGCGTGGAACGGAGCCAGCCAGCCCAGGGTGTAGCAACCGATGTCGCTGAACACGCGTGCTGTGGGATAGGTGTGGATGACATTATTCAAAGCGGTGTAGAAGTCGCGGTGACCACACCCCTGGCACAGTGCCGGCGGACGCGGCACGGTGACCTGCGAGGCGGCCTTGGTGGGCAGCTGTGGCAGCCCCATGGCGGCACGCACGCAGTCGGGCGTGAGCTCGCCGGTGCGCGGCAGCGTGCCGTCCAGGCGGCCACTGACCTGTACCGGTGTGGGCAGCAGTCCCACCAGTCGCTTCTCGACCAGTGGCTGCCCCTCCTCCATGACGATGATGCGCTGGCACTCGCTGGCCATGCGACGAATCATCGCCGTGGGCAGCGGGTATTGCTGCACCTTGAGCACGGGGAACGGGCATCCGTCTGGATACTGCTCCATCAGGTAGTTATAGGCGATGCCACAGGCGATGACACCCACCGAGTGGTCCTTGCCGTCGATGTATCGGTTGAAGCCCATTGTCTCCGACTCCTGCTCGAAGGTGGCATAGTCCTTGATGAGCTGCTCGTTGCGCACACGGGCATTGGCCGGCAGCAGCACCCACTGGCGGGGATTCTCGGGGAAGTGAATCTCGTTCTGTTCGCGCGGCTCGCCCACCTCGACCACGGCGCGGCTGTGAGCCATGCGTGTGGTCAGGCGCATCAGCACCGGGATGCGATGCTTCTCACTGAAGTCGTAGGCAGCTTGAATCATGGTGTAGGTCTCTTGCTGCGAGGCCGGCTCGAAGCATGGCATCATGGCAAACTCGGCATAGAAGCGCGAGTCCTGCTCGTTCTGCGACGAGTGCATCGAGGGGTCATCGCATGCCGTGACCACCAGGCCACCGTTGGCGCCGGTCATGGCCGAGTTGACAAAGGCGTCGGCGCAGACATTCATGCCCACGTGTTTCATACACACCAGCGCACGCTTGCCGCTATAGGACGCGCCCAGCGCGGTCTCCATCGCGGTCTTCTCGTTGGCACTCCAGTCGCTGTGCACGCCGCGTTCGCGTGCCAGCGCGTTGGTTTGGATAAACTCAGTGATTTCGGTCGACGGGGTTCCCGGATAGGCATACACGCCCGACAGCCCGGCGTGCAGCGCACCCAGAGCCAGAGCCTCATCTCCCAGCAGAAGATTTTTTTTCATTGTATTTGGTTTATGTTTCTAATTATCCTATTTTAACGGACACTTTTGTTTAAGCGCAACGAAATTACAAAGAAATCCCCAACCACACAAATAATTTAAGTTTTATTTCACTTTTATTTTGCGCAAATTGACGCAAAGGGTTAAAATGGGTAAAAAAAGTGGGATTAGTGGCTGTTTTTTGGGGGCAAGAACGGCGCAATTCAATTGTTTGTTGTAATTTTGCGGAATAATCTGTTCAGTCCGCACCAGTGTGGATGTCAACACAGACCAAATCAAAAGTTACTATATAATTCTTTAAACAACATTATGGCAGAAAACAGAAAACGACTGTTCGACATGTTTGCGCCGGTAACTCCCGAGGAGTGGCGCGCCAAGGCCGAGGTTGACCTCAAGGGGGCCGACTTTGACAAGAAGATGGTATGGCGAACAAACGAAGGGTTCAATGTGCAGCCTCTCTACCGCGGGGTTGACATCAAGGACCTCAAGGCCACCGAGTCGCTGCCCGGTGAGTATCCATTTGTTCGTGGCACACGCACCAACAACCTTTGGGCCGTGCGTCAGAACATCAACATCGAGGACGAGGCCCAGGCCAATGCCAAGGCCCGTGAAGTGCTGGGCAAGGGTGTTACCTCGCTCGGTCTCAAGGCCAACGCCGACACCAACCTCGAGGTGCTGCTGGCTGGCATCGACCTGAACAAGGTAGAGGTCAACCTGATGAACTGCCCCAAGTGCGCCCTGGCATTGACCCAGAAGCTGGTGGCGCTGATTGAGGCCGCCGGTGCCCAGGAGACCTTCCGCGGCTCGGTGACGTTCAACCCGTTCAAGCGCAACTTCAAGCACGGCACCGCCTTCCCGGGCGACATCGTGGCCATGGCCGGCGACCTGCTCAAGGCTGCCGCACCCGTCAAGGGCCTGCGCGTGCTCAGCGTCGACTCGATTATTCTCAACAACGCCGGTGCCTACATCTATCAGGAGCTCGGCTATGCCCTGGCATGGGGCAACGAGTGGATGGCTCAACTCACCGATGCCGGTTTCTCGGCACAGGAGGTGGCCACCCGCATCAAGTTCAACATGGGCATCTCGACCATCTACTTCATGGAGATTGCCAAGTTCCGCGCCGGCCGTCAGCTGTGGGCACAGATTGTCAAGCAATATGGCCCCGAGTGCGACTGCGCCTGCAAGATGGTGGTCAATGCTGAGACCACGCTGTTCAACCACACGGTTTATGACAGCTACGTCAACCTGCTGCGCACCCAGACCGAGGCCATGAGCGCCGCACTGGCCGGTGTCGACTCGATTGTGGTCACTCCGTTCGATGCTTGCTACAAACCTAGCGATGACTTCAGCGAGCGCATTGCCCGCAACCAGCAGATCATGCTGCAGGAAGAGAGCCACCTCGACAAGGTCACAGACCCCGCTGGCGGCAGCTACTATGTGGAGATGCTCACCGCATCGCTGGCTCAGGAGGCATGGAAGCTCTTCCTCGATGTTGAGGACAAGGGTGGTTTCAAGGCCGAGCTGGACAACTGCAACATCATCAATGCAGTCAATGCCAGTGCCGCTGCACGCTTTGACAAGGTTGCAAAACGCAAAGAGCAATTGCTGGGCACCAACCAGTTCCCCAACTTCACCGAGAAGGCCGCCGACAAGGCCGATGCTTGCGAGGCCGCTCACAAGTGCGCCTGCGGTTGCCAACACGAGGAGGGCGAGGTAAGCCTGAACATGAAGCGCCTGGCCAGCCAGTTTGAGGAGATTCGTCTGGCCACCGAGCACGCGGCAAACACGCCCAAGGTGTTCATGCTCACCATCGGCAACCTGGCCATGCGCCTGGCTCGCGCCCAGTTCAGCGACAACTTCTTCGCTTGCGCTGGCTATGAGCTGATTGACAACAACGGTTTCAAGACTGTGGAGGACGGTATCAATGCCGCTATGGAGAAGAAAGCCAACGTCGTGGTGCTCTGCTCGAGCGACGACGAGTATGCCGCCCTCATCCCCGAGGCAGTCAAGCTGCTGGACGGCCGTGCCGAGCTGGTGCTGGCCGGTCCTGAGACTGATGAATTTAAGGCTCTGGGCATCACCCACTTCATCAATGTACGCACCAATGTGCTGGGTACACTCAAGGCCTTTAATGCTAAATTATTAAAATAAGGAGGAGCTGAACAATGAGACCAAATTTTAAGAATATCGATATCGCAAATGAGGCTTTCAATGTTGAGCATAAGCCTCTGGTGATGGGCGAGCCTTGGAAGAATGCTGAGCTGCTCGACATCAAGCCCGTATATACAAAGCAAGACCTCGAGGGTCTTGAGCACCTCGACTTCGTGGCTGGTATTCCTCCCTTCCTGGGTGGCCCCTACAGCCTGATGTATCCGTTCCGTCCGTGGACTGTCCGTCAGTATGCCGGCTTCTCGACTGCTGCTGAGTCTAACGCTTTCTATCGCCGCAATCTGGCTTCGGGCCAGAAAGGTCTGTCGGTGGCATTCGACCTTCCGACTCACCGCGGTTACAACGCCGACAACCAGCGTGTGGTCGGTGATGTGGGCAAGGCTGGTGTGAGCATCTGCTCGGTTGAGGACATGAAGGTGCTGTTTGATGGCATCCCCCTGAACAAGATGTCGGTGTCGATGACCATGAACGGCGCTGTGCTGCCCATCATGGCGTTCTACATCGTGTCGGGTCTGGAGCAGGGTGCCAAGCTCGAGGAGATGGCCGGTACCATCCAGAACGACATCCTCAAGGAGTTCATGGTGCGCAACACCTATATCTATCCGCCCAAGTTCTCGATGCAGATCATCGCTAGCATCTTTGAGTACACCTCGCAGTACATGCCCAAGTTCAACTCCATCTCGATCTCGGGCTACCACATGCAGGAGGCTGGTGCAACGGCCGACATCGAGTTGGCTTACACCCTGGCCGACGGTATGGACTACATCCGCACGGGTGTCAACGCCGGTCTGGATGTCGATGCCTTCGCACCTCGTCTGTCGTTCTTCTGGGGCATCTCGATGAACTTCTTCACCGAGATCGCCAAGATGCGCGCAGGCCGCCTGCTCTGGGCCAAGATCGTCAAGAGCTTCGGTGCCAAGAACCCCAAGTCGATGTCGCTGCGCACTCACAGCCAGACATCGGGCTGGTCGCTCACCGCACAAGACCCGTTCAACAATGTGGGCCGCACCTGCATCGAGGCTATGGCCGCCGCACTGGGTCACACCCAGTCGCTGCACACCAATGCCCTCGACGAGGCCATCGCACTGCCCACCGATTTCTCGGCTCGTATTGCCCGCAACACCCAGATTTATATCCAGCAGGAGACCTATGTCACCAAGGCTATCGACCCCTGGGCAGGCAGCTACTATGTTGAGAAACTGACCGATGAGCTGGCGCAGAAGGCTTGGGCACACATCGAGGAGATCGAGAAGCTGGGCGGTATGGCCAAGGCTATCGAGACCGGCGTGCCCAAGATGCGCATCGAGGAGGCAGCTGCTCGCACTCAGGCCCGCATCGACAGCGGTCGCCAGACCATCGTGGGCATCAACAAGTATGCCCTAGAGAAAGAAGATCCCATCGACATCCTTGAAATCGACAACACCGAGGTGCGCAAGGAGCAGGTCGAGGGTCTGAAGCGTCTGCGTGCCAACCGCGACGAGGCCAAGGTCAAGGCCGACCTCGAAGCACTCACCCACTGTGTGGAGACCGGCGAGGGCAACCTGCTGGCACTGGCTGTCGAGGCCGCCAAGGACCGTGCATCGCTGGGCGAGATTTCAGATGCCTGCGAGAAGGTCGTGGGCCGTTACAAAGCAGTTGTTAAAACCATTTCAGGCGTGTATTCAGCAGAAACCAAATCCGATCCCGACCTGCAGAAAGCCCGTGACCTCACCGCCAAGTTTGCCGCACAGAACGGCCGTCAGCCACGCATCATGATTGCCAAGATGGGCCAGGACGGCCACGACCGTGGCGCTAAGGTTGTGGCTACCGGCTATGCCGACTGCGGCTTTGATGTCGACATGGGCCCGTTGTTCCAGACTCCCGAGGAGGCAGCGCGCGAGGCCGTCGAGAACGATGTGAACGTGCTGGGTGTGTCGTCGCTGGCCGCCGGTCACAAGACGCTCATCCCTGCCGTCATCGCCGAGCTCAAGAAGCTGGGCCGCGAGGACATCATCGTCACCGCCGGTGGCGTGATTCCCGTGCAGGACTACGACTTCCTCTACAAGGCAGGTGTCGCCGCCATCTTCGGCCCCGGCACCAACGTCATGAAGAGTGCCATCGAGGTGATGAACATCCTCCTGGACGAGTAGTAATCCCCCACCCTACAATAATCGCCGTGGCTCGCACTAGAGCTACGGCGATTTTGCTTGTATGTATGCCATAGTGCGGCACGGCAGCGACAGCCTGTTGTGTGCGCCGCTTTTGCAAGCGTTTTTACCCCAATTGGCTCAAAAGCCGAACAAAAGTTTCCAGAAAAACGCCTCCAGCGCCACGCAAAACCGCCACAACAGTTCAGCGAATCAATCTGTTCAGTGATTGCTTCCAGCGAGCCTCCCCTCCTCTTTGGGGAGGCCTGTTGGGAAGGGGGAAGGGAGGCTGCTAGGCAGTCATTGTGCATTGTGCATTGTGCATTGCCTCCATACCCCACCCCTGACCCCTCCCCTTTGTGAAAGGGGAGGGGAAACACGGAATCGGTGAATAGTTACTGTTCAGCCACAGAGTCTTAAAAAAAGCAAAAAAGTTGCCTGATTAGAAATAATTCTGTAATTTTGTATTTTTAATTGACTTCTAGATGCTACAAACTATGGAAAAGAAATATATTCCCGACAGCGAGTTGATTATCAACGATGACGGTTCGGCCTTTCACATCCATGTGAAGCCTGAGCAGTTGTGCGACAACATCATCGTGTGTGGCGACCCTGGTCGTGTGACGATGATTGCCAAGTACTTTGACACGCAGGACTTTGAGATTTCGAGTCGCGAGTTTCACACCATCGGCGGCACCTACCGTGGCAAACCAGTGATGGCATTGTCGCACGGCATCGGTGGCGACAACATCGACATCGTGATGACCGAGCTTGACGCACTGGCCAATGTCGACTTTGCCACTCGTCAGCCCAAGGACGAGCACCGCACGCTCAACATCGTGCGCATCGGCACCTCAGGTGGCTTGCAGACCTACGTTCCAGTGGGCACTCCGGTGATTGCCTCCAAAGCCCTGGGCTTTGACGGTGTGCTCAACTACTATGCCGACCGCAACCGTGTGAGCGACCTGGAGTTTGAGCGAGCGTTCTGCGAGTTTGTCCAGTGGAATCCGTTATTTGCCAAACCATACGTGGTGGATGCTGACCCTTGGCTGGTAGAGCGCATTGGCCGTGACGACATGGTGCGCGGCTACACCATTAGTGCCGTGGGATTTTACGGTCCGCAAGGGCGCGAGGTGCGTGCCCGTCTGGCCGAACCCGAATTGAACCACCGCATTGAGGCATTTGAGTATGCCGGAGGCCACATCACCAACTATGAGATGGAGAGTGCCGCCCTGCAGGGTCTGGCCAAGATACTGGGGCACCGTGCGATGACCATCTGCTCGATTATCGCCAACCGCGTTGCCACCGAGGCCAATACCAACTACAAGGGCGCGGTCAACGACCTGGTGGGCACAGTGCTAGAGCGTCTGCTGGCTGACTAAAACAGCTTGTAAGTCAAGAAGAAAGGCTGCCTTGCGGGGCAGCCTTGATTTTGGTTAGTGTTTGAGAGAGTGAAGAGGATGTGTGTCAGTTGGCAATGAAAGCTCCTAGTCCTGCAGGCATCATGCTGCCGAAGGCGTAAACCCTTGCGAATTGCTTAATCAGGTCAACAGTCGTCTTCTTTGGCTTGACTGTGGTCATTGTCTGTTCACTACATCTCCGCTCCCTGGATAAAGAAGTAGAGGTTTTGTGCATAGGCAAACTTGTTTAATAGTTAATACACTCTAATAACGTGACATAGCAGGTAATATTATATCTTGTCCAACTAATTTCCCAGAAAATTTGTCTACACCGAATTAAAATAGTACTTTTGTGGGTGTAAAATTGTAGAGAAATGTTGAAAAATATTGTGATCCGTTCATTGTCGGGCATTGTGTATGTGGCTCTGATAGTAGTCTCGATAGTGCTTCTCGACAATTCTCCCCTCACCTACCTGGTGCTGTTCGCACTGCTGTGTGTGCTGGGTGTCAAAGAGGTGTACGACATGTCGCGTAATGCCACGAGTGAGTCGTGGTTGGTCACACTGATTGACATGCTTGGTGCAGCGGGCGTGTTTGTGTCGTTCTATCTGGGCATGAACGGCGATGGCACGTCTCGTGCAGTGTGGCTCTTGGTCCCATGCGCCTATTTGCTGGCCCGTTGCATCGTCCAGCTCTATCGTCCGCAACAACATGCGGTGCACAGCCTGTCGCGCTCGTTCTTCTCGATGGTCTACGTGGCACTGCCATTGTCGCTGCTCAACTGCATAGTCGCCATGAGCACGCCCAAGCTACTGCTGGCCGTGTTCATCTTCATCTGGGTGAACGACACCGGGGCATTCTGCGCCGGCATCACCCTGGGTCGCCACAAGTTGTGGGAACGCATCTCGCCCAAGAAGTCGTGGGAGGGATTCTTCGGCGGTCTGCTGGCCTGCGTGCTGACCGCCCTGGCCACCGACAAGTGGTGCAACGAGTTCTTCCAAGTTCCCGAGCTGGCCGTATGGATAGGGTTGAGCATCGTAGTATCGATAGCCGCGACCTATGGCGACCTGACCGAGTCGCTGATCAAACGTACCGAGGGTGTCAAGGACTCCGGGCATCTGATTCCCGGGCATGGCGGCATCCTGGACCGCATCGACAGTCTGCTGCTCGTGTCACCGGCAGTAGTACTTTACCTCATTCTTGTCATCTATCATTAAGAATTCTAGAATATGAGCAATCAGAGATATGACCTGCGTGGTGTGTCGGCATCGAAGGACGATGTACACAACGCCATCCGCAACATCGACAAGGGACTGTATCCCAAAGCCTTCTGCAAAATCATCCCCGACCTGCTGGGTGGCGACCCAGCCTACTGCAACATCATGCATGCCGATGGCGCCGGCACCAAGTCGTCGCTGGCCTACATGTACTGGCGCGAGACAGGTGACCTGAGCGTGTGGCGCGGCATCGCACAAGATGCCATCGTGATGAACATCGACGACCTGCTGTGCGTGGGTGCCACCGACGGCATCCTGCTCTCGTCTACCATCGGCCGTAACAAGAACCTGATACCCGGCGAAGTGATTGCCGCCATCATCGGTGGCACCGAGGAATTCCTGGCCGAGTTGCGCCAGATGGGTGTTGACATCGTCTCGACCGGCGGCGAGACCGCCGATGTGGGCGACCTGGTTCGCACCATCATCGTCGACAGTACGGTGACCTGCCGCATGCGGCGAGCCGATGTCATCGACAATGCCAACATAGCCAGTGGCGACGTGATTGTGGGGCTGGCATCAAGCGGACAGGCGACCTATGAGCGGCAGTACAACGGTGGTATGGGCAGCAATGGCTTGACCTCGGCCCGCCACGATGTGTTTGCTCACTATCTGGCTTCGAAATATCCTGAGAGCTATGATGCGGCTGTGCCCGCCGAGCTAGTCTATTCGGGTGGCAAACAGTTGCTCGACCCCGTCGACGGGACACCTGTCGACGCCGGGCGCCTGGTGCTCTCACCTACCCGTACCTACGCCCCTGTAATCAAGCGCATGCTTGACGTGATGCGTGCCCGCATTCACGGCATGGTGCACTGCACCGGCGGTGCCCAGACCAAGGTGTTGCACTTTGTCGACCACAAGCACGTCATCAAGGACAACATGTTGCCCATCCCACCCCTGTTCCGTCTCATCCAGGAACAGAGCGGCACAGACTGGCGTGAGATGTACCAGGTGTTCAACATGGGACATCGCATGGAGATTTATGTTGAGCCGGCCGATGCTCAAGCCGTGATTGACATCGCACAGTCGTTTGGCATCGAGGCCCAGGTCATCGGCCATGTTGAAGATGCTCCAACCAGCCGTCTGACCATCATCACCGAGCATGGGACATTTGAGTACTGACATATTGAGAATACTGGGAATACTGGGAATACTGGGATTACTGGGAATGCTGTGCGGATGCAGCATGACCGAAGAGCACAAGCCCCTGCCCAAAACGCTGACCGTGGGCACACTGTATAGCCCCACCAGCTTCTTCATCCTGCGTGGCGACACGCTGGGATATGACTATGACCGCATCTGTGACTTTGCTCGCGCCAAGGGCATCAAGCTCGAGTTCAAAGTGGCGCCAAACATGAGTACGCTCATCCACATGCTTGAGCATGACTCGGTGCAAGTGCTGGCCTACGAGATTCCGATGACTGCCGAATATAAAGCTCATGCTCTGCATTGCGGTGCGGTGAACGAGACCTATCAGGTGCTGGTTCAGCCCAGCAGCGACTCGCTGCTGACCGATGTGACCCAACTTGTGGGCAAGGAGGTGTGGGTTGAGCGCGGGTCGAAATATGAGTCTCGTCTAAAGAATCTGAACGACGAGACCGGTGGCGGCATCCACATCCGTTATGTCGAGGGCGACACAGTCATGCCCGAAGACCTGATTGAGCGCGTCAGCAACAAAGAGCTGCCCCTGACAGTGGTCGACAGTGACATAGCCATGCTCAACCACACCTATTATGACAGCATCGACATCAGTCTTCAAGTGAGCTTTGCCCAGCGTTCGTCGTGGGCAGTGAGTCCTCGCAACTCATGGCTGGCCGACAGCATCAACGCCTGGGCTCAGTCGCGCAATGCCCGTGCCTACTCAAAGAACGCCCTGCGCCGCTATTTCGAGATCAGCCGTAGTGCGCTGCCTCGCGACACCGTCGACCTGCACCCCATCACTCCCCCCGGATGCATCTCGCCCTACGACAGTCTGTTCCGCGTCTATAGCCAGGTTATCAACTGGGACTGGCGACTGCTGGCTGCCGTGAGCTACACCGAGTCGGCCTTCGACCGCACAGTCGTGTCATGGGCAGGTGCCCGTGGCATCATGCAGCTGATGCCCAGCACAGCCAAGGCTTATGGGTTAGAGCTGGACCAGATCACCGACCCAGAGCTCAACGTGCGCGCCGCAGTGGCATGCATCCGCGACCTACAAGACCTGTTCAAGCCGCTGATTGCCGACACCACCGAGCGGGTGAAGTTTATCTTGGCTAGCTACAATGCCGGAGCCGGTCATGTGATAGACGCCATCGAGCTGGCACGGAAGTATGAGAAAGAGCCCGAGGTGTGGGACGGCAATGTCGAGGAGACCATCCTGTGGAAACAGAACCCACAGTTCTACAACGACTCGGTGTGCCGTTTCGGCTACTTTCGTGGCAAGCAGACGGTCGCCTATGTGGCCCAAGTCGAGCAACAGTACTCATACTACAAAAACAAATTTACGAACGACAAAGAAAACACCACCCATAAAAATCAAACTAAAAAATGAGAAAGTCTTATTTAACCATCGCAGTGGTTCTGGCACTGGGTGCCTCGATGACACTGCAGTCGTGCTTGGGCAGCTTTGCTCTGAGCAACAAAGTGCTGAACTGGAACCGCCAGGTGGGCGACAAATTTGTCAACGAGCTGGTTTTCGTCGCGTTCTGGATTCTGCCGGTTTATGAGATGTCGCTACTGGCCGACATCTTGGTCATCAACTCGATTGAATTCTGGTCGGGCGAGAATCCTGTGGTTGCGCAGACCAAGGTTGTGGACGGCAAGGATGCCAAGTATCTGGTGCAGAGCGATGAGACAGGCTATACCATCACCAACCTGAGCGACAAGAGCCAGTTCCGCTTTAACTTCGATGCCAGCGACCGCTCGTGGTCGATTGAGAAGGATGGCCAGGAGCACAAGTTCATGACCTTTGTCGATGACACTCACGTCAAGATGCTCACCCCCGACGGCGACTTCCGCACAGTCGAGTTGAGTCAGCAGGGTGTGTATGCCTACGAGCAGATGGTAGGTGCCGGCAACTTCTATGCCGCTCGTTAACATGCCACAGCCATGAGAGGCGAAGCTATCAAAGGCCATGTGGCTGTGCTGCTGGCCAATGTAATCTTTGGTGTGGGCGTTCCGGTGACTGCCATCTTGCTCAGCAAGTGGGTCACGCCCAATGGCTATATGCTCACACGCTGCGCCGGTGCCGCACTCATCTTCTGGATCATCCAGTGCTTCTTACCTAAGGAGCAGATGACGTTGCGCGACTGGATCACCATAGTTGTCGGTGGCCTGATTGGCATCGTGGTGTCGCAACTGTTCACCGCTTGGTCGCTCGTCTACACGACCCCCACCTACTACGCCATCCTGGCCACCCTGGTTCCAGTAGCCACCATGCTGGGGGCCGCTCTCTTCCTGAAAGAGCGCATCACAGGCATGAAGATTGTGGGCGTGGTGCTGGCTATCATCGGTGCTCTGATCATTGTACTGCACACGGGCCTGGGTGAGTCGCAGGGCAAGAACGACCTGCTGGGCATCGGTCTGGGCTTCCTCAGCCTGATCACATGGGTCATCTACCTGCTCATCACCCGCAATGTGTCGGCCCGCTACAGCCCTGTCACCCAGATGAAGTGGGTGTTTCTGGCCTCGGCCCTGGTGATGTTGCCCATGACTTGGGGCGAATTTGACCAGCAGACTCTCTACTCGCCGGCATGGCAGTGGAGCGGCGTGATTGCCATGGCATTCATCGTGATTTGCGCCACTGTGCTGGGCTACTTTGCCATCCCCTACGCCATGAAGCGACTGGATGCCACAACGGTGAGCACCTACACCAACTTGCAACCCATCGTGACTGCCCTGATTGCCATCACTATCGGACAGGATGTGCTCACCTGGGACAAGCCCGTAGCCTTGATCATTGTGTTGGTCGGCGCCTACCTGGTGACGATGAAGAACGATTGATACAGATTGGGGCACAAATCTATGTGTCCCAATCTTTTTGCAACAAAATCACGAAACGATTCCTCGCAAGTTGCTACCGAACGCTTGAATATATTGTCGTATTTGGCATAACTATAAACAATAAAACCTATGATGAAGAAAATGATGATGCTGGTCACGTTGTTGGCAGTATTGCTGACCTCGTGTGACCCGCAGAAGAACCAAAGCAAGACCGAGAACAACTATGAGGTGCCTGACATTGCCGACATTGCCATGTATCAGGTGAATCCTCGCGTATTTGCCCCCGAGAAGTCGCTCAATGCCGTCGCTGCGCGCATCGACTCGATTCAGGCGCTGGGCGTGAACATGATTTGGGTGATGCCCATCTACCCCATCGGCATCGAGAAGGGCAAGAACTCGCCCTACTGCATCAGCGACTACAAGGCCATCGCCCCCGAGTTTGGCACCATCGACGAGTTCAAGAACCTGGTGAAAGTGTGCCACGAGCACGGCATGGGCATCATCCTGGACTGGGTGGCCAACCACACCGCATGGGATCACCCCTGGGTCAAGGAGCATCCCGACTGGTACACGCACGACGAGAAGACCGACACCATCATCTCGCCTGCTGGATTTGACTGGTATGATGTGGCCGACCTGAACTATGACAACGCCGAGATGCGCAAAGCGATGATTGATGCGATGCGCTTCTGGATTGTGGACTGTGGCATCGACGGATTTCGCTGCGATGTGGCCGACGGTGTGCCCGCCGACTTCTGGAAAGAGGCCATCGAGACACTGCGCAAGGATGCCGGCCGCCGCATCGTCATGCTGGCCGAGGGCAAGCAGGTGGACAATTTCACCGTCGGCGGATTTGACATGAACTATGGCTGGGACTACAAGGACGTGCTCGTCAAGGTGTTCAACCAGGGCCAACCTGCCTCGGACCTGATTGCCGCCGACTCGGCCGAGTACGCCCAACTGCCCGAGGGCAAGGTGAAGTTGCGCTTCACCACCAACCACGACCACTCGACCGAGGTGACACCCGTCAAGGAGTTCACCAACGCCCGTGGCTCGATGGCCGCCTACGTGGCTAGCATCTTCCCGCACGGTGGCGCGCTCATCTACGGTTCGCAAGAGGTGGGCTATGAAAATCCCATCAACTTCTTCAAGTATGTGCCCGTCGACTGGACCGCCAATGCTGCCTTGTATCAGGAGTATCAGCACCTGCTCAAACTCTACAATGAGCGTCCTGCCCTGCGCAAAGGCAAGATGAAAGCCTGGCCCGACAAGGACATCCTGCTCTTTGAGAAGTCGGATGACCTGGGCAGCTACCTGATTGCAGTCAATGTACGCAATGAGGCCCACGAAGTGGCAGTACCTGAAGATTGGAAGGAATCCATTGCAGTCAATACAGCCGATGACTCTGACGTGGACATGACAGGAAAACTGTCGCTCAAGCCCTTTGAGTACCTGATTATCCAGGCCAAGTAAGAAGACAAACACCTATATGAAAGCCCCAGCCCTTGAAGTTGTTCTTCAAGGGCTGGGGCTTTTATCTTTTCGGTCTGTCACGTCGATATCACCAGATGCCGCATGGGGTGCCCCGCCCATGTGGTGTCGTCAACCCACGTAAACCCTAACTGCCCATAAAGCCTCTCGGCATCGCAATTGCCCTTGTCGACCAACAAACCGGCGAGCGGAATGCCCAACGAGCGTGCCCGGTCAATGCCCGCACTGAGCAGTGCTGTGGCCACGCCGCGATGCCGACATTCGGGTTTGACGGCCATACTGTCGAGATAGAGTTCGCCTGGCCCAGTCTCATCATCCATACCAGTGAAATCGCGGTCAAGATAGCGCTTGGCGCAATCGACAAACGCCTCACGCAGCTGACACAGCAATGCCCCATCGTAACAGGTGAGGCTTCCTGCCAGCGTGCCGTCGAGCATGGCGACAATGGTGTTGCGATAGCTGTACTGACTGTGCTCCATCTCGACCAGATGAGTCATCATGCGATAGAAATCGTCCAGTGTGTGCTGCGGCCCACAGAAGTGGCGACAACAATCATCGCTCATGGCCATCATGATGAGACGCGCTATGTGTGGTGCCTGGCTACGCATGGCAGGCATGATGTGCAGACTTTCCACAGCTCTGATTACTCGACGGGTTTAAGTTGGTCGATGGCGTTGCCCAGTGTCGATGAAATCTCATCCTCGTCGTCGAGCATATCGTCATAGGCCTGTGCGGGCTTGATGGAGCAGAGCACCTTGAGCAGTGCTTGAGCCGAGTGTACACCCTTCTCGGTGGGAATAAACTGTCCCTTGCCGTTGAAGTGGTCGTTCATGCCGTAGGCGAACGTGCCTCCCTGAGTGACTTGAGGATTGACATAGAGGCCGATGTTACTTTCCTCGAACACTTTGCGCACAGTCTCAAGTTCGTAGGCGTAGCCCTCGGTCTGCTCATAGTCGAGCATCTTGAGGTACAGCACATCATCGATGACCCCAAGCTTAATCATCTTGTTTTCGTATTGATAGACATACTCACCGTCATAAATCTCGGGTGCCTGTCCCATCGAAGTGGCAAACGTGCTGATTTGCCCCAAAATCATGTCGGGATTAGTCGTCTTTGCCGCCAACACGGCATTCCACTCACCTTCCAGGTGCGGGTCACGTGCCAGACCAACAGCAATGGGGCCATCGATGCTAGCCAAAATGCTCTCAAGGTCAATGCGCCCAATGTAGGGCAGTCGCTTGAACATCTTGACCAGCTGCTGAATCTGCTGCAGCTTGACAAAGTTGTTGCCCTTGACACTCATGGTGATGATATAGTCCATTGAGTTGGGAATGGCCTTGAGAAAAGTTGCATCGGCAGGCGCCATGGTGGCTTCCAGCAGCTTGTTGTAGTCACTGCCTTGGTCGGCAATGATGCGCGTTGTGATGTCGGCCCGGTCCTGGGCGAGGCTAATGTGGCACTCGTAGGCCTTGATGTCGCTCTCTGTGAAGATTTCGACCAGCGGCAATTTCTGTGCAATTTCTCGATATGCCTTGCTCTTCTTGAGAATCAATCTCAACCCATCTTGCTGCAGATAGGCATTGATGTCTCCATCGGCATTAATGACTTGCTTGACCTGATTGTTGTCCAGGATGCTCTTTCGCTGTTTTTTGAGTATGATGGCCGCCTGCTGCGCCGCCTTGTTCACTTCCATTGCCCGGTTGACGGTGGCGATGAGCAGCACCTTGTCGGCCACGACATAGAGGTTGTCCTCGCGATAGATGCAATCGATGCCCTCAACTTGCTGGAAGTCAGCACCTGTACGTCTTGCGATTGTCTTGCGTGCCGCATCCTCATCATTGAGCGGACACAGAATGACAGATCCAAAGGTCTTGTTGGTAAAAAAAGCAAATGCCTTGCTGTCGGTGTCTAGCCCAAGATAAGGCAGGTCGGTGAGCATGGTGCAGATGGGTGAGGTGTCGTTCTGGTCGACGATGTCCTTGACGGCTTCGGGGATGACGAGCTGGCCATCATCTTTGACACCCGTCTTGTTGAGAATGTCAGGCAGATTGACACAAACCACGCCCAGTGCGTCGTCAGGAATCATTTTCTCCAGATTGTCATTGACACTGCCGCATGATGCTAGCATGAGCATAGTAGCGACATAGACTAAAAATCTTGATGATTTCATCATCACTAAAACAAAAATGGTTGCACAAAAATTTTGATGCAAAATTACTAAATAATTGAGACATGAACATCGTGAAAGCAGGATATTTTTAATTGATTCCCATAGGTGTGGCAAAAAGTTATTAACAAGGTGTCATTTTTTAAGCCTTGGAGAGTCTAATTTTGAAAGAAAACAACTATTTTTGTTCCGCAAAAACAAACCCTTAAAACAGTTTTGACGCATGAACGATATTTCTGACCTGCTGCGTGAGTTGCTTGACCGGTACAGCAACACGAGCGACCTGGACCGCGAATTTCGTCGCATGCTACGCGATGATGCAATGCTCCAGGATGACTATGAGATGTGGTGCGATGAGCGAGGCTACAAGCCCTCGACCGGCTACCGCGACTACATCAACGAGATTGTCGAGTCGCAAGACTCCATCTGGGACACCTATCATGAGTTTGGAAACAACATCTGACAGATACAGACATGACACAACGACGCTTCATGGCCGAGTGGGAACACCAGAGTGGCGTACTCATCGCTTGGCCACATGACGGCACTGACTGGGCGGCCACACTGCCAGCCACAGTGGCGTGCTATAAACAGCTGACCAAGGCCATCACAGCCGACGAGCACTTGACCATCGTCACACCTGACCCCGACGCAGTGGGTATGGCGCTGTACGACCAGGGCCTGGCCAACATTTCAATCTATCAGTTGCCCACCAACGACACGTGGACGCGCGACTACGGGCCCCTGACGGTGGAGATTGACGGCATCCCTACCCTACTCGACTTCACGTTCAACGCCTGGGGCATGAAGTTTGCCGCCGACAAGGACAACTTGGTCACCTCGCGCATGGTGTGGCGCGGTGGACTGCACATGCCGGCCGAGAACCATCGCGACATGGTACTCGAAGGCGGCTCGGTGGAGACTGACGGTCGCGGCACCCTGCTCACCACCAGCCAGTGCCTACTCTCGCCCAACCGCAACGCACACCTGAGCCGTGGAGAGATTGAGCAGGAGCTGAAACGTCGACTCGGAGTCACCAAGGTGCTGTGGCTTGACCATGGCTATGTGCCGGGCGATGACACCGATTGCCACATCGACACACTGGCACGACTGGCCCCAGCCAACACCATCATACACATCACAGCCTCGCCCGACAGCGAGGAATACACTGAGACGCAAGAGATGATCAAGCAACTGCAACTGATGACCAGTGCCGATGGCATACCCTACAACCTGGTGGCCCTGCCGCCGGTAGCCCCCATCATGGACACTGATGGACATCGCTTGCCGGCAACATACGCCAACTATCTGGTGACCAACCACCGAGTGCTGGTGCCCACCTATGGCCAGCCCGACAACGACCGACGCGCCATCGAGACCATCTCGCGAGTGTATCGCGGCCGTAAGGTGATGGGCATCGACTGCCGTCCACTGATTGAGCAGCATGGCTCGCTGCATTGCGCCACCATGCAGCTGCACAATTAGTTAACCAATAATCCAAAATCAATCAATGAAGATAGGAATCATACAACAACACAACACGACTGACATCATCAACAACCGTGAAAGACTGATTGAAAAAATACACCGTCTGGCCCATGACGGAGCACAACTGGTGGTGCTGCAAGAGCTGCACGACTCGCTCTACTTCTGCCAGGTGGAGAGTGTCGACAACTTTGACCTAGCCACAGCCATTCCCGGCGAAGCCACCGCAGCCTATTCGGCAGTGGCTCGCGAGTGCGGCATTGTGCTGGTGACCTCGCTGTTTGAGCGACGTGCTCCGGGCCTCTATCACAACACGGCTGTGGTGTTTGACACCGACGGCTCGATAGCAGGCCGCTATCGCAAGATGCACATCCCCGATGACCCCGCCTACTACGAGAAATTCTATTTCACCCCCGGCGACCTGGGATTTGAGCCCATCGACACCTCGCTGGGTCGACTGGGCGTGCTGGTGTGCTGGGACCAGTGGTATCCCGAGGCGGCTCGCCTGATGGCCCTGCGCGGTGCCCAGCTGCTCATCTATCCGACAGCCATCGGCTTTGAGAGCAGCGACCTCGAGGCCGAGAAGCTGCGTCAGCGCGATGCCTGGATGACCGTACAGCGCGGCCATGCCGTGGCCAATGGTCTGCCAGTGGTGACCGTCAACCGCGTGGGGCATGAGCCCGACCCGTCGGGCCAGACCCGCGGCATACAGTTCTGGGGCAGCAGCTTTGTGGCCGGCCCGCAAGGCGAATTGCTTTACACCGCACCCACCGACCATGAGGTTGAGCAAATCGTTGAGGTAGACTTGGGGCGGAGCGAGCAAGTGCGCCGCTGGTGGCCCTTCTTGCGCGACCGCCGCATCGACCACTATGGTGGCATCACCCGACGTTTTCTGGACGAGTAGACTGTAGCTAAAATGAAGATTCTGACTAAGATTGCAACCCTACTGATTGTGGTCGCATCACTGGTTGGGTGCCGCACCAGCAACACGTCCTCCACCACAAGTGGCCTGCCCAAAGCCCCCGACTACAGCGACACCACACAGTGGTATATCAGCGACCGTCATGCCGCGGCCGATGTGTTTTATGTCATTTCGACCGAGACGGGCGACTACCAGCTGCCCGACGGTACGACCTGCCACTATGCCGACACTTACCGTGACAGCACGCGCCTGCCCATGCGCGGCGAGATGCTGGGTGTAGACACGCTGATCAGCGGCAAACTGAATTATTACTCGCCCTATTACCGGCAATGCTCGCTACAGAGCTTTGAAAACGACAGTCTGTCGGAGGCACGTTTTCCGGTTGCGCTAGACGATGCACGCCGTGCATTCAAGTACTATCTAGAGCATCTGAATGACGGTCGCCCATTCGTGCTGGCCGGATTTAGCCAGGGAGCACGCATCATTCTTGAGTTGATGCGGGAGATGGATGACCAGACCTTGGGCCGAATGATTGCTGCCTACGCCATCGGATGCAGCATCACACCAGAGATGGTGCATGACAATCCCCACATCGTAGCCGCACAGCGAGCCGACGACACCGGAGTGACGATTTGCTATAACTCGGTGCGTGACACAAGTTGCGCCATCATGGGCAAGGGCAACGCCATAGCCATCAACCCAGCCAACTGGCGTACAGATGCGACACCTGCCACATTCATGACCGAGCCCACTCCACTGTTACCCATCGACCAGCAGAAAAAAGAAACACTCACCGTTCAGCTCGACCCGGTGAGCCGCCTACTCCTGGTCAAGGGATACAAGACCACCGACTATGTGCTGCCCCTCATCGGCAAGGAGGGATGCTATCACTCCCGTGAGATTTGGCTCTACCGCCAGCAGTTGCGTGACAACATCACTCTGCGTGCCCGCCAGAAGCTGTCGCACAGACTCTAGGCGTGGAGGATTTTGTAGGTGAGCTCATGCAGCAGCGCATGGGGTTCCTGGCGCGAGCCTATCCCCTTGCTCTTGACATCACACTCGCGCAGATAGGAGATGATGTTAACACACGCCTGTGTGCTGTAGTTGCGTGCCGCGTCTCGAAACTTACCAATCCGCCAGCTCGACTTGTTGCCGGTTGCGGCCATGAGGGCCGACGGTGACTGATCTTTGGTGGCCCGGACAATGAGGACGTTAGAGAAAAACGAGAACAACATGGCCACAGTCGCCTGAACCGAATTGTTCTTGGGGTTCTTCTCAAAGTAGTCGATGATGCGGTAAGCTTTGACCGCATCTCGCCTCGTCAAGGCATCTTCAAGCTCAAAGTTATTGTAGTCCTTGCTGATGCCAATGTTTTTCTCAATAAGTTCGGGTGTGATGCCCTTGTGACTGTCGCCAACGAGAATGCGCAGTTTGTCCAGCTCGCCGAAGAGCCGGCTCAAGTCGTTGCCGACAAACTCGGCGAGCATCATAGCCGACTTACTGTCAATGGCAACATTCATGCTGGTGCAATAAGTGTTGATCAGGGCAGGCAACCCACTGTCCTTAACTTTGACCGACTCAAAGATGACACCTGGCACTGGAGCTGTGTCGTGAGCCTTGACTGCCTCGTCGGCAAACTGCTTGGCACTCATCTTCCCACCCTTATAACAAATGACCAGTATGGTCGATGCCAGCGGGCGTGCGGCATAGTGTTTGAACAGCTGCAAGTCATCTTTGTGGCCTTGCTGCTTGGGCACAAGCTGTGCCTCACGCAAGACCACAACCCTATGCTGCGCGAATGCCGGGAACTGCTTGCAGGAGTTAATGACATCGCCCACCAGTGCATCATTGCCATAGTACACCTCCAGGTTGAAGTCTCGCTCGTCTTCGGTGAGCGCAGTGTTGACAATGAGTTCGCTCAGTTGGTCAATATAATAAGGTTCCTCGCCATGCAGGACATAGATGGGTCGGAACTTGTGGTTCAGAATCTCGTTGCGCAGTGCAAAAAACGTGGGTGATGCTTTCTTTTCGGCCATTTTTTAGTATCTTTGCAAACTTGAATGCAAAGATACAAATAAAATGCCACTCAACCTACCCGAATACCCGTTAAATGTCAAAAAAAATGGCAACCGACTGGTTGTTTTCGACCGGTTGCGCAAGCGATTTGTCGCTCTGACTCCCGAGGAATGGGTGCGCCAGCACTTTGTTGAATATCTGATTGAAGCAAAGCACTATCCCGCCGCTCTGATGGCCAACGAGGTATCGCTCATGCAGAATGGCATCAAGCGCCGATGCGACACGCTGGTGGCCGACCGTCAGGGCAAACCGTTGGTCATTGTTGAGTACAAGGCACCCGAGATTGAGATCACGCAACAGGTGTTTGACCAAATCGTCCGCTATAATATGGTATTGCGTGCCCGTTACTTGATGGTGAGCAACGGCATGACCCACTACTGCTGCCTGATTGACTACGACAACAACACCTATGCTTTTCTGACCGACATTCCCTGCTACGACCAGCTGGTCTCCACGCACAACACATGAGGCGCAATGTTTGTCTCCCGTTGCTTCTCGACTCTCTTGTTTGGTCTGGACAAACAAAGAACACGCGAAACATAAAATCATTATGTTTCGCGTGTTCTCTCTAGTGGATGCACCGCACTACTAGTAGTTGCGGGCGAAGATGACGCGGCGGTGGCTGGGCTTGCCCGTGTAGATGCACTTGCCTTCCTCGGGCTCGCTGTCCATGGGGATGCAGCGGATAGTTGCCTTGGTCTCCTCCTTGATCTTCTCCTCGGTCTCGGTGGTTCCGTCCCAGTGTGCCAGCAAGAAACCACCCTTCTCGATTTGCTCTTTGAACTCCTCCCAAGTGTCAACCTTGTAGGTCATGTTCAGACGCTGGTTGAGAGCCTTGTCATAGATGTTCTGCTGGATTTGTTCGAGCAAGTCCTTGACATACTGCTCGATGCCCTCAAGCGGCGCACTGTGCTTCTCGAGCGTGTCGCGGCGCATGACCTCGACAGTTCCCTGCTCGATGTCGCGAGGGCCGAGCACCAGACGTACTGGCACACCCTTGAGCTCATAGTCGGCAAATTTGAATCCCGGACGCTTGTTGTCGGCGTTGTCATACTTGACCGAAACGCCCAAAGCGCGCAGACGGTCGACGATAGGCGCAACCACCTGGTCGATGCCAGCCAACTGTTCGGCATTCTTGTAGATGGGCACAATGACCACCTGGATGGGTGCCAGATGCGGAGGCAACACCAGACCGTTGTCGTCGCTGTGCGTCATGATGAGTGCGCCCATCAAGCGGGTCGATACTCCCCATGACGTAGCCCAGACGTACTCGAGTTGGTTCTCCTTATTGATAAACTTGACATCAAATGCCTTGGCGAAGTTCTGTCCCAAGAAGTGCGATGTGCCGCTCTGCAGTGCCTTGCCGTCTTGCATCATGGCCTCGATGGTGTAGGTCTCGATGGCCCCGGCAAAACGCTCGTTGGCCGTCTTGACACCCTTGACCACGGGGAGAGCCATGTAGCGCTCGGCAAAGTCGGCGTAGACATTGAGCATCTCGATAGCCTTTGCCTGAGCTTCCTCGCAGGTGGCGTGTGCGGTGTGCCCCTCTTGCCACAAGAACTCGGCAGTGCGCAGGAACAAGCGTGTGCGCATCTCCCAACGCATGACGTTGCACCACTGGTTGCACAACAGTGGCAGGTCGCGATACGAACTGATCCAGTTGCGGTAGGTGTTCCAGATGATGGTCTCGCTGGTGGGACGAATGATGAGCTCCTCCTCGAGGCGAGCAGCCGGGTCAACGACCACCCCCTTTCCATTGGGATCATTCATCAGTCGGTGATGAGTCACCACAGCACACTCCTTGGCAAAGCCCTCAACGTGCTCGGCCTCCCGGCTGAGAAACGACTTGGGAATCAACAGGGGGAAATAGGCGTTTTGCACTCCTGTTGCCTTGAACATGTCGTCGAGGCATCGTTGCATCTTCTCCCAGATGGCATAGCCGTAGGGCTTGATGACCATGCATCCACGCACCGCCGACTGCTCGGCAAGGTCGGCTTTCACTACCAGTTCGTTGTACCACTGAGAATAATTCTCAGCGCGTTTTGTTAAGTCTTTTAATTCTTTAGCCATTATTGTTTTCGGGTTTCGAGTTTCGAGTAATAGAGTTCGAGTAATCGAGTATTCGACTGGTCGACCCTTTGAATGCCAGTGCCTATTGCTTGGACATCAGCTTGATGTTAATGCGTCCCTTCTTGGCCTGCGCAATCATCACCTCATCAGGAACAAGATATATCTCAAGTCGGCGATTGCGCTTGCGGTTGTCCATCGAGTTGTTGTCAACCAAAGGGTCGCTTCCACCCAGTGCGTAAGGCACCACAAAGTCGACACTAGCGTTCTCGTCAATCCAGTCAAAGACAGCATTGACGCGAGCACGTGTCAGGCTCTCGGTATACTGTTTGCTGCCCGTGTCATCGCTGTGCATGACCAGCAACATCTTGTAGAATCCCGGATTGACCAAATAGCTCATCAGTGGCTTGAGCGACACCGCGCCCAGACTTGAAAGCACAGTGTCGTTGGGTGCAAAGAGCTGTCCAGCCGGTAGTGTGATGACAATCACCTCGTTGTCGCGCATGAGCTCGACATCATAGTTCTGTTTCTTGAGGTTTACAGCCACCTCATACTGATAGTCCTGCACACGTTGTGCCTGCTTGTCGTTGTCGATCTCGGGTGTCTCGAGGTTGTCATCAAGCGAGAGGTCATAGATGTCGACTTTCTTTTTCTTTGCTTCCAAGCCCACCGGCATGACCAGGCATGCCACCAGAACCAGGATGAGTATGTGAATCTTCTTCATAATTCCTAAATGTTAATTGTCAACAGTCCTTCTGGCAAGTCCATGTCGATGACCTGCGACTCCAGGTCGACAGTTGCGATGAGGTCGTCGACGGCTGGAACCGTCAGTGTCGAGCCGTCATCGCCGCGCACGACAAAGAGCACATTGTCGGTCGCGTCATCGACATCGACAATCTCCCCCACCCTCAGGTCGTGATCTGTCATCGTGAAACCGATGAAGTAGTCCAGTGGCAACTCATCACCGCAGCCGTCGTCACCGGCATTGTCTTGCACCAACTCGTCGTAGTCGCGCTTGAGGGCAAAGATGTCCTTTCCGACCAGTGCTGCCACATCGCGCTCGCTATTGAATCCGTCGATGGAGAGCAACAACGAGGCCACCCCCTTGTGACGGAAGCCTTCGACAAAAAACGGCACAAAAATCCCGTCCATGTCGCACACCAGGCAGCTGAGTTGTGGCACCAGGTCGACATCAATGAGCATGGCGGCATTTATCTCGCCATTGACACCATGGGCCTTGTTGAAGTGCCCCACCTCGATGAGTTGGTCACGGGTAATCATTTTTTCTTTTTCTTTTTACCCGAAGTCTGTGGTTGCACCACCACCTGATATTCGCGCAGACGGTGAGTCTCGGGATCAAGCCTGATGGCCCCTTGCGAGTAGTGATATAAGTCATTGAAGATTTTGCGGTCATCCACATCCTCGTTATTGATTTGATAGATGAGCTTCTTCATGTGGTTGGCCAGCAGCATCACCAGGGCATCGCGTTCCTCGCCCTCAGGATATTCGGCAGCCCTGGCAATCATCCGTTCAATGATTTTGCCATAATGGCGGAACTTGATTTTCTCCAAGGCATAGTGTATGGGTTCGGGGTTGCTCTCGAGGTTCTCCTCCTTGACCACATCGTAGGGGTAGTCAATGTCGAGTTTAAAGTTGCTCATGATGGCCAGATGGTCCCAGAGCTTATGCTCATAGTCAGTCTCATTGCGCAGCTCGGGAAACATGGTGACCATGGTGTCGACAATCGTTTGCGCGCAGTGGTTGCGCTCGTCACGGTCCTCGATGGTGAGGCAGTATTCCACCATGTGCTGTATGTTGCGTCCATACTCGGGCAGGACTATTTGCTTGAGTTGTGTATTGTATAGTAACATGCGAGTGTATTGTTTCGTTGGTTATTGTCCGAGGACCTTGTTGCGTGGCACAGTGGCCTGGAACTCCTTGAGATAGAATGGTGTCGAGTAGGCTACATCGGCAAAGTCTTGCTGACGGAATGCCCGCTCTGAGAGTGCGATCATGTCGAGGGCCACAGGTTTGACACGGTCGACAAACTGTGCGTTGCGATGCTTGATGACCTGACGTGCCTTGTCACTGCCGTCGCCCATGAACACCACCTTGTTGCCAGCCAGAACACTGGAAAATGAGTCACGGTCGAGAATGAGTGGCTGCGGCTTGACTATGGCTTGGAGCGCCGCATTGTAGACAGCGGTATAGACCTCCATGCGACGGGCGTCAATCATGGGTGCATAGAGCACATCGTCGTCGAGGACATGGTTGAACATCGTGCTGACGGTGAGCAGTTGCAGCGTGTTGACGGCAATCAGGGGAATGTCCAGTCCATAGGCCAGCCCCTTGGCTTCGCTCAGTCCGATGCGCAGCCCGGTATATGACCCCGGACCGATGCTCACCGCCACAGCGTCGAGTTTCATCTCACGCGCGCGCACATAGCGCATCACGTCCTGAATGTATGCACTGAGCAGTGTGGCGTGCGTCTGCCCGTCATAGTTCTCGTGATGCTCCAGCACCTGCCCATCCGCTCCGAGAGCGACCGAGCACACGGCAGTTGAAGTCTCTATGTTAAGGATGTTGGCCATCTGTCTGACAATAAAACGTGCAAAGTTACAAAAAAGTTGTGGCTCATGAGTCATCTTGGCCTGCTTTTATGATTTTAAAAGAATTTATTTGTACAATTTTTCATTTTTTAGCGCAGAAACTCGTTCCATGCCAGGAAAAAGGCGTAAATTTGTAGGTTTTAAACCGACAAAAGCTTTTTTATAGGACTATGATACTATCAATGACTGGATTTGGCAAGGCCGTCAAGGTGTTTAACCACAAGAAAATAACGGTCGAGGTCAAGTCGCTGAACAGCAAGCAGCTCGACGCTGCGGTCAGGCTGCCACAACCCTACCGGGCCATCGAGCTGGATCTGCGCACCCACATGGCCAGCTGCCTGCAGCGCGGCAAGGTTGATATGTTCGTCACCAGCGAGAGTGCCGACGGTGTGACACCGATGAACCTGAACATCGATCAGCTCAAGCAATACAAGCAGCAGATTGAGCTGATGTCACAAGAGTTGGAGCTGCCTCAACCGGCCGACTGGTACCAGACCCTGCTGCGTCTGCCTGATGCGTTCAAGTCTGAGGGCGCCAGTGACGACGTGACCGACGATGAGCTAGAGGCCGTCGTACAGGCCAGTGACGAGGCCCTGGCCGCACTGAATGAGTTCCGCACCCAAGAAGGCCACCGGTTGGAACAATTCTTCGAGGAGCGGATAGCAGCCATCCAGCAAATCTTTGGCGAGGTTGCACAATATGAGACCAGCCGTGTTGACCGTATCAAAGCACGCATCATTGACAGCCTTGCCAAACTCGAGGGTGTGGACTATGACAACAACCGCTTGGAGCAGGAGCTCATTTTCTATATTGAGAAGCTGGACATCACCGAGGAGAAGATCCGCCTGCAGAACCACATCAACTACTTTCTGGAGACGTTGCACGCCAGCGAACCCGGACAGGGCAAGAAGCTGGGGTTCATCGCCCAGGAGATGGGCCGCGAGATCAACACCATGGGTAGCAAGGCCAACCAGGCCGAGCTGCAGCAGGTGGTGGTGCGCATGAAGGACCAGCTGGAGCAAATCAAGGAACAAGTGCTGAATGTGCTTTAAGCTAGAATTTTAAATTTTCAAAAAGACAAGTGGAAGGAAAGCTCATCATCATCTGCGCCCCATCGGGGTCAGGCAAGTCGACCATCATCGGTCGCATCATCGGCGACGAGAAGCTGCGTCTGGCCTTCTCGGTGTCGGCCACCACACGCCCGCGTCGCGGCAGCGAAGTCGACGGTGTGGACTATTACTACATGAGCCAGGACGAGTTCATGCGCCGCATCCAGGCCGACGAATTTGCCGAATATCAGGAGGTCTATCCCGGACGGTTCTATGGCACACTCAAGAGCGAGATTGCCCGCATCAACGCTGAGGGCAAGAACGTGGTGCTCGACATCGACGTGATGGGCGGCATGAACGTCAAGCGAATCTATGGCGACCACGCTCTGGCCATCTTTATCGCTCCGCCCAGCATCCAGGTGCTGCGCGAGCGGCTGGAGCGCCGTGGCACCGACAGCCCTGAGGACATCGAGCGCCGCATCGGCAAGGCCGAGTTTGAGCTGGGCTACAAGGACCATTGTGACCATGTTGTGGTCAACGACGACCTGGAGACCGCCGTGCAGCAAGTGCATCACTTGGTTGACACCTTTGTCAACCCCAACCAGGAGGAAGCGTGATGAAAGTGGGCATCTTCGGTGGGTCGTTCAACCCCATCCACACGGGTCATGCCATCATCGCCAGCCACATCATGCGGCATGGCGGACTGGATCAGTTGTGGCTCATGGTGTCACCGCAGAACCCGCTCAAACAGAGCCATGAGTTGGCCAGCGAGGTCGACCGTCTGCGCATGACCGAGCTGGTGACGCGCCACATCAATGGGGTGATTACATCGGCATTCGAGTTTCAGTTGCCCCGCCCGAGCTACACCATCGACACACTCAACGCCCTGCAACAGAAGTTTCCCCAACATGAGTTTCATCTGGTCATCGGAGCCGACAACTGGGCCGAATGGGACCGATGGCGCGCCCACGACGAGATTGTTGAGCGATTTCACGTGCTGGTCTATCCCCGTCTGGGCCATGAGGTGATTATCCCTGCATCCCTTGCCGAGCGGGTCACACTGATTGATGCACCCGTCATTGAGATTTCGTCGACCGCCGTGCGCCAGCTCATTGCCGAGGGTCAACAAGTCAAATATTACATCCCTGACGACGTGGAACGGTATATCAACAACAAGCACTTATATCAATATCCAGACAATGACTGAAAACGAGAGCAACAAATTATCGCCCAATGAGTTGGCTTTTATCGCACTGACCAACGAATATTGCCAGGTCATCGAGACAGTGCTCGACCACGACCGCGGCCACTTGGTGAGCACCATGGTCAAGTTGTTGCCACGCATCTACATCACTGCCAACGACTTGAGTCTGAATGCGATGACCGACTCCTACATTGAGCCAGCCCTGCGAGAGACTCAGTATGAGCAGGTGCGCAATGTGCTGTCCCAAGTCATGGCCGACGAGGATGTGTATCTCGAGGTGTTTCTTGACAACATGAAATATAGCGACACCCCCATTTCGGCCACGGTTTCAGAGAATCTGGCAGACCTCTACCAAGAGTTCTACAACCTGATTCATGCCGTGCAGTATGCCAGCAGCGATGACCAGAGCGATATCTTGGGGCTATGTTATGAGAATTTCACTGACTATTGGGGGCAAACCCTGTGCAACGTCATGCGTGCATTGCACACCATATATTATAATGTGTAATTGAGAATTGAAAATTCTCATTACGAGACAGACGATTTTGACATCAAAAAAACAATTAAGATATGAACAACAACCGCTACATTGACTCTCTGCTGCAATTCATGGATGCCAGTACGTGCAACTTCTGGGCAGTGGACACTATCAAGAAGATTCTCATCAAGAATGGATACACCGAGCGCTGTCTGTGCCAGAAGCTGGAGGCTCGTCCCGGCGACAAATTTTTTGTCATCAAGAACGACTCGGCCATCTTTGCCGTCAAGGTGGGCCAGAAAAGCCCTGTCGAGACCGGCTTCAAGCTCATCGCCGCACATAGCGACTCGCCCTGCTTCCGCATCAAGCCCAAGGCCGAGCTTCACGGCGAGGGCGGCATCGTGCGCCTGAACACCGAGGTCTATGGTGGTCCCATCCTCTACACCTGGTTTGACCGCCCCCTGTCCATCGCCGGTCGTGTGATTTGCAAGGGCGACGACGCGCTGCATCCCCAGACCCGTCTGGTGCGCATTGCCCGCCCGCTGATGAGCATTTCGCACCTGGCCATCCACTTTAACCGCGCTGTCAACGAGGGCAATCCCCTCTCGAAGCAGGTGGATATGCTTCCCATCATCGCCAAGGTCAAAGACCGTCTGGAGGCCGAGAACATGTTGCTCAAGCTGGTTGCCAACGAGCTGAAGATTGACATGGACGACATCTTGGACTTCGACCTGATGCTCTATGACACAGAAAAGGCCTGCACCTTCGGGCTTCATGACGAGTTCATCTCTAGCGGCCGCCTGGATGACCTGAGCATGGCCCATGCCGCCATCACCGCGCTGGTCGAGTCCACCGATGACGATGCCACCTGTGTGGCCGCCATCTTCGACAACGAGGAGACCGGCAGCGGAACCAAGCAGGGTGCCGGGTCGCCCGTGCTGAGCAATGTACTGTATCGCTTGATAGAGTCGCAGGGCGGCACATTCGATGACTTTGCGCGCGCCATCGCCCGCACGTTCATGATCAGTGCCGACAACGCCCATGCTTTCCATCCCAACTATGCCGGCAAGTATGACCCGACCAACCACCCTGCCCTGGGAGGCGGTCCGTGCATCAAGATCAACGCCAACTGCAAGTATATGAGCGATGCCCACTCGGCCGCCATCTTCAAGAGCCTGTGCATCGAGGCCGGCCAGCCCTACCAGTATTTTGTCAACCACAGCGACGTGGCCGGCGGCTCGACGTTGGGCAACATCCTCACCGGTCAGATTGACATCGAGGGTGTGGACGTGGGCAACCCATTGCTGGCCATGCACTCGGTGCGCGAGACCGCCTCGTGCGCCGACCACATCGCCATGATTGAGGTAATGAAACAGTTTTTCTCTTAAATCATCAATTTTAAACCCCAATATTATGTTTGACCAAGAATTATTGAAACAAGTGACTGAGAAGGCCCAGATGTGGCTGCGTGAGGGCTATGACGCCGCGACGCAGGCACAGGTGCGCGCCATGCTCGACAGTGAGGACAAGACCGACCTGGTCGAATCGTTCTACAAAGATCTGGAGTTCGGGACCGGTGGTCTGCGCGGCATCATGGGTGCCGGCAGCAACCGCATGAATATCTACACCGTGGGCAGCGCCACACAGGGGTTGGCCAACTACATGAAGGAGGCGTTCAAAGACCTGGAGCAAATCAAGGTGGTGGTCGGGCACGACGTGCGCAACAACAGCCGCCTGTTTGCCGAGACCGTGGCTAACATTTTCTCGGCCAACGGCATCAAGGTCTATCTGTTTGAGGGTCCCCGCCCCACTCCCGAGGTGTCCTACGCCATCCGTCTGCTGGGTTGCCAGAGCGGCGTGAACATCACCGCCTCACACAATCCCAAAGAGTATAACGGCTACAAGGCCTACTGGGACGACGGCGCGCAGGTAGTGTCGCCGCACGACGTGAACATCATCAAGCACGTCAACGCCATCGCCGACGTGAGCGAAATCAAGTTTGAGGGCAACCCTGCGCTGATTGAGCTTATCGGCGAGAACATCGACGCGCAGTACATCGAGCAGATCCACACGCTATCGCTCAGCCCCGAGGTCGACAAGAAGCACCACGACCTGAAGATTGTCTACACCCCCATCCATGGTGTGGGCCGCGACATCGTTCCGCGCTCGATCAAGCGCTGGGGCTTTGACAACATTATCCACATTCCCGAGCAGGACGTGATGAGCGGTGACTTCCCCACCGTGCCTCAGCCCAATCCCGAGATGCGCAGCGCCATGGAGATGGCCATCGCCAAGGCCACCGAGGTAGAGGCCGACATTGCACTGGCCAGTGACCCCGATGCCGACCGCATCAGCGTGGTGTTCAAGAACAACAAGGGCGAGTATGACCTGGTGAACGGCAACCAGATTCAGCTCATCTTCCACTACTACCTCATCACCCGCAATGCCGAGTTGGGCCGTCTGGATCGCGACAACGACTACATCGTCAAGACCATCGTCACCAGCGAGACCATCGCCCGCATAGCTAAGGCTCAGGGCATCAAGATGTATGACTGCTACACGGGCTTCAAGTGGATTGCCTCGGTGATGCGCGACCTCGAGGGCACGCCGGCACGCTATCTGGGCGGCGGCGAGGAGAGCTACGGCTTCCTGCCCGAGGACTTCGTGCGCGACAAGGACTCGGTGTCGTCCATCCCGCTGATGTGTGAGATTGCCGCCTGGGCCAAGGAGCGCGGCCAGTCGATGAACGACATGCTCATCGAGCTGTATATGACCTATGGTTACTCCAAGGAGCGCGGCATCAGCGTTGTGCGCCCCGGCAAGAGCGGTGCCGACGAGATTGCCGCGATGATGGTCAACTTCCGCGAGCACCCGCAACAGCAGATTGCCGGCAGCCCTGTGGTGCTGATCAAGGACTTCCAGCTGCTGGAGCAACGCGACCTGCGCACTGGCCAGGTCACTCCCATCGACATGCCCGCGCGTAGCAACGTGCTGCAGTACTACACCGAGGACAACACCAAGGTGTCGATTCGTCCCAGCGGCACCGAGCCCAAGATTAAGTTTTACATCGAGGTGCACGACAAGCTCGACAAGGCCGAGAACTACGATGCCAAGAACGAGTGGGCCGACCAGAAGATTGACCGCATCTGCCGCGACCTGGGCATCTAGGATAATTCATAATTTATAATTCATAATTTATAATTATTCCCAGGATTCCCAGGATTCCCAGAAATCCTAGGATTCCCAGAATTCCCAGTAAACCAACAATAACTTTAAAAATAAATCATGACTGAACAAATCAAAACATTGCGTGACTCGGCTGCCATGCGCTGGACAGCCCTGCTGCTGCTGGCTCTGGCCATGTTCTGCAGCTACATTTTCATGGACATCCTCTCGCCCATCAAGGACCTGATGCAAGAGACCCGCGGATGGGACTCGACCGCCTTTGGCACCATGCAGGGCAGTGAGGTATTCCTCAACGTGTTTGTGTTCTTCCTCATCTTTGCCGGCATCATCCTCGACAAGATGGGTGTCCGTTTCACTGCCGTACTGTCGGGTGCTGTGATGCTCATCGGCGCTATCATTAAGTGGTATGCCGTGAGCGATGCCTTCATTGGCAGCGGTCTGGAGACCTGGTTCACCAACAACCTGAACTACATTCCTCTGTTCGACGAGCTAGGCGTGTCGCCCTTCTACCAGGGCATGCCTGCCAGCGCCAAGGTGGCGGCCTGCGGCTTCATGATCTTCGGCTGCGGCTGCGAGATGGCCGGCATCACTGTGTCGCGTGGTATCGTCAAGTGGTTCAAAGGCCGTGAGATGGCTCTGGCTATGGGCAGCGAGATGGCACTGGCACGTCTGGGCGTTGCCACCTGTATGATTTTCTCGCCGTTCTTCGCCAAGTTGGGCGGTGAGGTCAGCGTGAGCCGCTCGGTGGCCTTCGGTGTGGTGCTGTTGTGCATCGCCCTGATCATGTTTGTGGTCTACTTCTTCATGGACAAGAAGCTCGACGCACAGACTGGCGAGGCCGAGGAGAAAGACGACCCGTTCAAGGTCAGCGACATTGGCAAAATTCTTTCGGACAGTGGCTTCTGGATTGTCGCCCTGCTGTGCGTGCTCTACTATTCGGCCATCTTCCCCTTCCAGAAGTATGCTGTGAACATGCTGCAGTGCAACCTGACACTGACCGAGCCTGCCGCCGACTCGTTCTGGGCCAGCCCCAGCGTGACCATCGTGCAGTATGCCATCATGCTCGTCGTTGCCGCCGCCGGCTTTGCCAGCAACTTCATGAAGGCCAACGGCAAGAAGTACGGCCTGCTGTGTGTGTCAATCATCGCCCTGGTTACCTATTGCTACATGGGCTTCATGCGCCAGTCGGCCGAGTCGATTTTCGCCGTGTTCCCGCTGCTGGCCGTGCTCATCACCCCCATCCTGGGCAACTATGTTGACTATAAGGGCAAGGCCGCGTCCATGCTGGTGCTGGGTTCGTTGCTGCTCATCGCCTGCCACCTGACATTTGCGTTCGTGCTGCCGCTGTTCAAAGGTGGTGCCGGTGGCATCATCATCGCCTACATCACCATCCTGGTGCTGGGTGCCTCGTTCTCGTTGGTACCTGCCGCACTGTGGCCCAGCGTGCCCAAGCTGGTTGATGCCAAGGTCATCGGCTCGGCCTACGCACTGATTTTCTGGATTCAGAACATCGGCTTATGGCTGTTCCCCCTGCTCATTGGCAAGGTGCTGGACAAGACCAACCCCGGTGTGACCGATCCCACCCAGTTCGACTACACCTGGCCGCTGGTGATGTTGGCCTGCCTGGGCATCGCCGCCTTGTTGCTGGGCCTGCTGCTCAAGGTCATCGACAAGAAGAAAGGCATCGGCCTTGAGGAACCCAATATCAAGCCCGAGTAATCAATGAGTCTCGGAAAACTCGGAATTCTCGGAAGACTCGGAAGACTCGGAGTTCTCCTAGATTTCCGAGTTCTCTGAGATTTCCGAAAATTCCGAGTTTTACGAGAATCGCAATAGAATCATGACACAAACAGTGCAACGCACCCTGCGTGACTCGGCTGCCGCCCGCTGGACGGTGCTGATGATAGTCGCCTTCACGATGATGACAGGCTATCTGGTAGCCAAGGAAATGTCGCCCCTGCAATTTCTGCTCGAGACCCCGGTGGGCCAGGGCGGCATGGGCTGGAGCAGCAGCGAGTTCGGCTTGTTTGCCGGCGCCCGCGGCTTCTTCAATGTGTTTCTGCTCATGCTCTTTGTGGGAGGCATCATCTTGGACAAGACGGGTGTGCGCTTTGCCGGCGTGCTTTCGTGCGTGCTGATGCTGCTGGGCTCGGGTGCTATCTACTACGCCATCGCATTCACATCGCCCGAGCCGACGATGAATGTGCTGCACGTGGGCATGGTCAAGCGCCAGGTGGTGCTTGCGGCCTTGGGCTTTGCGTTCTTTGGCATCGGCTACGAGCTGTGTGGCATCACCGTGTCGAAGGTCATCGTCAAGTGGTTCACCGGCAAGGAGATGGCCCTGGCTATGGGCATCCAGGTGGCCCTGGCTCGCTTGGGCACTGCCCTAGCATTGGCAGGCAGTCCGGCCATTACCCAGCGCACGTCGCTGCCCATGCCCATCTTGCTGGGTGTGCTGTCGGTGGGCATCGGTCTGATTGCCTATCTGTTCTACTGCCAGATGGATCGCCGCATCGAGCGCGAGGGCATCGCCGACGAGGCCGGTGGCGACGACGAGCAGTTCCACCTGCGCGACCTCAAGGCCACGCTGGGTAATGGCGGTTTCTGGCTCATCACCCTGCTGTGCATGCTCTACTACTCGGCACTCTACCCCTTTCTGGACTTTGCCACCAAGCTGATGATTGAGAAGTATGGCGTCAGCCCCGAGCTGGCCGGCACCATACCCGCCATTCTGCCGTTCACCAGCATCGTGCTCACACCGCTGTTTGGCGGCATGTATGACCGCATGGGCCGCGGGGCCACCATCATGATTGCAGGCACGGTGATGCTCACCGTGGTGCTGATGGTGTTTGCTCTGCCGCTGCACTCGAGCGCGCTGGCCGTGGCCATGATGTTTGTGCTGGGCATCGCCTTCTCGCTGCTGCCCAGCGTGCTGTGGCCCGCCGTGCCCAAGATTGTGCCAACCTCGCAGCTGGGCACCGCCTACTCAGTAATCTACTACATCCAGAACATCGGCTTGATGGTTGTGCCGGTGCTCATCGGCACGATTCTGGACCGCAACACCCATGACGGCCACATCGACTACTCGCCCGCCATGTGGGTGTTCACTGTCATCGGCATCGCCGCCATCATCATCTCGGTGATGCTGCTGGGCTATGACCGCCGCCACCACATCGGCCTGGAGCAGAGCAACCTGCAGCATAATGAAGAACGCCCCGAAATCGGATAGTCGCGACGACGATTTGTCGTGCAATAGTAGCCATTAGTCTATTTTTTTGCCGAAAAATTGTGTACAACCAAAAAAATTGCACTATATTTGCACCAAATTAAGTCGAAACTCATTATAAACCATTTTAAATAAGAAGAAAAAATGATGAAAAAGTTTTTGTGCATTTTTCTGAGCGCAGCACTCCTGTGGGGAGTTTCGGGCTGCGGTATGAGTAACACAGGTAAGGGTGCCATGATTGGCACTGGCGGTGGCGCAGCACTGGGCGCTGGCATCGGCGCTCTGTTTGGCAAGGGCAAGGGTGCCGCCATCGGCGCAGCTGTTGGTGCTGTGGCTGGCGGCGTGGCCGGCACACTCATCGGCAAGAAGATGGACAAGCAGGCCAAGGAACTGGCCCAAATCAACGGTGCACAAGTCGACACACTCACCGACCAGAACGGTCTGACCGCTATCAAGGTGACCTTCGACCAGGGCATCCTCTTCGCCACTGGCAAGAGCAACCTGAGCAACAGTGCCAAGAACTCGCTCAACGAGTTTGCCACCTCGCTGCTCAACAACCCGCAGACCAACGTCCAGATCTACGGCCACACCGACAACACCGGCTCGCTGGCCACCAACCAGCGTCTGTCCAAGGAGCGCGCCCTGTCGGTGCTCAACTACCTGAGTGCCGCTGGTGTTCCTACCAGCCGCATGGTCAGCGACGGATATGACTATCAGTTCCCCGTGGCCAGTAACGACACCGAGGCCGGCCGTGCACAGAACCGCCGTGTCGAGGTCTACATCAGCGCCAACGAGCAGATGATCAAGGATGCCAACAACGGCACGCTGAAGTAATCACAGATTTGCTCGCATGAGCCACATGATCGGCCCTGCCTCAACGAGAGGTGGGGCCGAATTGTTAAAAATGGTGTAAATCAATGCTAAAACGACATCCAGTTGATTGCAGGTCGGCAAGTTTTTAGTAATTTTGCACCGCTTTTTAGCACAAAGACATTTAACAAACTAATTTAAAACGTATTATGAACAAGTACGAAACCGTTTTCATTTTAACTCCCGTTTTGTCTGATGCTCAGATGAAGGAAGCGGTAGACAAGTTCAAGAAGGTGCTGACCGACAACGAGGCCACCATCGTGAACCATGAGGATTGGGGCCTGCGCAAGCTGGCTTATCCCATCCAGAAAAAGACTACCGGATTTTACAACCTGCTTGAGTTTGATGCCGACCCCACTGTGGTTGCCAAGCTCGAGACCGCATTCCGCCGCGACGAGAAGGTGATCCGTTTCCTCACTTTCCGCCTCGACAAGTTTGCAGCAGAGTATGCCGAGAAGCGCCGCAACGTGCGCAAGGCCGCTGCCGAGAAAGCCGCTGAGGAGCCCGCTACCGAGGCACCCGCCGCAGAAGTTACTAACGAATAATCAAAAGGAGGACTAAGACTATGGCACAGACTCAAAGTGAAATCCGTTATCTGACTCCACTGTCAGTCGACACGAAGAAGAAGAAATATTGCCGTTTCAAGAGAATGGGCATCAAGTATATCGACTACAAGGACCCCGAGTTCTTGAAGCGTTTCCTCAACGAGCAGGGCAAGATTCTGCCCCGCCGCATCACCGGCACCTCGCTGAAGTTCCAGCGCCGCGTCGCCAAGGCCGTCAAGCGTGCCCGCCACCTGGCCTTGCTGCCCTATGTGACTGACTTGATGAAGTAACCATTTTTTTAACAGTTGACCTAGATTAAGATATGAAGATTATATTGAAAGAAGACGTTGCCAACCTTGGATACAAGGACGACGTTGTAGAGGTGAAAAATGGTTATGGCCGTAACTACCTCATCCCCACTGGCAAGGCTATGCTGGCCACTCCTTCGGCTCTGAAGGTGCTGGCCGAGAACTTGCGTCAGCGCGCTCACAAGATTGCCAAGATTAAGGCAGATGCTGAGGCTTTCGCCGCCACGCTGGCCGATGTCAAGCTCACCATCGCTGCCAAGGTCAGCGAGACCGGCACCATCTTTGGTTCGGTGAGCAACATCCAGATTGCCGAGGCACTCGAGCAGCTGGGCCACAACATCGACCGCAAGCTCATCCAAGTCGCCCCCATCAAGCATGTCGGCTCGTATGTTGCCACCGTGCGTCTGCACAAGGAGGTAGCTGCCGAGATTCCTGTGGAGGTCGTTGCCGAGAATGCTCCCGTTGTCGAGGAGACGCCCGCCGAGGCTCCTGTTGAGGCTCCCGAAGCTCCCGAAGCTCCCGCAGCAGAGTAAGAAGACCAATTCATAACTGTTCCATACTGTTGAAGCACTCATTGCAGCAAGAGCTGCATGAGTGTTTCTTTTTTTGGTTGGAACTGAAATTTTGATTATCTTTGCACCCAAATACTAACCACGCAACTAACAGGACATGGTAAAGCATATCGTAACCTTTCAGTTGACGGGCACTGCCGACGAGCGGCGCCAGGTCGCACAGCAGTTTAAGGCAGCACTTGAGGCGCTGCCTCAACAGATTGACGTGCTCAAGAGCATCGAGGTGGGCATCAACGAGAACCCCGACGAGCAGTGGGATGTCGTGCTCACAGCCATCGTCGCCACACTGGCCGATGTCGAGACCTATGCCAAGCACCCGGCCCATGTGGCTGCCGCGGCATTGCTTGCCGGCCATAAAGCCAACCGTGCATGCGTCGACTACACCTGCTGAAACATTCTAATTCTCTAATCAATAAACCAAACTTTTAACCCTTAATCCAATGGGAAAACGTATAACTGAGCGAGTGACTTGGGTCGGAAAGATTGACTGGGAACTCACGTCGTTCCATGGCGATGAACTGTCGACCGACCGTGGCTCAAGCTACAACAGCTACCTCATCCGCGACGAGAAAGTCGCACTCATCGACACCGTGTGGCGCCCCTACGACCGCGAGTTTGTCGAGCGCCTCAAGCAAGAGATTGACCTCAAGCAGATCGACTACATCATCATGCAGCACAACGAGGTGGACCACAGCGGTGCGCTGGTTGAGCTGATGCGCGAAATTCCCGACACGCCCATCTACTGCACCGCCAAGGGCGAGGCCATCATCCGCGGACACTATCACCAGGATTGGAACTTCGTGCGTGTCAAGACCGGCGACACCTTGTCGCTGGGACAGACCACACTGACATTTATCGAGGCCGCCATGCTCCACTGGCCCGACACGATGTTCACCTACATGAGTGGCGACAACATCCTGTTCAGCAACGACGGGTTCGGCCAGCACTATGCCACCGAGTCGCTCTACAACGACCGTGTGTGCATGGCCGAGGTCATGCAAGAGGCACTCAAGTACTACGTCAACATCCTCAACCCGTTCAGCCCCATGGTCACGCGCAAGGTCAAGGAAATCCTGGCGATGAATCTGCCCATCAGCCTCATCTGCCCCAGCCACGGTGTGATTTGGCGCGACAACCCCACACAGATTGTCGAGAAATACCTGCAGTGGGCCGATGCCTATCAGGAAGATCAGGTGACCATCGTCTACGACACCATGTGGCAGTCAACCCGACACATGGCACAGGCCATTGCCGCCGGCATTCAGGAGGCTTCGCCCGAGACCACAGTCAAGCTGATGAACGCCTCGGTCGACGACAAGAACGACATCCTCACCGAGATGTTCCGCTCGCGCATGGTGCTCATGGGATCGCCCACCATCAACAACGGCTACTCATACGCCATCGCCGGACTGCTAGAGATGGCCCGTGGTCTGAAGTTCAAGAAGAAGAAAGCCGCCGCCTTTGGCTCCTATGGCTGGAGCGGCGAGGCCGTGAAGATGATCACCGAGCATCTGCAACAAGCTGGGTTTGAGATTGCCGACGAAGGCATCCGCCAGACCTGGGTACCCGACACCGACATGCTCGCCGCATGCCGCCAGTGGGGAGCCGACCTGATGCGAAGCACTGACACTAAGTGACAACCAGGCTGCTGAATTGTTGAATTAGCAGATTACTCGACTTTTCGATTGATCGAATGCTCGATTTTATTAATTTAATTTTTTGCGACAATGAAGAAGTACGTTTGCGACATTTGCGGGTATGTCTACGACCCTGCAGTGGGCGATCCCGACAGTGGCATCGCCGCCGGAACCGCCTTTGAGGACATCCCAGCCGACTGGATGTGTCCCATGTGCGGCGTTGGCAAGGAGGATTTTAGCCCCGTGGAGGAATAAAATCAACTGACCGACAACAAAAAGGTAGCAGCTTTGCTGACGTTTCAGAAAAAGTTGCTACCTTTGCATTAATTATTCAGGTAAAAACAAGGATTATGAAGAAATTATTTGCAATCATCTGCGTTGCTGCGCTGGCACTGTGCGCCAGCGCGCAAGTCAACAAGGGTCAGGCTGCAGCCGGAATCAACCTGCTCTATGGCAGCGAAATCAAGAGCATGGGTCTGGGAGCACGATTCAACTATGCGTTCATCGACCAGCTGCGCGGACAGGTCGAGTTTGACGGCTACTTCAAGCGACACAACACCACCTGGTTTGACGTGAGCATCAATGCCGAATATCTGGTGCCAATCAAGACCGATGTGCTCTATGTCTACCCTAAGGCCGGAATGACCTATTCCATGAAGACCATCAAGGACCCCGTGACCAAAGAGAAGGACGAGGAGAACCATGTGGGCCTGAACTTGGGAGCCGGTCTGGAGTATGAGATCAACGACCACTTTGCCGCAACGCTAGAGTATCGCCACACCATCATCCGCCGTGTGGACCAAGGCTCGTTTGCACTGGGGGTGAACTATAAGTTCTGACGCATGGCGCGGCACAACCAGCTGGGACAACTGGGCGAACAGGCTGCCCGCGACTTCCTGATTGCACGAGGTCTGACCATCCGCGAGCAGAACTGGCGCATGAACAAGCTGGAGATAGACATCGTGGCTCATGACCCCAAAGCCAATGTGCTGCACATTGTCGAGGTCAAGACACGCTCCAGCGACGAACACTACGACCCGATGCAGGCCATCACCCGCTCCAAGAAGAGCCACATGGTGGCGGCAGCCAATGCCTACCTGCGATACTTCCAGCTCAAGTGCAGCATCGTCTATGACGTGATGCTGGTTGTGGGTCAGCCAGGGGCGTTCCGCATCCAGTACATTCCCCAGGCCTTCCAGCCCTCATTGCGCACCTATCGCTGACATTCTGTTAAATTTTCGCAACAAACGCTTGCCGTTTGCTCGCATTGTTGTACTTTTGCGTTTCAATAATGTTCTAACGCTTTTTAAATTATTGATAAGACTATGGCTAACATTAATGACTTTAACTTTGCCGGGCTGAAAGCCCTAGTGCGCGTGGACTTCAACGTCCCGCTGGACGAGAAAGGTAATATCACCGACGATACCCGCATCCGTGGAGCAATGCCCACACTGAAAAAGATTCTCAAGGATGGCGGCAGCCTCATCCTGATGTCACACATGGGCAAGCCCAAGGGAAAAATCAACCCCAAGCTGTCGCTGGGACAGATTGCCAACGCGGTGGCTTCGGCACTGGCACGCCCCATCAAGTTTGCGCCCGACTGCGCCAAAGCCCAGAAGGCCGCTGCCGACCTGCAGCCAGGCGAAGTGCTGCTGCTGGAGAATCTGCGCTTCTACCCCGAGGAGGAAGGAAAGCCTGTGGGCATCGAAAAGGACGACCCGGCTTATGACGATGCTAAGAAGCGCATGAAGCAGAGCCAGGCTGACTTTGCCAAGACACTGGCCGAGTATGCCGATGTATATGTCAATGACGCATTCGGCACAGCTCATCGCCGCCACGCTTCGACGGCAGTGGTGGCCGACTATTTCGACGACGACCACAAGATGCTGGGCTATCTGATGGAGAAGGAGGTCGAGGCCATCGACAACGTGCTCAAGAACGCTCAGCACCCATTCACCGCCATCATCGGCGGCAGCAAGGTGTCGTCCAAGCTGGCTGTAATCAAGAACCTGCTCGACAAGGTTGACAACCTCATCATCGGCGGCGGAATGGGATTCACATTCATCAAGGCCCAGGGCGGACACATCGGCGAGTCGCTGCACGAGGACGACCTCATGCCCGAAGCACTGGCTGTGATGGAGGCCGCCAAGGAGAAAGGTGTCAACCTGAGCCTGTCGGTCGAGACCGTGGCAGCCAAGGAGTTCAGCAACGACGCAGAGCGCCAGACGGTCGACATCTTCAACATTCCCGATGGCTGGGAGGGCATGGATGCCGGACAGCGTTCGCTCGACAACTGGAAGGAAATCATCCTCTCGAGCAAGACCATCCTGTGGAATGGCCCGGTGGGTGTGTTTGAGTTTGAGAACTTCGCTCATGGCACAGGCGAAATCGCTAAGTTTGTCGCCGAGGCCACAAAGAATGGAGCTTACTCGCTGGTGGGCGGCGGTGACTCGGTGGCCGCAGTCAACAAGTTCGGTCTGGCCGATGAGGTGTCTTACGTCTCGACCGGCGGTGGTGCCATGCTCGAGGCCATCGAGGGAAAGACACTGCCCGGCGTGGCCGCCATCAAGCACTGAAATCTAAGAATTTAGGCTTCAACTACACTAACCACTCCCCGCACCTTGTGGTGCGGGGAGTGGTTGTTTCTGTGCCACGGCAGGATGCTCTGTCATTTGCCGATCGGCATATTACGAGACGCAGTCTCGCAGCCACAGCTGGACAGAAAATGATACAAAACAGAACCGTCCCCGATTGTATCAAATAAGATGCTCCTCAGTCTCTCCCCCACTGGTCGGTTAGGGGAGGGGCGATGGAGGCACAATCTGAGGGTATGACCCCTCCCCCTGCCCTTCCCCTGCCAGAGATGCGGGGCGGCATCAGAAGAACAGGCCGAAGACGCTGTCGATGATCTGATGCACCCAGCCAGGGAAGACCCAGAAGAACAGGATGATGAGGATGAAACCGACTGCGCCACAGGCGGTGACAAACTGCTGCGACGGCTTGCGGCCAGTGACCATCTCGTAGCAGGCAAAGATGATGGCACCACCGTCTAGGGGATACACGGGCAGGATGTTGAGTACGGCCAGGATGAGCGACATCGACATGACCCGCCACAAGATTTGCGACCACCCAATGGGGAAGTGAAACAACAGGTAGATGATGAGGAATGTGGCGAAGTTGAACAGCACGCCGCCAGCCGAGATGAGGAGCCGCTGCCAGGCGGGCTTGTCGTTGATGTAGGGCGACGCGGCGGCCTGGCCGGGGTCGATGGGTTGGTCATCGGGCCGAATCTTGAACATGGTGAAGCCTCCCAGCGGCAGGGTGCCCAGGCTCCAGGTGATGTTTCGCCACCAGCTGCCACGCTTGGGCTTGGGCTTGTAACTGGCAAAGCAGAGCAGGAACACCTGCATCTCGTCGATGCGGCAGCCAAACATCCTGCCGGCGGCGACATGGCCCAGTTCGTGGATGATGACCACCAGCACCAGCGCCAGCATCGAGGTCCAACTCTGATAGAACCAGTAGTAACAGATGCCCGCGCCAATGAGCAGTTGCAGCCAATGAAATGTGAATCCGCTGTCGCTGTGCCGGTCTTGCAGCTGCTCGTCGGGCTGGTTGTGAATCTCGTTATCTTCCATAGGTGTCAGACTTGTGATAACAAAATGTATTGCAAAAACTGTGCCAACAAAGTTCAATCGGCCGCCCGACACTGTGTGTCGGGCGGCCGATTGTCACATTCGCCTGCTGGAGCTGACTTACAGCACCAGCATTGTGCTTTGAATCAGATCCACTTGAGGTAGGCGAAGTCTTGACGGTGCGGCAGGCGGTCGTCCCAGGGGAAGACACGGAAGGCGTAGCGGAACACACCGCTATACTTGATGTCCTGCGCCAGATGATAGGTGAGCACGTCGCCGTCCTCGGCCACGACCTCGAATGGGAAGGCTCCATAGAACTTGCTCTCGCCGTCCATTTCCTGATAGATGACCAGCTCGATGCCCAGGCTACGTCCCAGCCCGGCAGTGTTCAGGCGGATAGTGGCCTCGATGTCCTTGCCGGTGTTGACGGCATTGAGCATATTGTCCGACACCTGAATGCCTCCCTCGACGTGGACGTTCTCCCAACGTGCGGCGACGTTCTCCTTCCATGCGACGATGTCGCGGGCCAGAGCATAGTTGTCGGCCTTGAGCTCGCCTGCCCGCTTGGCCTGTGGGATATAGAACTTGCGCATGTAGTCGTGAATCATGCGCGACATGGTGTAGTTGGGCGCAATCTGTGCCAGCGACTTCTTGATGTACTGAATCCACTCAGGCGAGTAGCCCTTGGAGTTCTTGGCAAAGTAGAGAGGGATAATCTCGTTCTCGAGCATTGAGTAGATGGTGGCCGAGTCGAGCTTGTCTTGCTGTGCCTGGTCGTTGTATGTTCGCTTGTCGGTGAGTGCCCATCCGGCTCCCTCGCGATAGCCCTCATACCACCATCCGTCGCGCACCGAGAAGTTGAGCAGTCCGTTCATCTCGGCCTTCTCGCCCGATGTTCCCGAAGCCTCGAGCGGACGTGTGGGCGTATTGAGCCAGATGTCAACACCGGTGATCAGTCGCTTGGAGACAATCATGTCGTAGTTCTCGAGGAAAATGATCTTGCCCAAGAACTGTGGCATGCGCGAAACCTCGATGATGCGGCGAATCAGGTCCTGGCCTGCGCCATCGGCAGGATGAGCCTTGCCGGCATAGATGAACTGGACGGGGAACTGCTCGTTGTTGACAATCTTGGACAGGCGGTCCAGGTCGTTGAACAGCAGGTAGGCGCGCTTGTAAGTAGCAAAGCGGCGGGCAAAGCCGATGAGCAGTGCATTGGGATTGATCTTGTCGACGATGGACATGATGCGAGTGGGGTCGCCCTGCTTCTTGAGCCAGTTGGCGGTGAAGTCGCGCTTGACAAAGTTGATGAACTTGTTCTTGAGCTGCATGCGCAGGTTCCAGATGGCCTCGTCCGACACGCTGTAGATGGGAGCCCAGGTGGCCAGCTCGTCCTGATGGTCGAGATAGTCTCGCCCGAAGGTCTGTGCATAGAACTCCTTCCACTCGCTGGCGGCCCAGGTGGGCATGTGCACACCGTTGGTGACATAGCTCACGTGCGACTCCTCGGGGGCATAGCCCTTCCAGACGCCCTGGAACATCTTCTTGGACACCTCGCCGTGCAGCCAGCTCACGCCGTTGCTCTCCTGGGTGGTGTTGAGGGCAAAGACGCTCATCGAGAACTTGTCGGCTGTGCCAGGGTTCTCGCGCCCCATGTCCATCAGCTCGTCCCAAGTGATGCCCAGCCGGGCGGGAAATTCGTTGATGTACTTGTGGAAGAGCCCTTCATCGAAGTAGTCGTGCCCGGCGGGAACAGGGGTGTGGACGGTGTAGAGCGACGAAGCGCGCACCACCTCCAGTGCCTGGTTGAAGGTCAGCTTCTCGTCCTGCACATAGTCAACCAGTCGCTGCAGGTTGAGCAGCGCGGCATGACCCTCGTTGCAGTGATAGATGTCGTGCTTGAGTCCCAGCCGCTTGAGCAGCAGCACACCGCCGATGCCCAACAGGAACTCCTGCTTGATGCGGTTCTCCCAGTCGCCGCCATAGAGCTTGTGTGTGATGGGCCGGTCATACTCGCTGTTGAGGTCCAGGTCGGTGTCGAGCAGATAGAGCTTCATTCGTCCGACATTGACGCGCCACACGTTGGCATAGACTACATGTCCGGGATAAGGCACCTCCAGAATCATCTGCTGGCCCTGTGCGTCCAGCACCGGCGCGATGGGCAGCTGCACAAAGTTCTGAGGCTCGTAGTTGGCAATCTGCTGCCCGTCCATCGAGAGTGTCTGGGTGAAGTAGCCATATCGATAGAGGAATCCGATGGCAGTCATGTTGACGCAGCGGTCGCTGGCTTCCTTGATGTAGTCACCGGCCAGGATACCCAAGCCACCTGAATAGATTTTCAGGGCGTTGCACAGGCCATACTCCATGCTGAAGTAGGCCACCGAGGGCAAGTCGTCGCGCATGGGCTGGCTCATATAGTTGCTGAAATGCTCATAGACCGTGTCAATGCGGTCGAGCAACGAACGGTCTTCGATAATCTGGTCGAAGCGCTCTGATTTCATCTTCTGCAATAGCAGCACGGGGTTCTCGCCTGTGGCACGCCACAGGTCGCGATCCAGGTCGTGGAAGAGCGACTTACCTTCGCTGTTCCACACCCACCACAGGTTCTTGGACAGCTCCTCGAGCTTCTTCAGCCGTCCGGGGAGCTCACTTTGCACCGTCAGGTTGCGCCACTGCGGTGCGTTGCTGTTGCTAACTCTCAGTTTCATTATCGTTTAGTCTAAAATGATTGAATATGCTTCTTTATAGGCCGTGATGAACTGCTTCCACTGGGCCAACTTGGATGTAGCTTGCGCGGCACGGTTGCGATGCTGCTTGTCGGCGGGCGACAAGTGATAGTACTGCATCATCTCGGCGGCCAGGGCATGCACGGTCTCGCCATAGTTTGAGTCGGTGCGGTGCAACACGGTCACACCACTGCGCGAGGCATCGTGCCCGCACTGGTCGATGACCCACTGGCCGAAGCCCGCCAAATTGGTGGTGATGGTGGGCACACCGAATGCGATGCTCTCAAGCGGGGTGTAGCCCCAAGGCTCGTAGTAGGATGGGAACACAGTCAAGTCCAAGCCCACTAGCACGTCGTAATAACTGAGCCCCAGCACGCCGTCATGGCCATTGAGGTAACAGGGCACATCGATGACCAACAGGCGGTCGTCGGGCTTGTTGTTGAAGTTGACATCTCGCATCTTGCACAGCACCACATCGTGACTGGGCTGGTGCAGCTCGTGGGTGACCACGGGGTTGGGTAGACGCGAGACCAAGCCATTGTTCATCGAGCCCACCAGGTCGGCACGTGGACAGTCGACCCACGATGGCACCATCACAAAGGCCACCACAGGCCGCGTGGCCTGAACATTGCTGTGCACGAGTGTGCGCATCACGTTGAGCGCATCCAGATAGAGGTCGATGCCCTTGTTGCGAAATTCGCACCGCCCCGATGTGGCGATGAGCATGGTGTCGGTGGGCAGTGTCTGCCCCGTGAGCGACGCGACCACTTGCAACAACCGTGCCCGTGCCAGCTGTCGCGCTTCATCGTAGGCCTTACCCTTGGGCACAAAGCGCTGCTCGAAGGCATTGGGTGTGACCATCGGCCTGCGCTCAAGCAGTTGCTCGCACTCTCGCGCCGTGACCTCGCTCACCGTGGTGAATGCGTCGGCGGCATGGGCGGCAGCCTTCTCGAGCGAGTGCTTCGACTCCATGTTCAGCTCACGCGCCATCTGGTCACCATTGTAGCCGGCCATGTAGTCGTAGAGTGGCTTGCCGTTGCCGGCAATGCTGCGACCGATGCTGGTGGCATGGGTGGTGAAGACGGTGCGCACCTGTGGCAGATGCGACTTGACATAGAGCAGCCCCATACCCGTGGTCCACTCGTCAAAGTGTGCCACGACCTTGGAAGCGCGTTTCGACCAATGGCCGACGATGCTCTCGATGACACGCGCCGAGGCATAAGCGAATGCGCAAGCCTCATCATAGTCGCCGTAGCCGTGGAGCGAGTCGACGCGGAATTGCTCCCACATCTGGCCATAGAACTCGTTGAGTTGGCCCTGCAGGTGGCGGAAAGTGACCAAGATGGCAAGTGGTCGCCCTGGCACATTCCATCGCCCTGTGCGCACCTCGATACCATCGGGCAGATGTGCGCCTTTGCGCCAGTCGTCAAGCAGTGTGCGGCACTCATCGAAGTCGGGCGACTCGTTGATGGGTGTCCACACATCTGGACCAATGAATACGATCTTGTCTTTATAGAGCGTCTGTAGGGTCTTTGCCTTGGTCGACAAAACGGCGTAGATTCCGCCGACCTTGTTGCAAACTTCCCAACTCGTCTCGAACAGCAAATCCGGCATAAAATCTTAAAAGATTGAGTTTTGGAGCTGCAAAGGTACAAAAAATCTCGCAATCAAATAGCAAAAATCAGCCCAACATGAAGATTTTGAACACTTTTTGCCGTTTTTTCACAATGTATATGACAAAAAGGGAGACACTCATCGAGTGTCTCCCTTAGGGGGCGGTTACCTACTCTCCCACTTTCGCAGTACCATCGGCGTGGTGAGGCTTAACTTCTCTGTT
>CACZHT010000003.1:139964-151236 GCA_902781045.1 uncultured Bacteroidales bacterium | reverse complement strand
GATATAAATTGCACCAACGCTCATCGATCCACCAGCTTTGATGTTGTTGATGTCGTAGGTCACTATGCCGGGAGTCCATCCGAGCATGTCATAAAGAGTACCAGCCTCTCCGATATGAGTGCCCGACAGATTGCTGATTGAATAGTTCAATCCGTCTCTTGTCACTGTGGCTTTCTTCGCGGTCACCACCACCTCATTGAGACGTGTCGTTTCGGGTTGCAAGGTGATTACGCCCAAATCGGCACTCATTGCACTAAGCCATTTCGTTTGAAACCCGATGTTTGAGACCTTCAATAACAATGGTCGCTGTTCTGCGTCAAACGAGAACTGCCCCATTTCATCAGTCATGGCTCCAGTAACGTATGTGCTGTCATTCGGAGATAGCGCCACAACAGTAACAAACGGAATTGGGTTGCCTGTCTCATCAATAACCTTGCCATGATAATTGGCGGCTAAAGATGATGAGGCGAACAATAATTGAAGAATGATTGTGCTGGTTATCAGCATGATAATTCGTGTTTTCATATAATTTGATGTTTAAAAATTAGACATAGTTATCGCTGTTTACGTGATTTCGGTCACATAAACGGTGTTATTAAAATGTATGGTAGGAGCTTTTATTTACTCAGTCGCGCTTCAAGTATCTCTATGACCTGCTGCAGCAAGAGAATGCTCGATGCGTCCTTGTGCTTTCGCTCAAATTCTGCTTTTGACAGTTTGATTTGACCGATGGCGACCTGTAGGTCGTCATGGTCGAGCATATCACACTCTTTCGCCAATGAGTAAAGCCCGGATAGATACAGAGATTCGCCATCTTTGAGCTTATCAAGATAAAAGAACAGTTTTCTCATCCACATTTTGTTATCGTTCTTTGGCTCTGAAGGTGGGGTAACTGTGGGAGATTCTATTTGTGGTTTTATGGGTGCGTATGTGGTGATCAGCCTACCTGTGACTCCGCCATCTGACGTTTCGCTCCACTCTATGGTGTAAGTAGTTCTGAACTGTGTGTCATCCTCGTTGATCAATCCTACTGTGTAGCAGTTGTCGGATTCAGTTCCCACAAGTGTGAACTCGCTTTTATTATGATACAAGCGATACCCAGTATAAGAACGGTCTTTATTGCCGGTGATGCTCCATAAAGTGTAGATGCCGCGTCTGGGAATCTTGCCATCGTCCATCGCTTGGCTGATGGCCTCATACAGCACTCTCACGCTGTCGGTGTAACTGACGTCAGATTCAGGCAATACAAATTTATAGATTGTGAGCTCGCCTTCTTTCTCCCCGTTCTCGGGGTTGGAAAAGGTGTTGTGAACCTTCAGCGTGTTCTGCTTCTGGACGATAGGCGAATTATCTCCAAAGTAATATCTCAACTTTGCGAAACTTGGCGCAAGGTGAGAGCAATGGGAAGCTTGCTTGCACATTGTCGAACCGCCGCCCAAGTCGCGCTTTGCGAAATATTCTTGTGCCATTGCCGCAGGTGCGATGAACATCGCCAGCGCAAGGATAATATACTTTGTTTTCATAATCCAGGTATGTTAGTTGATTGGTTGTTGAATTGATTATCTATCTCTTGTTGCATATCCACGTAAATTATTGAGCCGTTCTCGTCCTTCACGGCTTGGTAGCCCATGGCTTCCATGTCGATGATGATGGCTCGCTGGTTCAGTTCTTCAAGTTCTCGTTGCAGCCGCCCGTTCTCTTGCAAAAGCCGTTCGTTTTGTGCAATCAGATTGGTCTGCGCCTCATGATGTGAGACAGTCAAAGAATGCTTTTGCTTTCTCGATTGCTGCTTGATTGCAACGACGTCTGCTTTATTAGGTGCAGAAATGTTTTTGTCAGCTGATTCGTTCTCAGCCTCATGAGGATTGCCGGTCTTCTGGCCATTCATCTCATCTTTTGGTTCTGCCTTTTGAGCGATTATCGGCGATGAAATAGGCTGTGTGGTTTCGGGTTTGTTTAAAACTTTGAAGCCGAAAACAAGTGCCACGATTGCCGCTGCCGCTGCAGGAATCCACCAAAGCCATTTGCGATGTGATGGTGAGGATGTTTCGGGAAGCAAGTCCCCTTCCAGTCCACGGTCGATGTAACCGAACAAAGCCTGAAAATCTTCCCATTCGGCAGGCACATCGTGGGTCGTGTTGAAATATTTGCTCAGCAACGACTCCTCCTCAATGGTGGTCTTGCCCGCCATGAATTTGCCGAGCAAAGCCTCTATCTGATGTCGTGAATATGGTTTCATTGTTGTTCTCTGCGTAGTTGCTTGATTTGTTCCATAAGTTGCCTTCGTGCCCTTGCAAGCAATGTGCTAACGCTGTCTTCCTTTATTCCGAGCAGAGTTGCAATCTGCTCGTTGGAGTATCGCTCATCCTGGCGCATTTTCAACACTGCGTGCAGGGTGGATGGCAGCTCCTTGATTTTCTGTTCGAGCCACTGTACGTCCTCTTGCTGTATGATTTCGTCCAACGGCGATGGATTGGTCTGACTTGCGGACTCCTCGCTCTCTAACGGAAGCGGAGGCTTGCGACGCAAGTGGTTCAGCGATAATCGGTGTGCAATCACTGAGGCAAAACCCTCAGGATTGTAGAGCCGACTGTCGTCACGCATCTGCCATAGCCGCAACAGCGTCTCCTGGGCGATGTCTTGCGACTCGTCATAGTCGAGGCCCATTGCTGTTGCTTTGTTTACGGCAGCAGCCCTCAGCTGTGGAGCTATCAGTTCAAATGCGTCAATAGTCATTTACAAATCTCGTAATTTGCCGACAAAATTACTAACTTTACATCTACATAACACATCACCCCCCAATTTTCAAACAAAAGCGACGAACTTTTTTTGAAAAATGTGGAAATAAACTGATGCTTTATTTTTCTGAAAAACTAATTTATTTTGTTTATTGTTTGTACCTTTGTAGCGATAAATCACAAAGATTATGGCAGAAAACATCACTATTGTTCCTAACCAATCTGAACTGGAAACTCAATTCGCGTTTGTCAACTCGTTGATTGAGAGGTATCGCTCATCAGCAATAGCTATGGTTAATACAACGGCATTGCAGATGTATTGGGAAATAGGTCAATATATTTCACTGCAACTTAAGTCTGCCCGATGGGGGACGAAAGTTGTCGGTGACTTAGCTGACTATCTAAAACGGCAAAGTCCTAGAAGACGAGGTTTGAGCAAAAGGAATCTTTATAACATGGTAAAATTTTATGATGTTTATAGCCGACCTATATTCATTGACCGTATTTCACAATTAAATATTAATGAATTTGTGCAATTGCAAACTGCATAAATTCAAGACACCACAATTGTGCAGTTGCCAACTGCACAATTAGAAACAACGAATAACAAACAAATTCCAGCATTATTAACAATTACAACGTTTACCAATCATTAGAAATCATGAACCGCTGTCGCAATGATGAGGAGCGCATCTTTTATATGCTATACGCTCGGCATCAAGGTCTGAAGACTGAGGAATTGCGTCGTTGCATTGTTAATCAGACATTCTCGTCATTAATGGACAAGGGAAAAATGATGTCGCCAAAATTGCTGGCAGATTATCCTCAATCGGAGTTTATGCTCAAAGACAAAGCTGTTGTCGACTTTCTTAATTTGCCCCAGAAGCATAATGAGCACCATTTACACAAAGGTTTGCTTGAGCACATGAAAGCGTTCATTTTAGAGTTAGGCAAAGATTTTTTGTTCATTGAGAGTGAATTTGGAGTACAAGTTGGTGGTTCCACAAAAAGAATCGACTTGTTGTTTTTCCATCGAGCCTTGCAATGTTTGGTGGCGATAGAACTGAAGGCAGTTGATTTTCAGCCTGAGTTTGTGGGCAAGATGGATATGTATCTCGAAGCACTGGATCGTGATGTGAAACGAGATAATGAGAATCCGAGCATTGGCATTATTCTTTGTCCATCGGCCGACAGAAGCATGGTGGAATATACATTGAGCCGATCATTAAGTCCAACAATGATAGCCGAGTATCAGCGCAAGCTAATTCCTAAAGAGGTTATGAAAAAATCATTGGAGGAATACTGTGCTTTCTTAAAAGAGAGCAAATAATTAAATGTAACTTTTAAAATAAAAATTCAAGGTTTATTAACAGTCTATCAGCGAGTTAAAAGGCCTTCGTACCGGGACGATATAGGGACGGTAATAAGCGAAACAACGACCAAAAACGGCAATAATCAAAATGTAACTATTTGAAAATCAGTTATTGTTGCCTTGAAAAGAGGAGTACATAAATTCCCTCTCTTTCCGCAACTAAATTATTTCTGAAATCACGGGACGCTACAGGGACGAAAATAGCTAAAAAGTCGTTGAGTTTGTATGCGCTTTAATAATGTAACGAATTGGTCCTAAGCGCGAGTGCATATTTGATTCTGCCTATAAACAAGTTATTGGATTTTACTGAGACATTGAATGACATAAAAGGTGCTTGCTTTTACTAGATGGCAAACAATGTATCGTATATTTGCTTACAATGATTTCATGATGGCACTGTTAATGACGGCATTGAACTGCTGGCAAGTGGAAAGCGTCTGACAAAGGTTTGTCATCCGCACGCCACCGCTGACGCGGTGACTCGTGCTGCAAACTTTGTCGAGCTGAAGGTTCATCGTCCTCAATCAGTTTGAGGATATTATTGGGCATCATGTTGTCGCCGCCCCATGGCATATAGGACAGCGACTTGTCGATGATGGTTGGCACCATATCGACATCCTCCTTGAATACCTTGCCCGAGTCCACCTGACCCTTTAGCCGTTCGAGCGAAGGCGAGAAAAACGCCGCCGAGGCGTTGAGCGAGGGAATGGTTTCTACTGATGAAAAATTTAACTCCATAATTCTGCGATTTTTTCACCGCAAAATTATGGAGTTATGAGGTCAGCCTAAAAGACAAGTTTATTTGTCTGATGAAGGAGATGCGCAAGCAAAAAGTTCTATTATATCTTTTTTTAAATCACGAAGAACAGCGGAATCGTTACGGCTTGACCATCTTGTGGTTCTCGGTTGTGCCGTCGGCGCGGGTGATGACCATCACATTCACGCCGCTGAAAGGCCTGTCGCTCACTGCGCCAGTGATACTGACGTACTTCACGCTCGCAACATCGGTCGCGCCGGTGGTGATCACTTCCTCAATGCCGGTGACGATTTCTTCGCCAGGCCGGCGAATTTTGAGAACGCGTGGCGCAGATGCAGATGTGGTTACGCTGTCTAAGGGAAGATAACACCGATGGGCCGGCAATGTGCCCGTACGGCTAAGGATGAACTTGTCGCCGTAGAGCACATAGCCCGACGTAATCTCCGTGTCCTCAAGAGAGCCTTTCAGCATAGAGGTGTAATCCCAACTCGCTCTATTTGATTCGACCGTGGTGACTTCATCCATGGGAGTCTCGCTATAGAGCAGCACGCCCATCCTGCGCGGTATAAAAGGCGGATCGTCGCCATCAGACAAGAGTTCTTCGATTTGCACCTCGTTGCCGGTCACTCCGGTGACAACGTAGCCCAGCACACCGTCAGGAACGTTTAAACAGTAATCTCCGTAGTAGGTTGCCCAGTGGTTATTGGCATCAAAGCGCACACCATGCAGGTAGGCTTTTTCAATGCCACGGACAAATACATCAACATCAGGCATTATAAAAGTATATACACCATTTCCCATATCAGTTATTTCCACAAAAATATCGCGATTATAAAGATCAGCCACACGAATTCCATCCACAAAAAAGTCTTCAGGTTTTGTCATCGTGATAGTAACTGTAACCAGTGCTCCTTCTGGAATTCCATCACCCCAATATGTACCATTAGATGTACTCATTATCAGGTTATGACCGGTATTCACCTGTCTCCAAATCGCACTATGTGTTGGCAGACTAGTGAAGTTGGCGCTGATTGACACGCAATATGGATATTCTGGCATGGCAAAGGTGTAGGTGGCAGGAAAGTCATGAGTGGCCCGGGCATCGCCCACGGGGTGAAATATTTCGCCAACCGACGGCGCGCGGCGCGGCGCACGGCTGTGACCGGGGTCGATAGTCAATTCGATATTCACGTCGCTACTCGTGGCGGCATAGTGATAAGCGGGCGTTACAGTGATAGTCACCGTCTCACCGGCCGCTGCTTCTGTCTTATCAACGGTCACTGTGCCGTGCACAATGTCGGACGACACCTCCACCGGGCAGGGTTGGGCATTGTTGTCGCCAGTCTGGGCCTCCATGGCCAAAGTTGAGAACGAAATCAGGACAATCAGAGTAACTCTGAGTCCCAATGTTGCGAAAAACTTATTCATCTTATTAAAAATTAGATGGTTATCGAAAGTTTGAAATGACTAGGCATTGCAAAGGTAAACATTTTTCTTCAATCAGTGGACTTTGAGATGCGAAAAATTCAAAGAAAAATTTCCAATCCGTTTACCTCGAAGATGCAGCAAATTCGTGCTTGGCGAATTTGCCCGGAATTGAGCAGTTTGAACTGCTGTGTGCCCTTGTAGAAATTGTAGCGCAGCGGTATGCAATTTCGCCATTCCTGGATCTCTCCCGATTTGGTCCAGAGCTTGAGGTCGACGGGGTCGCCTGCGCGCAGCATGCTGCGTAAAGTCGAAATATGAATATTTCTCATGGGGAAGGGGTAAAGGGTAATGGGTAAAGTTTTGCAACAAAGCTGCATTGATGAAGTCTATTTTTTGTACTTTTGCACCAAAAATATGACAGAAATGAACGATTTTCAATTCCAATTCGAGAAACTTGACACTTGGAAAGAGTCTCGAAAACTTGTGGTGCAAGTCTATAAGTTGTTGGAGAAGTTTACAAAAACAGAGCAATACGCACTTTGTGACCAACTGCGCCGGGCTGCGATTTCGATACCTTCTAACATTGCAGAAGGTAGCGGCAGAATGGCGATTAAAGAATATGTACATTTTCTTGAAATTGCTTTCGGCTCTCTCATGGAAGTGTATTGTCAATTACAGATTGCGGTAGACTTGGGTTATATCACTAATGAGGATTTACATGGCATCAAACCACTCGTCTTCAGCATTTCACGGATGTTGAGCCGTCTGCGCACCGCCAAATTAGCTCAACTTGATAACAAGGGGAATGGGTAAAGGGATAAGGGGTAAAGGCGCTCGCAATGCTCGTTGGGCAATTCTCTTACCCCTTCCCCTTTCCCCAAGAAAACTATATGAACGACGAATTATATTCGCTCGTGAATATGTTCAGGTGTCAGGAGGTTTTTAAAGGTTTTGGGAGGCGCAAACTTGGCTTCTATCAGGCGCACAGTAGAAACAAAAACCCGCTGCATCCCAGCGGGTTTTATGCGTTGATTTAGGGCCATGAATTGAAACTGAACCTGTTATCGTTGATTGTCTATTACATCAAGAGAACCTTCCACTTTTTCTTCTTCGGGTTTAGTCTTTATCGATGAATTTATTGATCTGTTCTTGAATGTTCGGAGCCAATGGGGGTATCTTATTGTTTTTCTCAAATCGGCGCAGTTCGTCGATGTTCATGTCCACCTCGTTGTCCTTGCGCTGTTGCTTGTATTCTTTTTTGTCGATGTAGGCGTAATCGGTGGCATAGGACTGCACTTGGATGAGGTATTCTGTGCCTGAATGTCTGTACCGTCCAGTAACGGTGAGCTGTGACATCACGAAGTCGTCGGTTCTTGAGTTTCCGACCGAGTCGGTGCGATAGACCTGATAAATAGTGGTCGAAGTGCGCTGTTGTTTGACGGTGTCGGGGACAAACGTTTTACCCTTTTTAGCGGCTTTTTCCTGTTTCTCCTTGTTCTTGATGTGATTACGGTAGGTACTTAAATTGAAAGACACTGTGCGGGTGCGCTCCTCTGCGTTCCAGTAGATGTAACCCAGTTGACAAATGCTGTCGGCAATGATCTGTCGCCCATTGCCAGCGTCGGTCAGGGTGATACTGCCCTTCTGTTGCAGTCCACGTATTTTATCATAATATGATTCTTCGGGCAATCTTGCGAATTTGTCATACTGCCCTGATGTGCTGCTGTAGAGGGCTTTCCAGAAACCGCTTTGCGCCCTTGAAAAGTGGTGTGTCTTAGCGGACACCTCTTTCTTTGCGATATTATAGGCGTTGTCAATGACGCCGGCACGGTAGAAGATGGGGCCATCGTCATCGATATAGACATCACGGAAGTAGGTCTGGCAATAGAGTAGATCCTTGGGCTTTACCACGACCTCGGGCAGGTCATAATCGGCCTCGTCAAGGGTGATTCGGCCGTCCTTGATGTCAGCGACAGCAATCGTCAGGGGCTTATAGGCCACTTGCGACAAATGGATAGTGGTGTTTTCGCCAACACTCTCAAGCCAACCGTCAATATCGGTACTTGCTATGAATTTGCCTTGGGTGGTTGTAACTGTTACATAGGGGATTGGCGTTCCATCGCCATCCACCACTTGGATGCGCTGCGCGCGCAGTGACATTGCGCATAACAACAGCAGACAACTGATAAGAATGTTTTTTTTCATCATCATGAAAACTTGTCAATAAGAATGTGAATATTAGAAATATTAGAAGTCGCTGAAGAACCTGGGACGGATGAGCAAACCGATGCGCAGACGGCAGTGGTACTTGTTGTAGTCGAGCATGTTCTCGCCATAACCGTCATAGAAGTGCAACGTCAATAGGCGATACTTGATATAGTGATTTCACCTTATTGAAGAAAGCCCTGCGATTACTCTTTCTGTCGCTGAGCGCATGGTGCTACCTATAGAAGTCTGTGCTCCAGGCATCTAAGGAGATGTGAACAGTTTTATTGATCATCGGGCTCAATGAGGTCGGTTGAATTGGTTACGGTCTTAACGTGCTTGCGGGCGAGGCGCTTCTGGTAGGCGTACACCACGCAGGCCATGCCGAGGTAGGCGGCGGCCTGAATCCAAAGGATGCGGATCTCGGGCAGAATCTGGCTGACGGAGGCTCCCATGGAGTTGGCCCGGATAAACGCCCGCACGCCAAAGGTGCTGGGGAAGAGCCACGACACGCCATGCCAAGCACCGGGGATGCTCGACTGCGGCCACGACACGCCGGTGAGGAACAGCAGCGGCACCGAGACAAAGACCATCAGCAACATGACGTTCTCACGGTAACGCACCAGACAAGAGACCGTCATGCCGAAGAAGATGCATGCCATCGTATAGGGCAGCAACATTGCCAGCAACGTCTTGCCGTCGGCCAGCTGCGGGAATGAGAACATGCGGGGAACAGCCATCGACAGGTAGGCGGCTGCCACGGCACCGACCATGCCATAACAGAGCGCCTTGCCCCACACCACGCGGTAGGCACCACGGTAGTGGGGATCATCGTCGGGGATGAGTTGGCCGTTGCGCAGGAGCATGAGCACTGCGGGCAGGACGCAGGATCCGTAGCCGCCCGATGGGTTGAACATCGCCACATCGTGAGCAATAAGAGGCTGCGCAGTGATGGCATTCTCGTGGTCGGTGTAGTTGCCGGCCTTCTTGATGTTCAGACCCGCACTCATGCGACCGGCTTCAATCATGGCAGTCTGATAGACAGCCTTGTAGGCAAGCATGAGCGACATGTCGCAATAGACGCTGACGGTCGCCTGCTCGCCACGGTTGATGCGGTCGGCAAAGTCGGCGGGGATGAGGTAGATGCCCTTCACAATCTGGCGGCTGACGAGCGAACGGGCTTCGTCGAGGTCGGACGCATAGTATTTCACATCAACGTCGGGGGTGGCATTGCAGTCGTTGATGAACTGGCGCGAAAGGGCCGAATGCGACTGGTCGACAACCACCACCGGGGTCTCGCGCAGCGTCTCGTTGTTGTAAATCCATGAGTAGAGTAACGGGTAGCCCAGCGGCACGACAATGAGGAACATCAGCACACCCTCGTCCCTGATGACTTGCTTCATTTCCTGCCGCCAGACGTATAGCACATCGGTCAGGTGCTCCTTGAGTTTACGGAATATAGACATAGTTGAGCATTGCGTTTTTAACTTTACGGAGTACGAACCACGGCAGCAGCGTGAAGGCCACAAGTGCCACCAGATGGAACCAGACATCGATGACGGGGAAACCATTGAGAACGGTGGACTGGTAGAGCATCCAGTAGTGCCGCAGAGGGAATAGCCAAGACATGGCCTGCAATGGGGGATCCATGCCTGCGACGGGGAACGCCGCGCCGCACATCGAGATGCCGAGCACCATCCACAGCGAGCTGATGCTCATCGACATGCGCATCGAGGGCATCAGGCCGAAAGCGAAGATGCCAAACCCTATCGAAGCAGCCACCTGCAAGAGGGTGAGCCGCACGATGCTCCACGTGCCGCCCAGGCGCGGGAAGTGAAGCACGTCGAAGATGTAATACTGGTAGCAGAATATCACCAGCAGGAACACCAGCGCGTGGACAATGAACTTGCCCAGAATGGCCACGACGATGTTGCCTCCGGCGCGGGCGAGCCACTCCTTGCCCGAGTCAAACTTCATCTCCATTCCGAGCGAGTAGGCCGCCAGCAGCGCCATGAACAGCATCAAGATGCCCGGCACAAACACCGTGGTCAGGCTGTAGTTGTAACTACCCTGGGGGTTAGCTATCATGTGTGCGTCGATGGTCACGGGCTGTAAGGCAGCGCGAATCTGCTCATCCGACGCGCCCTTGGCGCTCAGCGTAGCTTTGCCCAGTGCTGCCGAGCCCAGCGTACTGATGGTTTTAAGGTCTTTCGAGACCATTGAGCCAGCCGTCATACACGTCATGGTGTAGTAGTACGAGATGTTGGGCTGACGCCCCGACATGAGCTTCGAGGCCGTGCCATCGGGAATGTAGAGATAGGCGTAGACCTTTCCTTCCTGCATGGCGTTGCGAGCCTCGGTGACCGATGCGAAGCGATACATCACTCGCGAGTTCTGCATAGCATCCAGGCTGCGGATGAGTCCGCGCGAGGTGGCGCTGTCGTCGTGGTCCACCACGCCGATGGGCAGGTCTTGGGGTAGTCCTTCATCGAGCATGGTGGTGAAAAACACCACCAGCAGCACGGGGAACACCACCATGCAGAAGCCGTAGATGCGGTTCTTGCGCACGATGATGTTGAGCTCGCGCAGCACGATGTCGAAGAAACGGAAAATAGTCTTCATCAATTACTTTTTAAGGATTACCGACATGCCCGGACGGATGCCCTCGATGGCCTGCGAGGGACGCGCCTTCACCTCGAAGGTCTTCTGGTCATACTGGCCGCTGGCCTTGGTTGACTTCCACACGGCGAACGAGCCCTTGTCCTTCATCGA
>CACZHT010000003.1:0-139955 GCA_902781045.1 uncultured Bacteroidales bacterium | reverse complement strand
TCTTGGCCTCGGTGTCGAGTGCGGGTATTCTGACGGTGATTTCCTGCCCCACCTTGAGGCCCTTGAGCTGGTCCTCGCGGATGTGGAACGTGGCCCACTGGTCTTCCATCATGGCGATGCTCATGATGGGTGTTCCGGTGCCGACGAGTTCGCCCACCTTGGGGTAGACATCGGTCACCTCGCCCGCCATCTGTGCCGTCTGAACGGTCTCGCGTATGTAGCCCTGCACCTCCTGCACGGCACCCCGGGCCTGCCCGGCGGCTGCCGATGCGGCCCGGCGCTCTTCCTGGCGGGCGCCATTCAGGGCCATCTGGTAATTGCTCTGCGCGGTCTTGACCTGGGCCTGCGCCGATTTGTACATGGCCTCGGCCTCGTCAAACTTCTGGGCGCTGATGACTTGCTCTTCGTAGAGTTTCTTCATTCGGTTGTACGACTTCTCGGCGATTTCGAGGCCGGCCTTTGCCTGCTCCAAGAGCTGCGCGGCGGCTTGAATCTGCTCCTTGCGTGCGCCATTGTTGGCCATCTGTGCCATGGCCGCAGCGGCATCGGCGGCATTTTGAGCCTGCACCATCTTGGCGCTCACTTCGGGAGCCTCGATGATGGCCAGCGTGTCGCCGGCGTGGACAAAGTCGCCTTCTTTCGCCTTGAGTGCGAGGATGCGTCCCGGCACTTTGCCCGACACGCGGTATTCCTCCACCTCCATTTCGCCCTGAATCTCCTCGGGGGCGCGTTGCAGTGCCAGATGGCCGATGAGTGCCACAATGGCAACCACGGTCGAGAATCCGACGATGGCTAACAGGATATTGGTATGTTGACTTTTTGCTGACATGATTTGATTGTTTATGATTTGTAATGGGGTTATTTTAGAATGCCTAACGCCTTTAGCAGGTCGGTGTGGCTGAGCTGCAGCTCAATCTCGGCATCAATCTTCTGTGTTCGTGCCATGAGCCATGCCGATTGGGCCTCCATGACGGTGGTGGGCGTGACCACGCCCTCCTCAAAGCCGCGTTTGGCCATTCGCAGATTCTCCTCGGCATTGGCAATGCTCGACTTGGCCAGGGTCAGTTTTTTGTTGGCTTCGCTGACGCGGAAGCGGTTCTGGCTGACCTGCAACTCAATCTTCTCACGGGCATCGGCTAGCTCAAGGGTGGCGACTTGCGCGGCCTCGTTGGCGGCCTGGACTTTGTATTTCACGTCGCCCCAGTTCCACAGTGGGATGCGCACTTGCACACCCAAGTGCCACACACCGCCAAACTTGCGTTGGAAGCCGTTGAAGACATTGGGGTTGGTCACGGCATAGCCACCGATGAACGACACCTGCGGACGGTTCTCGGCCTTGAGCAGGTTGCTCTCTTGGTGGCTCAGGTCTACGGTGTTCTGAAGCAAGCGCAGCTCGGGACGGTTGCTTATGGCCGCTGTTGTTGCCTGTTGGGGTAGGGCAGGCGGAGCGGCAATCTCATCGGCGCGCTCTTCGGCCAGCTCTATGGGTTGGTCCAGTGGCAGACCGCACAGCTGGCACAGCAGCATCTTGGCCAGCGACAGGCCGTCGGTCACCTTGGCCAGCGCCATCTCGGCCTCGTTGACACGAACTTTCACGCTGAGCTTGTCGCTGAGTGTGGTCAGGCCGGCTTCGGTCATTTTCTCTACGTCATGGTTCAGTTTTTTGACCAGCTCAAGATACGACTCGGCAAGTGTCTGCTTGTGGCGTAGCGACACCACTTGCCAGTAGATGTTGTCGATGTCGTAGAGGGTGGTTTGCCGCCGGGCCTCAAGAGCGTTTGAGGCCATCTCTTCCTGGATGTCGGCCATGCGGTTCAGTGTTTTGATGGCTCCACCCATGTAGATGGGCTGCACTACCTGGATAGAACCGGCAAAGGCGTTGCGCGTGTCGGTGCGGAAGGCTTCAGTCACCGATTGGCCCAGATGATTCATTGTGCCCTGGGCCGCCTCGACATATGGGGCGGCTATTTGCGACAACTCCTGTGCTTGGGCAGGGTCGAGCGGCAGTTTGCTCACGCCGCTCTCAATGGCCGAGGCTAATGCATCGCCCAAGTGGTTGAGCAGTTGCTTCTGGTCGTTGTTCAGCAGCGAAATCTCGCGGCTGGTGAACTCATATACGCCGATGGCGCTCACGCGTGGCAAGTATTTGGTCCTGGCCGAGCGGCGCATGTTGGCGGCTATGCTCTGCTTCACTCGCGAGACCTGCATCTGCTTGTTGTTGTTCAGTGCCATCGTCCGGCACTCGTCGAGGGTCAGCCCACGCTGGGCATGCACTTGAGTCGATGGTGATACCAAAAACATCACCAACAAACATCCCCAAAAAAGTGACTTTAGGCTCTTACCTTCCATAAATAAAAGGTTCGTTTATTACTAGTAATGTAAATAATACCATTAAAGTATACCAAAAAATAATTTAAAAGTATACCAGTTCGTAAAGATTGTAAAGGTACAATATTCAAATTAAATGTGCAATAGTTTTATAATCTTTTTAACTTTTATTAATAATAGTCAGCCACCCAGTAACCGTTCACCGATTCTTCTTTTTCCCCCCTGGCAGGGCAACAAACCAGTGAACAAGGTACTAAATAGGCTGGTCGAAGGCCAGCACGACCCCTGAAGGGGGTCGAACTGAATTGAACCCCACGTCGCGCTCGTCGAAGACGTGTGCGACGTGGGGTGAATAGCGTATTCCAGTATTGGTCCTCGAAGAGGGCCAACATCGTCATGTGGGCACTGCGTGGGTGTTGTTGGTCCTCTTCGAGGACCGGAGTTGCTCTTGATGTTTGGCCCCACGTCTCGTTCGTCTTCGACGAGCGAGACGTGGGGTTAGCTTAGTTCGACCCCGCGGGGTCGCGCTGGTCTTCGACCAGCATTCACAATTATGATACACCTTCAGGGGAAAAGAGGAATCGCTGAAGAGTTACACCGAGAAAAGCCGCATTGCTGCGGCTCTCTCGGTGTGGTGGGCTGTGATTACCATTCCTCTACGGGGGTGATGATGTCATTGCCGAAGGCTTGTTCTTCTATGTCGTAAAACTCATCGGAAAGGCTGGCAAGATACTTGAAATTCCAGCGATTTTTCTTCATCGTCAGCAGCACCGAAATCAACTTTGAGGCGTCAAGAGTTCACAGTGTCTGCAACCAGTCGCGCACTTCCATCAGGGCGCAGCCCAGCAGGTTCTCGCCATTCCACTGTTCCACCGGCAGCCTCTGTGCCAGCTCACGATTCATGCCGATGCCCCAGATGCGGTCGTATGGGCTGGCCTCAACCAGAATAGCGTCACCCGTTGAGAGCAGGAATGCCTTCAACTCGGGATTCTGGCTGAACTTGGCCTTGTTGCCCTTCACCACAATGTCATACTTGTGAGCATCCCACAATTGCGAGTCAAAGTTACGCACCTTGCGCCCCAGTTTCTTGTAGTCGCGCGGGTTGTCGCATGCCAGGATTTCGCGGTATACCTCCTCGTCGCTAAAGAGCAGGGCCTTGCTTGCCATCATATACTGTTCGGCGGTGTGGTATGCCACTCCGTCCACTTCAAAGTAACAGTCATACCACTGACTCAGGCAAGCATCTGTAATATAGTTGCTCCGCGATGTGTGCCCCCAGAAGTAGAGGAACTCCATTGATGGGTTCTGATGCACCAGTTGTTTGATTGTCTCAATGTTGTAAGTCATCTTTTTGTCTCTAATTTTCATTAACAAGCGGCCAAGGTGGTTCTGGCCTCTCCAGGTAATCTAATAAATAGCAAAAACTATGCCTAATGAATAAAATAGCATTCAACTTGTTATACAACACTTCGTGGAGGCACACCGTTCCATTGCTCAAAGAGGTTGAAGAGCGCGTTGTCGGCTCCACCGTCATAGCGCACCGCCTACAGCCGTTCATCTTCTGTTATGGCGACAAATGTCATCATTATTTGCTTAACTTTTGCACATGCGGGCTTAGCGCCTGTGGCGCGATGAGGTGGTGGCCGAGGCGTGGCCTCGGCATGGCCTCTGCATGGCTGAACGCCAGTGCATTTTTGGCATCATCCTAATGATGCAGGGCGGGGCGAGTGGGACGACTTGCCCTGCGGCTGATTGGTCAGAAGAAGGCTTCGAGGACTTGCTTGAAGATGTCGTTGGGCGAGACGCGGTTGAACAGGTTCATGCAGGTCTGGAGTTTGAGGACATCAATGCTGCTGCCCATGATGTAGTCGATGTCTCGCTTTCCCTTGTGCTCGAGCAGTGCGAGTGAGATTTCGCGAAGCCTTGCTCCGAGGATGGGATGGGCAAGATAGGCCCGTGCCTCATCGATGCCATCGAGTCCATAGAGCTGCGAGTTGTAGCTGTGCCCGAGTCCTTTCTGCTGCGGGAAGATATACCATATCCAGTGCGAGCGTTTTCGCCCGGCACGTATCTCGCCGAGTGCTCGCTGGTAACTGGCATTCTGTGCGGTGAGGAACCGCTCCAGGTCATATTCCTTGGCCGTCGGTTGCCCCAAGATGTCCCAAAAAGCCGCCGGCAGCGAAATGTTATCCATGTCGCGGCAGTCGCTGAACAGCGGTGCCACCTGCTCGGCCGAATATCCGGCAATGCCGCAGCCAATGGGCGTGACCAGGAACTTCAGATGGGGATGTGCCTTGGCAAACTTACAAAACTCCATCACATAGTGACTCATCACAGCCAGCCCACTCATCGAGGGGATGGCATAGCTATGTCCCTGAAGCCCACTCCCCTGCCCCATGATGGCTCCAAAATGCTCTACTGCAGCTCTGGCTGCTCCACCGTGATGGAGCCCCTGCTCATTTGAGCCGAAAACGAACACCTCGTTTTCCTTAAGGGATGAAATGTGTGCAGGCGTGACGCGGCTTGATTGACTGTGAGTTGCCTCAAACTTTGCCTGCTCCTCGGCCTCGGCAACTGACAGTTGCCTTCTCCACTCTGCAAGAAAATTCCCCATGTCATACTGCAGTTCCCTGATTTCATCAGGCTTGAACACGCCCGACTTCATCACATAATCCTGCACCTTCTTTCTTACAGTGGCCTCGGTCTTATAGCGAGCCATCGGCTTGGGGTCTAATTCGAAGACAAATGATTTACCCACTTTTTTTCCGTTCTGCATCTCAAACTTGATGACAGTGATTTTGACTTTCATGACTTTTGGATTTTGATTATTTTCCATTTTTTCGGTTTGCAAAAATACGAAAACAATTCCATTCAGAAAAAAATTATGCGTTTTGAAGTTTGCTTTCCGGCCATCGGTGGCAGCGAGCTTGCATGATGTCGCCATTGGGCGCGATGGTGGCGCGGCTGTGGTGGCCGAGGCAGTCTCGGCTTACGGTGGAGAAGATGACGTGGCGGGCGGTGGTGGTCACTGTGCTGACGCGACCATGTGGCGATACATCGCCGGAAACAGGCAGGTGAGAGGACCTGCCCCCTCACCGCCAGCATGTCAATCGCTCATCAGTTGTTTAGAAGTTCCTTTCGCTTCTTGACCTCCTTTCTCCACTCGGCCAGAAACTCATCCATCTCATAAACCAACCCACTCATCTCACCTGTACCAAACACTCCAGTCTTACGAACATACTCCTCAATCATCTTCACCACCTTGGCACGTGTCATAAACTGCGCCATCACCACCGGATCAACCGGAAAAGTCAACGACTTTCCCATCTTCTTACCATCAAGGACCTCAAACTTCATCACATTAATTTTCACCATCTTAAACCTCCTTTTATCCATTAAACAAACATTCATCACGCAAATGCGCAAAAAACTAATAGCATATATGGCAATTGGTAACTCAAAATTCAAGATTTTTTGAGGAAAATTTTCAGGCAGCTTGATTTTTCTGTACTTTTGCAGGCAAGAACCAGCAAAACAGCTATGGACAAGATGACACCAGAACAGCGCCACCGCTGCATGAGCCGCATTGGCAGCCGCAACACTCGGCCCGAGATGATTGTGCGTCGGTGGCTGTGGCGGCAGGGCTTCCGCTACCGCGTGGGCGTGAAGTCGCTGCCCGGCACGCCCGACATCGTGCTGCGCCGCTACAGCACGGTGATCTTTGTCAATGGTTGTTTCTGGCACGGGCACGACTGCGAAAAGTTCAGGGTGCCCAGCACCAACACAGCGTTCTGGGAGGCCAAATTTTCCCGCAACCAGGCGCGCGACCGGCGTGTGTACAAGCAGCTTCACGAGATGGGCTACTATGTGCTGGTGGTGTGGGAGTGCCAGCTTGAGGCTCCACGGCGTCTAGCCACGTTGCAGGCCTTGAGCACCCGACTGGCCGAGATTTACCTGGACACACACCAGGCCAAGCCACGGCCTTACGGCGATGGTGACGATGCCGCTCCCGGCATTGCCGCCGAGCCGCAGGACTGAGGCAGATTTCTTGCTTGACGCTTGTCCGAGACCGTCTCGGAATACGCCGACCAACTCTTCCTTGCCTGGTGTTTTCTTATCCCCGAAGACGGCCTATGGCATCTACCTCGGGGAACTGCTCAGAACTGATGTTGAGAACCTGAGAAATCACCTACTTGCGGATGGCACGGGTGATGCCATGATAGTCCAGGGTCTTGACCGAGTCGACATAGTCGATAATCATCTGCGCGGTCTGATAGCCCAACGGTTGCCCCGGGTCGCGGTGCGGCGATGTGACGATGGATGGGACAAAGTTGTTGGTGACCACCCGATAAGTCCTCTTGAGGTTGAATTTCTTTCCATCGGGTGTGAGCAGCTTCAGTTCCTTGATTTTAGTGGAATCGCGTTTGTCCATGGTCAGCTGGCAGAGCACGCCGCTGGTGACCGGGAAGCGGTTGCGGTCGCGGGTGTAGCACGAGAGCAACATCTGCCGCAGTTCCTCACCTGTGAGATTGAGCATGACGGCATCGTTCTGGAAGGGGTCGAGGCTGAGTGCATCGCTGACGGTGAACGGCCCTGCAGGGAACTTCTCGGTGCGCACTCCGCCATAGTTGACAAAGCCGATGTCGGCCCCGGCCTGTGCCCGATAGGCATCGGCCATGAGCGCGCCAAACTCCTCGTAGGTTGAGATGGGTGCCACGAACTGTCCCAACACGCGCTTGAAGCTAGGGTCGTTGCAGAAGTTGTCGACCATGGCCTGCACGACCTCATTCTTGCTGGTGCAGCTCGCCACCTCGATGTTCTCGCACTCCATTTTCTCGATGTGGTTGTTCTCGTCCAGGAATATCGCCGTGTGGGTGACACGCTCCAGGCGGTTGACATTCTGCGTGATGACGATGCCATGCGTTGCGTCGTAAGGACTGAGCTGTGTGTGGGTGTGTCCACCGACAATCAGGTCGAGCCATGGCATGTCGGCCGACAGAGCGATGTCGTCGTCGATGCCGATGTGCGAGAGCAGTACAACCACATCGCACTGGTCGCGCAACCAGCGATATTGCTCGACCGACTGCTTGACCGGCGTGAACTGGAGTGCTTTGACCTTGTCGGGGTGTGCATCGGGTGTGCCGCGCATGCCCAGTTGCACGACCCCGATGACACCCACACGGACACCATTGACATCAAATATCTGATAGGGACGCGTGTAGATGCCCCACTCCGGCACAGGCCTGATGTTGCAGCACAGATAGCTGAAGTTTGACAATCCGATGAGCTGCCCCAGATTCTGCGGCCCGCCATCAAACTCATGGTTTCCCAGCGTGGTGGCATCGAAGCCAATCTGGTTCATGAGCGCGACCATGGGATAGGCAGGGATTTTGTACATGTCGTTGACGGGTTCACCTGTGCGGTTATCTCCTGCCGACAAGACCAGAAGCGACGGGTGCTGCGCACGCATACTGTCAACGATTGCGGCCAGCTGTGGCATTCGCTGAATGTTGGCGTGCATGTCGTTAGCCGAGATGATGTGCACCTGCTTCTGCGCCAGCATGGCCATCAGGCAGGTAGCCATCGCCAGAATTGAGAACAGTCTTTTCTTTATCATGGAATGCTAATTGTTTTTTAGGATGACAAAGGTAGTGATTAAATTGCCACGTAGGTGCGTTTTTTGTTTGATTTGCACATTTTTGCAAAGTTTTCACACATTTAATAGGGCTAAGCGGCGAAAAATCCGTACCTTTGCGTGTTCTTTTGTGACGCAACAAATTTTAACTAACAATAACTTTAAAAACGCTTTTAATTATGAAGATTTCGCACATTGAGCATGTGGGTATCGCAGTCACCTCGCTTGAGGAGGCTATCCCTTTCTATGAGAATTTACTGGGTCTGAAGTGCTATGCCATCGAGGAGGTCGCTGACCAGAAGGTGAAGACCGCTTTCTTCAAGTGTGGTGAGACCAAGATTGAGCTTCTTGAGGCCACCGCTCCCGAGAGTGCTATCGCCAAGTTTATCGAGAAGAATGGTGGCCGTGGCGGCATCCAGCACGTTGCCTTCTGTGTCGAGGACGGTGTTGCCGGTGCCTTGAACGAGGTCCAGGAGAAGGGCGGCCGCGTAATCGACGCTGCTCCCCGCCGTGGTGCCGAGGGTCTGAACATCGGTTTCTTGCACCCCAAGACCACAGCCGGTGCCCTGATTGAGCTCTGCGAGCATCCCGAGAAATAATAACAACCGCAAAGAAACAGACAACAAACCCAATGAGCAAACAACTCGAAAAAATTCAAGAGCTGATTTCGAAGCGCGCCGCAGCCCGTCTGGGTGGTGGCGAGAAGGCTATCGAGAAGCACCACGAGAAGGGCAAATACACCGCTCGCGAGAGAATCAATATGTTCCTTGACGAGGGCAGCTTTGAGGAGCTCGACATGTTCGTGCGCCACCGCTGCACCAACTTCGGCATGGAGAAGAAGTCGTTCGATGGCGACGGTGTGGTCACCGGCTATGGTACCGTCGACGGCCGTCTGGTTTATGTTTTCGCTCAGGATGCCACCGTGTTTGGCGGTTCGTTGAGCGAGACGATGGCCCAGAAGATTTGCAAGATTATGGACCTGGCCATGAAGAATGGCGCTCCCGTAGTTGGTCTGAACGACTCGGGCGGTGCTCGCATCCAGGAGGGCATCAACGCCCTGGGCGGCTATAGCGAGATCTTCCAGCGCAACATCCTGGCCTCGGGTGTAGTTCCCCAAATTTCGGCCATCCTCGGCCCGTGTGCCGGCGGTGCCGTCTACTCCCCTGCCCTGACCGACTTCACCATCATGGTGCAAGGCATCTCATTCATGTTCCTGACCGGCCCGAAGGTTGTGAAGACCGTCACCGGCGAGGACGTGACGCAAGAGCAGCTGGGTGGTGCCAAGGTTCACGCCAGCAAGTCGGGCGTTGCCCACTTTGCCGCCGAGAACGAGGAGGAGGCCATCACGCTGATCAAGCAACTGCTGAGCTACATGCCCAGCAACAACATGGAGGAGGCTCCGCGCCGCGAGTGCACCGACCCCATCGATCGTGCCGAAGATGTTCTGAACCAGATCATTCCTGAGAGTGCAAATGATCCCTACGATATGTATCAAGTGATCAGCGCCGTTGTTGATAATGGTGAGTTCTTGGAGGTCCAGAAGGATTTTGCCAAGAACATCATCGTGGGCTTTGCCCGCTTCAACGGTCAGGCAGTTGGTGTTGTTGCCAACCAGCCCCAGTTCATGGCCGGCGTGCTCGACGTGAACGCCTCGAAGAAGGGTGCCCGCTTTGTGCGCTTCTGCGACGCGTTCAACATTCCTCTGGTGACTCTGGTCGACGTTCCCGGCTTCCTGCCCGGCACCGGCCAAGAGTACAACGCCGTGATTCTGAACGGTGCCAAGCTGCTGTATGCCTACGGCGAGGCTACTGTGCCCAAGATCACTGTGACGCTGCGCAAGAGCTATGGCGGCAGCCACATCGTGATGAGCTGCAAGCAGTTGCGTGGCGACATGAACTACGCTTGGCCCAGCGCCGAGATTGCTGTGATGGGTGCCGCTGGTGCCGCCGGCATTCTGTATGCCAAGGAGGCCAAGACCGCCAAGACCGAGGCCGCCGCAGCCAAGGAGGCCGGTGATGAGGCCAAGGCCAAGGAAATCATGGCTCAGTTCAAGGAGTTCATCCAGCAGAAGGAGGACGAGTACAACAACCTGTTCTGCACGCCTTACAATGCCGCCAAATATGGCTACATCGATGACGTGATTGAGCCTCGCAACACTCGTTTCCGCATCATCCGCGCGCTGGAGCAGACCCGCACCAAGAAGTTAACCAACCCTGCCAAGAAGCATGGCAACATTCCTCTGTAATCGATAGAAGGTTATGAAAAAAGGAATCATATTGACCCTGCTAGTTGCCGCGATGGGTCTTTTTGCCTCGGCCCAGGGACGCATGGAGATGCGTTTCAACGAGGTGATGACCCAGAACGACAGCAATCTGGTTGACCAGACCGGCCACCGCAGCGCTTGGGTTGAGATCTTCAACCGCTCTTATGGTACGGTCGGCATGGAGCAGATGTTCATCTCCAACCAGGCCATCGACTTGAGCAACCTGGGCGGCAAGAAGCCCAAGGACTACCTCAACGAGTATGCCCAGGCTCACCCCGACGTGCTCTATGAGATCCCTCGTGGAGATGTGGCAACCAAGGTTGCTCCTCGCACTCACATTGTTTTCTTTGCCGACGGCCAGTCTTCGCTGGGTGCGCTGCACCTGTCGTTCAAGATTCAGCCCGGGCAGGAGAGCAATCTCTACTTGTATGATGTAAATGGTGACCTTGTCGACATGGTGACCATCCCCGCCTCGCTGCCCGCCAACAGCACATTTGCTCTGAAGGCCGACGGCCAGAGCGAGCTGATAGACGGCAAGATGGACACCTCGGCTTGGGGCACTCGCGACGGTGCTACCGATGCAACCGCCATCACTCCCGGCAAGTATAACCTGGGTGTGGTGAACGAGAACATCGATAAGTTTGCCAAGGAAGACCCTCACGGCTACATCATCTCGCTTGTTGCTATGGGCATCGTGTTCAGCGCCCTGCTGATGCTTGCCATCCTGTTCTACTTGTTCGGCAAGGCCAACAAGGCAGCCAACAAGGAAGACAAGCCCGCCAGCACCGAGCCAGTCAAGGCAGTGGACACTCCTGTGTCAGCTGGTGCCAGCGACGAGGCCATGGCCGCGATCTGCTTTGCGCTTTATCAGCACCTGAATGCTCATGACGACGAGAGCGGTGTGCTGACGTTCAACCGCAATGCCGATACAGCATGGAGCAGCAAGAGCAGCATGATGCGCCAGTTGCCTCAAAAATAAACTAACCACCAAACGAATTTACATCAATGAAAGAATACAAGTATAAGATTAATGGCAACGAGTATAAGGTTGCCATCGGCGAGATTGAAGGCAATATCGCCAAGATCGAGCTTAACGGCACCCCATACGAGGTTGAGCTCGAAGACCAGCCCAAGGTGTCGCATGTGGTTAAGCGTGTAGCTCCGGCCGCCAGCGAGACCACGACCGCCGCTCCCAAGCCTGCCGCCAAGAAGGTGGCCGCAGCTGCTGGTGACTTTGTGATTGAGTCGCCCCTGCCCGGCACCATCAAGGAGATTTATGTCAAGGAAGGCCAGCAGGTCAAGGCTGCCGACGTGGTTTGCATCCTCGAGGCCATGAAGATGGGCAACGAGATTCATGCCGGCAAAGATGGCGTGGTCAAGTCGATCAATGTAGCAAAAGAGGACTCGGTGCTCGAGGGCACCACAATCATGGTAATCGGTTAATTAGGCTATGGTACTACTCGAAAGTTTCTTAACCAGTAATCTTGAGCAATTCTGGAACTTCACCGGATTTGCCAACTGCACCTGGCCCAACCTGATCATGATTTGCTTTGGCCTGTTGTTCATCTATCTGGCCATCAAGCATGACTTTGAGCCCATGTTGCTCGTGCCCATCGGCTTCGGTATCCTGATAGGTAACATCCCGTTCCAGCCCGGCAACGAGATTGGCATCTATGAGGAGGGGTCGGTGCTGAACATCCTGTATCAGGGTGTGCGTCAAGGCTGGTATCCACCGCTCATCTTCCTGGGCATTGGTGCCATGACCGACTTCACTGCCCTGCTCGCCAACCCCAAGCTGATGCTCGTTGGCGCAGCCGCCCAGTTTGGTATCTTTGGTGCCTATATGATTGCTCTTGCCATCGGCTTCATGCCCGATCAGGCTGGTGCCATCGCCATCATCGGTGGTGCCGACGGCCCCACGGCCATCTTCCTGTCGGGTAAGCTGGCTCCCAACCTGATGGGTGCCATCGCCGTGTGCGCTTACTCCTACATGGCTCTTGTGCCCGTGATTCAGCCGCCTGTGATGCGCTTGCTCACTACCGACAAAGAGCGCAAGATCAAGATGAAACCAGCGCGCAAGGTCAGCCAGACCGAGAAGATTCTGTTCCCGATCTTCGGTCTGCTGCTCACTTGCTTCTTTGTGCCTTCGGGTCTGCCCCTGCTGGGCATGCTGTTCTTCGGCAACCTGTTGCGCGAGAGCGGTGTGACCACTCGCTTGGCCAAGACCGCCAGCAATGCGATGACCGACATCGTGACCATCGTGCTGGGCATGACCGTGGGTGCCTCGACTCAGGCCTCTGAGTTCCTGACCGCCGACACAGTGTTTATCTTCTTCCTGGGCTTCTGCGCGTTTGTGATTGCATCGTGCTCGGGCGTGTTGTTCGTCAAGCTGTTCAACGTGTTCCTGCCCAAGGGCCAGAAGCTGAACCCGCTCATCGGCAACGCCGGTGTGAGTGCTGTGCCTATGGCCGCCCGCATCAGCAACGACGTGGGCCTGAAGTATGACCCGAGCAACTACCTGCTGATGCACGCCATGGGTCCTAACGTGGCCGGCGTGATTGGTTCGGCAGTGGCTGCAGGTGTCCTGCTGGGCTTCCTGGGATAAACTGACCCAACCATGATAAAAACGGGGGCGCGCCATCATCCATGTCACGCCCCCATTTTTTTATATCTAGAAGAACTAGAATATCTAGAGACTCTTGAAGCGTATAGGATTAATTCACAATTCTCATTTCTCAATTGGAAAAGCCAGTCATCTATCAGTTGTTGCCGCGGCTGTTCGGCAACACCAATCACCACTGTGTGCCAGATGGCACCATCGAGCAAAACGGTTGCGGCAAGCTGGCCGACATCTCTCCAGCCGTGCTGACCAGCCTCAAAGACATGGGTGTCACCCATGTTTGGTACACCGGTGTGATTCGCCACGCCACACAGACCGACTATTCAGCCCACGGCATCCCCAAGAACAACCCTCATGTGGTCAAGGGTAAAGCCGGGTCGCCCTACGCCATCGTCGACTACTATGACATCGACCCCGACTTGGCCTCCGACGTAGACCAGCGGCAGCTGGAATTTGACGCATTGGTCGAGCGCACCCATCGGGCAGGTCTGAAAGTCATCATTGACTTTGTGCCCAATCATGTAGCCCGCGAGTATCACAGCATCGCCCGGCCCGCCGGAGTGCGTGACTTGGGTGACGGTGACAACCAGAGCATGTTCTTTGCGCGCGACAACAACTTCTATTACCTCACCGGCCAAGCGTTCTGCCCGACAATGGGCTGTGGCGACTACCATGAGTTTCCGGCCAGAGCCACGGGCAATGACTGCTATAGCGCCTCGCCCGGAGTTAATGACTGGTATGAGACCATCAAACTCAACTATGGCCTCGACCCCTGGAATGGCAGCCGCCACTTCGACCCCATTCCTGACACCTGGCACAAGATGCTGCACATTATGATGTACTGGGCCAGTCGAGACATCGATGGACTGCGCTGCGACATGGCACACATGGTGCCTGTGGAATTCTGGCACTGGGCCATCGGCCAGGTCAAGGAGAAATTTCCGCACTTGATTTTTATTGCCGAGATATATGACGTGGGCTTGTATGACAGCTATATTAATTATGGTGGGTTTGACTTCCTGTATGACAAAGTGACGCTCTATGACACGCTCATCGATGTGCTGACCCACGACCGCTCGACGCAAGACTTGCCCCACTGCTGGCAGACAGTGAACGCCTGGCGCGAGCACATGCTGCACTTTATGGAGAACCACGACGAGGTGCGCCTGGCTTCTTGCCACCTGTGCGGTGATGCCCTGCCGGGGCGACCTGCCGTTGTAGTTAGCGCCACCCTGGACACAGGCTCCATGATGGTGTACAGCGGACAAGAGCTGGGCGAGGATGGCGATGAGGCCGAGGGCTATCGTGGAGCCGACGGCCGGACGACCATCTTCGACTACTGGAGCATGCGCAGCGTCCGGCAATGGCTGTCTCGCCCCAACCTGGACCGACGCAATCCGCTGCGTGGCTACTATCGCCGCCTGCTGCGCCTGTGCAACGCAGAGCGGGCCATTGCCTGCGGACAGATGTTCGACCTGATGTATGTCAACCCCCATCTGACGCGCCAGTATGCCTATCTGCGCCATGCCGACGGCGAGTTGCTGTTGGTGGTGGCCAACTTTGCCAGCACGGATGCCCATCCCGTCATCACCCTGCCCAGGCATGCCTTTGACTATTTGCACCTCGTGCCCGGTCGAGTGCGCGGGCAGGAACTGCTGCATGGAGCCACTCGGTTCTATGACTTGGCACCAGATTGTGCCTTAAAGTTGCCGGTCAAGGGCAACGATGCAGTGGTGTGGAAATTTTTTGTGAAATAAATTATCTTTTGCTTTGTGACATCGGCAATAAAGTCGTACCTTTGCACAACCATTTAACACTTCAACCTAAACTATGGCTCAGTTTAAAGTCTTCTCCGGAACAAAATCCCACTATGTTGCCACCGAGATTGCCCATGACTTGGGTGTCGAGCTTGGCAAAATGAACATCCTCCACTTTGCAGACGGCGAGTTTGAGGTCTCGTATGAGGAATCGGTGCGCGGTGTACACGTCTATCTGGTTCAGTCGACATTTCCCAACACCGACAACCTGATGGAGCTGTTGCTCATGATTGATGCAGCCAAGCGCGCTTCGGCCAAGAGCATCACTGCCGTTATCCCCTACTTCGGCTGGGCTCGTCAGGACCGCAAGGACAAGCCCCGCGTTAGCATCGCCTCGAAGTTGGTAGCCAACCTGCTGAGTGCCGCCGGCATCGACAGTCTGATCACGATGGACTTGCACGCCGACCAGATCCAGGGTTTCTTTGACATCCCAGTCAACCACCTGTATGCTTCCTCGGTGTTTGTGCCTTATCTCGAGAGCCTGCACTTGCCCGACATGGTCATTGCCAGCCCCGACGTTGGTGGTGCCAAACGCGCCAACCAGTATGCCAAATACTTCGACGTGCCTCTGGTGCTGTGCCACAAGCAGCGTGCCAAGGCCAATGTGGTCGAGAGCATGACAGTGATTGGCGAGGTCGAGGGCAAGAACGTGGTACTGGTCGACGACATGATTGACACCGCCGGCACCATCTGCAAGGCCGCAAACCTGATGAAAGAGAACGGAGCCAAGTCGGTTCGCGCCCTGGCCTCGCATGCCATCATGAGCGAGCCAGCCAGCCAGCGCATCATGGACAGCGCACTTGAAGAGGTGATTTTCAGCAACTCCATTCCGTTTGACACCGCCCGCTGTCCCAAGGCCACAGTCATCAGCATCGCCGGACTGTTTGCCGACACCATCCAGCGTGTGCATGACTACCGCAGCATCAGCTCGCAGTATTTGTTCAAGTAAGACATCTATTGGATAATAATATACCTTTTGGAAGCGTCCTCACGATATTGAGGACGCTTTTGTCATTTTTTCAAGCATAAATTTTGCCAATTTGTTTTTAATTGATTATTTTTGTACCGAAAATCATACCAATATAATATGAAACAAATCTTGACTCCTGTGGCTATGGTGTTAGTCTCCCTGTGCTGGAACGGCGCATCGGCCGCCCCTATCACAGTCGAACAGGCACTGGCATCAGCCCGACAGTTCTCCGCCTCTCGCCATGGGCAGAAAGCCCCATCGGCTACAATCCAACCACTCACGCTGGCCTATCGTTCGGGTCAAGCGACCGAGGCGTCCTACTATGTGTTCAATCGCGGCAGCAATTCGGGCTATGTCATCGTGTCGGGTGACGACCGCACGATGCCCGTGCTGGGCTACTGCGACAACGGAGCGTTCGACCCCGACCATCTGCCCGACAACCTGCGGTGGTGGCTCACGCAGTATGACCAGGAGATGGCCTACTTGCGCTCGCACCCGCAAGCCGCGGCCCGTCGGGCACCGGCACTCAGCCAAGGCGTCACCCCCCTGCTGACGTGCGTCTGGAACCAGAGTGCGCCCTACAACAACATGTGTCCAACCTATGTCGTGGACCAAGAGACCAAAACTGCGGTGACGGGTTGCGTGGCCACCGCCATGGCACAAATCATGTACTACCACCGCTGGCCCGACCGCGGTGTGGGCAGCAATAGTTACAACTATGCCGTGGGTGGGCAGTCGACACAATATTTGAGTGCCGACTTCAGCCAATCGGTCTATGACTGGTCACACATGCTCGATGACTACGACGACAACAGCAGTGCCACCAGCCAGTCAGCCGTGGCATTACTGATGCGTGACGTGGGCTATTCGGTCAACATGATGTATAACGACGGCAGCAGCGGAGCGTATAGTAAAGATGTACCTGATGCGCTGATCAATCACTTCAAGTATGACAATAACACGCGCTTGCTCTCACGCCATTTCTTTGGCATCGACGGGTGGGAGCAGCTGCTTCGCGACGAGCTTGATGCCAGCCGCCCCGTCTACTACTCCGGGTCGTCAAGCGATGGCGGGCATGCCTTTGTGGTCGACGGCTATAACCGTGACGGCTACTTCCACATCAACTGGGGCTGGGGCGGCATGAGCAATGGCTACTATGTCATCTCAATGCTCAACCCAGACGAACAGGGAATCGGGTCGTTTGAGGGCGGCTATAACAACAACCAGGCAGCCATTGTGGGCATCCAGCCCCAGCAGACAACCAATGACGCATACGCCTTTGGGGCATTCTATGAGGCGTTCAGCCCACAAGTGACCCAGGTCAACCTGGGCGAAACTGCCACACTTGCGATGAACAACATAGGCTTGTTGGGCAGCAAGAACTGGACTAGCCTTTGGTGGGGGGCTTGCATCCTCAACGAAGCCGAAACTGCAGTTGTGCAAGAGCCATACTTTAACATTGACGCTAGCGAGATTGAGACTTGGCGTTACTACAACGTCTCAATCCAATTGACCCCTGCATCCGGTCTGCCCAACGGACGATACCACGTCAAGCTGGCCTATCAGTGCGATGGCCTGGATTACAAATACTTCTCCTCGTCATCTACAGCTCCCTCGTTCATCCTGATGGAGGTCATCGACGGCGTGGCCTATTTCACCGCCCCCACGCAGAGTGCCTTGTCGCTGGTGAGCTTGACCAGCAACAGCAGCACACTGTACAGCGGCAACCAGTTCCAAGTCAGTGCCACGGTGCTGAACGAAGGGCTGGAATACTACGACAACGTGCACTTCGCACTGCTGCGCAACGGCAGTCAGCAAGTGACGAGCAATGCCATCGGCATCGATATCGCTCAAGGTAAGCAATTGACCTTCGGAGCTCGCATGACCGCTCCATCGACCACCGGCAACTACACACTGGCCCTGTTTGATGCCAACGACCAGCAGATTGGCGCCAGTATTCCTGTCACAGTGACTGCCACCAGTGGCGCGGCAGTGCTGGAGGTAGCCTCTGAACTTGTAGCGAAAAGCGAAGTGATGCCCGCCGACCATGTCGAGGCCACAGTCAAGGTCAAGAATACGGGAGGTGCATTCATGGGTGTGATTGAGATGTTTGTCCTTCCCACAGATGGGCTGAAAATCAAGTCGATTCTCTCGTCACAGATTGTGACCATTCAGCCAGGCGAAACGCAGACGGTGAGCTTCGATGGCTCATTTGGTGGTGTCATCGGCAAGACCTACCGCCTATGGCTCCGTGACCCCAACATCACCGATAAATACTATCTGTGGGGCAACGAGGTGTACTTCACCGTGGGCGACTACCAGCCCGACAGTTTGCTCGGTGATGTCAACGGCGACGGCACAGTTGATGTGGCCGATGTCAACATTGTGGTGAACATGGTTCTGGGCAAAGCGGCCAAAGATCTGATTGCCGACCTCACAAATGACGGCGATATTGATGTGACTGATGTCAATGCCCTGATTAACATCGTGCTAGGCAAGAGATAAGCCAGCAGCGAGAGAAGAGAATCGATAAGCCGTCTGCCACTAGTGGCAGACGGCTTATCGATTCTTGCAGGCTTAACGCATATCGCTCTGCATCTCCTGGTCGAGTCGGTTCTCCCACAGATAGTGCTTGGTCTCACGCACCAGCACGCCACTGAGCAACAAGAGCGAGACGAGGTTGGGGATGGCCATGAGCGCATTCATGCAGTCGGCCAGATTCCACACCAAGGTCAGGTTGATGACCGTGCCCAAGAAAACGACACCGATATAGAGGATGCGATAATATCGAGTCCATCGCTTGCCCTTGAGATACTCCACTGCCATCTCGCCATAGTAGCACCAACCCAGAATGGTGGTGAAAGCAAATGTGACAAGTCCCATGAGCAACAAGGGCGACCCGATGAGCGGAATCTTGGCAAACGCCGCCTTGGTCAGCGAGGCACCGTCGGCAAACGTGATGTCGGGATTCGCCAACACACTACTGACGATGACCAACCCCGTGATGGCACAGATGACCACCGTGTCCCAGAACGTGCCAGTGGACGAGACCAAGGCTTGTCGCACCGGGTTGCGCGTGCGCGCCGCGGCAGCTACAATGGGTGCCGAACCAAGTCCCGACTCGTTGCTGAACAAGCCTCGCGCGATGCCAAACCTCATGGCCATGATGACCGAGCCACCAACAAATCCGCTCCCGGCAGCCTCGGGCGAGAACGCCGCCTGACAGATAAGCTTGATGGCCGGCCAGAGATAATGAAAGTTGACACCTAATATATAAAGGCATCCCATCACATAGAACACGGCCATGAATGGCACCATCATCCCACACACGCGGGCTATGCTCTTCACGCCACCGATAATGACTAATGCCGTGAGAAAGGCTATAGCAACTCCCACCCAAGCCGGATTGACACCATAGGTCTCATGGCAGATGGTGCCGATGGCATTTGCCTGAACCGAAGCACCGATGCCCAGCGAGGCACACATGGTGAACACCGCAAACAGGACTGCCAGCCACTTGAGCTTGAGTCCTCGCTCCAGGGCATACATCGGTCCACCCAACATCGAGCCGTCGGGCATCTTGACACGATATTTGATGGCCAGCAATCCCTCGCCATATTTGGTGGCAATGCCGAACACCCCTGTCAACCAGCACCATAGCACGGCCCCCGGCCCGCCCATGGCCACTGCCGTGGCCACGCCGATGATGTTGCCTGTGCCGATGGTGGCCGCCAGAGCGGTGGCCAGTGCCCCAAACTGCGACACATCGCCGTCGGCATCCCTATCATGGGCCACCGATAGACGAATGGCGGTGAAAATCTTGCGCTGCGGAAAGCGCAGCCTCACTGTGAGGAACAAATGAGTGCCCAACAGCATGATAATCATGGGCCACCCCCACAAGAAGTCGCTCATTGCGGCAACGACATCATTCAAGGTCTGCATAGCACACTGGTCTTTGAGTTTAGTTTAGTTTCGATTCAAGAACACACGAGCATAGTAGAAGAGTGTGGCCAGCGAGCCCAAGGCTGCCACGACATAGGTGTAGGCCGCGGCCTTGAGAGCGTCGCGGGCAAATTCGGTGGTCTGCCCCTGGGTGATGCCTGCAGTCTCGAGCCATCGCACGGCCCGTCGGCTGGCATCAATCTCGACCGGCAGGGTGATGACGCTGAACAGTGTGGTCAGTGCGAACAGCACCACCCCAAGCCCCAGCAAGTAGGGAAAGAACTCAAACACCAGAATGCCGCCCAGCAGAATCCAAGTGACCCACTTTGAGGCAAACGACACGGCAGGCACCAGCTTGGTGCGCAACACGAGCATGCTATAGCCCACACGATGCTGCACGGCATGGCCACACTCGTGGGCTGCAACAGCTGCAGCAGCCACCGAGTTCTGGTTATAGACCGGTTCACTGAGGTTGACCGACCGGCTCACGGGGTCGAAGAAGTCGGTGAGCGTACCACTGGTGGGCCTGACTGCGACATCATTGATGCCATTGTGCATGAGCATCATCTGCGCCACTTGCGCACCGGTCACGTGCAGCGGCACCCTGGAGTACTTCTCAAACTTGTTCTTCAGTGAGTTCTGGATGAACCAGCTAGCAATCGAAATAACAAAAAATAAAAGATAAACCATATTTAAGTAGTTATAGTAGTTAAGTAGTTAGGGTAGCCTCGTTTGCGTTTTTTAAACTTCAATACCTAGGCTTGGCACAAGGTTTGCATTTGGCAAATCGGAGGCAAAACTGTTGCAAAGATAATCATTTTTTGCGATATGAATTGCCGAATATATAAAAAAGTTAAAAAATGGTCTAAACTGTTTGCCAATTCGAAAATATCCGCTACTTTAGCGGCGTTTTATTAATCGTTTTATTCTTTCTAACTGTTTAATTGTTTTATTATGAAAAAGTTACTATTGATGTTTGCAGCTGTTGCTGCTATGACTTTCGCTTCGTGCGACAACAACGCTAACAAGACTGCTGAGACTCAGGACAGCACCGCTACCGCCTACAACGTCGAGCAGCTTGACTCGGCTCTGGCCAACGCCACTGACTCGGCAGCTGTCGTCGACCTGCTGAACAACGCCAACGCTGAGGTCCAGAAGCTGGTTGAGGCCGGTGACACCGAGGGTGCCCAGAGCCTGCTGGCCAAGATCAAGGAGATTGTTGCCAAGAACACCGAGAAGCTGACAGCCATCGTTCCGTCGATTGGCACCCTGGTTGACCAGGTGGTCGCTCTGCCCGAGGGCATGAAGGACGTGGTTGAGAACGCTGGCGACAGCCTGAAGGATGCCGCTACCGAGAAGGCTAACGAGGTGGTCGAGGGCGCCAAGGCTGCCGTGACCGAGAAGGCCAACGAGGCTGCCGACAAGGCCAACGAGAAGATCAACGAGGGCGTCGACAAGGCCAAGGAAGGTGTCGACAAGGCAAAAGAGGCAGCTAACAACGCAGCCAAGGACGCAGCCAAGAAGATTGGTCTCTAATCATCGATTGAGATAACCCCCTAACGCAAGGCGGTGAGCAAACTTCGCTCACCGCCTTGATTTATTCTGATTGGTCACAAGTACCGGGCCAGTCGCTCGGCAATGAGGCCGATGCGGCGGTAGGTGAACAGGCGGCACAGACGGTCGGTCAGGTGGCCATACTTGCGATAGAAGATGTTGAATGTCAAGTAGGCCAGCCGCTGACGCGGATTGCGGGGCATGCGGCGCCAGATGTTTTTCCAGCTGTACAGCTCGCGGTAAATCCACAAGTAGCCATCACGCAGCTGCTCGGCTGTCATGCCCTTGGGCCGGAACACTACATGAGCTGTGTTATAGCGCGAGAGGTCAGTGCTCGTAATCCTCCCTTCAGCCTCGAGGCGCTCATAAAGCTTGGTGCCGGGATAAGGGGTGAGTATATGCGAGGTGACCGTCTCGATGCGCTGTGCCACAATCCAGTCGAGTGTCTGCCTGAACACCTGTGGGGTGTCCTCGTCCAACCCGAACACAAAGCTGGCATTGATCATGATGCCGCGGCGGTGAATCTCACGGATGGCCTCCTCATAGTGGGTGCGGTCGTTCTGCACCTTGTGCACACTGCCCACAGAGGCCGCATTGATGCTCTCAAACCCGATGAACAGTCCCTGGCAACCGCTCTCGGCCATCTGATCCAGCATACCGGGGATGGTCGCCACATTGATTGAAACGGCTGCGTTCCACTTGATGCGCAATGGCTTGATGGCCTCGAGCAACTGGTGCGTCCAGGCCGGGTCGCCGATGAAGTTGTCATCGATGAACATGATGTGCCGCCTTCCGATAGCCCGGATTTCGGCCACAACATCGGCAATCTCGCGATGGATGTAGTGATGCCCGCCGAAACTGTTATAGCAGAAGTCGCACTTGAAGGGGCAACCACGACTGGTGTGCATGATGTTGGTGTAGAGGTACTTGTCGGCTGGGATAAGGTCATAGGCCGGCGAGACAATGTCGCGCCCTGACAACATGGGCGAGCAACGATAGACAGGCTGCAGCCGTCCCTGCTGCATGTCGCGGATGATGTCGGGCCATGTGCCCTCGGCCGCCCCGATGCACAGCACATCAAACAGTCCCTCGGGCACCGTCTGGCTGGCCGTGGTGATGTGTACACCACCCGCCACAACCGGGATGCCCCGCTCACGGAATGGACGGGCAATCTCGGCGGCACGCGGCAATACATCGAGCGAGACCATGATGCCGACAATGTCGGGCGAGTCGTAGGTGACAGGCTCGACATTCTCGTTCTGCACCACCACAGTGTGCTCGTCACGCAACATGTTGACAATAGTGTACAGGCCCAGCGGGGGCGACATACGCACCTTCAGTCCGGTGTCCATGGGCCGCATGAGCATACGCGGCTGTATCAGCTTGATGTACATTCTCTAATGATACTTTTTTCGATATATCTCACAATGCCATCAAGGTAACCCGCCACGATAATCAATCGAGCTCGTTTCGCAGATATCGCTTGGTCTTCTCGAGCAGCTCACGAGCCTGCTCATGCCCCTGCTGCGCAGCCTTGGCCAGATAGTGCTTGGCCACCAGCCAGTCGAGAGGCACACCGTCACCATGATAGAAGCTATAGCCCACAAGATATTGTGCCTCCATGTCGCCATTGTTGGCACGGTCGAGCAATTCCTCTGAGATGTAAGGGATATTGCTCTCGAGTTTGAATTTAACGGGCAGTGTTAGGCTCACGTTAACGGGCTTCCCATCCACCTGTCCGGGCTCGAAGTTGCCAATCTGGCTGCATACCCTCACCACCTCGGCATCCAGTTCGGGCGAGATTGATCGCAAGACCTTCACCTGGTCGACATGGCCCGTCTTGGTCACCACAAACTGGACCACACAAGTGCCCTGCAGCCCATTGCGGAAAGCGTCGTCGGGATACTCCATCTCGCTCGTGATATAGTTCATCAGTGCCTCGAGGCCACCAGGATATTGTGGCATCACGTCAGGACGATCGGCCGATTGCTCGGTCGAAGTGCCATTATTCGCTGGCAATGTGGCCATTCCGCCCCAAGCGTTCGTGCCCAGACTTAGCGCCAGTGCCACAACCACCGATTTCAATAGATTAGTTTCCATATCAGTTGAATTGTTATTAGTTATCAACAAAAACGAATGCAAAAATCATGCCAATATCATTGTGACATGCGGCCATGACGCTGCAACAGCAGCCACAGCCACGAGGTGTGCCACCATCAGTGCCACCGCCGGCCATCTGCCCCACGAGCGACGCAGCGACCACACAGCAACCACATTGCAGCTGATGGCCGCCACAAAAGCGATGACATAGACAATGATGTTGACATGATAATAGGTCGTTTGCCATGTGGCAGCTAGGCCATAGAGGTCATCCACACACATGTCAAAAGCCCTTTCGAGGGGCAACGGATAGGCCGTACAAATGACCCAAAACAGTTTGCCATAGGCACAGACCAGCAGACTGGACAATGCGGCAGCCAACCAAGAGGCAAACGACGGCTGCCGTTTGACCACCTGCCACGACTCCACAGCTAGCCACAGTGCCGAGGCAGCCACCAGACCAGCTTGCACATAGTTGTTGCCAATGACACAAAACTCTTTATAGGTCAATCCCAAAGCATAACCTACAGCTGCCATAAAGGCGCAGCAGGTGCCAAAGAGCGACACTAGCGGAGACGTGCTGTTAAAGAGCGACATCGCACAACCCAGCAACAAGAAACCGGCAACCACAGCAGCCACAAACCATCGCAGCGGCATGCGCCACCAGATGGCACATGCCACAAAGGCATTGACCACCACGATGACGGCACTAAGCAGCACTTGCAGGTTATCTCCAAGATAGTTCTTGATGTAGCCCAACGCATTATTAGTCAGGCGGTCGTCAACTGCCGGCAGATAGCCATGGAGCCGCATTGCAGCCAGCATGAGCACAATGCAATAACAAAGCGCGGCTATCGTCACAGCCACTGAACCGGCTCGAGTGTCGCGCACCACCCTCCACAAGGCAGTACCCAACACCACCACACACGCAAAAATCGCAATTGTCATCATAATTCAACAAATTTAATGTTTACGTGTTGGTATAAATAATCTGACGAAAAGTAACCTATATTAGCCGCACTTCGTCGTTGTCAACAAGGTGAATATATGTCAACCGTCGCTTGTCGCATGAGACGGTGTAGTCATACTCAATGTCACCCACAGGCACATCGCATGGTCGATAGTCACCTTTCGGAGCCAACTTGCCACCGGTGAGTTCATCACAAATGGCATCGAAGTCCCACACCACTCTGTCATGGAGCATTCGCCAAAGCTCATGCCCTACACCTTCAGGATATCCGTCAAAATGGTGGTAGAAATTCTGCACCCTTTCACCCTGCTCCACTCTCACATTTGCTCTTGTGCCCATAATAAACCTTCACTAGTGTCAGTTTTAATCTACTCGGCAGCCAGACGCATGACCACGTCTAGGTCCACTCCCAGGCTGGTGGCAATCTCTTGAGGAGTCTTGCCCAAGTCCAGCAACATCTTAACCATCAAACTGATTTGCGCCTCCTGCTCGCCAAGACGGGCCTCCTGCTCGCCAAGACGGGCCTCCTGCTCGCCAAGACGGGCCTCCTGCTCGCCAAGACGGGCCTCCTGCTCGCCAAGACGAGCCTCCTGCTCGCCAAGACGAGCCTCCTGCTCGCCAAGACGGGCCTCCTGCTCATCAAGCAGCACTTTCTTCTCAGCCAGTTCTTTATCACGCATCATAATCACGGAGTCACGCTTCTCGATGGCCGAAAAGTACTCGGTCTCGACATTCATGTTGTGACGCATCGCACTGTCGGCTGCCGCCGACTGAAGTCGCCGCAAGATGTAGTCCATGTCGGCATCATTGCTGTAGGCCTTATCGTCAAGCAGGAGCATGCGCATGTCATTCTCGTCTTTTCGTGTCTGGTCAAAGATGCTCAATACCATGTCCAGCCGGTTGTTGATTTGCCCCTGCAGCAGCGGCACCTGCACGATGATGCTGTCGTGGGTCAGACTGTCGACAAACGCATTAGGCATCCCCGCTGTCACTAACTTCCCGTCATAGTCGCGTGACTGATGGCTCACATACAGCACCGGCTCTTTAATGCCGCCCAGCTTATGTCCTAAGATATAGACCGCCACCATCGGGATGGCATTGCCGTCAGGACGGATGTTCTTGGGGTTGGAGTAATGCACAGCCAGATATTGGCGGAAACGCAACGTCTCGGTCTCGAGCCAAGTCTTCTGCACCTCAATCAAAATAAGGCTCTCTTTGCCGTCGACATCACGAATGGTGGCAGCAAAGTCGATGCGAAACACAGACAGAGAGTTGCGCTCAATGTTGCTGTACTCGTGAGGACGCATCTCAACGGCCACGACATCCTTCTTAAGCAACGCCGACAGGATGGTGCGAGCAATGCGGTCATCCTCCATCAGGTACTTGAACACCACATCATACAATGGATTGGCTATCGTCATAACGCACAAATTTTAATGTTCAGTGTGCAAATATACGTCAAAAATTCCAAACTGCCAAAACTTGTGTCGACAAACTTACCGTCAAAGCACACTGGGCCCATATCTACACTAAAAAACTGCTTTGAGTTCAATCATATCTTAAATCGGATTATGGTAAGCCCAGAGCAGGATGGGACGGTCGCTGGCGGTGACAATCTCGCTTAGGCATCGCACCTTGCTTGACTCAATGGCAAAGCAACCTTGGCTCAAGCGTGGATTGATGCGCAGATGACTGCCGCGACGGCCGGCATTCTCGGCCCAGCCATGGATGAGGATGCTGCGACGGCCGGCATTGTTGTTGGCCCGTCCGCTCTTGCCCACCAGGTTGATGCTGGGCGTGCGATACCGCCCCACCCTGCCCGACGTGTGCCGCCCTGCCGTATGAAACTTCCCCAGACATGAGTTGTTGCTGCCCGGGCGGTTACTGAAAGCCGGACGGCTGTCGGTGCTACCCGCACCGGCGCCGTGCATGCAAGTGCTAGACAACACGGTCTTGCGCGCTTCGAGGTCATAGAGGCGAAACCGTGCCGGGTCGCCCGAGGGCTTGTTGAAGTCCACCAGGATGACATACTGGGTGTTCAGCCCATGCGCGGCAGTATAGCGGCGGGTCTCGTCGACGCGCTGCTGAAAGGTGAGACTGTCACCATACAACGACAGATAGACTTTAGATGAACGTTCGGCCTGACGCACCAAACGCCACTCACGCCAGCAGAAAGGCACCAACAGGCCGGCAACCAGCACAAGCGCAAGCACCGTGAGCAATAGAGTTCTTCTTTTCTTCATTATCAGTTTCTATTATTATAGTCTATACCGGGCCTGGTAACCCTAAATTGCACAATATTCGCAAAGACCCATGCATTTGCACGAATGAAAACAATTCATTATCTTTGTGCCGTTATCATGCCATCCATTATGAACATCACGCTAGACAATTTTCAGGACTTCATCCCATCGCGCATCTATTGGCGAGGAGTCGATTATCAAGAGAGCGGCGCGGTGACGCAACTGCAAGAGAAATCTGCCGGCACCTGGCATGCCACTGTCCTGGGTACGGAAAACTACAATGTGACCGTGCGTATCGGCCAAAATGGCGCTCTAACCTGGTCATGCGACTGCCCCTACGACGGCAGCATGTGCAAGCATGTGGTGGCTACTCTGCTCGAGATCAACGACCGCACATCGGACAATGACTCAGACGACGATGAGTTTGAAGACGATTATGACGCTGACTTTGAAATCGTGTTTGACGATGATGACTCGGACGACAACGACGATGACGGTGATGACACTTCTCTGTCATCAGACCCCGAGTTGGAACGCCTGTTAGCCTTGGCGACTGTCAACGACCTGAAAGCATTCATTCGCCAACGCTCGACAAGCGACTCATCGCTGCGGCGCGCGGTAATTGAGCACCTGCAGTCGCTCTATCTCGACCAACCCGACGATGTCGCCATCGACTATGAGCAGAAAGTTGACATGGCCATCAGCTCGTGCATCGCCACCCACAGAGCACGTTACGGTTACTATGAAGCGACCGATTGGGAAGAAGTCGTCGGCCAAGCCAATGACTTGCTCGACGAGGGCGAGAACCTGCTCAAGGCCAGCAACGCCCGCGCAGCCGTGGCCATCGCCGTGCAGCTGTTCAAGTCGATAGACAAAATGGCCGACGAGAGCATAGCCTACGAGGAGGAAAGCGACATTGGCGGTGTCTGCGACCGTGCGGGCAACTTGCTGCTACAGGCTATCGTCAAGCCCGGCATCGACAGCGACTGCCGCTCATCGGTGCTCGAGAGCATCAAAGCGCTCACCTCGTCAGAGCTATGCGACTACAACTACTGCAACTTCAACAACCTGCTGCAACAACTGACCGTACTGACATTGCAGGGCGACGATGCCATCAAGTTTGTCGACCAGATGATTGCCTCTCATGCCGGCAAATACTCACAATGCGACTACATCAAGCAGAAAATCGACCTGCTCGAGCAACTTGGCCGACACGACGAGGCAGAGCGCACCATCGATCAATATATCGAGACACCCCAAATCCGCCAACTCAGGGTCGACCGGCTGGTCGCAGCGCAGCACTACGAGGAAGCGTTGCGAGTGATTGATGACGGCATTGCTGTGGCCATCGAGCGACAACACAATGGCACGGCTGCCGACTGGACAAAGCGGAAATTGGCTATCTATGAGGCACTAGGCGACACCGAGCAGCAGATCAACGTCTGCCGAGAACTGTTCGTGCGCCGAAGCGACATCGAACGCTATCGCAAACTGCGCTCCCTCATTCCCGCCAAACAGTGGCCACAGTTCCTTGCCGAGTTGCTGACCGATGCCGGCCTGGTCATCAATGGGTACTCAGATTACAGACTGGCTGAAATTCTGATTGAGGAGGGCGACCATGACAAGCTGTTCGACTATGTGAGCCAGATCAAAAAAGGACGACTTGATGAGGCCATCAGGTGCGCCATCCACTTGCGCGACACCCACTCAAAGCAACTGCTTGCGCTGCTCCAGCAAGACATCCGCGACTATGCCGCCACCCATGTCGGCGAGAGCCACTATCGCAAGTTGGCCGATGCCCTGCGCGTGGTAGGCGGCCTGCCCAACTGTCGCGCAGCCGCAGCCGCCCTGCGCACCGAGCTGTGCAGCACCTACGCTCGCCGTCGCCGCATGGTCGAAATCCTCCGTGAATAGGTGATGAACAATGTCATCATCACACCATGCTGGACATGGCCAGGCGCAGCCCGATGGTGCTGTTGCGCATGTCGGCATTGTCAGCACAGCGCTGCGCAATGCGCATGAAGCCCGCCCCATTGAGCCAAGATCCACCTCGCGTCATTCGCCGCAGGCTGCCTTCGTGGTGGATGGGGTCTTCTTCATAACCAGAGACATTGGCCGAATATCGATAGAACGTGTCGGCACACCACTCATGCACATTGCCTGTCATGTCGTAGAGACCCAACTCGTTGGGTGTCAGCAGTCCGACCTCACGAGGCGCGTGATGCGCATTGGCCTCATACCATCCCACATCGTCCAGGCGGTCGCTACCGGCATAGAGTGTGTTCCTGCCGAGTCGACCGCCTCGGGCAGCATACTCCCACTCGGCCTCGGTGGGCAGACGAAAAGTTCTGCCCGAATACTGGTTGAGCCGCAGGATAAAGTTTTGACAGTCGTGCCAGCTGACGTTGGTCACCGGCAGGCGGTTGCCTTTGAATTTCGAGGGGGTCTCACCCATGATGGTCTCCCACTCGTCTTGCGTGAGTTGATAGCGGCTGATATAGAATGCCGAAAGCAGGACTTGATGTGCCGGGTACTCGTCACCGAATCCTGAGCCGTCGCGCCCCGACATGCAGCCCATCGTGAAAACTCCCCCATCCACCTGCACCATGTTGCGCAACAAGCGAGTCACCACCCGTTCAATATCCGATGCTCTTGCCTTCGACCTATTGCTGATGCTGACCAGACCACCCAAGTCATCGCCATGGGCATCTTCTGCGCTTGGCTCTTTCGGTTTGACGATGGTCACATCCGGATCGACATCGGCAGGTTTTGGGTCAACGGTTTTTGGGGGCATCGATTGAGGCTCTGGTTCCGGTCTAGGCTTTAGCTTAGCCAGCACATCGGCCACCGACTGCGGCCGGTCGGTGTGGTTGGGCTGCATCATCCACACGATGAGTTGCCGCATCTCATCGCTGACCGACGACGGGAACTGGAACGCCGCATCACGCTTGAGCAAGATGTCATAGCACTCTGGCAGTCGCTGGTTGGTGAGCAGGCGATAGCCCATTGCCCCCACGGCATAGAGGTCGGTCCAAGCGCCCACGTCCTCAAGGCGCTGCGACACCTGCTCGAGCGGTGCGTAGCCTGGCGTGTAGCTGGCCTGGGTGTTGGTGGTTGCGCCGCCGTCCAGTTTCATCTGCTTACTGGCCCCGAAGTCGATGAGGCGCACTTGCTTCTGGTGGTCAATCAACACATTGCCGGGCTTCACATCCAGGTGCCAGAAGCCATTGCTGTGCACCACAGCCAGCGCGTCCAGCACCTGCAGCAGATAGTTCTTCACTTCGGCCTCGGGCATAGGCTGGTTGACTCGTTTCTGCCAGTCCGCCAGCGACTCGCCGTCCACGTAGTCCATCACATAGTAGGCCGTGCCGTTCTCGTCAAACAGGTCGTGGACGGCGATGATGTGCGGGTTGTGCAGACGGCGGATGCGACGGGCCTCCTTGCGGAACTTGGCCAACTGTTCGCCGAACATCTGCTCGTTCTCGCGGTTGCTCACACTCACAGTCGAGCCTTCCTGCTCGCGGTGGTTCACGCCACGCCAGAAAAACTCTTTGATGGCGACCGTCTCGTCAAATGCGGTATTGGTCGCCAAGTAGGTGATGCCGAAGCCGCCCTGCCCCAGCACCCGTTCAATCCTATATTTCCCGCTCTGCAGCAGGGTTCCGTTGGGTAAATTCATATTTCTTTTATACTAATGAGCAAATCTTTTTTTAAAAAAATAGTGAGAATTACACGTAACACATATGACGCTTGCCCGTCACATGATGGCCGCAGTTCATGCGCCCCCCTGCGTCCCTACCACCATCATGTAACGGCTGAACTACAGCAACTACTGCAACTACTGAACTACTTTAGAAACTTGAGGTTGTCATTGTCGCCAGTCGATCATGACGAAGTTGTCGTCAAAGTTGCCCCACATGACCGGATGCTGCCGGCCCTTGCTGAGCGACTTCACGCCCTGGCTCACGTAGTTGAAAATCTCCTTGGCAGTGATCACACGGTCACGGTTGGTATCGGCACCGCCCCGCAGACCGCGGTCGAGGTAGGCCGTGAAGTAGCCGTTCTGCATCCTCGGTGTCTCGATTGACTTCTCGTTGGTCCTGGACGAGAGGAACATCACCACGTCCGACTTGCTCTTGGCCCGGCTACGCGACCGCTTCTTGCTCCTGATGCCGCCCGACATGCAGGCATCGGCAATCACCACCTTGCGTGTCGCCCGGCAGTGCCTGAACACCGAGTAGATGTCCTCGTAGGTGAGCGTGTTGCTGAACCGTGGTCCCGTGTCGTAGGGGCAGAATCCGCCCTCATAGCCATGACCGCTGAAGAACAGCACCACCATGTCGCCCTTGCCGGCTTTGGCAAACTGCGCGTTCATCACCTTGATGATATTGGCACGGGTCGCCTGACGGCCGGTGAGGGTGGCCACATGTTCGGTGCGGGTTTTGTAGATTGCCGCGACGGTTCGGGCATCTTTCTCTGGCAGGAACAGATTGGCACGGCTGTCCTGATACTGGGCAATGCCGACAACGACGACGTATGTCTCGGCACCCACCTGCAGGGCAAATGCCGAGGCCATCAGTGCCAATATGATTATGACAAGTGTTCTCATTCTACAGTCATTTAGTGACTATTAGCAATTCGTTTCCATCTGGCCTCCCCTCCCCTTTCCCAAAGGGGAGGGGCAGGGGTGGGGTTTTCCTCCGCCAGGCAGTGTCTCCTCAGCCTCCCCTCCCCTTTCCCAAGAGGCTGCTGAAAAAGTAATAAACCGCGAATTACGCGAATAAACCGCGAATTTTTCTTGAATATAATTTGAAATATCGCGAAATTTTCAGACAATTTATTCAAATTTAGGTTTGAATATAACCATCGTGAAGCAAATCAATTATTTGCCTGTACTTTTTCAGCGGCCTCCTTAGGAGGGGAGTTGATTACCAGCCCTGGTGCTCAACCCCGCCCCTCACCCCTCCCCTGGCAGGGGAGGGGAAAAGAGGAATCGTTGAACAGCTACCTAGTGTCGGCTATGCGTCCATCATGCCGGCATCGGCGTCGTTGACATAGTCGGGCATGTCGGGTTGCGTTGTCTCGTACATCTGCTGGGCCAGATAATCATCTTCGGGTTGCTGTGCCTCAAACCCACTCGGACTCTCTTGGATGGGATATTGTTGGCCGCTATTCAAGTCGGTCACCATGGCAGTCCTTCCTGCGCCCTGCTCTTGTTCAATATAGGCCTCGATAGCGTGCGATGTTTGCAAGTTGGCATCTCTGATGTCGTGCCACTCATCAGCTTGCAACTGGCCATCATGATTGGCATCACGGCCATGCAGGTCAAATGTTCCATCCGATTCCACATCGACCAGCACCGAGACTTCGCCATCCACTTGCACTCCCGCAACGGTGGCCATGCCGCCTTGTCCGTTATCTTTCACCGCCATGCCAAGGATGTGCACATCGGGGTCGGGTTCGGGCTCTGGAGCCGGTGCAGGTTCGGACACAAGAATCGGCTCTGGGGCTGGTTCAGTAGCCGGATGATGCACCACGACGACCTCTGGCTCAACTGGCTGCGTCTGTGCCACCTCGGGAGCGGCTTCTGGAGTTTCTGCGGCTTCTGGTTGAGGGGTTTCTTCAGCGGGTGTCTCTACAGCCTTGTTGGTGATGAAATCTTGGGCGGCGAGTTCGCCGGCGGCACCCAGTGCTGCGCCGGCCACTGCTGCCGCAGCAGTCTGCACTGTGTTAGTCTTGCCTTTCGGCTGCTTTGCGGCAGTCGCGTCATCTTTCAGCTGGGTGTTCTCTTGCGAGTCAATGACTCTGGTTTCGTCTGTATTCATAATGTCCTATCTGTTTGTGATGTTGGTTAATCTGTGCTACAAAGTTATTGATTTCGGCCTGCGATGTCAAGCCATTTGTCCCCTTATTTGACAAAATGCCAGGGATAAGTGATGAAATCTGCCGTTAGCTGAGTTTCCTGCTTGCGCCGCTGTCGTGAGTCTAGAGGGCGAGGCGCAAGCCGAGGAGGCCGCTGCGAAAGCCCGGTGTGAAGCTGTTACGGTACGACACGCGGCAGTCCCCTGCATCGGAACTCCAGCCGCCTCCACGGCTGACGAGGCCGGTGCCCAAAGTGGGCCCTGTAGGATTGGTCTGCGCATCATTACTGTAGTCGCCATACCAGTTCTGGCACCACTCTAACACATTGCCGCTCATGTCGTACAACCCCAGTTCGTTGGGCTTCTTTGTTGCGACAGGGTGTGTCTTACAGGTTATGGTTATCCACCCGCTATTTTCACAGTACCAGGCCACGTCATCCAGATTGTTGCTGCCGGCGTATGTGTAGCCGCGACTGCGGTTGCCTCCACGGGCGGCAAACTCCCACTCGGCCTCGGTGGGCAGTCGGAAGTGCTCGCCGGTCAACAGGTTGAGTTTTTGGATAAAAATCTGACACTCCTCCCAGCTTACAGTATCTACGGGACGTTTCTTGTCCTTGCTAAAGTTGCTTGGGTTCTTACCCATAACGGCCATCCACAGATATTGAGTGACCTGCGTCTGACCAATCAGGTAACTGGTAAGTGTAACCTGATGAGCAGGTTTCTCATCATCTTCGGCCATGTTGCCCTGCTCGGCAGTCGCACCCATCATGAAGGTGCCGCCCTCCACAGCTATCATCTTGAACGTCACGCCACCCACGTTGAAGGTGCGGTCCTGCAACAAGGGCTTTTGCTCGATGACTGGGCGTGACTTGACGACGGTGACATCATCGGTGTTGGGGATGGGTGGCGAGACGGGCTGGGGAGAGGGGGTCAACTGGGCGATGAACTGGGCGACCGACGGGGTGCGGTGGCTGCGCGACCGCATCGCAGCAGCAATGGCATCGATGACAGGTTGTGCGACATGGCGCGACTGCAGTTCGGCCAATGGCATCCCCTCGTCAATCACCGTCATCGCGTCGGGCGGGGTGACGCCGGTCAGCAGCTTGAACAGTGTCGCCGCCAGAGCATAGACATCGCTCTGCGGCGAGAACTGCTGCACCCCACCCTGCCGGTACTGCTCGGCAGGTGAGTAGCCGTGGCTGATGCCCACCGGCGTGGTGGTCGTGCCCTGGTCGGTGGCCGCGTCATACTGTTTGCTCACCCCGAAGTCGATGAGCACCACACGGCCGTCGCGGCGGCGGATGATGTTGCCGGGCTTGATGTCCAGGTGGTTGATGTGCATGGCGTGGATATACTGCAGCGCGACGCCCACGGCACTGACATAGCCCACCGCCTCAGCCTCGGGGATAGCTCCGCGCCGCTCCACCAGCTGCGACAGCGACTCGCCCTCAAGGTACTCCATCACATAGTAGGCCGTGGCGTTCTCCTCAAAGATGTCGTGGATGCGCACGATGCCGGCATGGTCGAGCCTCGAGATGGTCTGCGCCTCCTTGACAAACTTCTTGCGGTATCGTTCCACCAGCTCCCGGCTGGCCTCGGTGGCGATGGTCACCGTCTTTGTGTCGCCATCACGCAGGTTAAAGTCACGGAAGAAAAACTCCTTGACGGCCACCTGTCGGTCCAGCATCACCTGGGTCGCCAGGTAGGTGATGCCGAAGCCTCCCTGCCCCAGCACTCGTTCAATCCTATATTTCCCGCCCTGCAATAGCGTCCCGTTTGGTAAATTCATTTCTTGTTCAGTTATTGAAATAATTGCGCTGGATATATAGTTCCAGTTCTTTCAATTCTTCTTGATGGTCAGAATCAAGGCAGATGTTGCTCGATAAGAGTTAAGATTTTTTGATGCGAAACAACCAACTCTTTGAGTCGCTCATTTTCGGCTCTTTGGCGAGCAATCTCAATTGTCGCATCATCTAATGTTTTGCGTTGTTTGAACAATCTTCCCAACAAATCAAGTTCATGCTGAGTTGTACACTTTTGTGCTTCGGTGAAAACTTGCCACACCTCCTCAAATCGTGATGTCAACTCATGTGGTTTCACGTTAATCTGCAATCGCATATCTTCTTTTGAGATAGTATATGTACGATCATAAGTGCAGTATGTGTCAAAACGCGGCGCATTGAGTGTCATTTTCCACCCATCAACCAGAAGCTTGTCATCCAGTATTCCGTCTTCGCCTGCAAACAGAACCATATGGCTTCTGTCGGTATTAGTCACAACTACATAGCTGTAATCGATAAAAACTGCGATATATTTGGTGCCTTCAAGCACATAAGCATTTGTTGTTGGCTGAATGTATGTACCATCTTCCTTGACACCTGCAAAGTAGATGTTGCCAAAGTTAATCACTTGCGACCGATACAACTCTTTGGTCGCTTGAGCCTGCTTTAGTATCTTTTCTATGTCCATAACAATTACTATTTTTTTAATTTTAGTCTATTTGAATCTGTTTCCGATCAATGAATCACAATCCTGAATAGCCATTACTTTGCTGATGTATATGGTTCAGCTACATTGAACAGCAATATTCATCATTTTGCTGAAAGTCAACTTATTTATAAGGCTATGCTGATTTGATTACTGTATCATCTTTTGAGATAATATTCGTTTTAGTTTTTTTCTGGGACTGATTCGTCTTCTCATCAAGGATGGAATTTGATGCGAGGCGGTGGCGGATGTCGGCGACGGACTGGGGGCGGTGGGTGCGGTTTGGGGTCATCATCCACTGGGTGAGGTCGCGCATGGGCTGCGAGACGGTGGCGGGCCAGTGGAAGGCCGCCTCGGTCTCGTCCTGGATGTCGCTGTACAGCGGCGGTTTTTGGCTGGTGAGCAGACGGTAGAGGGTGGCACCGAGGGCGTAGAAGTCGGTCCACGGGCCGATTTTGTCCATGCGTCCCTCGACTTGCTCAAGGGGAGCGTAGCTCGGAGTGTAGGCCGCCTGAGTGAAAGCTGTGGCACCTCCAGTGGCAGCATCCATCTGTTTGCTTGCTCCGAAGTCAATCAAGTGGGTGCATTTCTTACTGTCTACCATGATGTTGTCAGGCTTGATGTCGAGGTGATATAAACCGGCATTGTGGACGACCGCGAGTGCTTCTAGCACTTGGCCAAGTATGTCACGAACCTTAGCTTCGGGCATTGGCTTGCCGTTGCGTCTCTTTATGTACTGGGCGAGCGACTCGCCATCAATGTATTCCATCACATAGTAGGACGTTCCGTTCTCCTCGAAGAACGAAATTACTTTGACTATGTGAGGACTATGCAAAATGCGTAGGCGCATGGCCTCGGTCTTGAACTTCTCACGTTGCTGTCGAAACTGGTCGCTGTATTCGCGATTGCTTATGCTAACGATGGCACTACCCTTATCGCGGTGGTTCCAGCCTTTGACAAAGAACTCCTTGACGGCAACGCGCTCTCCAAACTCGTTGATGGCGGCATAAGTATTGCCGAATCCGCCAGACGACAGGTGACGCTCGATTATATATCTGCCGTTGAGTTTCGTCCCTTTTGGGAGCAGACTTGATTGCTGAGAATGTGTTAATTTTGGAGTATCTTGCTCATCTCTATGATGGAATTCTTCCTTTTTGGGCTTTTTCTTGGGCTTTTTCGCTTTCCCTTTTTTGTATCCCTTATCTAAATAACCTTGTAATTCCATTACATTTATTTTTCTTGAATCTTCTCCTTTATGAATCCAGATAAGATTATTTGCATACATTTCATCCATTATTGGAGAAGAATTAGTATTTAGCGACTTATCTTCTGGCAAATCACTTGCATCATTTGTCAATTCATTACAAATCCACTTTACCAATTCGTATATTAACCAGCAGACGATGAGTGCAATGAGCGATAGAAATATATATTTCAACAATAACAAACCATCATTCAAAACTTCAGGATGATTTTTCGCAAATCTTAAAAAATTTATTAAATTCCTAAAAAAATAATGAACTTTCAACATTATCATATTAGCTATTGTGTTGCCAAAAATTGCAGGAAATGAATACATTAAAAAAATCAAATTTATTGTGTCTAAAAGCATTCTCATAAATCAGTCATCAAGCAATTCTTCGTCAGAAGATGTACATTGTTGCCCTCGAACTTCTTCAAAAACTGCCTCATATACTTGTCTAAAGTTACATGAAAAGTCATTTCTACATATACTAGTTTTGCCGCTAAACACAGATTCTTCATAGTTGAGACTCTCTGTTTTAATTACTCGAAATGCTCTAAAGTTCTTAACTTTCATATTCACTGTAACATAAAATCTAATCACAAACTAATCTCAATCCGATACTTTGACTATTCTCAGTATATTTTCTGTTGTCTACCTTCCCCCATACAAACAGTTCACAACCAAAATAAGGTTCATTAATGTCACTATTTCGGCAGCCACCTCTCAATTGATGGTTAGAACATAATTCTTCAACATTCCCAGTCATATCATATAAACCTAATTCATTAGGCTTCTTCATTCCCACATCTTTTGAGTAATTACCTACACCTGAGTTTCCACTATGCCATCCAACTTCGTTTAAATCATTACTACCTGAAAATTTATATCCACAACTATACTTTCCACCTCTAGCTGCATATTCCCATTCTTCTTCAGTTGGCAATCTAAAATGTTTGCCAGTCATTTCAGATAATTTGGAGATGAATGCCAATGCTTTATCATAGGTAACACCAGAAGCTGGTCGTTTGTTTCCGATATAATCAGACTTCTTAAAATGATAAGCTTCCATCATTTTCCATTTCTCATCGCTCCAATTAAAGTAATCAGAAGGATTCTCATCCAAAACAGCAAGGAACTCCTCTTGGGTTACTTCATACTTACCAATATAGAATGATTTGACCTGACAATATTTTTGAGACTTAACATCGCCCATGGTGAATGTGCCGCCCTCGACATAGACCATGTTGGCGATGAGGTTCTGGATGATGTGGTCGCGCTCTTGTTTGGACATTGCAGTGGATGGTGCACTTAAATGACTACGCCCTGATGATTTTGACTTGCTCTTGTGACTAGAAGACTTTGAACCTTTCGTAGTTGTGGTTTGTGGTTTCTTTTTGTTCCAGCCCGTGTTTGTCTGGGCAGACATATTCAATGGCAAGAATAATACAATTGCAAAGAACGCAAGAACTTGAAACAAACTTCTTCTTATATTAGACATTGTTCTCAGTTTTATTCTTTCTACTAATATACTCATATTCTTCAACTAGTTATTCTGGTATTCCATTTTACATTCTAATAGTCTCAATAGAGGGACATATTTCAATTTATCCTTAATCACAGTACATTGTTTTTGCAAAGACATCAGTTTATCAATAATAGACTTCTTACCAAAAACAACTTTTGGAGAAATAACTTTTTTATCATCCCAATCATCGCAAATAAGATTCCTCATTTCATTTTTCAGAAACGATGTCATCCTTTCTGAAAATATATTCTCACACTTTGGTAAGTTGTCATTTAAAACCTTATCTATTTGATGGACAAGTTTTTCTCCCAAACAGACTCTTGATGAAAATGCCAAATCTTTTTCAATTTTATATGCTTCAATTAGTGAAGGACCAGCAATTATTTGATTACTCCAGAAAATTTGACCATATTCTATGCCTCCTCGCACTGTGAACCCCACGTCAATTGCTTTCTCCCAAATAATCTGGGCAACCTTTGCAACAGAATATGCGCCTATCAAGATATCTATTTCTTCCACACCTTTTTCAAAACAATAAGCATATACAACACTGTCAGAGAATGTTGTAAATCTACAGCCAAAATTATAGCTGTTTTTATGCGTCTCATTTTTAAGATGCCTAATATTGGCCGATAGAGACTTGTTTATATTCCTGGTGAATGTTTGAAGTCTCTCAACAGGGTTATCGGTCTCTTCGTTGTCCCATTTGTTATGAACCTCATTGGAAAAGCCAAGAATATCAATAAACCCACAAATACAATAACCCTTAAATGTATTTCCTGTATTTTTTGCTTGAATCATAATATCATGTGTATTAATTACTCTTGAATCCTCAATGGTAGAACTAAAGGGCGAGGCGCAAGCCAAGGTCGCTGTGCGTGTTCCAAGGTGCGGAGTAGAAGCGATAAGTTTTGCGGCAACCTGCGACACTACAACTAAAACTGCCTCCACGGTTTATGCGTATAGAACCCGAAGATGGACCAAGTGGGTTGTTTTGTGGTGAAAAGTTATAATAGCTACTGTCGTACAAGTCCTGACACCATTCAAGTACGTTGCCACTCATGTCGTATAGCCCCAGCTCGTTGGGAGCCTTGGTGCCTACTGGATGAGTAATTGAACCACTGTTATCGCCGTACCATGCCACCTCATCAAGATTATTACTTCCAGCATAGATATAGCCTTTGCTACGTTTGCCGCCTCTAGCAGCATATTCCCATTCAGCCTCAGTGGGCAAACGGAAATGTTTGCCAGTCATGGCATTGAGTTTACGTATAAACTCTTGGCAGTTGTCCCAACTCACATTCTCGATGGGAAGTAGCGAGTTCCCTTTATAATAGCTAGGATTCGTTCCCATAACCACCTTCCATAAGGCTTGTGTAACTTCGAACTTGCAGATATAGAACGACGAGAGCGTAACCTGATGTGGCGGTTTTTCATCACTATTTGCATCTCTTCCTTGCTCGCTAGTTGCTCCCATGGTGAATGTGCCGCCCTCGACATAGACCATATTGCTGATGAGGTTCTGGATGATTCGGTCACGTCCATGTTGGGACATTGCAGTGGATGGTGCACTTAAATGACTACGCCCTGATGATTGCGACTTGCTCTTATGACCCACAGATGCCTTTGCATTCTTCGTAGTGGTAGCTTGTTTTTTCTTGCTATAGCCTTGGTTTGTTTGTGCTAACATTGTCACTGGCAATAATACAATTGCAAAGAGCGCGAGCATCTGAATCAAATTTTTTCGAATATTAAGCATTATTATCATCTTTATAAATTCTATTAATATACTCATTTATTTCGCATAACTCTAACGAACAACGACCATCCTTTAGACAAAGCGAATTAGTGAATATCGGCGTAGAACAAGGATTTGAGGGCACAAAATAAAATTCACTGAGACCATCGTACCATTCTATTACCGGCATAACGTGTAACGATGAAATCCGGCCACTGCTCGACAAGTCACCAAATTTCATTTTACGTTTATTCTCAATCCTATCACTGATGAAAGTGTTCATTGTTTCATTATTGTCTTGTTTTGAAGGGTCGATACCTTGTAAAGTCACTACCTCATATCCACGGTATTCGTTAGTTGTTTTACTGTTCACCACAAAGTCTACACTTTTGCCATTAACGAGCTTTTCTTCTATCGCCACCACATTAGTGTCACAGCAACCAGCAAGAAAGTTGAAAGCCAATAGCTCATTCAAACGATTTTTAAAATCACTATTATTAGATGAAACATCTTTATCTGATGCAATCATTAAATTTCGAATGATTCTATCAATACCATGCTTTAAACTAGGGTGTTCTTCACAATACATATAAGCTTTATCCACCGAATTATTAAAGCCTGCTATAAAATTATTACATTGTTCTTTTCGGTTGTTGTCACTTCCTTTACATCCAATGACATAATCAATAAAATCAAACGAGGCGATTGGAGTTGAATCCATCTGAGCATAGCGCAAGCTACAAGATTCTATTATTTTTTCCCAATCTTTCTGTTTTAATATATTGGCTACATTGGGTGAAAGTAACGATTCTATGTATGCCTTTAGAGCCTCAAAATTATTGTCTTCCATAACATATATATCCGTTATTGTTTGACTTCATCATCTCCATGAGAAAGAAGTTTTTCAATAAAGAAATTATATTGGTCATCTGTGAGAGTATCAATAGAAACTTCTACAAACTGAAAATCTTTATTTGGTTCAAAAGGGAAACGAGACATTTGATACTTTACAATTTCAGCACGGTTCTCATATTTTTCTCCAGTAACGATTTCCGGTTTTCTATCAAAGCCATAGAAAATCAAGTATGTATCCTTCCATTCTTGCTCTTCTGTAGCTTCATGATAACAGATTATTTTGTTGAAATCCTCTTTATGTCTAAAGAAGTAACAGTTGGGTATTATTTGCTTTCTCATAGTTATTCTATGTGATTTTTCTGATTTTATAAAGCCAACCGAAAGCCAACCTCATCAGTATGATAAGAAGGAGATTGTGCACCACGATATGAGACATGACAGCAAGATTTAGAATAATTCACTTGTCCCCCTCTCAAGCATCGTGACTTACCTTTTGTTGGTCCTTTAGGATTAACCTCTGCATTGGCACTATAACGAGCATACCAAGATTGACACCATTCTAACACATTACCACTCATATCGTAAAGCCCCAGTTCATTAGGTAATTTCTTCCCTACAATATGTGTAAAGGTGTACTGTGTCGTGTGACTATTATCATAATACCATGCAACATCATCTATATTATCACTCCCAGCATAGGTATAACCACGACTCTTATTGCCGCCACGTGCAGCGAATTCCCACTCGGCTTCAGTTGGCAATCTGAATCGTTTTTTCGTCAATCTATTTAGTTCTTTAATAAACACTTGACATTCATTCCAACTTACATGTTCTACAGGAAGATTTAAATCAGTTTGGTTTACACTAGGATTAGAACCCATTACTGCCATCCATTCTGCTTGCGTCACTTCATATCTCCCAATATAGTAAGATGATAGTTTTACCTGATGAGCTGGCATTTCCAATTCATTTGGCCATTCAGTATTCAAATATGTATTACCCATGGTGAATGTACCACCTTCAACGAAGACCATGTTGGCGATGAGGTTCTGGATAATGCGGTCGCGCTCTTGACGAGACATTGCAGTGGGTGTTGCACTTGAATGACTACGCCCTGATGATTTCGACTTGCTCTTATGACCAGAAGACTTTGAACCTTTCGTTGTTGTGGCCTGTATCTTCTTTTTGCTATAGCCTTGGTTTGTTTGGGCATAGCATGCTGATGATGCCAGTATTGCAATCATCACTACTAAATAGTATCTAAAAAAAATATCTTTCATCATTATTTCAGTTATTATATGACCATGTTCCTTCTTCAGTGACACTTAGCAACTCATTATTTTTCCATGAACCTTTTTGGTAGGTCTTATCATTGTAATATACAGTTCCTATTCCATTGCGCATTCCGTTCTTAAAGTCACCTTCATATTGTACCATCGCATCTTTGGATGTCACATTGTTAAACAGTTCAATGCCCTTTCCTTCTTTCTTACCATTATGCCAATTACCTTCGTACTGGTAACCAGTCTTTTCTGCAACAAATTTCCCTTCACCTTCTGGTAATCCGTTCTTGAAGTTGCCATAATACCATCCATCTTCCCATGCACAACCAGCATGACCAGTAAACGTTCTATTTTCAATTGCATTAAAGATTTCTGCAGAATCGGGGAAAAAAGCCGCTGTAGTATCGGGTTCGGATGAATACGAGTTATCAACTTGGTCGGCGGGGCCTTCGCAGCCTTTGGCGGCGATGACGATGATGAGGCCTGCCACAATGGTGCCGACAAGCCAGGCGATGAATGAGTTTGAGCCGCTTGAGTCTTCACCACCTGGTGGGTTGTTACCACCGTTGTAGCCGCTATTGTTACCACTATCGTTGCCGCCATAGCCTTGACTGTAGTTGCTGCCACCATAAACACCATAGCCTTGCCCATCATTGACGCCGTCGTTGTCGCCATCGCCTTCTTCACCAGGAATTGGCGGTGGTGTGGGGGCTGTGTCAACTCGGGTGTAGTTGTTGATGAGGATGCCGAGGGGTTGCCAGTTTTGGCTGTAAGAGAGACGGATTTTGTCTTCTTCGTACAGGGTCAGGCCACATAGGTCTTCGGCACGGTAGAAGCTGTCGCCCAGGTGCTCGATGACGTAATATTTGCCATCTTGCTTGCGGTCTGTGGCCCACTGATAGAGTTTGTCGGCATTGATGGGGTGACGTGTTTGGATGCGTGTCGCAGGGTCGACACTGGCTGGCTGTGAGGCAACATTGGTTTCGTCAGTGGCGGACATACTACCCCCGACCCCTCCTAACTTATGAGGGGAGCTGGGTTCTCCCACCAGTCCTTGGGACATACCACCCTCGGCAGAAGGGAAGCTGGCGAGGCGGGTGCGGACTTCGGTGACGGACTGGGGACGGAGGGTGCGGTTGGGGGTCATCATCCACTGGGTGAGGTCGCGCATGGGTTGTGTGACAGTGGCGGGCCAGTGGAAGGCGGCCGCGCCCTCGTCCTGGATGTCGCTGTACAGCGGCGGGGTCTGGTTGGTGAGCAGACGGTAGAGGGTGGCACCGAGGGCATAGAAGTCGGTCCAGGGGCCGATTTTGTCCAGTCGGCCCTCGATCAGCTCCAACGGGGCATACTCGCGGGTGAACGTGGCGGCCGTGACGGTGACTCCGCCGTGTCCGTCGCTCTGTTTGCTCGACCCGAAGTCGATGAGCAGCACCTGCCCGTGCCGGTCGAGCATGATGTTACCAGGCTTGAGGTCGAGATGATAGAGTGGCGGCTGTGAGTTGTGCACCTCGTCGAGGGCTTCGAGCACCTGGTTGAGGATGTCGAGCACCTCGGCCTCGGTCAGCGGCTGGCCGGTTCGGCGCAAGCGTTCGGCCAGCGACTCGCCGTCGATGTAGTCCATCACATAGTAGGACGTGCCGTTCTGCTCAAAGAAGGCCTGCACCTTGACGATGTGCGGGCTCAGGAGGCCGCGCAGACGCATGGCTTCTTTCTTGAACTTGGCCCTCTGCTGGTCAAACTGTGCGCGGTTCTCGGTGTTGCTCACACTGACAGTGATGTTGTTCGCCTCGCGCTGGTTGATGCCCCTGAGGAAGAACTCCTTGACGGCAACTTGCTCGCCGAACTCGTTGATGGCGACGTAGGTGTTGCCAAAACCACCCGACGACAGATACCGCACTATGCGATATTTGCCGTCCAGTATTGCCCCCACACGGAGCATTGAGGCTGTGTTGATATTGTCGTTCACGTAGTTGTTAATTTAGTATTAAGGACTAAATATGTTTGGTCGTATCAGTACTACAACTTGATGGAACGTACCAACCTCTCTTCGATGGTGTTCTAGCGATTGGTTTCTGAGATGTTGAAGTATCGGAGATAGCTGGTTTAGCGGTTGGAGTCTCACCCAAACTACTCCCTTTATCGGCATGGGCCTTAGCCTCTACTTTTTCTTTTCTATCCTTTGCAGAATCTGCTACAGCATTGACATGCATTGCAGTGTCTGTGGGGATTGGTCCAGTCATGGGCTTGTCAGACTTTGCTGGGCGGAAGATGTAGTAGCATGCTGCGGCGAGAGCGAGGACGGCAGCAATAGCAACAATAAGCAATGATTTCTTCTTGTTGGCTATTACCCTCCTACTGGTATCCAAACCATGTGCAGTACCCTCAGGGGAGTGGGGTGTGGATGTTTCTTTAATAGCATCAACGGGGATTTCGCGTGGGCGACGTGGAGGCGGCGCAACGATAGACACATCTTCGGCATCCTGGGCTTCACGCTCACGGTAGATGTTCATGACGTTGCAGCGGGCTATGCGTTCGTCATCGATGAGTGCCTCATCGCCGGGTTCTTTCTCCACTCGCTCGACATGGATGAGATAGGCACTGTGGTTGTCCTTGTTGCCTGCGGTGGCTCGGATCAGGGTCTCGCGCTTTTCGCTGTCGGTGGTGTTGTCGCTGATGAGGGCCAGCAGTTCGTCATCCTCCATTTGCTCGAGCATACCATCGCTGCACAGGTAGAAGTAGTCACCGGGACGGACATCCGCAATATGGATAATGTCGGCACGGGCATGCCCCTCCTCGCCCGGACTCATGGCGCGTGTGATGATGTTCTTTTGCGGCGAAGTTCGCATTTCATCGCGGGTGATTTCGCCCGCCTGATAGAGGTCCATCACCAGCGAGTGGTCGCGCGAGCAGTAGAGGATTTCGCCCTCGTTGGGTCGCAGGTGATAGATGCGGCTGTCGCCGATGTGAGCCGCCGTCACTCCGCCACGGTGCAGGCACAGCAGGGTAAGCGTGGTGCCCATCTTGCGTGCCTCGCCACGGTCCAGCTGGTCGAGCCGCTCGTAGGCTGCGGCGATGGCGCGGTTGATACTGTCGTCGGTGAGCCGCGGCTCGTCGGCCAAGGCCCGGGTCAGCGTCTGACCGATGGTGGTGGCTACGGCTTGGCTGGCCACCTCGCCATGCTCATGTCCACCCATGCCGTCGCACACGATGAACAAGCGGTCGTCGGCCGTGGCCCGGCCCATGGCGGGGAATATGTTGTCCTCCTGGTTGGAGCGCTGCCCCAGCTCGTAGATGGCCTGGGGAGGAAAGAGTTTATATTTCATAATTTAAAATTGAAAATTGAAAATTCTCGAATGTTCGAGTAGTCGAATGCTCGAACATTTGAATGCCCAATAACTCGAAGGGTGTGGCGGCCACAATGCCGCTCACGAGCGGTAGGTGACAGTGGTCTCGCCCATGGTGATGGTCATGTTGTTAGACAACACAATCACCTCGCCCTTGGCCAGCGGCAGGCCGGCCACCTGGGTGTCGTTGGTGTTCTGATAGTTGGTGACTGTGGCGCGCAGCTTGTCGCCCACCTGCTCGACGTTGATGAGAATGTGCATGCGGCTCATGTAGGTGTCATTGACATCTAGCATAACAGTGGTGGGTTTTGTGCTGTTTTTGCGTCCCACGATGTTCTGCCCCATCTGCAGGGGGTACTCTCGCCCATTGCAGAACAGCCGCCCCGGTTGCAGCTTGGGCTTGACGAGTGTGGCATCACCACCCGACTTCGACCCCAGTTGTGACTCACCCGGCTGTGATGGGTTGGGTCCTAGTTGGGTCACGCCCCCACCAGCGGGCTGCTTCGGGGTGTTCATTCCCGGCAATATGGTGGCTCCCGGGTCGGCAGGCTGATGCGCTTGTGGCTGCCTGAAGATGACTTTGAGCGGTGTCTTGCAATTGGGGCACTTGATGCTCTTGACCGCCTCGTCGCGGGTATTTTTCACCTCGAGACCAATATTGCACTTGGGGCATTTTATGATCTTGGTTTCCACTATTATAATTAAGAATTAAGAATTTATAATTAAGAACGCTTCAGTGGCAATTTTTTTCACGCAGACTAGCAGTCGTAGACGGGGACATCGCTGGCCATGTCCATACCTAAATCATCAATGCCGTCGTCCATCAACATGGGGTCATTGGCGGGATCCATTGGGTCGTAGTCCACCTCATGCAGGTTGGGGTCAACTGTTGGTTCTGTGTCAACTGTTGCCTCCTCATAGCCGGCGGTGACATAGCCTGGATCTTGCGCTTGAACCTGTGCCACGACATCGCCCACTGTGGCCACTTGCTCGCTTTGAAGGTCGATGATCACATCGTGGGGGTCAAGTTGGCGATTATCGTTAATGTCGATTACCACCACATCGGGTCCCTGCTGGTCGCCAAGTGCAACAGCCGCATGGCCATCAATCTCGAGGTGCTGGGCGTAAGTGCCATCGCCCACTTGCTCGACTTCAGATGTGGCAACGATGCGCACGTCGCTGTCAGCCGTGCTGTGGGTGTCGTTGTTGGGGATGAAATGGTCGCCCTGGTTCGCTTCGTTGTGTTGAGCGGTCGCTTGTGCTGCGGGCTGGTCAGCAACGGCATGGTGGTAGTGATGTACTTCCTGCACTTGCGGCTGAGCAGCAATATGCTCGGGAACCTCTTGGCCGGAAACAGCGGCAAAGTAGTCCATCTGCTCCTGGGGTGTCATGGCCTCCCACTCGGCGGTGGTGAAGGTGCCATAGACGTTGTCGTGCCAGGTGAACACGCCACCGGCACCGACCTCGTCACGGGCGGCGGCAAACGCATCCTCAAAGGTCATGTCGTCAGTCACCGTGGTGGCCATCTTGCTGTCGGCGGCTTGTGCGGCGGCATCGTCCTTGGTGTCGTCGGCGGGTTGCTCTGCGTCGCGGTTATCCATCAAGTGGGTGGCGGCGTAGGCAGCGGCACTGCCGACCATGATGCCCGACACGCCGCCGATGGTGACGCGCTTCCAGCCGGTCTTCAGGCCGCGGCGGGGTTGGGGACTGGGAGTGGTGTTCTCGTTCTGTACTGCGTTGGGCATGTACTGGGTTTCTTCGTTTGTCATCGTCGTTTGTTTTTAGTAGTGGAGTAGTGTTGTAGTGGAGTAGTGGAGTAGTGAAGCCGTCACTGCATTGTGGCAGTTCACGCGGCACGCCGCGTCCCTACAATGTGGCTACTTTGGCTACTTGGTTAATAATTTCAATGCAAAGTTAGGTTTGCGGCATTGCGGTTTGCAAGTTTTTGGGGCGATGTTGTATCAAATGGGGTGTTTACTGTACGAAATGCCGTGCAGGATGGCCGTGACAAAGTCACGGCATAGTCGACCGAAACACCACCGCACTTACTTCTTGTACTGCGTGCGGCAGTAGGGGCAGGCCTTGTTCTGACTGAGGACATCATAGTCCTGGAAGTTCATGAAGTGGCCGCACTCGGGGCAGGTGTAGTGCTGCTGTAGCCACTGCTTGAGTTCCTCTTGCTCTTCGAAGCTCTTGTCGGTGAAGCGGCGGTACAGCCCGTAGCACATCAGTACCAAAGCAAAGATGGTGATGACAACGCCATAGCTCTTGAAGTCGTCGGGCAGGAAGTTAGTGACCACGCCGCCGCCGACGGTGAACACCATAGGCACACCGGCCAGCACATTGATGTTCTGCTGCCGCTTGCGTATGGCCATTTCCCGTTGCTTGTACTGGCTCCACACGCGTTTGAGGGGGGTGATGTCGATGGTTTTGGGCAGCAGCGGTTCGATGGCGGTCCAGTCGAGCGGGAAGCGGCCGGCTCCCATCTCCACTCGGTCGCCCCAGCTGATGTTCCGGGTCATGACCGCCATGCCGTTGACCCAGGTCTCGTTGGCGGGGTTGAGGTTACGGGCCACACAGGTGCGGTCGGCGTTCACAGTGAGCTGCAGGTGCTTGCGGCTCACATTCATGGGCACACAGCCTGGCTGCCCCACCAGCTGTGTGCGTTTGCCATCAGCGGTGCTGATGCGCAGTTGCGACGTGTTGGCATCGCGTCCAATGATAAAGTCCATTGTCGTTTGTTTTAAAATTTATTATGGCATATCTTCGACAGGAATCCAGTAATACTTGGTGTTGTTAATCATCAACGCATACTTATTGTTCTTGTCGTTCTTGATTTTCTTGAGTCCGTTATACTTCTGTTGGAAGCGGGTGACCATACCTTGGAACTCGGCGTTACTCACGGCCTTGGGGTCTTGAACCTGCACCAACGCCGGACCTTTCAAAGCTTGATTCTTTAGCCGTTTTCCACCCGTTATTTGCTCGTGATTCCTGGGGTTCGCCTTGTTTAACTTTGTCGCGAATTTTTCCCAGCTTTCCGATAATCTGGTGATATTGCGCACGACTCCTGCCGTCAGGCTGCTCAATGGTGATGGGTTTGTCCAACTCATTAACACACCATGCCAGATCATCACCAAGACCATACTTGTTCACCTTGTTGCGTAAACCTTGTAACGAGCGTACGGCTTTGTCACGTTTTCCTGTCTTTTCCGGGCTTTTCTTTGCATCCTTGAGGCCAGTGAGTGTGTTGATGATTTCCTGAAGGCTTTTTACCAGTTCCTGGTCGACGTATGCTTGCTGTAGCTTTTTGTGCGACGAGTTGGATTTGGACTTCGCTGAAGAGCCGGCAGATTTGGTGCTATTGTTCTTCTTGCTGCCATTGGATTTTATGGCTGATGGTTTGTTTGAATTGGCTGGCTTGGTGGTTGACTGCTTCTTGCCCGGCAACTTAAAACCTTGGTTCTGCCCGGCAAGCCCTAGCGGCAGCGTAATAACTACTGCTAATAATAGGGTGTGGATTATCCGTCTCATTGTTAGATTAATGCTTTTTAAATGAATGATTAGAGGACGAGGCGCAAGCCGAGGTTGTAGCCGCGGTAATCCACAGAATTAAGGATTCTGTGCGACACGCGACAGTACTGAGCGTAGTGGTTCCAGCTACCACCACGAGCAACGCGGGAGGAGCCAGATGAGGGACCTGTGGGATTAATCTGAGAAGAGAATTTGTAATAATAACTATTATACCAATCCTGACACCATTCCCACACATTGCCGCTCATGTCGTACAAGCCCAGTTCGTTGGGTGACTTAGTGCCAACGGGATGTGTAGATCCGCTGTTACCATAACACCATGCAACGTTGTCAATAGTATTGCTGCCAGCATATTTGTAGACACGGCTGAGTTTGCCACCTCGGGCGGCAAACTCCCACTCAGCCTCAGTAGGCAATCGGAATCGTTTGCCTGTTATTGCGTTAAGTTTGCGGATGAACTCTTGGCAATCGTTCCATGATACTTGCTCGACCGGCCGCTGGCTGTTGCCGGTGAAGTGACTGGGATTGCTGCCCATCACCGCTTGCCACTCGGCCTGAGTGACCTCATATTTGCCTATGCTGAACGACGAGAGCGCCACTTGGTGGGCTGGTTTCTCATTTTCGCGTGCATCGTTTTGCTCACTTGTTGCGCCCATGGTGAACGTGCCTCCCTCAACATAGACCATGTTGGCGATGAGGTTCTGAATCACCTGTGGGATTTGTCGCTGAGAAGACTGGGATGACTGGGAGGGCTTAGTTGACTGTTTTGCTGAAGAACCGTCAGATTTGGTGCTGCTCATCTTGACACCAGTTTTTGTCTTGGGGGCTGGCTTGGGGGCAGTCTTGGTGGTTGACTGCTTTTTGCCCGGCAACTTAAAGCCTTGGTTCTGCCCGGCAAGTCCTAGCGGCAGCATAAGTGCAGCTACTAGTACAAGCATATGTAGAATTTGCATCATAGATGAAAAAGATTAATCTTGGCTAAAAACTAGAGGGCAAGGCGCAAGCCGAGGTTTGCAAAACGCAAATTAGGCGGATTGTAGCCACGACTAGATACGCGACAGCTTCTTGCGTCGTTAGTCCAACTACCTCCTCGACATGTACGTTTATCACCTGAATAAGGACCATAAGGATCATGTTGTGAATGGCTATTATAGGTACCAAACCAATCTTGACACCACTCACTTACATTACCGCTCATATCATATAGACCTATTTCATTTGGCAAATCCAATCCCACTATAGATGGCATACTAACTCCTTCAAAAGATGCCAGCGTTGGCAAATAATTTCCGCCTGCATATTTAAAATGTTTGCTCCGATTGCCGCCTCGGGCGGCATACTCCCATTCGGCCTCAGTAGGCAGACGAAAGCGTTTGCCCGTCATAGCATTGAGCTTACGGATAAACTCCTGGCAGTCGTTCCAGCTCACATTCTCTACGGGTCGACGGTTGTCGCCGGTGAAGCGGCTGGGGTTGCTGCCCATCACCGCTTGCCACTCGGCCTGGGTGACTTCATATTTGCCGATGCTGAATGATGAAAGGGTGACTTGATGTACTGGCATTTCGCCACTAAAGGCGTCACTTCCTTGCTCACTTGTTGCACCCATGGTGAAGGTGCCGCCTTCGACATAGACCATGTTGGCCATCAGGTTCTGGATTACCTGCGGAATTTGTCGCTGGGAAGACTGGTAGGGCTTGGTTGACTGCTTCGCCGGAGAGCCGGCAGATTTGGTGCTGCTCTTTTTGCTGCCAGTTTTAGCCTTGGGGGCAGTCTTGGTGTTGGCCGGTTTTGTGCCCGGCAGTTTGAAGCCTTGGTTCTGCCCGGCAAGCCCCAACGGCAGTATGAGGACTAATACAAATAATAATGTGTGGATTATCCGTTTCATTTCAATTCTCCGTTTTGATAAGTATATTTTGTTCCATCGGTATCGGTGAGTGTTCCGTTCAGCGGGGCGTTGTCGCGCATCGTACCCTCAAAAACCGCACCGGTTGTCATTGTCATTTTGCCCTCTTGATAGGCATCATTCTTCATAGTGCCTTTGAAGATGTTGCCATCCGGATCGGTATACTTCTCACATTGGCCATCCATCTTGCCTTGCGTGAAGTGGCCTTTGTAGTACCGTCGATCTTCTATCCATTTGGCTACGCCATCTCCTTCGGGGCGACCTTGCTCGTCGACTGGGCCGGTGTATTTTGCCTTGCTGCCGTCGGATGCTAATGTGATGATGGAGTCGGTGACATGATTCTGCCGGGTGACTTGGGTGGGTGTTGTGTCAGTGCCTTCGGTTGTTAGTTCGACCTTGCCGCGGTTGGACAGCATGATGGCAGCGAAGACTAGCACGGCGATTGCAGCAATGCCAGCCAAGGTGTAGAGCCGCATGCGGTTCTTCTTGGTGACGGGGGAAGCACCGATTGGTGACACTTGGTTTGTTGCCATACTACTCCCGCCCTCACTCCTGCCCTGTCCGATGGGAGGTGCCGCATGCGGTGAAGAGGTGGGAACCTTTGGATGGGAAATACCCCCTTCGGTGGCTGTGGGGGCATCGCTTGGGGGAGCGATGATGGTGACATCATCGGTGGTGGCGATGGGCTTGAAGGTGGCGATGCGGGTCAGGACTTCGGCTGCGGTCTGGGGGCGGTGTTGGCGGTTGGTGGACATGAGCCAGAGGATGAGCTGCTTGATGTCATCGGTCACCGGCGTTGCAAAAGCGAAGGCACGACCTGCCAACTCGTTGATGTCGCTGGGTTTGGGGGGATGGTTGCAGGTGAGCAGGTTGTAGATGGTGGCACCCAGAGCATAGAGGTCGGTCCAGGGGCCGTATTTGGCGACGTTCTGCTCCATCTGCTCGCTGGGGGCAAAACCCTCGGTGTAGGCCGTGGCCGTCGAGGTGGTCGCTCCGCCGGACGAAGCCTGTTTGCTGGCCCCGAAGTCGATGAGGCGCACTGTGTCCTGGCGGTCGACCATGATGTTGCCGGGCTTGAGGTCGAGGTGCCAGATGTCCTGTGCATGGATGGTCTGCAGGGCGTCGAGCAGCTGCGGGAGGTAGTCGCGCACCTCCTGCTCGTCGAGCGGACGGCCGAGGCGCTTGAGCCGCTCGGCCAGCGACTCACCGTCGACATAGTCCATCACATAGTAGGCCGTGCCGTTTTCCTCAAACAGGTCGTGCACGGCGACAATGTGCGGGTTGTGCAGCTTGCGGATGCGGCGGGCCTCCTTCTTGAACTTGTTGAGCTGCTCGGCAAACATTGTCATATTGTCGCTGTTGCTCACGCTGACGGTGGTGTTGTTGCCATCGCGCTGGTTAACACCCTTGAGGAAAAATTCCTTGATGGCAATGGTCTCCTCAAACTCGGTGTTATAGGCGACATAGGTGTTGCCAAAACCTCCGCTGGACAGGTAGCGCTCGATGCGATACTTGCCCATCTGCAGGGTGGCCCCCACGCGGAGCATCGATTGTGGATTGATATTCTTCATTTAATTCATAATTCATATTTTATAATTCACTGCTTGACTGTTCACGCGGCACGGCGTGGCACTACTGTGTTTGGGGTTTGGAGGAGGCGAGGAAGAGGGACTTGAGGGTTTTGATGGCGTCGCGCGAGACGGGGACGGCGAAGTTCTGGCCGGTGCCGTCGCCCAAGATGATTCGTTGGCGGGGCACACTCAGGTGCTGCACATACTGGAGGTTGATGATGTGGCTCTTGCCCACACGGGCATAGCGGCGGGCATCGTCGCCCAGTTGGCGCGCCAAGGCGTCCTCCATGGCACTAAGGTTGAGGCACACGGTGTAGCGCGAGCCGTTGAGCAAGATGAGCTGGGTGTAGTTACCCTCGGCCTTGAAGCAGACGATGCACGAGGCGTGCAGCCTGAGGAGCTCGTCGCGGGTGGTGAAGTAGATGATGCGGTCGTTGGTCATAGTGGTGGGCCGGTTTGTCAGTCTTTGTTGCGGGCACTCTTGTGGGTTGAAACAAGGGGTGCGGGCAGTTTTTGCTACAATGACTGATGGGTTCACCACAAACCTGCAAACGATTGTAAACTAAAACAAGCCCACACCTTGGTCTATCACGATGACGGGTGCACAGTGGCTCCCCGTCGCGATTGACTGGACATTGGGCGTTGTTTTGTTCGTCCGTTTGCTACTTAATGAGTGGTGATTCATCAGTCGGCGATCAAAGCAACGCTTTGTCGATATGTCTGCCACTTCGCTTGAAGTGACGGCACAAAGATAGTCAATCTTTCGGAATTGACCAAGGTTGTGGGCGTTTTTTTGACTCTGCACGGGGCATTGTCTGTGGCTATATAACAAATGCGCGGGGAGGTAACCTTTCTTTTAATTCATAATTTATAATTCATAATTCATAATTTATAATTTATAATTCATAATTTACAAACATAATTCATAATTCACAATGGGTCACATGCAGCCCCCTGTGCTTTTGTCTTACACACCAGCCAGCCTGATGCCTGCTGCAAAAGTTGCGTCGTAGACGTTCAAGCCTCGTTGAGGCTGTTTGTTCGAAAGACTATGCAAGCGACCTTGAAGAGGTGCGCAGCTTAGTCACAGCAAGCATGGCGGATGTCATACCACCCCTACCTTTCCTCGCTTAGGAAGGGAGATGAAATTTGGGCGTTGGCATGATATTTGCTGTAACAAAATTGTTGCCATGTTTTGCAGTTTTTGGGGTTACCTGTGTTGTGGCTCGCTTATATGTGAGTGAATGGGTCTCCCAAAAATGCGATTAAGCGAGCGCAATGCCATGCTTGCATGAGCGTTGCCGAGCGTGAGCATTTTATTGAAAAAAGTCGAGGCTGTGGCAACAAAATGCGGATTTTTCCGTTTTGTCAAAACTGATAAAAACCACAATCACCTTAATTATTATATGGAGACTTATGAAGAGATAGTGTCGCGGTGGTATGCCGAGCTGCATGACCCTTTCTTCAACCTGATCAAGTCACGGTTCACCGGGCTGCGTGAAGATGAGGTGGAGGACATCTATCAGGACACGTTCCTGGCTGTGCACGAGAACCTGCACCGGGGCAGCATCGAGGCGGACACCAACTGGCGCGCCTACATCATGCGCATCGGGCTGAACCAGACGATGACCTACTGCAAGGCGAAAGGCAAGTTTGTCACTGCGCCGCAGTCGGCAGGTGACGACGATGACGAGCGTCCCGACTGGCTGAGCGAGATGGCACCACTGGAGACGCTGGTGGACGAGACCAGCGACGCGAAGGACCGCGAGCGGATGATTGCTGTGATGAATGGCATCATGGGCAGCCTGACCGGCAAGTGCCGCGACCTGCTGCCGAGCTTCTACTATGCGCGGATGTCGATGGAGGAGATCTGCCAAGAGCTGGGCTATGCCAACACCGACTCGGCCAAGTCGCAACGGCTGAAGTGCTTCAACAAGCTGAAAGAGGCTGTGCGGGCCCGGCTGAAGATGATGGGACTGATTTAATTCAAAATTTATAATTCATAATTCATAATTTATAATGCATAATTTATAATGCATAATTCACAATGCATAGTTCATAATTTGTGATTTATAATTTATAGTTCATAATGCACAGATAATCAATGAGGGTCTGAATTGCAACGAAACCCCACCCCTACCCCTCCCCTTTGGGAAAGGGGAGGGGAAATGATAGGGAAAATGATAAAAGATTATGTTTAAAGACTTGACATACATGACTGGAGTGATCGAGGCCTATCTGTCTGGGACGATGAGTGCCGATGAGCGCGAGCACTTTGAGGCACTGATGGCTCAGGACGAGCAGCTGCGACAGGACGTTGAGCTGCACCGGCTGACGGTGGCAGCGCTGCAGCATCATGGCCGGCGGGCCGACAACGAGTTGACCGAGGCGATGCGTGGCATGACGCGCGAAGAGCTGAAGGATGTGCTGCAGCGCAACCGCCGGCGACAACATGCTGATGTCGCGGCCAACATTGCAATTCCTGCACATCCGAAAGATGGCGATGACCACCCTTTTGGGATTAGACCCTCTGATGAGGGTAGGATCACGCCTCTGGTGGCTAGTGACACTCCCCTACCCGCCCGTGCCGATCAGAAAGAACCTGCGGCTGCATCTGCCAGGCCTGTCGAGCCGACAAAGAAGCGGAGCTGGTGGCCGACGATGCTGGCGGCAGCGGCAGTGGTGACGGGTGTGTGGTTCGGTGCCCGTTGGTTCTACTCAGCGCGCTACAACCAGCTTGCCGACAGTAAGGTGACCGACACCTACATCGCCATGCGCGAGAGCGGTGAGAAGGCCATGGGAGCCACCCGCGGCGACAACGAGGTGTTCTATAAGCAATATGACGAACTGACCGACACGGTGGACATTGCCCAAGCGGTGCCGCCACTCGACTCGGTGGAAGTGGTGATGGAGCAGGCGTTGTTTGCCATGCGCATCGGCAAGGCTGAAGATGCCATCAAGCTGCTAGAGCCGCTGTACAAGGACTCGGGCAGCAACAAGGAGGTGGGCGTGGCCCTGGCGATGGCTTATCTCAAAGCCAAAGAGCATGACAAGGCGGTGAACACACTCACGGCACTGAGCCAGCGCTATGAGGGCGACGAGGAGATTGAGAGGCTGCTAAAGACGATGACCGACTGAGGCCGCGTCGTGGGTGCGGCATAGACAACCGATAGTGAAAGACGATTGCGGTGAATGATGAGAAATTGGCTGATAGTCATAATGGTTGCGGTCAGTGCGCTGGTGAGCCGAGGCACTGACCGCGCGTTGCTGGTGGGTGTGGGCAACTACCCTGCCGGCTCGGGCTGGGAGCGGCTGTGCTCGGTCAATGATGTGCAGCTGCTGAAGCCCGCCCTGCAACAGCGCGGCTTTGTGGTGACGACGCTGACCGACGCACAGGCCACCCACCGCGGCATCGTGACCGCATTGCGACAGTTGACGCGCCAGTGCCAGGCCGGCGACACCGTGCTGGTGCACTTCTCGTGCCACGGGCAACAAGTTGAGGACCTGAACGGCGACGAGCCCGACGGCCTGGACGAGGCCATCATCCCCCACGACGCGCAACGCCGATACAGCAAGCGCTACCACGGCCAGAACCACCTGCTGGACGATGAGTTGAACACCCACCTGGTGGCGATGCGCAAGCGGCTGGGTGCCAAAGGTATGCTGCTGCTCACGGTGGATGCTTGCCACAGCGGCGATGCCTATCGCGACAGTGGCGACGATGTGGTGAGCGACACGCTGGTGGGCTCCCGCCGGGGTGTGGGCGATGTGTTCTGCAAGAAGCCCCCCTACGTGCGGCGCGGGCGCAGCGGCGGTCTGCACTTCGAGGTCAAGACGCGGGGCCAGGGCTACTCGCGCGTGGTGGCTGTGGGTGCTTGCCAGCCCGACCAGTGCAACTATGAGACCGTGGTGACCACCCGCCGTGGACGCAAGAGCTACGGCACACTGAGCTACATACTGTGGCACGGCCTGCGGCGCGACGGCCGTCTGGACCTGCGCGAGCTGGGCCACTGGCTGGTGACCTACAAGAGCCTGTACATGACCCGCTACCAACAGCCCCACCTGTTTGAGGAGTGAAAGAGCCTGGCGTGCGAGACAGCATCTCGCAGAACGCCGACCTGCCAACTAATGAAACTGTGACCGATGAGACGTGTTGTAATCACCTTGTTATTGATGACCACGATGCTGCTGGGCCTTGCGCAAAGCGACCCAGTCGTGGTGACACGGGTCGAGCGGCTGATGACCCAATGCCAAGCCTACATCCGCGACATCAACGTGGAGATGGCATTGCACTGCGCCACTGAGGCTCGGCGCGAGCTGGACAAAGCCGGTCTGAGCCGTCACCCGCTCTACGCCGAGGCATTGTTGTGCCAAGCACAGTTGATGACCGACCGCAACCAGACAGTGCCGATGCTGCGCCAATGCCTGGACATCATCCACGACATGACCGACATCGACAAGAGCATCGACTATGAGCTGCAACTGGCCCGCATCTGGGGCAGTGGGCCCGAGGCCACCGATGATGACTATCGCGAGGCACTGAATGTGATACTCGAGGCCCTCCATGTGCTGGAGGTACTCTCGTCGAGCGGCCACACCGATTTGGCCGACAAATACACCATTCCATTGCTGCTTCAGGCCGAGGAGATCACCTTCAACAGCGGTGACTATGCCGGTGCGCAAGAGCTGCTGAACATGGCGCTGGACAAGGGTGCTCGTCCGTCGAGCACCGGTGCGACCTACGAGGACAGCCACATGTGGCAACTGCTGCTTGCCTACCAGCTTGAGCTGGTTGATGCTCAGGACACCCATCCCGGCGACCTGGATGACATGTGCAGGGCCTACTACTTCATGCTCACGCAAGATGCCGCCTATCAGTTCGGGCTGCTGCCTCAAGACCGCTACACAGGCTATGCCCTGCGCAGCAGTGCCAACTTCAACTTCCTGCACCACCTGTGCATCAAGTATCGTCAAGACCAGCCCTTGCAAAATCTGGCCTACGACGTTTCGTTGTTCTCCCGCGCTCTGACCCGCCGTATGAACCACTGGCAGAAGTACTATGACATGACACCCGACAGCCTGCACAAAGAGCAGACAATAGCCTATCTGCTGCGCCAGGCCAACAGATGGGAATCGGTGCAGCGAGACTTGCGTCCGGGCGAGGCGGCCATCGAGTTTGTGTCGGGCTATGTCATCAGCCATGGGCGTTATCACAGCGACAAGAGTTATGCCGCCATCGTGCTGCGCCATGACGGACACCCCACAATCGTGCCGTTGAGCGGCGAGAAGGAAATGCTGCAAATCTTGCAAAACAGCACCGACGCTGCCACCGTGCAGCAGCAGACCTACCAAGCGCTATGGGCACCCATCGAGGCCCACCTGCAGGGCATCAGCCGCATCTACTATGCCCCGTCGGGTCCGTTGAGCGCCATCCCACTGGGTGCGTTGTGCGACGGACGAGGCGGCCACCTGTGCGACCACTACGACCTGCAACTGCTGTCGACAACGGGAGCCGGTGTGTTGAGCTATTTGAAGCGGTGGAAACGTCCCAAGACCGCCCTGCTGGTGGGCGACATCGCATACGGCGGCAAACCTGGCAACGGCAACTACCGCGACGCGCTGCGCGGCAACGTGGCACCACTGGACAACAGCCAAGCCGAAATCACCAGCATCGAACAACACCTGAAGAGAAAACACACCAAAACGCAAATGCTAGGCGGTGTGGCAGCCACCGAGAGCAACATCAAACGACTGGACAAAAAGTGCCCGGAGCTGCTTCACATAGTCACCCACGGATTCTATATCCGCAGCGACAAACAGGCAGAGTACCGAGGTGCAATTAAGGCACTGGGTGTGAAGCAATTCCATGAGAGCACGGCGATGGAGCGGTGCGGGCTGCTGATGGCGGGTGCCAACCGTGCTTGGACCACCGGCGAGGTGACCGCGGGACAGGACGACGGCATCCTGACAGGTGATGAGATTGCGGCGCTGGACCTGAGTGGCTGCCGTCTGGTGGTGCTGAGCGCATGCGAGACAGGCTTGGGCGACATGACCGACTATGAGGGCGTGATGGGGCTGCAGCGGGCATTCAAGTTGGCCGGTGCTCAGACCATCGTGATGAGCCTGTGGAAGGTGCGCGATGACGTGACGGCACTGCTGATGACACGATTCTATGACCACCTGATGTCAGGCCGGACACCCCACGAGGCGATGCGTGAGGCCCAGCGCGAGGTGCGTCGCGACCATCCCGACCCTCGTGACTGGGCAGCGTTTGTGGTGCTCGACTGATTCAATGGATGCTGCGCATCCATTGAAGGTTAGAGGTTAGGGGTTGACCGCGCCGTGGGCGTGGCACAGCCGACCGAGGCACGCTGTGGCCGCCTTCTTGAAAAAGAGTGATGATGAATTTTTTTAACAAATTTAATAGTAGAGTTGGGGTGTGGGTGAGAAAATAGTCGTACCTTTGCGGATAGAAACAAAACAAACCATTAAAAAACGACATGGAACCCCTATTTGAACAATTGAAGTCGAAGGCAGTGGCATGCCCGCAGCGCATCGTTCTGCCCGAGAGCCTGGAGCCGCGCACGTTGCGCGCCGCCGACCGTATCATTGCCGAGGGCATCGCACAAGTCTACCTGATCGGCAACCGTGACGAGATTCTGGCCAAAGCCGGTGAACTGGAGTTGACCAACATCGGCCGCGCCACATTCTTCAACCCCGATGACGCCGAAGCCATGGAGCCATACGCCCAGCTGTTCTATGAGCTGCGCAAGGCCAAGGGCGTGACGCTGGAGGATGCCCGCAAGAAGGTAAAAGACCCGCTGTATCTGGGCTGCCTGCTGATCAAGAACGGTGATGCCGATGGCCAAGTGGCCGGTGCACAGAACACGACAGGCAATGTGTTGCGTGCGGCATTCCAGGTGCTGAAGACCGCTCCCGGCATCAAGGTGGTGAGCGGTGCGTTCATCATGCTGTTGCCCGAGGGCTCGCCCTACGGCGAACGTGGCATTATGGTGTTTGGCGACTGCGCCGTGTTGCCCAACCCCAATGCCGAGGAACTGGCCCAGATTGCCGTATCGACCGAGAAGACCGCCCGCGACCTTGCCGGCATCGACCCGAAGGTGGCCATGCTGAGCTTCTCGACCAAGGGCAGTGCCAGCCACGACAACGTGACCAAGGTGGTTGAGGCCACTCGCTTAGCCAAGGAGATGAACCCTGCGATGAAGATTGACGGCGAGCTGCAAGCAGACGCTGCCCTGGTGCCCAGCGTGGGCGCGAGCAAGGCTCCCGGCAGCGAGATTGCCGGCAAAGCCAACGTGCTTGTGTTCCCCGACCTGGGAGTGGGCAACATCGCCTACAAGCTGGTTCAGCGCCTGGCCGGTGCCACTGCTGTCGGCCCCGTGCTGCAAGGCCTTGCCGCCCCGGTCAACGACCTGTCGCGCGGCTGCAACGAGGAGGATGTGTACAAGACCATCCTGCTGACCTGCAACCAGGCCATCGCCAAGAAAGGCTGAGGCCAACATGCCGCGCCGTGGGTGCGGCATAGCCAACCGAGGGGATATTCAATTAATAAACAATAAAATCACAACAATGAACATATTGGTATTGAACTGCGGCAGCAGTTCGGTGAAATACAAACTGATTGAGATCAAGGCCAACAAGACGCTGGCCGAGGGCGGCGTTGAGAAGATTGGTCTGCCCGGAGCATTCATCAAGCTGAAGTTTGATGACGGCAGCAAGAAGGTGATTGACCTGGACATCACTGACCACACCGGTGCCATCAAGGCCATTCTGGATGTGCTGACCAACGCCGATTATGGCTGCATCAAGAGCTTTGACGAGATTGATGCCGTGGGGCACCGCGTGGTGCATGGCGGCGAGCGTTTCAGCCAGAGCGTCCGCATCAACGACGAGGTCAAAGCCATCATCAAGGAGTGCTATGCCATCGCTCCGCTGCACAACCCGGTGAACATGATGGGCATCGAGGCCATCGAGCAAGTGCTGCCCAATGTGCCCCAGGTGGCAGTGTTTGACACGGCATTCCACCAGACCATGCCAGCCAAGGCCTACATGTATGCCCTGCCCGAGAAATTCTATACCGAGGATCATGTGCGCCGCTACGGCTTCCACGGCACGAGCCACCGCTTCGTGTCGCGCCGCGTGTGCGAGATGCTTGACACCACTCCCGCCGGCAAGAAGATCATCACCTGCCATGTGGGCAACGGCGGCAGCATCACAGCCGTGCTCGACGGCAAGAGCGTCGACACCAGCATGGGCATGACCCCTGTCGAGGGTCTGATGATGGGTACCCGCGTGGGCGACATCGACCCCGGTGCCCTGCTGTTCCTGATGGAGAAGCACCACTATGACGCCTACGAGATGACGCAAATCATCAACAAGAAGAGCGGTCTGTCGGGTGTGACTGGCATTTCGAGCGATATGCGCGAGATTGGTCAGGCCATCGACAACGGAAGCGACAAGGCCCGTCTGGCCCTGGACATGTATGAATACCGCATCCTGAAGTATGTGGGTGCTTACGCCGCAGCGATGAACGGTGTGGACATCATCGCCTTTACAGGCGGTGTGGGCGAGAACCAGGCCGAAGTCCGCGAGGTGGTGTGCAAAAACCTCGAGTATCTGGGTGTGAAGATTGACCCGAAGCTCAACCAGGAGACGCGCCTGGGCAAGGAAGGTGTGATCAGCACTGCCGACAGCCGCGTCAAGGTGGTTGTCGTACTGACCGACGAGGAATATATGATTGCTCGCGACACCGAGGCCATCGTCGAGGGTCATCAGCTGGATTAGACTTTCGATGATTGAGAATTGAGCATTTCGTCTGCCCTGGGTCATAGCACCCCCACCTATCCCTGGATGGAAGCTAGCGGCCCGATTGACTTAGCTCAAAACTCAGGACTTGACGAAAGCTTAAACATTGCGTTATTTCGCTAAAGTAAGTTAAAAGGGTTGCCACAAAATCGGTTGTGGCAGCCTTTGATTTTTTGTCAGCCGCAAAATCAAAAGCGACATTTTGGCTAAAAATCGCAGAAAAAAGTTTCAGTTTGCACAAATAATAAAACAAAGGTCAAATTTATGAAAGTGCGCACATGGCCAAATGATTGGTGCAAGGTTAAAAAAAATTAGTAATAGCATTTTGTCATGTTGGAAAATATGTCTACTTTTGACCAGAATTTAAAACTACGTTTTAAGCGACGTGACCTTCACGATTGTCACTAACCTGAACTAACTGAAAATACTGTTATATAACCAACATTTAAAAACATTTTATGGAAATCAAGAATGCATTTGCCGGCACTCTCGAGTCTGGCGACATCTTAATCCAGATTGCGCCTGCCGAGCAGTCAGGCCTGCAGATTGAGCTGGACAGCACGGTAGCTTACCAGTTCGGCGAACAAATCAAGAAAGTGATTACTGAGACTCTGACGGGTCTGGGCATCAACGATGCCCAGGTCAAGGCCACCGACAAGGGTGCTCTGGACTGCACCATCCGTGCCCGCGTGACCGCTGCCGCCGTCCGCGCCACCGGCAAGGACGTATGGGCCGACTAATCGCTGAGAACCTTAGAAACATTAACAAAACAAAATCCTGTTAGAAAAAGATATGCAACGCTTAAGAAGAACAATGATGTTCGTCCCGGGCAACAACCCGGCGATGATGGCAGACGCGTTTATCTATGGTCCCGACTCGATTATGCTCGACCTCGAGGACTCGGTGACAATGGCCGAGAAGGATGCCGCCCGCTTGCTGGTGCACAATGCCTTGAAGACCATCGACTATGGCAACACCGAGATGGTGGTGCGCGTTAACCCACTGAACACTCCCTACGGCAAGAAAGACGTTGAGGCAGTGGTCAAGGCCGGTGTGCACGTGATTCGCATGCCCAAGACCGAGACAGCAGATGAGATTCGCGAGCTGGAGGCCGAGATTGTGAAGGTTGAGACCGAGCTGGGTTGCGTGGGCCGCACCCAGATTATGGCCGCCATTGAGAGCACCCTAGGTGTGATCAACGCCTACGACATCGCCACCGCGTCTAAGCGCATGATGGGCATCGCTCTAGGTGCCGAGGACTACAGCGCCAACTTGAAGACCCAGCGCACTCCCGAAGGCATGGAGCTGCTGCTGGCCCGCCAGACCATCGTTGTTGCGGCGCGTGCCGCCGGCATCGACGCTCTCGACACCGTCTACAGCAACCTGAATGACATGGAGACCTTCCGCAAGGAGGTTGAGTTGATCAAGAGCTTGGGATTCGATGGCAAGTCGATTATCAATCCTCGTCAGATTGAGGTGGTGAACGAGGTGTTCGCCCCGAAGGAGAAAGAGATCCAGAAGTCGCTGACTATCCTGGCCGCCATCAAGGAGGCCGAGAAGCGCGGCAGCGGTGTCATCGCCGTCAACGGCAAGATGGTTGACCGCCCGGTAGTGATCAGAGCACAACGTACCATCGACCTGGCCATTGCGTCGGGCATCATCAAAAAGGAGGACATTTAATCATGAACAGCATCAAAGATAGAGCAGCCCTGATCAGCGAGGCTGCCGCCCGCATGGGCAAGGATACCTTCAAGGGTACCGCCGACAAGAATACCACGGCCCGCACCGAGCTGACCCAGCAAGGTGCCAAGGTCACGACACTGGAGGACGCCATCCGCAAGAGCGGCTTGAAGGACGGCATGACCATCTCGTTCCACCACCACTTCCGCGGTGGCGACAAGGTCATCAACATGGTTGTCGCCAAGCTGGCCGAGATGGGCTTCAAGAACCTTCACCTGGCTTCGTCGAGTCTGATTGACGTACACGAGCCTCTGATTGAGCACATCAAGGCCGGTGTCATCACCAAGATTTCGACCTCGGGTCTGCGCGGCAATCTGGCCAAGGAGATTTCGCACGGCCTGATGGACGAGCCCGTCATCTTCCGCTCGCATGGTGGCCGCGGCAGTGCCATCGCCAATGGCGACCTGAAGATTGATGTCGCCTTCCTGGGTGCCTCGAGCGCCGACCCGATGGGCAACGCCTGCGGCTACAGCCGTTCGGAGAATGCCAAGTCGATTTGCGGCTCGCTGGGCTATGCCCTGCCCGACGCGCAGTATGCCAAGCATGTGATTATCCTGACCGATGACCTGGTGGCTTATCCCAACACCCCCTACTCGATCAGCGAGCGCAACGTCGAGAGCGTTGTCGTGGTCGACTCGGTGGGCGACTCGTCGAAGATTTCGTCGGGTGCTATCCGCGACACCAAGAACCCGCGCGACATCCTGCTCGCCAAGCAGGCCGCCAAGGTGATTATCAACAGTGGCTACTTCAAGGAGGGCTTCTCGATCCAGACCGGTTCGGGCGGTGCCTCGCTGGCTGCCGTCAAGTATATCCGCCAGAGCATGATTGACCAGGGCATCAAGGCCAGCTTTGCTCTGGGTGGCATCACCGCTCACATGGTCAAGATGCATGAGGAGGGTCTGATTGACCGTCTGATTGATGTCCAGTCGTTTGACAAGGTAGCTGCGGAGTCGCTCAAGAGCGACCCGATGCACCAGGAGGTCAGCGCCAACGAGTACGCCAGCTTCGATGAGCCCGGTTCGGCCACTCACAGCCTTGACATTGTGATTCTGTCGGCCTTGGAGGTTGACGTGAACTTCAATGTCAACGTGCTGGTGGGCAGTGACGGCATCATCCGCGGCGCCATCGGTGGTCATCCCGACACCGCCGGCGACTCGGCCCTGTCAATCATCGTGTGCCCGCTGCTGCGTGGCCGCATTCCGTGCGTTGTCGACGAGGTGACGACTCACATCACGCCGGGTTCGTCGGTCGACGTTGTAGTCACCGAGTATGGCATCGCCGTCAATCCCCGTCGTCCCGAGATCAAGGAGCGCCTGGTGGCTGCCGGCCTGAACGTGGTCGAGATCAGCGCACTGAAAGACCACGCCAAGAGCATCATCGGCGAGGCCGCCCCGCTGCCCTTCGGCGACAAGGTGGTGGGCATCGTGATGAACCGCGATGGCAGTGTGATGGATGTGATCAAGAACATTGTAGACTGACAACTGGTGACTGTGGCGCGACCCTGTCGCGCCATACGCCCAACAATTATAGATGGAGATTACGCTCGACATGCTTCTGGCCAGCCGCGAGAGCCGGCAAGCCAAGCAGATGGCGCTCATGAGTGCCCACCCTGGTCATACCCTGGTGTGCCTCACGGTAGTGATGCCGGGAGCCGTCAAGCGTAATCTCCATTCCCTTATTGTTGCTAACGCTGCCCTGACGGCAGTGTTAGAGTGTTTTAGGCCCCACCTGATTGACATTGAGGTGCGCGACCTTGTGACAGGCTATGAAGCCTATCTTGTGATAGACATGGAGGCTCTGAGAGCCAAGGAGTTGTCCTGCCAGATTGAGGATGAGCATCCCCTAGGGCGGTTGTTTGACATCGATGTGTTGAGCACCGACGGCATTCCGTTGAGCCGCGCTCAGGTGGGCGATGCGCCTCGCCGATGCTTGCTGTGCGAGCATGAGTCGCGCTGGTGCATGCGCAACCACACGCACACCCAGGCCGAGCTGCATGCCCGCATCAGCCAGATGATTGACGACTATGTACGGTGAATACGAAATACGCACTCTGCCGTTGACCCTGTCGAGCAGCCGACAGCGTGTCGAGCGGTTCTTGGCGGCCAACGGGCTGCGCCTCGACCCGCTGGACTACTATGCCGTTGTGACGCATGTCGACGACGAGGAGATATTGGCCGGGGGCGGACTGCAGGGCAACGTGATCAAGTGCGTTGCCGTGAGCGACGAGTTGCGCGGCACGGGCATGATGCAGTCGCTGCTGTCGCATCTGCTGAGCACAGCCCGCGAGCACGGCCACCATCAGGTGCGTGTGTTCACCAAGCCTGACAATCGCGACATCTTCGAGAGTCTGGGATTTCGCCTACTGGCCCAGTCGCCCCAAGCCATCATGATGGAGAACGCCGTGGGCGGTCTGACGGACTATTGCAACTACCTCAAAGGCTTGCGCCGCGAGGGCAAGAACGGCATGATTGTGATGAACGCCAACCCGTTCACCCAGGGCCATTTGGCACTGGTGGAGTATGCCTCCTCGCAGGTCCAGACACTCTATGTGATTGTGGTCAAAGAAGACTGTTCCCGCTTCAGCTACGCCAGCCGTCTGGCAATGGTCAAGGCCGGCTGCGCACATGTGAGCAACGCTGTGGTGTGCGATGGCAGCGACTATGCCATCTCGGCTGCAACGTTCCCCACCTACTTCTTGAAGGAACTGAGCCATGCCAGCGATATGCAGATTATACTCGACCTGGACTTATGCGCGCGCCATCTGGCTCCCGCCCTGGGTGCGACAGTGCGCTTTGTGGGCAATGAGCCGACCGATGCGCTGACGGCCCGTTATGTCGCGCTGATGCAGCAGTTGCTGCCCCAGCGCGGCATCGAGGTGGTGGTGATGCCACGCGTCACCCAAGAGGGCCAGGTGGTGAGTGCCTCGCAAGTGCGCGGTTCGCTGCACGACGGCCTGCTGTCGCACGCTCTGCCCATGGTGCCTCACAGCACCCAGCCTTATCTGCTGAGCGAGTTGGCACGCCAGGCCCTAGAAGAGGAGTTGCTGACCACTCCCAAGCCCGGTCTGGTCGACGAGCACGACAACGGCTCGCACCGCGACATGGACATGCCCCTGATGCAGCGCAGCATCGAGGCCTTGCGCCCCACATTTGACCAGCTAGCTCTGTTGGGCGACAGTCGCTTGTTGCCTCCCGGTGAGTACCTTCAGCGCCTGGGAGTCATCAGCGAGCGCAAAATGCTCACCGCCACTCATGGCGTGAACACCCATCGTGGCGCACTGTTCTCGATGGGCTTAGCCCTGGTGGCCGCCAGCCACACCTGGCACAAAGACCATGCGCTCAAGGCCAGTGCCTTGCGCCAGGACATCATGAAACTGGCGCACGGGATTGCACCCATAGCTAATGGTTCGCATGGCAGCCAGGTTGTCTCGGCCCATCATGTCGACGGAGCCTTGGCAATGGCCCGCCACGGCTATCAACGCCTGTTCAGCGAGTGGCTACCCTACCACCTGAGCCTGACAGGCGACCCCTATCGCGACCACAAGACGTTGCTGCTGATTATGAGCGAGCTGGATGACACCAACGTGATTCATCGTGTGGGCTACGAGATGGCCCAGGCAGTGAAGCGCGAGGCGCAAGAACTGTTGCAACACTTCAGTGTCGATGGACTTGAGGCGATGAACCGCAGCTTCGTTGCACGCAACATCTCGCCCGGTGGAGCGGCCGACATGTTGTCGCTCACCATCTTTATCGACTCGATAACAAACTAGCAAATTACAACTAATAACAAAAATAACCCCTTATTACTTAAAAACTTTATTATGGTAGAACTTATCAAACAAGGAGTTTATCTACTCGACGGAACCGAGGTTCGCATGGACGCAACGGGCATGCCCAGCGCTGACGAGGCTCGTGAGAACACTATCACTTACGGCATCCTGCGCAGCCACGATGTGGACGGCAGCAAGGGCAAGAAGATGCGCATTCGCTTCGATGCGATGATGTCGCACGACATCACCTATGTGGGCATCATCCAGACAGCTCGCGCCAGCGGCCTGGAGAAGTTCCCCCTGCCCTATGCCATGACCAACTGCCACAACTCGCTGTGCGCCGTGGGCGGCACCATCAACGAGGATGACCACGTGTTCGGTCTGTCGGCAGCCAAGAAGTACGGCGGCATCTATGTTCCTGCCAACCAGGCTGTGATTCACCAGTTTGCCCGCGAGGAGATGGTGAAGTGCGGCAACATGATTCTGGGCAGCGACAGCCACACTCGCTATGGCTCGCTGGGCAACATGGGCGTCGGCGAAGGCGGTGGCGAGCTGGTCAAGCAGCTGCTGCGCAACACCTGGGACATCAACGCCCCCGAGGTGGTGCTCGTCTGGCTGGAAGGCGCACCGCGCAAGGGTGTGGGTCCGCACGATGTGGCTATCTCGCTAGTTAAGGCTACGTTTGAGTCGGGCTTTGTCAAGAACAAAGTTCTGGAGTTTGCCGGTCCTGGTGTGAAGAACCTGCCCATCGACTTCCGTAATGGCATCGACATCATGACCACCGAGACCACCTGCTTGAGCTCGATCTGGATTACCGACGACGAGGTGAAGCACCACTATGAGATTCACCGCCGTCCGCAGGACTACAAGGAGCTGAAGCCCGGCAAGGTGGCTTACTACGACGCCATGATCCGCATCGACCTGAGCACTCAGGAGTCGATGATCGCCCTGCCCTTCCACCCCAGCAACGCCTTCACCATCCACGAGTTGCAGGCCAACCCCGTTGAGATTCTCAAGGCCGTTGAGGAGGACACCCGCAAGCGCTTCGGCGACAAGGTGCAGGTCGACCTCGTCGACAAGGTTGTCAATGGCAAGGTGATGGCCGACCAGGGCATCATCGCCGGCTGCTCGGGCGGTACGTACGACAACCTGAGCGCTGCCGCCTCGATCATGAAGGACGCCAGCATCGGCAACGACTACTTCACCATGTCGGCCTATCCGCAGTCAGTGCCCGTGTTCATGGCCGCTACACGCAGTGGCATCGTCGAGGAGCTGCTTGAGACCGGTTGCGTGATCAAGCCCGCCTTCTGCGGTCCTTGCTTCGGTGCCGGCGACGTGCCGGCGAACAACGGTCTGTCGATCCGCCACACGACCCGTAACTTCCCCAACCGCGAGGGTTCGAAGCCCGGCCAGGGTCAGATCTCGCTGGTTGCTCTGATGGATGCCCGCTCGATTGCCGCAACAGCTGCCAATGGTGGTGTCATCACCGCTGCAACCGATGTCGACTACGAGGACAACCACAAGCCCTACGAGTTCGATGCTCGCATCTATGACCGCCGCGTCTACTACGGCTTCGGCAAGGAAGAGCCTGAGCAGGAGCTGAAGTATGGTCCCAACATCAAGGACTGGCCCAAGATGTACGCAATGCAGGACAACATGCTGCTCGAGCTGGCAGCTGTGATTCACGACCCCGTGACCACCACCGACGAGTTGATTCCTTCGGGCGAAACCTCGAGCTACCGCTCGAACCCGCTGAAGCTGTCGGAGTTCGCCCTGTCGCGCCGCGTGCCCGAGTATGTGGGCATCAGCAAGCGCATCCAGGCCGAGGACCTCGAGCGTCGTGCCGGCAAGTGCCCGCAGCATGTGCTTGACGCACTGGCCAAGGTTGGTGCTAAGGCCGAAGATACCTCGTTCGGCTCGTGCGTGTTTGCCAACCGTCCCGGCGACGGCTCGGCCCGCGAGCAGGCCGCATCGTGCCAGAAGGTGCTGGGCGGCGACGCCAACATCTGCTATGAGTACGCCACCAAGCGCTATCGCAGCAACTGCATCAACTGGGGTATCGTTCCCTTCACCATCGCCAAGGAGACCGAGTTCAACTACGTTCCCGGCGACTTCGTGTTCATCCCCGGCCTGCGTGAGGCCATCCTGGGTGGCAAGGAGGAGATCGACGCCAAGGTCATCACCGCCGATGGCGTGAAGGACATCCACCTGTTCTTCCAGAACCTGACCGCCGACGAGCGCCAGATTCTGGCCGACGGTTGCCTGATGAACTACTACGCAGCTCAGAACAAGTAATAAACCTTTAAAACCGGGTGGCGACAAAATCGCCACCCACATAACCCAATCAAATCATAACAATGGAGAAAATCAAAATGACCACTCCCCTGGTGGAGATGGACGGTGACGAGATGACCCGCATTCTGTGGAAGATGATCAAGGACGAACTCATCCTCCCGTTTGTTGACCTCAAGAGCGAGTACTACGACCTGGGTCTGCCCAAGCGCGACGAGACTGGTGACAAGATCACTGTCGAGGCTGCCGAGGCAACCAAGAAGTATGGTGTGGCCGTGAAGTGCGCCACCATCACTCCCAACCTGAAGCGCATGGACGAGTACAAGCTGCACGAGATGTGGAAGAGCCCCAACGGCACCATCCGTTCAATCCTGGACGGCACCGTGTTCCGCGCTCCCATCACTCTGCCCAGCATCAAGCCCGCTGTTCGCAATTGGGAGAAGCCCATCACCATCGCCCGTCATGCCTATGGTGACGTGTACAAGAGCGTCGAGCTGCGTGCCGACGAGCCCGGTGTGGCCAAGCTGGTCTTTGACGGCGAGAGTGGCAAGCACGAGGAGGTTGTGATCCACAACTTCAAGGGTGCCGGTGTGCTGCAAGGCATGCACAACCTGGACAAGTCGATCCGCTCGTTTGCTCACAGCTGCTTCAAGTTCGCTATCGACACCAAGCAGGATCTGTGGTTCTCGACCAAGGACACCATCTCGAAGAAGTATGACGCTCAGTTCCGCATCATCTTTGAGGAGGTCTATGAGCAGGAGTACAAGGAGCAGTTCGAGAAGCTGGGTCTGGAGTACTTCTACACCCTGATTGACGACGCCGTGGCTCGCGTGATCCGCAGCAAGGGTGGCTACATCTGGGCTTGCAAGAACTACGACGGCGACGTGATGAGCGACATGGTCTCGACCGCATTCGGTTCGCTCGCCATGATGACCAGCGTGCTGGTCAGCCCCGACGGCAACTACGAGTATGAGGCAGCTCACGGCACCGTGACCCGCCACTACTACAAGTATCTGGCCGGCGAGGAGACCTCGACCAACCCCATCGCCACCATCTTTGCCTGGAGCGGTGCTCTGCGCAAGCGCGGTGAGAAGGACGGCATCAAGGAGCTGATGAACTTCGGCGACCAGCTGGAGGGCGCTTGCTTCGACACGCTGAACTCGGGCACCGTGACCAAGGACCTGGTGAACCTGATGGAAGGTGTTGACGCCCACGCAGTGAACAGCAGCGACTTCATCAAGGCCATCCGCGCCAACCTCGAGAAGCGCCTGGGTTGCTAATCGTCCCTGAATTGACTAGAAGAGCAGATGATCCCGTCATGGGGCATCTGCTCTTTTTCTGTTCTTCTGGACAGAAGAACATCAGGAGTTTTATTATCACGAATTGTCGAACCTTTAGCTCGCAACCGAATGGGCGCAATTGGCGATTTTTTCGAGACCAGAAGGACAGAAGGAATATTTCTTATCGCGAATTTGAGAACCTTTAGCTTGCAACCGAATGGGCGCAATTATCGTTTTTTTCAGACAAAAGAACATAAGGACAATTCGCTTTGAGTGGTGAATGGGAGTTCTTTTTTATACAACCAGTATCGAATTATTTGAAAAAAGTGGTGGGTGATGAGTGAAAAGTGAAAACTATTTGTTACCTTTGCACAATAATCAAGAAAATGCTTTGCTCTGAATAAGCACAAACAATGATCGTTAATCATTAAGAGTATTAAGTTATGACTGCTGTACAATTGAACGCAGAGATATACCGCGCCATGGGGGTGATAGCCGAAGATGAGCAACTTTTGGCTCGTGCCGCTAAATACCTCAAGAAACTTGCCTTAACGAAGCAAGCGGACCCCACCGTTATGACCAAAGAGGAATTTCTGGCCAAACTAGAGCAAGGCGAGGAGGATTATCGTCAGGGCAGGACGTATGCCATGCTGCCCGGAGAGAGTTTCAGTGACTTCCGCAAACGCATCGGCCGATGAGTTACACTGTCAATTTTACAGAACAGGCACTGGCCGATGCCGACCGACTGGAACGTGATGAGCCAAAAGCATATCAAAAATTTCTGGGATTCCTCAACGAACTTGCAGAGCATCCCAAGACTGGCACGGGCCATCCTGAGCCTTTGAGGGGAATGCCCGAGGGACGATGGAGCCGACGTATCTCCAAGATGCATAGGCTAGTCTATCGAATCTTCGACTCTGAAGTTCTTGTACTCGTGCTTTCGGCTTTTGGCCATTATGATGACAAATAAATTGTTTCAAATAATTATAGAGCACTCCCTTTCGCTGCGTATGGTGAATGGGAGTACTCTTTTCATATAACCTGTATAGATAATATTGCAAAAAAAATGGTGGGTGATGAGTAAAAAGTGAAAACTATTTGTTATCTTTGCAGACGATTCGGTAACAAGACAGAAGAGCATAAGTACATGAGATTTATGCACGCATGTTTTCAATAGACTTAAGAGCATGAGTGCTAGATGCATGCAAAAAGATGAGTAATTGTCCTTTTGTTCTTATGTCTTAAAAACTCAAATCGCAAAACATAACAGAAAAGCGTTTATTGACGCTTTGTTCTTTGGCTGCCAATAACCTGTCCCAAACAGATACATCAGCCACAGGCAGAGCAGTGATATAGGCTCTCACGCTTTTCTTCTGCTGTTTTAACCCTACTTTGGGAGCATGATAATAAAACCAATCAGTAATTATGAACAGAACCATTACATTTATTCTGGCAGGCCTATCGATACTATGTGCGACGGGAGCTGATGGCGACTTGAAAACAGCGACAGTCGATGGCGTTACATGGACTTATACAGTCGTTAGTGAAAGTGCTAAGACCTGCAAACTTGGTGGTGAATCTAATGTTAGCGCCATATCTACAAACACCACAGGAGCGATTACAACACCCACCACACTTGGAGGGTACTCTGTCATTGAATTGGGCATAAGCTCGTTTCGCAGATGCAAGATTTCGTCAATCACTATTTCGCCTGGCATTACCAAGGTTGCCGACAAAGTCTTTATGCAATGTCCTAACCTCACAACAGTATCACTGCCTGCCGGCGTGCTACACATCGGCGAAGAAGCCTTCTCGGAGTGTCCAATCTCTTCCATCACTCTTCCAGAATCGCTGATTCGCATCGGTGAGCAAGCTTTCGAACAAACCAACCTCACCACTATTACCCCACCCAAGAATGTCGCTTATCTGGGCAATGAAGACCGCATCGATGGGAGTGGTGAGATCATTGAAGAGGATGACCTCTATGGGGATGTATTCAATGAATGCCAGTTTCTTCAAGAAGTTAAGGTAGATGCCGAGAACCAGACTTATGCCGACATTGACGGCATCCTTTTGACAAAAGATTTGAAAACAATACTGTACTACCCCCACATAAAAATCGAGGCAGCGCTTCCCGAAGGCATCGAAGTGATCTACCAAAACTCATTTACTGGTTCAAAGCTGACTCACATCACACTTCCCTCTACATTGAGAAGCATCGGAGAAGAAGCATTTGCAGCTTCATCTTTGGTAGAAATTGCAATCGGCAACAATCAATACTCCACCCTTAAATCTGCTAACCCAACATCAGTCACAATTGGTGACTATGCATTCAGATCGTGCCAAGAGCTTAAGCAGTTGATACTCAGAAACAATGTAACTTCTATCGGATATGGAGCCTTCTCGGACTGCAATAGTTTGACCGATGTTTACAACTATGCCTCAGAGCCACAGGCAATTGATGATGGTACGTTTACAACCGGATGGCTAGATCACGAACCTTGGGGACCAATTAACGCCGCCACGCTTCATGTAAAACAAGATTGCATCGTTGCCTTTAGCAGTGCCGAAGGTTGGAAGTCGTTCAACCAAATTGTTGGCATAGCAGAATCACAACCTGGTGATGTGACCGGCGACGGGAGTGTGGACATTGGGGATGTCAACGCCGTCATCAACATGATGCTGGGCAAGACCGAGCAAACCGCTGCTGGCGATGTGACCGGTGACGGCAGCGTGGACATAGGTGATGTGAATGCGGTGATTAACATTATGCTGGGGAAGGAGTAGCGATGCATAAAGCATTGTCATTGCCAGCCCCAAAATTAAACCTAGTCGCAACTCACAAATCATGGCTCGCCTGCTCGACCTTGTCACTCAAGGCATCCATGTCAGCATCATCACTCGCGAGCATAACGAACACACCGTTCGGTTGCAAACACATGGCGTACAAGTTGTCATAAACGAGAATATCACTCTAAACTGTGCCATATTCGACCGCTCAGTCGTGTGGTACGGCAACGTCCAGTTCCTGGGTTACCATAGTGCCAGCGACAACGTCATCACCCTCCACAACGCGGAACTCGCCACCACCATCATCAACAACCTTTGACAGAATATCCCTAACCACGACTTTCACAAGCAGTAAAGTTATAACCCTGACGGGATTCAAGGCTATTTCCTGAACAGAAACCACTGCTTTTATAGTAAAGAGAGGAAAACGTGACACCGTTCTTCCACTTGCTTTGTTTGCCTCTGTTCCAGTGTTTCCACCGAAGTAACACAATGTGGCAAACCATCCAAAAGGAAGGGAGCTGAATTCTACCGCTGGCTGTTCACGACCACCTTCACCCTAAAGAAAAATCATTTTCTTTATCTCGGTTGATCTAAATTTCCCATTTTTTATTTATATTTGCAGCGACAAAATACGTCAGCCCCATCAAAGTCGTCTACTCGGTAAACTATTATTATATGATGACCATCGATGAAATATTGGCTCTGAACGAGAGGCTGTCGTTCTTCGACATGCGCATCAAGATTAGCGCAATCGCACCGACTCCGACAAATCGGCTTCCAGAAGCAATTGTTTGACGAAACGAGAATCATGAAAAAGTTTATCTACATATTGATAATTGTTGCCTTATTTGTATTACCTCTCAATATGGGAGCACAGACAAAACGGGCTTTGCTTGTGGGCATATCGAATTACTCGAGCAATAGCGCCACACAGTGGACTGACATTCATGGAGCCAACGATGTTGAGTTGATTGCCGCCACGCTCAAGTCTCAGCGATTCAGCATTGCCAAAGTCACCAATAAGCAGGCTACTGCCAAACGAATCAGGAAAGAGCTTACATCGCTTGTGCGGTCATGTCGTGCCGGGGATGTGGTTTACATCCACTTTTCCGGGCATGGCCAGCCATTTGAGGACAAAAGTGGTGATGAGAACGACGGCTGGGACGAGTCCATCATTCCTTACGATGCCCATAAAGCATACAGCAAAGGGAGGTATGAAGGCTCCAACCATATTCTTGATGATGAACTTTATGGCTTTTTTGACCAAATCAGGAAGAAAGTTGGGCCGAAAGGTTTCCTCTGCGTTGTGATTGACGCATGCCATGCCGGAGGCTCGTCTCGTGGTGATGAGTTGGAAGAAGATGAGGAAATCTTTGTGCGTGGCACAAAAGATGCGTTTAGCCCGAATGGAAAGAAATATCGCCCGCGTGTTAACACCAATGGGCATTTCGTCATTAAGAGCAGTGGGACTCAGGGCGACATCCTTATCCTCGAGGCTTGTCGTTCCTATCAGTCAAACTACGAGATTAAGCAAGATGGTCAGTATTATGGTCCGCTATCGTATTACGTCAATAAGACATTGCGCTCCAGCCGACTCACCAATTCACTGAACTGGGTCCAAGAGGTGAAGCGATTCATGGACGGCGACCGAAGACTGACACGTCAAAATATGGTTTACGAAACAAGTTTGAAGTGAGATATGGAGTACTCTTACGATGCGCTAAATAGATTTGCTTCGAAGCAATGGGAGAAAACGCTTGCATTCTTGCAGGGGCAATTCTCATTGTCACGCCCCGACTGCGAGGACATCTTCCAGGAGGCCTTCATCATTCTGCATCAAAACATCCTGGATGGGAAACTCGCCGAGATGACGGCCTCACTTGCCACCTACTTCAACAGCATTTGCCGCAACAAGGCGTTTGAGCTGATGCGGCGCAGTGGCAAGGAGTTGCTGATTGTCGACGAATATCCCGAGACGACCAAGGATGAGTTTGAAGACGACCGCATCGACCGCCTTTTGGCATTAGAAGAAGATGATGAACAAATCGAGCGCAGGAAGTCAGCATTGGTCCGACAAATAGTCAAAAACTTGCCGGAGCCTTGCAATAGCTTGCTGTGGGGATTCTATCGTGACGGCTTTTCGATGAAGACCCTCGCAAGCATGCTCAACTATGGCAGCGAAAGTTCGGTGAAAGTCACCAAGCACCGCTGCTGTGACAAGTTCAAGAAACGCTACAAAGAGATTGCTGAACGCATTTTTTAACTCATAGGCTTATGACAACAGATAACAACCATATAGACGAGAATCTGCTGCTCGAAGACGAGCGCATTGCGAACTATCTCAAGGGCAAAATGGCTGCCGAAGAGGAGCAGGCCTTCCTTGCCGACCTGCAGGCCGACCCAGAGTTGAAAGCCCAAGCCGTTGCGATGGCTCGCATGGTAAAAGGCATGAAAGAGGTTGGGACTGCCTATGATGAAGAACTTAAGGGTGAGTTTTTGGCGGCTGATGCAGATGAGGTTGGTGTCGTCGCAAAGGATGTGAGTACAGCTAAAAAGAGCGGTAAAGTCATCTCATGGCGAGAGACGGTAACCTGGCTGTCGGCTGCTGCTTCAGTAGCATTGCTGATTTGGGCCGGCATTGGTTACAATGACTATCGCACAACAACCGGACTTGGCGACCAATATGCTATGGTTTTCACATCATCTGGAATTACAAAAGGCGCAGATACACCTACTGAGGTTGAAACCAAGCTCACCAAGCTATTTGACAATGTGGTGAATGACAGGGAACTTAAAGCGACCCTGCACGACTTGACCTTATGCTGGGAGTTGTCAACGCAAGAGACCTATAACGACTACACCGACTTTGCTCCCGAAATCGGCTGGAACCTCGCCATCGGTCACCTCAAGAGCAACGACCGCAAACAAGCCAAAGCAGTCCTCGAAAAACTCACCACCATCGCCCCATCCGGCACTGCCATCGGTGCCAAAGCCAGAGAACTCTTAAAGAAAGTTGAAGAACTATGAATGAGCCAAGTACCCTATATCATTACACATCCTTTGAAACGTTATTTGCCATCATTAACAACATAAATAATGATGATCCAAACAACGTTTACTTTACATTGAGGGCTACTCATGCGAGTTTTCTTAACGATGATACAGAAGGGAAGCTGTTACCAAATGTACTTCATGACTTAGGAGTAACAGACAGCACTCTCCTTATATTACAAAGCTTACAAGGCTATCCTTTTGTTTGTTCATTATCAGAGTTAGACGATGACTTAAATATGTGGCGTTGCTATGCTAATGATGGAAAAGGAGTTGCAATTGGACTGAATTATTCTGAGTTAAAATCTATTTTAAATGACAAGTTGACAAAGATTGAATATGCATCACATGATGAGCTTAAAAAACGTCTAATCTCGGGAGGAATTAAACAAATGTTGCATGCCGAGGATAAATTACCGCTATCACGTTTGTTGTACGAAGCATTGTCTTATAAGCATCCTTCGTTTTCAGCGGAAAAAGAATGGCGAATTGCGAGCCACAGTTTAGAGCAAGGATTTGGAGTATCCAATGGATTCATAAAACCATATATCGAGTTTAGAATACCCACATCAGCCATTGAAACAATTACTTTTGGTCCAAAATGTGAATTCACTAAAAACAAGGTTAGTATCTATAGAATGTTGAAGGATAAAATCTCTCCAAGCAAACTTGATAAGATTCAAATTATCAATTCTCAAGTTCCCCTAACTTAAGTAATAATATGCGAAATCGAATATACATCTTTCTGTTACTATTGCTTATTTGCGCAACACCTGTTTGTGCAAATGAGTTCAATGGTTTGTCGGAAATAAAAGTCCAAATAGACAATGAACAATATGATAAGGCGATAGAATCTCTAAATCGTATTGAAGGAATCTGCCTTTCAGACACATCTTCTCAGGTTAAGATGAAGTTTAACCTTTACAAGGGATACTCCTTGTATTTCTTAAAGGACTATAGCAATGCAATCCCCTACCTGAAAGAAGCCGAACGATACATGAGATTTTCCTTCAATTCAGGTGACTGCAATTATTTGGAAACGTTATATGACATTGCCAGTTGCTATAAGAAAACTGATGATTTCATGAATGCTGAAAAGTATTATCGCAAAGCAATAATAACTGATGAGGTTCAATCCTTCGATTGTAATATAATAAAACAAGTTTATTCAGACTTGATTGACTTATATAAGCATAAAGGAAAAGCAGCACTGGCAGATGCGTGTATCAGAAAATTGGAACAATATAATCAACGGTTACTTAGTCTTAAAATATCTAAGGGCAACTGGCAAGAACAAGTTGAAGAACTATTTGATGATTTACCAAGTTTTGAAAACATGTCTCTTGAAAATAAGGCAATTGTGGATGAAACAATGTCATCCATCTTAAACATTATTAATTCAAATGTTGGTAAGAATAATGATGATTACATTCTATATTGTCACTTATATGCAATGTGTGCCCAATATAAGTTCAACGACACTATCGCTGCTATAAACCTTAATTGGCAGTTAATAGAAATAGGCAGAGTCATGACAAAGCATAAACCGGAAATTGCCACAGCATATACAGATTACTTAAGATTGATTGCGGCTCAAAACAATGTGGATTTAATAAAAGTTATTTTACCAGAAGCGGTTGAATATTATAATGCTACAACAAACAAGAATCGTGGAGAGGAGAACTTATATGATATTGTTGGTTTTGGACTTTGGACAGCTGGTAACTCGGAAGATGCTATTAAGTACTTTGAAATGAGCTGGAATGGGGCGGTCGTACATAGCATTAACGCCCTAGGCTGTCTATCTGAATACTATAGTAAGAGCGATCCATCTATGGCTTTGACATATCTTTATCAACTTGAAGATAAGTTAATAAATTCGGGAGTTGATTCATCCGACGCAACAAAGTATTCTATTTTTCAGGCAATTATGGCAATCAATGCTCAATTGGGTAATTATTCTGAAGCCTTGTTTTATGGAGACAAGGTTAAGCCTTTATTATATGTTGAAAATGACAATGATGAGCTGGCACGATTTTTGAACTTATATGGTACTCTTTGTGGTAGAAATCATGACTTAACCAATGCATTAAAAGTCTTTGATAGAATAGACACTATATATAACATATTATCTGTTGAATTAAAATTGGATTATCTTGCAAGTAAAGGTTTTACGTATCTGATTTGTGATGAGTACAACCAGGCAATTGAGTTTTTAAACCAGGCTATTAGTTTGATACTTCATAATGATGGAGAGGGAAATCCTGAGGTCGGGATAATATACCATAATCTGGGACGTGCGTATATGATGCAAAAAAAATATGATATTGCATTGAGATATCTTTATAAAAGTAAAAACCTTCAAATGGCAAATAATGGTAGCGTGATTGAGAATACCATTAAGTATATCAACGAATGTGAGCTAAAGAAATGAAAAGGTTTAGGTTATTAATTATAGTACTATTCCTGTTTGTTTGCACGTCGTCTCCAATTTACGGACAGGATAGAGATTCAATTAAAGCGGTTGTTTCTAAGATAAAAGATATTCGGATGTCGGAAGGCGATATCGTAGCCCGCAATTATGTTGAACAACTATTACAAAACTCACAGCAAGCTGAGATAACATCTACGCTTATTGAGTGTTGGGGTGTCTTAACCTCAATAATTTGGGATACAAACAAGTCTGACACTATTACTTCTCAGTATCGTGAATATATTGAGAAAGTGATTATTCCATGGGTCCCTGATGACACTACGAGTATTGATGCCAAAGGTCTCGAATTTTATACACAGTTTCTTAGTGACTATGTAGCAATGCTTCACCTAGAAAAGGATTATAATAGGGCAAGTTTTTATCTTAGATTGATGCTTTCTTGGTATGATAAAGTTCCCGAGGCGCAAAAATCCATGAATTACATAAGTACACTAAATGATTATTGTGTCGTGCTAATTCGTGACCTTCATCAATATAAAGAAGCATTGCCATATATCGAAAGAGACATTAAGCTAATTGGCGATAGTATTGGCATGAACACGGCAGAGTATGCAATAGCTCTATATAACAAATCTGTTTGTTTGGCTGCTATCAACAAACATAAAGATGGAATAGAACTAGCAAAGATTGCACTTGAAATATATAGAGGCACAACAAATCCCGATTCTCAGCTCATAAATCAAATCGAAAATGATATTAAAGGTAGTGAAATTCTTATTACTGGAACCAATTCAATCTCAGAGCAAGACATAAATGTAACCTCCTCAGACAAAGAGGAATTGAGTTGGTCAGATTGTTTGAGTTTAATTGTTTCTGGAAGGAGTACAGAAGCTATACCATCATTGCTAAAAATGAAGTTATCAAAAGAACGTGAAGCTGTACTTGACACGTTATCCTATATTAGTATATCTTCAACACTTAGTACGGCGTATTTAGAAGCAGGTAAAATAAACGAAGCGCAGCATGAAATTGAAGAAACAATGAAGAAGATTAATATTAACTCTCTACCGCCTCAATACTCATCAGCTTTTAATAGTCAGTATTCTATCATTAATTGTCATTTGAAACGCTACTCTGAGGCAATACAATATGCTAAAAAGGCATTAGCCTTGTATTCAGAAATTCATGATTTTGGTATAGAGTATATTAAAGTTCTCAGTAATATATCTCTATGCTATATGGGACTGGGTGATTTCACCCTTGCCAAATGGTTTAATGACGAAGCCATAGAGTTGTTCACGGAGAACGTGGATTCCAATATATATGAGAACACTAGTGCTGTGAATTTATTGTCCAATAAGGCAATGATTTATCAATCAATAGGTGATTACTCTGGAGCCGAAAGTGTTCTCAAATCTATAATTAACTATCCAGGAAATAAAGAACGTAATTTTGAGTCATACTTATTAGCATCAAACAATCTTGCTGTCATTTATATGAAACAGAACAAATGGGCAGAAGCAATACCTCTAATTAAGAATATTCAAAGTAGCAGTAATGAAAAGAATTATCTCGTTTTCCAAAACCTAGCATTGGCATATTTAAATACAGACCAAAAGAAACTTGCCGTTTCAATACTTCAAGACTTTAACAAAACTGCGACAGAAAATTGTACTGAGATTATATCTCATTTTACAGAAAGTGAACGTGATAATTATTGGTCAACTATAGCAAAAGAGTTGTTAATGGTAAACAACCTAATAGCATATTCATCCATAGATGACAAAGCAGTTTCAATGGCATATAACATCACTTTATTTTGCAGGAATTTGTATTTAGATAACAATAGTTATATTGATGAATATATTATGAACGATGGCAGTCCTTCTCTAAAATCTAAATATCAAGAATTCAAGAACTATCGAGGTACTTTATTCAGAAAATCCACATCTTCGTCTGAGACGCATGACTCATTAAATCATTTAAATGAGTTGGAGCGGGAAATCATAGCATCTATCCCCAATTTAGCTGAAGAACTAAGAGATAGTGCTGGAAACTGGGAGGCGGTCAGAGATGCGCTTTCTGATGATGAAGTAGCTATTGAGTTTACTTATGTACCTATTATGCAGACCTATCCTGAAATGGAAGAGCATTATGGGGCTTTTGTGCTGAAAAAAGATTTTTCCGCCCCAAAACTCGTGCTTCTTGCAGATGTTGATTCTGTCGAAGACATCATTTATAATACAGATCCTGATGAATTATTTATTAACAATCTATATAATACGAATAATGCCACAAGATTATATTCATTGTTGTGGGAAAAACTGATACAATTCTTGGAGCCTAATTGCACTGTATATTATTCTCCAATAGGATTTCTTTCCAACATCAATTTTGATATAATTGAAGATGATTATGGCATCAAATGTTTTGATAGATATAATATGGTAAGGGTTTCTTCAACAAAGAATATTTCAAATTATAAGAATCATTTAAATGTTGATTTCCTAAGTGCCTCATTATATGGAAATATTACATACGATGAATCCACCTCAGAAATGGTGATTGAGAGTGCAAAGTATCAAGCATTCTCAGGAGTTGATGTGGCTAATAATCTCGCTTCTCGATCAATAAATGATAGAGGGCGTTGGGGCTTATTGCCATATACTAAGAATGAGATTGATAGTATAAGTTCCACCCTTAGTATTGGCAACGTGATTGTTAAGAAATGGGAAGGTAGAGAAGGAAGCGAAGAGGCGTTCAAGAGTTACGATGGTAAATCACCAGATATTATTCATCTGGCAACTCATGGTTTTGTAATAGATACTTATAAGAAAGCTGAAGGTAATAAGTACGTCAATGATACAACTCCTTTTTCACAGCGTGAGGGATATATGATGTGGTGTGGGTTGATGATGGCTGGTTCCAATAATGCTTGGACAGGCAATTTCAACTTGGAGAATGTTGAAGATGGCGTATTGACTGCCGATGAGATTTCTCGTTTGGATTTATCAAATACCGAGTTGGTTGTACTATCGGCTTGTGAGACGGCTCGAGGAAAAGTCGACCCAGTAGAAGGTGTGCTAGGACTACAGCGTGCATTCAAAAAGGCGGGTGCACAAACCGTTGTGATGAGCCTTTGGAAGGTTCCCGATGAGTCAACGGCAATTCTCATGACTCTGTTTTATAGGGGATTAATGGCCGGCATAGAGCGCCACCAGGCACTTAAAGAAGCCATGAACTACGTGAAAACTCTATACCCCGACCCGTATTACTGGGCAGGTTTCATCATGTTAGATTAAGATGTTTATTGTTATTTGCATTGTTGAATAAATAGTAGCAAACTATTATCGTAGTTAATGCTTCGTAAATCAGAATTCCTGAACTGAAGATGAAAAACTTACTGCTATCCGTTATCTTATTTGTATGTTGCTTTACCTTTGCGTCTGCACAAAATATTGAATCTCTAATAAACGATTTTATCCAGTATCGAGATGCAGGACAAAATGAACAAGCAATAGACGTTGGAAACAAGTTGTTGATTCTTTCGTCTAATATGGGAGAAGAGTATGCTTCTGCAATTATTTTGGGAGTAATGGCTGAATGCTATTCAAACGTCGGTAACTATTCAAAAGCAATTGAATCAGAATCTCAAGCATTGGAAATTCGAAAACGTTTACTCGGAGAGATTCATCCTGAAAATGCGATGTCTTTGAAATATTTGGCTAGTTACTATTATGCTATTGGGGATTCTGAAAGAGCAATAGAAAACGGGAAGAAAGCTCTATATATACAAAAGCAACTATTCGGCGAGACAAATTCCGAAGTTGCAGCAACATTGAACTTTTTGGCTTGTTATTACTATGCACTTGGGGATTACACTCAAGCAATTGAAACAGGAACACAGGCATTGAAGATACAAAAACAGGTTCTTGGCGAAAACCATCCAGATTATGCGACTTCGTTGAATGATTTATCATGTTATTATTCTGCTCTTGGGCAATATGAAAAGGCTATTGAACTAGGAACCAAATCATTGGTAATTAGAAAGCAACTTCTCGGAGAGAATCATATAGATTATGCAACCACTTTGAACTATCTTGCAATTAATTATTCCTCTCTTGGCAACTATACAAAGGCTTTAGAATTGGGTGCCAAAGCATTGGAAATAATAAAGTCAATTCTTGGTGAAAACCATCCCGATTACATTGCCTTATCAAGCAATCTCGCGAGTTATCACGCATCACTAGGAAACCTTGCAAAAACAGTTGAATTGGATACTCAATACATGGATATTGATAAGGATATACTAGGCATGAACGAACTCGATTATGCCGAATGGCTAAGCAAACTCGGCATCTATTATGACAACCTAGGTGATTATGCCAATAGCGTTGTTTTCAAGACAAAAGCAATGGAGATATATAGACAAGTTTTGGGAGAGCAACATCCTGACTTTGCCATATCAATGAATAATTTGGCTTTAAGCTATTCTCATATGGGGAATTACGAAAAAGCAATAGAATTAGGAACTCAGGTCTTGGAGATTCAAAAAGATGCCCTTGGACAAACTCATCCGGACTATGCCTCATCATTGTGTAATTTGGCCACATACTATTCCTATTATGGTGATTATTCCAAAGCCATCGAATTGGGCAAAAAGGCTTTGGATATTCGAAAACAAGTATTGGGTGAGAATCATCCCGACTATGCGCTATCGCTGAATAATCTGGCAACTGAGTATGCGAATTTAGGTGATTATAAGAAAGCGATTGAATTAGCAGCGCAAGCATTACAAATTCGCAAAGTTATTTTAGGCGAGAACAATCTTGAATATGCCATATCATTGAGCAACCAAGCTTCAAATTATGCGTTTATAGGAAATTATCCTATAGCAATTAATCTGATGACACAAGTGTTGGAGATTCGTAAACAAATAATAGGGAACCGACATCCTGACTATGCGAAAACATTGAGTAATTTGGCCTCATGCTATTCTCATATGGGGAATTATTCCAAAGGTATTGAATTAGGCACACAAGCATTGGAAATACGAAAACAAATACTTGGAGAAACTCATCCTGACTACGCGACATCGTTGGCCAATTTAGCTTCTGATTACTCAAATATAGGTGATTACACCAAGGCTGTTGAACTCGGAAAACGTGCTTTGGAAATACGCAAGCAAGTTTTAGGTGATTCTCATCCACTTTATGCTTCCTCTCTAAGTAACGTAGCCAGTTATTACTCCTGTTTAGGTGATTTAGTTAAAGCAAAAGAATTAGATTCTCTTGCATTGAAAATAAGAAAACAATTACTAGGAGAACAACACCCAGACTATGCTATATCTCTGAATAATATTGCAAGTCATTATGATAGGATGGGAAACCATACTAAAGCAATTGAAATAAGGACACAAGCATTGGAAGCCATAAAAAAAGCACTTGGAGAAAATAATCCTTTTTATGCGGTTTTATTAGCAAACCTTGGTTCAGAATATGCAGATATCGGAGAGTATAATCAGGCAATAGAACTATCCTTGCATGCTTTGGAGATTCGTAAACGTTCTTTAGGTGAGCGGCATCCTGACAATGCAGGGATATTGTGTTTTCTTTCACAGTGTTACTTTAGTATCGACCCAAAGAAAGCAATAAAGTATCTAGTTGATTGTATGGATATATCACAGTCATATTTATTATCCTCTCTTTCAAGTCTGACATCAGTGCAAAGAAGTGTTTTGTGGAATAAATACTACTACTTATATAATATAATGTACCCATTGATAATGGCAATGGAGGAAAATCACAATCTAGTTGGCGATCTGTATGACAAATCTTGCTTGTTTTCAAAGGGATTGATACTTGCATCCGAAACGGAGATGCGAAAGTTAATTATAGAGAATGGAGATGAAACCACAGTAGCGATGTTTAATGAGCTAAAAGCCACCTGGTCATGGTTGAATAAACTCTATGAGCGACCTATTGCTGAGAGGCACGTTAATACAGATTCATTGGAGGATGTTGCCGATAGACTCGAGGCAGATCTCGTGCGTATGTCTAAGACATATGGCAATTTCATGCATAACCTAAAGTTGACTTGGAAGGATGTTCAGGCTAAACTAGGTGACAATGATATTGCTGTAGAGTTTTTGTCATTTCCAGTTATAGCTACTAATAATACGATGAATATTGCCCTGACAGTGAGAAAAGGTTATGATGCGCCCCACATGGTCAGACTCTTTGAGGATAGTGAGATGAATGCCATCAAGTCAATCTGTTACTCGAGCAACGTGTTTAGTAGGTTGGTGTGGGGTAGAATGGCAGAAGAACTGGAGGGGGTTAAGAACATTTACTTCTCTCCAAGCGGCGAGCTGTACAACATTGCCATTGAGTCGATGCCACATTGGGAACAGGACTGTATGATAAGCGACCGGTTCAACCTCTATCGTCTGTCTTCGACCCGTGAGTTGGCAATCTCTCAAGATGAGACTATGTCGAACGGGGCGGTTGTGTATGGTGGCATCAAATATAACACCAATGTGGCATCAATGGGCACTCCTAAGAGTGATGCTGAATCACAATATATCTTGCGTGGCTTCAATGCGGATTCCACTAACTATCGTGGTACGAAATGGTCATACCTGCCAGGCACATTGACTGAAGCTAATGAGATTGAGACCCTTTTGGTCAAAGGTAATACAATTGTAAGCAAATTGGTCAGTGATAATGCTACAGAGGCCTCGTTCAAGGAGTTATCAGGAGAAAAGAAACGAATCCTCCACATCGCCACGCATGGCTTCTTCTGGAATGATTCGACGGCAAAAACGAAAAAAGAAGATATGCGGTTGCGTTTCGTGCGGTTAGATGATAACCAACCACGTTATGTCGAGGACAAGGCGATGACTCGCTCTGGCCTGCTCTTTGTCGGTGCCCAAAATACGTTTGACGGCATTGAGATACCCGCCGGAGTTGACGACGGCGTGCTCACCGCCCAAGAAATCTCATTTCTTGACCTGCGAGGCCTCGACCTTTTGGTGCTCTCTGCATGTCAGACGGGTCTGGGCGATATTAAAGGTGACGGTGTTTTCGGCTTGCAGCGTGGTTTCAAGAAGGCCGGAACTAGAAGCATCTTGATGAGTTTATGGAAGGTTGACGACTTTTCAACAAGATTGTTAATGAAAGAATTCTATCGTCACTATGTTTCTGGAGAAACCAAGCAAAAATCATTAAAGCTTGCTCAAAAGTTTGTGAGAGAATATGTTGATGAAAATGGCAATAAGATATTTGCCGACCCATCTTACTGGGCATCGTGGATTTTGTTGGATGCGTTAGATTAGTCACTTGGCTATAACTGACCATAATGGTGGAGGTGTGACAATTAACATCCCCACTTTTTTGTTTTGGTTGTTAACCTTTGCCTTGATTCTGTCATAAAGGGCAAAGTAACAACTAAAACTAGACAATTATGAGCATTCTAAATTTCTTCAACAGAAAGAGCGATGGTGCCGAATTTACACCCATGATGTCCTCGTTAATGGGGACTCCCGAACTGCCCGTTGAATCTGTAAGTGAGGCGGAGCAAGAGAACACGACAAGCAAGGGTAACACCTTGACAGTTTCTTATGCCACAGGCTGGCCGATAGATGTAATCTACGGCTACTTGCACAAGAACTATGAGGATAAAGGCTTTAATGATGCAATGGTCAAGAGCGACCTTACTTTCAAGGAAATCAACATGAATATCATCAGAAACAAGATCCTGATGGTGTTCCGTGAGATTAACCTAAATTATGACGTGATGAAGCGGGAAATTGAGACAAGGCTGGAAACTTGCAATGCTGCCGGATTGATTACTACGGTTGCAGATCTTGAGAAACAGTTGTCAATCATTGCAACTCACAAAGTAGAGTTGGAACGATTGGAAAGAGATTTCCGAAACAATGCCAATGAGGCTTCCGTTCCACTGCAATCGTATGATTGCGGATTCTTGAGAGGTATCGCCACCATAGCCATGTCTGCAACAGGGTCGGCCGTCAAGATGCCGGAGTTTGTGGCCATGCCCACTTCTTCGAAAACTCGTGAGACCGCTTAATCATTTGTTGAACCAGTAAAAACATTGAACTATGAATTGGTGGACAAAACTAGGTTGCATACTCACAGGTTGGAGTTCAACCGTATTATCACAATGCTCCGAAGCGAGCAAGTGCCAGCTGAGCAAATACACATCAGCATTATTAATCCTCATCCTGATATGGGGCGTGACAGGTTTCTGCTTTGCGCAGCGTTATATCGGACTTCCTTGGTGGGCGTGCTGTTTCGTTTCGCTGTTCTTCATCACTATTGTCATTATGATAGAGCGCCAGATTATCCTGACAAGTGAGAAAACAGTCTCAATGGTCGCTTTCCGAGCCATCATCGCACTGATTATGGCAGTTATCGGTTCAACTATTTTCGACCAAACCATGTTCGGAAAGGACATTGACAAGCAGATGTCAAATATCATCGAAATCCAGGTAGAAGAACTGGTAAAGCAGAGGGTTCGCATCATAGACGAGAAACTGACATCACTACGAATGGAGATTGACTCAATCGACCGACTGAATGCCGAACTTCAGGCCGACATCAATGCAAATCCGTTTATCACCCAGAAGTCAGTCACAAACTCTCAATCAAAGCTGGTGGTTAACGGTCAAATCAAAACAGTGAACAATCCATCGGTTACGACAACGCAAGTGGTCAATCCCAAGCAGGCGATTCTGGAAGGAAACAACAAGATAGTTGAGAATCTCCGTGGTCAAGAACAAACATGGACTCAGAAGAAGCAAAACGTAGAAGAGGACACACGCAAGGAATGCAAAGCCAGCGTTGGTTTCTTGGAAGAACTTGAGGCAATGTGGACAATTATCACTACTCGAAAACTTGCTGGAGCGTTCTATGCGGTCTTCTTCGTCCTGCTCATGAGTCTGGAACTGTTTGTGGTGGTGAGCAAGTTGGTAGATAAAGGATGTGATTATGAAGCAGCCATTAAGGGCGCTCAGCGAGTTAGAATCGCTCAATTCTCTAATGCCTTCAATAGGGTGAAGACGGCGCCGGCATGAAGCGACATAAGCCTTGATAAAGTTTCAGGACAAAAATCTCTGTTGAGGTTGTTAACCTTGACAGGGATTTTTTCATAAAGGGCAAAGAAACAATTTATATAACAAATAAAACGACAAAACTATGTTAACAGCAGCGATTATCATCTACGTCATTTTGGCGATTCTATTTGGCCCACTCTGGCCGTTGTCAATGTTCGCCAAGGCAGGACTTCTCGGGAAACTTATTGTGGCAGCTTGGGTTGCCTTACTCATTGCAGGTATGAACGGTTAAAAACAAATGAATTATGGGAAACAACGATACATCCAGTGCCATTTTGGGCTTTCTTCTTTGGGCATACTTCATTGTAAGCCAGATCATGACGCTTGTGTTCTTCATTGACTATTGCAGAGCCGGCGACTCACTTCTTGAGATTATCTTCATCGACACTATCTTGTCGGAGATTAAGGGCTTATTGTGGATTTTCTTTATCTGGTAAACAAACAATGAAACGAGCAAAACTCATAATGATGATTGTGGCAATAGTCACGTTGGCGATAGATCTTTCTTCATGTGACAACCAAGCCAATGCCCAAGCCCCCAATGATGTTAACTTGACTACAGTGGCGTTCATTAGAGAGTGCGCCATTGGCAATTCGCAAACAGAACAAACGGTTTATATCTGCACCGGACCGCAATCCAAGCGGTTTCACAAAACTTCTCATTGCCGGGGACTCAACAGTTGCTCAGGAGAGATACTGGCGGTCTCAATCAGCAAAGCCCAGAGCATGGGAAGAACGCCATGCAAGTGGTGTTACAAATAAAATACTGAGATATTGTTAACCTTTTTCCACTATTTGACATAAAGGGTAAAGAAACAAAATTACTCATATTTAAAACTTACAACAATGAAAAAGATTATTTTGACTCTCATCGTTAGCATGATTGCAGCAGTATCTGGTTTCGCTCAGTACAATGTCACTTACCGCAACCAATATGGCTCAACAACTGGAACATCGTCAACAAGCAGCAACTATGGAGGCGGTTACTCAACCACCTACCGCGACCAGTATGGAAGAAGCACAGGCTCAGCGTCAACCAGCAGCAACTATGGCGGCGGTTACTCGACCTCCTACCGTGACCAGTATGGACGGAGCACGGGGTCAGCATCAACCAGCAGTAGCTATGGAGGGGGCTATTCGACCACCTACCGCGACCAGTATGGACGGAGCACGGGCTCCGCTACAACCAGTAGCAACTATGGTGGTGGTTACTCAACGACTTATCGCGACCAGTACGGAAGAACTACCGGCACCGCAACCACCACATCCAATTTTGGAGGCGGCTATAGCACGACCTACCGTGATCAATATGGGCGTGTAATCGGGACTAGCACAGGTTGGTGATAATGATTACACCAATGGATGGTCGCAGTTGCGATAGCAATCTTCACCTTGAGAATGCGCCATGAACTGGCAAGATAACTGAACAGAAAAACACACATTTAAAGGAGGCAATTCAGTTTGTCTCCTTTTTGCTCTATGACCATTTCAGAAAATGAGCCTATTGGGATTTATCGATAGGGAGATGAGGAAAGAGTCGAAATGTTAGGGAAAGATAGTAGATGATAGGGGCTTGCCCACAGGTGAGAAAATCGCCGATAACAGTCGATAAATTATGATAAAAAATGGGGAATATGGGGTAAAATATGGGGCAAAACAAAAGAAGGAAGTGATAACTTGTTGCGTTGCAACTTGCTATCACTTCCTAATGGTGTCCAAGATGAGATTCGAACTCACACAGCCCTACGGCCACTACCCCCTCAAAGTAGCGTGTCTACCAATTCCACCACCTGGACAATTCATCATGTTGAGCGACAAACGGGACTCGGACCCGCGACCTCGACCTTGGCAAGGTCGCGCTCTACCAACTGAGCTATTGTCGCAATTGTTGTTGAGCGACAGACGGGACTCGGACCCGCGACCTCGACCTTGGCAAGGTCGCGCTCTACCAACTGAGCTACTGTCGCAAATCAATTAAGAGAACTCTTTGTTTGAGCGACAGACGGGACTCGGACCCGCGACCTCGACCTTGGCAAGGTCGCGCTCTACCAACTGAGCTACTGTCGCAATCATGAGCACTGTGGGGTTGTTTCCCAAATGCGGATGCAAAATTACTGCTATTTTCTGAACCGACAAAATTTTTTGCCGAAAAAAACAGTTTTTTTTGATTTTTTTATTTGCAGAGTGCCAGAAACTCGGCTCTGAGGTCGGGATTTTCCTGAAACTCTCCCCGATACTGCATGGTGACGGTAGTAGCTCCTTGCTTCTCTACTCCCCTCATCTTCATGCACATGTGCTGTGCTTCGCAGATGACGATGACATCGCCAGAGAGTTCCTGGCAGAGCAGGTCGCAGATTTCGGCTGTGAGGCGCTCCTGCACCTGGAACTGTCGCGAGAACGAGTCTACAATTCGCCCCAGCTTGCTTAGCCCCACGATTTGTCCGTCAGGAATGTATCCGATTGAGATTTTTCCGAAGAATGGCAGGAGGTGGTGCTCGCACAGCGAGTAGAACTCGATGTCCTTGACAATGACGATTTCGCTTCCATCGTGATCGAACATGGCAGCTTGCAGGATTTGTGCGGGGCTTTCGTCATATCCCCTTGTGTTCTCGAGCAGTGCCTTTGCCGCGCGAGTGGGTGTCTTGACCAGCCCTTCGCGCTCTGGGTCCTCGCCGATGAGTTGTATGATAGCCCTGTAGTGCTCGGCGATTTGCTCGACGAGCTCAGGATCCATATTGATGCTTTTCATTGTGCTTTAACTTAACGATTAATTACCCCAGACGTTGATGCGGTCGCGCACGATGATCATCTCGCGCCCATAGGCTGGGAATGCCGCTCTGACTCGCTGCAGTGCCCTCTGGGCTTCTTCCTGGTTCTTGAAGTCGCCGATGCGCAGTCGCCACGATGGCGCATTGTAGCTGATGTATGAGCGATATTGCGGGAATTTCATTGCAATGGCTCTGGCTCGCTGCTGTGCGGCGGCCTTGGCATTGTTTCCGCTGTTGTCGCTATAGGCCTGAATGCGGTATCCCACGCCTCTTGCCTGTATGGACTGCTGTGTAGTGTGGCTGCGCTTCGGTGGCCTGACCTCGTCTCGCTTGTCTTCCTTTTTGTCCTCTTTCTTTTCCTTGGCGTCGTCGAGGTTGGTTGCGTCGACCTCGTCGTTCTTGTTCGTGCGCTTGGTGTTGTCTCGGTTGAGCTCGTTGTTGCTTCTGTTGGCCAGTGCCTCTGGAGCCTTGACTGTGACCTTGGCCTTGCGTTGTATGCGGGCAGTGATGTCGCCCTTGGTCTGCGCGGCTGCAGCAACGATGGTCATGACCATCATGGCCACGACGATGAAGCGAATGTGTCTGAAAAGAGCCATAGGGTTGTCAATAATGAATTTGGCCACAAAGGTAGTACAATTTATCTTTGTGGCCAAATTTTTGTTTAACATCCGTTCTTTTTCACGGATTTATGTGGTTCAGAATGCAGTGACGATGCCCATGAAGTCGGCGCACTTGAGCGATGCCCCACCGATGAGCCCGCCGTCGATGTCAGGCTTGGCGAAGAGCTCGGGCGCGTTGCCGGGCTTGCAGCTCCCGCCATAGAGGATGGTCATGTCATCGGCCACCTGATGGCCATACTGCTCGCTGAGCAGCCCACGAATGAAGGCGTGTATCTCCTGTGCCTGGTCGCTGGTAGCCGTCTCACCTGTGCCGATGGCCCAGATGGGCTCGTAGGCGATGACAATACTCGCCATCTGCTCGGCCGTGAGGTGGAAGAGCGAACCGACGATTTCGTTCTTGATGACATCGAAGTGGGTACCGGCTTTGCGTTCCTCGAGGCTCTCTCCACAGCAGAAGATTACCTTCAGTCCGGCCTCGAGCGCGAGGTCGACCTTGGTCTTGAGCATCTCGATGGTCTCGTTGTAGTATCCGCGACGCTCGCTGTGCCCCAGGATGACATAGTTGGCTCCGGTGGAGGCGACCATGGGTGCTGAGACCTCGCCCGTGTATGCGCCCTTGACGTGGTCGGCGCAGTTCTCTGCTGCCAGCCCGACATAGTTCTTGTCGATGACCTCGTTGACTGCGGTGAGATGAGTGAATGGCACTCCGACGATGACTTCGCACTTGATGCCGGGTGTCTGTGCCACAGCCTGGCACACTTCCTTGGCGAGCTGTACGCCCTCGGGCACGGTGGTGTTCATCTTCCAGTTGCCCGCAACAATGTTCTTTCTCATTTTTGTTGTTGGTTTGAGTGTAATTAAAATATTGTTATTTATTCAGTATCATTAGAGGGGCTAGATTCACTAGCTTCACTAGAAGCACTCGAGGAGCTAGAGGCACCAGATTCACTGCAGTCGGCAGAGGCTCCGGATTTTCTGAGCTTGCGAGCGAACAGTGGTCTGACAAGCAGATGTGTGCGGTTGAGCACGAGTATGGCCAACAACGCCAAGACGTAGGCCATAGCCACACGCCTCATGTAGGGTGCAGGTTTCATGTCGTCGCCCATGTGGCTCACGTCCACTTCAGGGCTGTGTATGCCCTCGGCACTGATAGACCCCAGTGTGCGCTTCCATCTGATGGTGTCGTTGTGCAGATAGACCACCGCCGGGTTGCCCCTGGCCATCATCTTGATGTCGGAGTCATCGGCCACGAGCATGGGATAGCTGGCCATGGAGATGTCGGTCCACTCGGCAATCTGCCCGTCAGTGGCGCTGGTGAGGCCGTAGACTTGCGCTCCCTGCCGTCGTGCCTTGTCAGTAAGCTCGTTGATGACAAACGTAGAGGCGATGCTCACCTGTGGCAGGTCGGGGAAGAGAATCAGCATCACACTGTCGGCGGCCAGCATGTCATCGGCGGCATCTGCGCCATGGTCGGTGACCGCGATGGCGCGAGCCCCAGTGGTCACCGGTGAGGGCTTGCCAGGCACCTCGCGTCTGTCGACAAATGTCCACCCGTCGGCCTCGTCGGGCACACTGTCGATGGTGAACTCTTGCTGCCGCCCGTCCTTCTCATATATAAATAGGTAGTCTTGGTCGCTGGTCGAGGGCTGGGCACTCACCAGTCTGGTGCCCAGCTTGAAGGGGCGGAAGTCAATCAGTGGCTGGGTGAAGTAGCCCGGCAGAGCAATGGCCATGGTTGCGGCAAATGTTGCCGCCATGACCATCCACTGCACGGCCGGTCCGAAGACTCCCGGCACCTTGCGGCCAAAGCACAGCAAGAACAGCGCTCCCATAGTGAGCAGGAGGTTCTTGCCGAAAGTGGCCCAGTTGGTGAGCACGATTGCGTCGCCGAAGCATCCACAGTCGGGCACGGCATTGGTCGTGGCCAGCCACAGGGTGAGCGGCAGCATGACCGCCATCATGATCAGCACCCCCACGGGTGCGCTGCGACGGTAGGCCCCGACAACGATAGCCACGCCCAGCATCAGCTCGACCGCTGGCAGTGCGAACGCTATGAGCAGGGCCTGTCCGGCCATGCTGTCCCACCCCAGTGTGAGCAAGTATTCGGTGACCTTGTAGCAGGTGCCCCATGGGTCGACAGCCTTGGCAAACCCCGAGAAGATAAATGTCGCGCCCACCACCAGCCGCATGAGCAGCACTACTGCCGTCACCACCCATGGCATGCTCTGGTCACGGTTGTCATTGTTGTTGCTCATTGTGCTTGATGAGTGCAAAAACTGCATAGTTGATGATGTCCTGGTAGTTGGCATCTATGCCCTCGCTGACCATCGTCTTGCCATCGTGGTCCTCGATTTCCTTGACCCGCTCAATCTTGTTCAGGATGAAGTCGGTATAGCTGGACACCCGCATGTCTCGCCATGCCTCGCCATAGTCGGCGTTCTTGCGGTTCATGAGTTCCTTGGTCTGCGCCAGATATTGGTCATACAGTTCAAGTGCTTTGTCGCTGGTGATGTCAATCTTGTCGGCAAAGCCGAGTTGGAGCTGAATGAGCCCCATGACACCATAGTTTATGATGCCGACATACTCGGGCCAGATGTCCTCTCCCACCCTGCTCACCTTGTTCAGCTCCAGTGTTCTGATGCGTTTGGCCTTGATGAACATTTGGTCGGTTAGCGTCTGTGGTCTGAGTATTCGCCAAGTGGGTCCATAGTCTTTCATCTTGGCGACAAAAAGCTCGCGGCACTGTGCCACGACCTGGTCATATTGTTGGTTGGTTTTGCTCATATTCTATTTTATCGAATTAATTGGCAAAAGTAGTAAAAAAAGCGCTTTGACATGACAAAAACACTGAGAAAATGTCATCAAGTTGAAAAAAGTCAAGGGTCGGCACCCACTGAGCGCCGCCCCTTGCTTTTGAAAAGCCACACCAAAGGATGTGATGAAACTCCGAAAAAAACAGGATTTGAGAGCATTCATACCTTTGTAATCCTCCGGTTCAACAAGTGAACACCTTTCGGTCGAGGCCCGCCATTGGCATGAATACCGATCTCGGCATTTCATAAAAATTTGAAGAGTATCCCGATCTACTTTGATGTGGACTGTGAGTTTGAACTTAGAAATCCATTGCAAAAGTACTGCTTTTTTCAGAACTGTGCAAGCTTTTGCGTAAAAAAAAACGCCCCGGGTTTATGCCAGGGCGTTTTCCGAGGTCAGTACTCAGCTGACAGTTAAGCGTTCTTGGCCTTCTCGACGATAGCCTTGAAAGCCTCGGGGTTGTTCATAGCCAGGTCGGCGAGCACCTTGCGGTTGATTTCGATTCCTGCCTTGTGAATCATGCCCATGAGCTTGCTGTAAGAGAGGTCCTCCATGCGTGCAGCAGCGTTGATGCGCTGAATCCACAGCGAGCGGAAGTTGCGTTTTTTCTTCTTACGGTCGGCATAAGCGTAGGTGAGACCCTTCTCCCAAGTGTTCTTGGCGACGGTCCAGACGTTCTTGCGAGCGCCGAAGTAACCTCTTGTAAGTTTTAAGATTTTCTTGCGTTTAGCTCTAGAAGCTACGTGATTAACTGATCTTGGCATTTTAAAAACAGTTTTGACTGCCAGCGGCAGTGTCCCACACGGGGTTGATGCGCTTTGAGCTGGTCAATCGGTTAATAGAAAAATGTTAAAAATCTCTGCGGATTAAAAGTGAGAGCCTGCTGTAGTCGTCGTTTTACTTGACGAGCAGCTGGCGCACCGACTTCAGGTTGTCGACATCGACGATGCTGATGCGGGTGAGGTTTCTCTTCTGCTTCTTGGTCTTCTTAGTCAAGATGTGACTCTTGTAAGCATGTTTTCTTTTAATCTTCCCTGTTCCGGTAAAGGTGAACCTTTTTTTGGCACCGGAATTAGTTTTAATTTTCGGCATTTTGTTTGTTATTAAAAAAAGAGTAGTTATTAATTACCGGGGACCAGGCACTTACCCAGCCTGATGCCCCTTTTCTTTCGGTTTTGTGTTTCAGAGGACTCGGAGACCTCAGACGGCTCGGAGCACTCGTTGTCCTCTGGTTTTACTCATCACTTGCTGGAGTCTGCTCGGTCTTTTGCCCGGCAGCCTGCTCCATGTTCCCATCGCCAGCAGGAGTTTCCTTCTTCTTGGCAGGAGCCTTCTTGGGCGATAGCATGATGGTCATTCGCTTGCCCTCGAGCACGGGCATCTGCTCGACCTTTCCGTACTCCTCAAGGTCGTTGGCAAATCTCAGCAGGAGCACCTCGCCCTGCTCCTTGAACAGGATTGATCGTCCCTTGAAAAAGACATAGCTCTTGACCTTGCATCCTTCCTGCAGGAATCCGATGGCATGCTTGAGCTTGAAGTTGTAGTCGTGCTCGTCGGTCTGTGGTCCGAACCTTATTTCCTTGACCACCACCTTGGTTGACTTGGCCTTCTGCTCCTTGAGACGCTTGCGCTGCTGGTACTGGAACTTCTGGTAGTCCATGATTTTGCACACCGGCGGCTGTGCCATAGGTGCGATTTCGATCAGGTCCATTCCCTGTTCCTCGGCAATCTTGAGTGCTCGTTGGGTGGGATAAATTCCCTCCTCGACGTTGTCGCCGACAAGCCTCACCTCACGTGCACGAATCTGCTCGTTGATGGCATGGCTGTCCTTGTCATTTTTTTTGCCGCCACGACGGCGGTCGTTGTTGCGACGGCCAGCTTGATTTCCGCCCGCGGGGGCCGAAGGGCGCTTGGGTCCCGTCCAGAATGGTTTTTTCTCCATCAAGTAATTTTAAGTGTAAATATTGTACTAAAGCATTGACAATCAAGCATTGACAACATCAAAACTTGGTCATCTGAGCCACTTCAGCGTTAATATCGGCTGCAAAGGTAATAATTTTTTTCGAACCTTGGTCACCTTCGCCCTGTTTTCTTACAGAAACTTCTTCGGCAGCAGCTTCTTTCTCACCGACAATCAGCAAGTAAGGAATGCGCTTGAGCTCGTTGTCGCGTATCTTCTTGCCAATCTTCTCGTTGCGGTCATCGACGATAGCACGGACGCCCTGCTCATCGAGCACCTGGCACACATGGTGAGCATAGTCATTGTACTTCTCGCTGATGGGCAGCACGACGCACTGGTCAGGCACTAGCCACAACGGCAGCTTGCCCGCAGTGTGCTCAAGCAACACAGCCACGAAGCGCTCGAGCGAGCCGAAGGGTGCACGGTGAATCATGACCGGGCGATGCTTGAGGTTGTCGGCACCGGTGTACTCAAGACCGAAACGCTCGGGCAGGTTGTAGTCAACCTGGATGGTGCCCAACTGCCAGCGGCGTCCCAGGGCATCCTTGACCATGAAGTCGAGCTTGGGTCCGTAGAATGCGGCCTCGCCGGTCTCCTGTCGAGCTTTGAGCCCCTTCTCCTCGCAAGCCTCGATGATGGCGCGCTCGGCCTTCTCCCAGTTCTCGTCGCTGCCGACATACTTGCCGGGATTGTTGGGGTCGCGGAGCGAGATCTGCGCCTCATACTCAAAGCCGAAGATGCGGAAGATGAACGAGATGATGTCCATCACGCCCAGGAACTCCTGTTTGAGCTGGTCGGGCGTGCAGAAGAGGTGTGCGTCGTCCTGCGTGAAGCTGCGCACGCGTGTCAGTCCATGCAACTCGCCACTCTGCTCATAGCGGTAGACCGTACCGAACTCGGCCAGTCGCAACGGCAGGTCGCGGTAGCTGCGTGGCGCGGTCTTGTAGATCTCGCAGTGGTGGGGGCAGTTCATGGGTTTGAGCAGATACTCCTCGTCCTCCTCAGGTGTGTGAATGGGCTGGAACGAGTCCTTGCCGTACTTGGCATAGTGTCCGCTTGTGACATAGAGCAACTTGTTGCCGATGTGCGGTGTGATGACCTGCTGGTATCCATACTTCTTCTGAATCTTGGCCAGGAAGTCCTGCAGGCGGTTGCGCAGTGCGGCGCCCTTGGGTAGCCAGAGCGGCAGTCCGGCACCGACGTTGGGCGAGAAGGCAAAGAGCTCCATTTCCTTGCCAATCTTGCGGTGGTCGCGTTTTTTGGCCTCCTCGAGCAGCACGAGGTACTCGTCGAGCATCGACTTCTTGGGGAAGGTGATGCCATAGACGCGCACCAGCTGCGGACGTTTCTCGTCGCCACGCCAGTAGGCACCGGCGAGCGAGAGAATCTTGATGGCCTTGATGGGCGCCACGGTGGGGATGTGCGGACCGCGGCAGAGGTCGGTAAAGTTGCCTTGTGTGTATGTGGTGATGTGTCCGTCCTCGAGTTCGCTGATGAGCTCACACTTGAGTGTCTGTCCTCCGTCGCCGAAGAACTTGAGTGCATCGGCTTTGCTGATGCTGCGGCGCACCACTTCTTCTTTGCGGGCCACAAGCTCGGCCATCTTCTTCTCAATTTTTGGGAAGTCGGCACTGGTGATTGTGTTCTCGCCCGGGTCGATGTCGTAATAAAATCCGTTCTCAATGGCGGGACCGATACCAAACTGGATACCCTTGTAGAGTTCCTGCAAGGCCTCGGCCAACAAGTGAGCCGACGTGTGCCAGAAGGCGTGTTTGCCCTCTGGGTCCTCCCACTTGTAGAACTTGATGTCGCCATCGTGGTCGATGGGGCGTGCGATGTCCCATTCTTCATCGTTCAACGAAGCAGCCAGGATGTTACGAGCCAGCCCGGCGCTAATGCTCTCGGCAATCTGCAGGGGCGTTGTGCCAGCCTCAAACTGCTTGACGTTTCCATCTGGAAATTTAATGTTAATCATTGCTATAATATAATAATGTTAAGGCCGTGCCCTACGGACGGCACGACGCTGTTTTTAAAATATCGTGCAAAGGTAATACAAAAAATTGAGAATTGTGAATGAAGAATTGAGAATTATTTGCGATACTGTCGTTTTTTGTGGTTTCATGGCAAAAAACTGGCCCCGGCTGAACCGAGGCCCACACAACAGACTGTTGTTACGGTTTTCACATCTGTGAGATGGACTTGATCTCATCGATGGTGAGGTGACCGATGATGTTGATGAGGCTCACCTCGTTTTTCTCGATGCTCAACACGACATACTCGTAGTTCTTACCCCCGAGCGAGTGCTGCAAGATATAGACTTGCTCCTCCCCCTCCTGGGTGCTCATGAGCTCCTCATATCCCTTCTTGCCCACATACTGCATGGCATCTTTTTTAACCTGGGCCACCAACGACTTGTTTTCGCACGAGAGTATGCGTATGCGTTCGAGTTTAGCAGCCAAGTCTTTGATTTTCTTCTTTCCCTTGGCCTTGCTTGACATGAGTCCTAGCATCGACTTGGAAATGTTGACCACACTGATGCCCTCTTGTCCTGCATACTTCTTGAATATTGCTTCTTGTGCACTAGCTGTGACCATGATGAACATGGTGAGAGCGATGATTATAAATCTTTTCATAATTGAGAATTTAAGATTTAGAGTTTAGAATATCAGACATTTGCTTGAGTGCATCAACGCCCTCGCTGCCCTTGTTCAAGTGGTCGGCCAGTTGCGTGAGCACCAGTTCGGTTTCGTTGTATGCAGCCTGCGGGTCGGTATAGGTGTCCTGGTTGAGCAACATCTGTGTTTGACGCTGGTTGTGAACGTAGGCCCCAATTGAGAGCAGCAGTGCCACTGTTGCAGCGATGCCTGCCATGCGTCGCCACCAGTGGCGGTGTCGCACCTGCTCGACCGCATCTAGCGCATCAATACGGGCTTCGAGCCGTTGCTCCAGCCCATCGGGCACCTCAACGACATCGTCTAGGGCAGCAAAATACTCGTTCCACTGGTCTGGCAGCCGATTGGCCAAAGCCAGCCGGCGCAACTCATGCTCCTGAGCCTCGGTAGTTGTCCCCTCGTCATAGTTTTTCAGCAGGGTGTTGATCTCTTGGGTTGTCATTGTTCATCCAGTTTAAAAATTGTTCTTTCAATTTCAGCCGAGCACGGCTCAACAAGGTTCTCACACTGCCTTCAGGCATCTGCAGGTCGGCGGCAATGTCGGCAAAGGGTTCGTCGAGCAGGTCACAACGGGTGATAATGTCGCGCTGCCGGTCGGGAAGCGTGTCGATGATGCGATGCAACACTTGTGCTCGCTCGTCTCGCTCGATGTCGCGCTGCACATCGTCGGTGGCAGGCAGTGGCAGGTTGTCGGGTGGACCGATGTCAACATCGTGCGAGCTAGCCATGCGCCGCCCGTCGTAATAGAAGTTCCTGAGCAACCTCACGCAGTAGGCCTCGTCATTGCCAATCGATGACAAATTGTTGCGTTTGCGCCACAACCGGCAGTATGTTTCTTGCACCAGGTCTTCGGCATCCTGCACATTGTGTGTGAGTGACCATGCCACGCGATAGAGCCTGCGGTTAAGTGGCAAGAAACGCCGTTTGAACTCACAAGCGTCCATCAATTCAGGTGAATCAAGTCGTTGAGATTGAAGTTCTCGTCCATTTTGATGTCGCAGCACAACTTCACCACTTGCCAGTCGTGGTCGTCCTCGTCGGCGTTGACCACAAGTATCATGGTGCACTTGTCGCCCTCGACCTGCATCCACACGCGGGTAAATTCGCCCTTCTCGTTGGTGTTGACCATCTCATCGAGGCCGTCGACCGTGAGTGCGGCCAGACGCTCCTTGAATGCATTGATCGCTTCACTCGCTTCGGGAAGTTTACCGTCCAGTAATTGTATGGTCCTGGCCCCTTGCAGTATCTTCATTGCCGTATCGTTCGGCACAGCCCCTTGCGCCATCTGCTGTTGCACTATCGCCTTGAGCATATCGGGAGTTAGTTCGACGCACTCAACTGTTGTGTCGTTCTTCATCGTTGTGATGAACTCATCGACAGTCTCGGCCATTGCCCACATGCAGGCAGTGAGCGCCAGCACTATAGTCAATAAAATATTCTTCATTGTTTTTGTTAGTCATTGGGTTACACATTCAGTTAAAAAAGCGCTTTCAACTGTATAGACGTAGTGAATGAAGATTTTGCAACAGCGAGAGGGCATTTTTTTGTTGAAAAAGGCCTCGGCAGAACCGAGGCCCACACGACTGTTTTTATTTGGTCATGCGCTTGAGGACGTTGTAGCTGGGCAGGATGCCCAGTTCGCCGGCTTTGCTGAGGTCGGCCACGCCCAGTGGCTTGTTGCCCAGGCGCAGGTACATCAAGCCCCGGTTGTAGTAAGCCTCGCCCAGGTCGGGCTTGACCTCGAGGGCACTGGTAAACGAGCTGATGGCACTGGTGTAGTCGCCCATGAGCATATAGGCGTTGCCCTTGTCGAAGTGTGCATAGACATTCTTGGGCGAGCGCTTGAGCACCTGGTCAAGGTCGGCGACCATCTGCTGCAGCGCTTCGGCGTCCTCGCGCTGGTGCAGCATGGCCTGCGCCTTGACATCGGTGGTGGCGACGGCATCGACCTCTGCCCCACTCTGTGCCATGCGGTAGCGCATATAGCGCGCGTTGGCACGCAGGAAGTAGGCCAGGGTGAACTCGGGGCTGGCGGCAATGGCACGGTCGGCATCGGCGATGGCGGCCTCGGGGTTGCGCACCATCAGGTAGTCCATGGCACGGGCAAAATAGTCGACGGCACGGGGCTTGGCACCCGACAACAGGCTATTGTAGTACTCGATGCTGGCAAAGTGACGATTAATTTCAGCCTCGGCCAGTCGCTGGTCGCCGCTGACGAGCGACAGCGTGGCGGGCAGCAGCCGGCTGTCGTTGACCTCGGCTATCTCGCGCATGTAGTAGGTGTTGCCGTTGAGTTTGTTGTCACGCACATAGTAGGTGAGCAGCACCATGGGCTCAGGCTCGACCTCGACGTTGCTGTTCTGTATGCGCCCTCGCTGCTTATTGTCATACTCAGGTTTGATGGGATTCTCGGGGGCGACGGTGAGCAGCTGGTCAAATCGGGCCATGATCTCGTCTTGCGTCTCGGGCTCGTCGACAAATCCCATTTCGGCCCGCTCCTTGGCTCGCTTCACGGCAGCTTCGGCCTCAACCTCGGCGGGATTGAAGTCGCTCACGCGGGTCTTCTTGCTCTTGAAGATGGCAAGAGCGCGGTCGTAGTCGGCCTTCTCGCCCTTGAGGTCGCCCAGTTGACGCTTGGCACCGCCGCGCGCCATATAGCCAGCCTCAAACTTGGGATATTTCTCCAGCACACGGTCCATGTCGCCGATGGCCTTGCGGTACTGGCCTGTGCGCATATAGAGCATGGCGCGGTTGTAGAGCGCCATGAAGTTCTGCGGGTCGCTCTTGAGCACGCGGCTGAAGTTGTCGATAGCCTTGTTGTTCTCGCCGACCTCGGCCTGTAGCAGCGCGCGATTGAAGTGGGCCTCCATGTTGTTGGGGTCGAGGCTCACGGCGTAGTCATAGTCGGCCATGGCCCCGAAGTAGTCGTCGAGGTGATACTTCATGTAGGCTCGGTTGACAAAGTAGCCGGCATAGTTTGGCTCGAGCTTGATGGCCTCATTCATGTCGGCCAGTGCGGCCTCATAGTCGTGCTGGCTGCGCATCTCGATCTCGGCGCGCATGACGTAGGCACTGGCGTTGTTCTTTGACAGCTCGATGCTTCGTGCCAGATTGAGCAGCGCGGCGGTCGAGTCCTTTCGGGCCAGGTTGAGGTGGGCCAGTCCCAGATAGGCACGGTCGTTCTTGGGGTCTAGCCTGATGAGCCGGTCGTAGCTGGCCTGCGCCTCGTCAAACCGCTTCAGCTCATCCAAACATACTGCTCGGTTCATCAAGAAGACTTTCTCCTCGGGCATCAGTTCCAAGCCCTTGTCATAGTCGGCGATGGCCCCCTCAAAGTCGCGCAGGTTCTGCCGCGCCACGCCTCGCACCTGATAGGCATCGACAATGAAGGGGTTGCGCTCAATGGCCAGTGAGGCATCGGCCTCGGCCCCCTGATAGTCCTCAAGGTTGATTTTGGCCACAGCTCGGTAGAAGTATGGCTCAGCCAGGAACGGTTTGACCTTGATGACCTGGTTGAAATACTGAATCGAGAGGATGTAGTCCTCAAAGTAGAGCGAGTTGCGACCGATGCGCATCACCTGGTCGGTGTTGATCTGGGCCTGCACGGCCATCGCCACCAGCAGCAACAGTATGTATGTGGTTATTCGCTTCATTGTTCAAGACATAAGAACATAAGAACACTAACCTCCAGTCCATGCTTTACTTTTAGAAACAGCCAGAAGGACATAAGGGGTGTTGGTTGCTTTTTAAACTGCAAAAGTAATGGAAATATTTCAAATTGGAGGCAGAAATGTTGCATGTTTGGGGCAGAATGTTTAACTTTGCCGTCGGAAATGGCCTGGAGCCAATTCCACCGACATCGTTGCCCCAAAGCGTTATGCTTGTTCTTGTAGTCTGAGAACCTGAGAAATTCATTTGACTATACTCAAGAGGAAAGCATGCGGTAAGCCGCGCTATATAGTGCGGGCTGCATCATTACCCCTTTTTGAGTATTACGGTTTTCTCAGGACCATCAGACTACAAAGTGTGGCATAGCAGTCCGCGCTTTTTTTGTGCTTGTGCCCAAAATCGTCGCATGTCGGGGCTATCTTTGCCGACGTGAACAGAACATCAATTATTAACACTCACTTAAAAATCAAATCACTATGAGCAAAGTTTTCAGAATCACGCCCAAGCGCGCCAGACGCGTCAATGGGCAAGTCATCACTCCCGAGATGGTCATCACCGTCACCACCCGTCAGCACTGTCTGAACCCATTCTACAATGGCGCGGTAGAGGTCCGCGAGAAGTATCTGCATGAGTACAATGTCGACATCAAGAAAGCCTGCCTGAGTGTGGGAGACTTTACCTATGAGGTGCTAGACTGAAGTAGTTTCAAATCCCGACACGTCATGAGCAAGAACTATTTCAACTGGTTGTTTTTCATACTGTTTGCAGTACTGATTGGTTTTCTGCTTACTTTCCTCTATTGGCCTTATCCTGACAAGGATTTGGGTCCAAACATGATCACAGCATTTCTCGGAGTGTTTATGTCTGGTGTCGTCACGCTTGTGCTACTGCGCGGTCAGACCAAGGCAGAAGAGAGCAAAGACCGCAATAGCCAGGTGTTCAAAGAGAAGCTGAGAATCTACCAGGACTTCCTTGAAACATTGAATGTTGTGCTCGAAGATGGCGTTGTCACCCCAGAGGAAGCCTTGAAACTGAAGTTCAAGATTTCGCTGATGGCCCTGCACACCGACAGTCAGCGCATCAACGAGATAAGCAAAAGCATCAAGGAGATATTCCTAGCCGTTAATGATCGACCTGGAAAATTAGAGATAGAAACGGTTCAATTAAAAGAATTGTTTCATATTGTCAATCAGTTCGGTCAAGAAATCTATGGTGAAAGCAAGGGTAACCTAGGTGAAGCCCTAGAGAACTTCAAAGTAATTGATGATTCATACAGGACAGACACTAGACCCATGATGCTCACCAATGAATCGGTTGGTTCGCGTGATGAACTGATTGAACTTGTTCAAAAATCGGGTTGGATAGTAACCGATGATAATGATCATCCCATCATCATCGAGAAGCCTAACATCCGCATCAAACTTGAGCGTGACGATAGGTGGTATTTCAGCATCGCACTTTCCGAGCCGACCTACGATAGTCGCAACAGACGTGAAATATACAAGGCATTGCGCAGAAAATTCGGAGGCGCGTATAACAGCAATGCGCCATGGGGATGGTATGTCTACCTCAACGACGAATATGCTGCAATGAATCAGGCTCAATTTGACGACTCCTTGACCAATAATGCCGATTTCAGACAGTATCTCTTTGGTAACTTGATGAAGTTTGTGGGATACATGGACAAGATAAATGTACTGGTATGCCTTATCTTGCCTAAGTTGAAGAAAACCTCGGACAAATGGGATACAAATCTTTATCTTTACGAGGACTTGTTTTGTGTGGCCATTGACTTTGGTGAGGACGATGGGCATCCATTTATCGACGTTGGCATTGACGATGGCATGTATTACACCAAGATGAGTTTACGTAACAGAGGCGAGGAAGAATTTCGTAACTATCTAAAGAGCATCGGCCTAGGAACTGAAGCAAGTGTTGTCAAGGACGACAAATATCTTGATATTTCTGCTGAAATCAATGACACTATCGACTGCGCCAACGACCTCATTGCACGCATCGAGCAGGCCGACAGTTGATTAGACAAAAGGACTAGCTAGCGTTTTATGACAAACTCATTTATTCACTTTTAACGATTCATCTATATGGAAAAATTCAACATCCGACCTTGGGTCGGGAAAGACTTTGCTGGTGGCGGAGTCTTCAAAAAGAAAGTGCTGGTTCTTGGCGAGAGCCACTACTGTAGTGATGTGCAAGAGGGCAAGTGCCCCGGCTGTAGTGCGACAAACATGAAAGCAGAGTGCCACAGCCAGACTGAAGATGTCATTGAAGAATTTTTCAATGACTACCGAGGAGATTCTTACCAACAGACCTTCTTGGCCTTTGAACGTGCTTTGGCTGGTCGAGAAATCAACGAAGACGAGCGGCAGCAGCTGTGGAACAGCGTGGTTTTCTACAACTACTTCCAGCTTGACACGACCGGTGCCCGTCAAGCACCCAACATGGAGGCACAAGAGATGAGCGAGGCTTCCTTCCGCCAGCTACTGGAGGAGTTGATGCCCGACGCCATCATCGTGTGGGGCGTCCGTCTCTATGACTTGTTGCCTGGTTGGGATGGCAAGGAGACAACCCTGGATGTCGGTGAAGAGTCAACGCGCGTTTGGCATTACACCATCAACGGCAAGGATATTCCCGCCATGTGTGTCTACCACCCCAGCAGCCCTATAGGCAAGTCCTGGCCCTACTGGCACCAGTTCTGTAAAGCCTTTGTGGGCGAGCCCGAGTTTGTGAACAAGTAATCGTTCATTAACCATCTTCCACCACTGCTTCATTTTAGTGGTGGAAGATGATCTTATCAATGAATGAGCACGTTACAACTCCGAATGAACACTATCCTATCAAGTTTATTCTTTTAAAAAATACATTTTTAACACTATGAAACATTTTCAGACAACTATTAGAATACTCATTTCGATAATTTGGGTGTCAGTTTTGCTCCAATCATGCGGCCATTTAGGCAGAAAAGATTTGGTAGAGTTTTGGAAACCTGCAATTGCACCGGACGTCGAAAGTCTACAGACTGACCTCATTAGATCAAGATTCTATTTAATGGTTAGCGAACCAAATGAATATCAAACTGCTTATCTAGAATTGGCAACAGAGATTTTTAAACAAATGCGTTTTGGGCAACACACCAGTGAGAGTGATGATGAACTAGAGAATTACATCAAAGAACAAATAGACTCCCATATAGAGGAAAAGTGTGATGCCGATATTGTCGCCAATTACCATTCCCACCCACAATTATATGTCGAGAATGTGTGTAAACTGATTGAACCAATAGAGGAACTATGGGATATATCTCGCGGACGTGTCACTGCTATACGACAAAAAAAGATTAAAGTACATGACCTTGATGCTTGGCTCGTACTTTATCAAATTGACCATGCAAAGGGAGCAGATTCTTATACATACAAACTTTGCGGCATTCTCGATTTAGGTGAACATGATGGCTACGAAGAAAGTGAATTTTCAGTTCGTGAAACCTATTATCGTCACTCAGATGCCATAAAGGATTGGGCAAAGTTGGAATGGGCATGTAAAAATGGCATAACTGATCTCGTGAATTACTTATAAATTAAAAAACAATCGTAACCACCTGAAGACTGGAGGGCCCCTATTAAAAACGATTCACAATGGAAAGATTCCCATACAATACCATACTGTTCTGTCTATTTGCTGTTGTGCTGATTGTATTGGCATGTCAAGAATTCCATGATTTCACGCCTTTCGAGAAACAGGAACTAACCTACGACGAGTCACTGACAGATGATTCACAGAATGATCTGCTTTATGCAAGGGCTTTGGAGTATGCTCAGACGTTGCAAGGTAGGCAAACATTCATCATTAATGATGACAACATTGTGAAAGTTTTTTCACTGACCGACGGCTATTTATCGATACACTGCAGGGATTTTTTGACTTCTCAAGATACGGAACTAATCCCACCTGATATAATAGACGGTCACCCAATCCAAGCAACCCACTGGACACAAGCAACAGTAGACGGGCAGCGCTTATTCTTAATAACCTCAGACGGCTCACCTAATGAACGTGAGCTACGGAATGTTATCTATCTTGATGCAAGAGACAACAGTTTTCATTACGTCGCCCACAAAGGTGGATGGTGGTTCTATTCTGAAAACAATAAAAAGTATTTAAGAAATTACGACGATGAGACAAACGCCATTTTATCGTCAATACCTGTCGGCAAAGTATACTCTGCCGACAGAACAAAGAAGACAGATAGCTACTCTGGTAAAAACGATTCCCAACTCGATGATGATATGAGGAATGCCACCAATAACCAAGAGCAGATATCCAATCCAAAAGTCCAGACAAAACCACAAAACGATGAATTATCAACAATAGAAGACTCTAAAATATACAGTCTGTCAGAGTTATCCTTAAACGAAAACCCTCAATTTCCATCAGAAGGTAATGCAGGTTTCAAACACTTCAAACTGGCGGTTATTGACCATGTGAGAAAACAGATTGGAAGTGATGGAGATAAAAAAATCTATGTTGAGTTTTGTGTGAATGCCCAAGGTGAAACCTATCGGATTGACACTTCGCTTATCCATGACCAAGAATTGAGACAAAAAGTACACAAAATTTTCAAATCGCTACACTTCATTCCAGCTAAACGTAATGGTAAACCCATCAATGTTAGCATGAACATGAGTATGTAGAACCTATCTAAACAACTATTATATATGATAATCAATAAGTTAAAAACTTACACCATAATCTTGTTCTCAATATTCTTTGTCTCTTGTCAAAGTCCTAAGAAATGGGAGAAGGCTGATGAACTGACTTGGGAAGAAACTCCTAGAACTAAAAATGAAAGTCTTGCTTCAGTTCAAGAAACAGACGAAAGCAGTGCTTTAACAACTCCCAAGGATGAGGAAACTATCACCAAAGCCGAGGAGGGGGATCCGCCGGGTGATCTTGACCTGCCTGTCTATATGGTGCTGGAGAGTCCGTGGACGATGCATGGGACAATCGGCTCCTATCGTGTCAATGGCACTGTGACGTTCACCCAGGACGGGTTACATGGGCAATATGGCTATGACGGCAAGAAGACGGGCTATCACGGCATTTTCACTTATCCAAAGACGTGCAAGGGTGTGTTCACAAACTATAAAGGCGAGACGTTCGACTTTGTGTGGCACTTTGAGTGAATGCTGGCGACCGAGCCGTGGGCTCGGCATAGTCGACCGAGGGGGAGACAGTAAATTTCGGTGTTCTTAATTGGGTTGACTTACTGTAGCCTGGTCGAGGAAATCAACTGAAAGTGGTCGCTCGTGTACACAAAAATGTACACGAGCGACCACTTTCGTTGACAGTTGCTCTTTGGGTTGGGACATCGCCCTACCCTCTCTCAACTCTGGCGTAAATCTGTTCGGCCTGCTTGATAGAAGACCTGGCCAATGCGGCTAATGTGGTCGCCGATGGGGGTGTCTTTGACCTTGTGGTAATCAATCAGGTCGACTGAATATAGCAGTTCCAAGTCATCAATGTCGGTGAGCATGGCCAACAACTGCGCAGCAGTTACCCCCTGACCAACGGCACAGAGGTCGATATCTGATCCTTCACGAAAATTGCCTTTGGCCCGAGAGCCAAAGATCAGAATCTTCTCGATGTTCTCATAACGTCTGAAAACCGCGCGAAATTCCTCAATCACCCTGTCACTTAGCCCAAACTTCATTTCTTATTGATGCAGGAAACACTTCAGTTCCTCGTCCAGCCGCTTAAGCAATGCGGCAAACTCATGATAAATCATGGCCACGACTTCGTCTGCGTCTTCCTCGTTATAGGTGTGAGACATCATGTTGCGTGCTTTCATCATCCTGCGCCATGCATCATGATTAGTAATCAGTCCATCCTCAAAAGCCATCTTGAGCGTGCCATTGGGTCCGGTCATAAATTCATAGCCTTTGAATAACAGCAGGTCTTGCAGAACCTTCCAAGCCAGCTCGACAGTATATTCAAAACGCTGAATGAGGCCTTCTTTTTCAAGAACAGACAAACTGGCCATCGCGCGAGAGTCGGTCACCTCGGTCAATCTGGCACATGCCTTATGGTAATTGTCATATCGTTGTTCCCAACGGATATCGTTTTGCTCATCCATATCCATGCCTTCTAAAGTTTGATGCAAAATTACGAAAAAACTTTGAAATCACCAAAACTTCAGTCATTATTATGATGATTTTGCGGTGCTTATGCCCAAAATCGCCGCATGTCGGAGCTAACTTTGCGGGCAAGAATTAACCAACCAACAGCTTAAGATGACAACAAACAAGACCAAAAAAGGGATTTTCCACCGATTGGTGGACAGTATCGCCAAAGGCGACGAGGAGAAAGAAATGTATGTTTGGGATATCTGCTACCGCTATGAGCTGTGGCTCGCATTGGTTTTTGTGGCGTTGATAGCCTTTGCGCAATATAAGCTTGCGCCTAACAGTATACGACTGATTCTGCTGCCGCTGATGGCCGCCGGGCTGACCGTTCTGCCCCTCTATGAGCAGAATGGCGACAAGGGATTCAGCAAGCGAGAGGACATCGGGCAGCTGCGCCTTGCCTTGTCGGGTGTTATTGGATGGTTGTCGCTGGCTTTGCTCGTAGCGGTCCCCATTATGATGCTCATCGACTCCTTCACTGACGAACAACTGCTTGCCTCAGTGCTGTGCATTGTGGTCATCGTAGCGGTTTATATCATCGCTAGCGACTATGTCAAGTGGCGTTTTGACTGGGCCGTGAAGCACTACGACTGCTTGTTCTCACGCCACTACCGGTGGTGGACTTCCGGGCTCGACTATGATGTGCAAAGGTTAAACATGAAATACAAATTCATGCGCAGCTACAAGACCAACACTGCGGTCTTGCTCATCGCCGGAACGGTGTGTGTGTTGATTCTGGTATTATCGTCATCTTTTTTGCAGCACGGCTATTCGAAAAATGCGAGACAAAACAGCTCTGTTTCCTACACCGAACAAACTGAGACCTCGAGCAAAAGTGATGTAGATGAAGCAAACCAGCCCCGATCGTTTACGGTTATTAAAAGCCAAAGCACTGATGACATTGCAGACAATAACAATGCAGATGCGGTTGACGGGAGAAACAACGAGGAGGGGGATCCGCCGGCTGAGCTGGACCTGCCTGCCTATATGGTTTTGGAGAGCCAGTGGACGATGCATGGGACAATCGGCTCCTATCGTGTCAATGGCACTGTGACATTCACCCAGGACGGGTTACATGGGCAATATGGCTATGACTATCACGGCATTTTCACTTATCCAAAGACGTGCAAGGGTGTGTTCACAAACTATAAAGGCGAGACGTTCGACTTTGTGTGGCACTTTGAGTGAATGCTGTGGCCGATGCGTGGCTCGGCATAGTCGTCTAGATTAAAATGACTACGAGGGCAACAGTTGTAACTGGACTGGATTGCCCTCGTTTAATTGCTACTTACTCTCTCACTTTTTTTGAAAAAAATGTGCTTTTGCGCAACTTGTGCCCTTGTGATTCCCATGTTTGTGCTAACTTTGCAGCAGAAACTAAAACGTGAAGATGATGGAAGCATATACACCGACAAATGCGCAGAAATATCTGTGGCTGGCCAACACGATTCAGCGAGGGGGCCGCATGACGTTTGACGAAATCAACGAGCGCTGGCTCAGCAACCAGACGCTGAGCGGCGGCAACGAGATTTTGAAGCGGACCTTCCACAAGTGGATCAAGCAGGTCAAGAAGATGCTGGGCGTGGAGATTGAATGTGAGCGCCGCGGCGGCTATCACTACTTCATCAAGGATGAGGGTGAACTAGAAAACGGCGGCATGGCCCGGTGGCTGCTTGAGTCGGCCTCGGTGCAGTCGGCCCTACTCGAGAGCCTGCCGCTGCGCAGCCGCATCTTGCTGGAGCCAGTACCCTCGGGCGAGAGCCACCTGACCACCGTGCTTGAGGCGATGCGGCACAACCATCCGCTGACTATCGCCTTCCAGTCGTTCTGGCATGAGCACCCTTACACGTTCGTGATCCATCCCTACGCTCTGAAAATGTTCAAGCAACGGTGGTATCTGTTGGGCTACAGCCCTGACTACGACATGGTGCGCATCTACGGTCTGGACCGCATCCTGCAAGCAGTGCCGCATGCCGACGAACAATTCAAGCTGCCCAGCGACTTCGACGCGGCCACGTTCTTCCGCGACTACTATGGCGTGTGCCTGTCAGACTCCAAAGCCCAGCTGGTGCGTCTGCGGGTGAGTGCCGATCAGGCTCCCTATCTGCGCACGCTGCCGTTGCACACATCGCAAAAAGAGGTTGAGACCACCGACGATTACAGCATATTCACCTATTGGCTAAGCCCGGAATTTGATTTTGTCCAGGCCTTGCTGGCCATGGGCGAAGATGTCGAGGTACTGTCGCCCGCCGATCTGCGCCAGACCATGGCCAGTCATGCTCTGGCCCTGGCCGAACTCTACAGCAAAGTCTGATTTCCTGAGAACACACAAATTGTAGACTATGTCGCGCCGTGCCTGCGGCGCGGCTTTGTCGTGCACGGCCAGCGGCCTTATCGCCTGAGGGCCACAATAATCATGAATTGCGACACGTTTTTTAGATGATGATTCAATATATTGCTGACATAGCCCATTACGACTTGGTGCTGAGTCGGGTGGCCAGCGTGAGGCACAGTCTGTGGATTGGCACAGCCGACATCAAGGATCTGCACGTCAAGGCGGGTGCTTCCACCCAGCCGTTTCTGGCGTTGGTTGCACAACTCATCGGGCGCGGTGTTGAAGTACGCCTGATTCACGCCAAGGAGCCGGGTCCGAACTTCCGCGAGGACTTTGACCGCCACCCGGTGCTGTACGACCGACTGGAACGTGTGTTGTGCCCACGAGTTCACTTTAAGCTGCTGGTGTTCGACAGCCTGGAGGTGTATGTGGGCAGTGCCAACCTGACCGGTGCCGGTCTGGGCATGAAAACCGCCGACAAGCGCAACTTTGAGGCCGGCATACTGACCGACGAGCCACAGATCGTGGAGCAAGCCATGATCCAGTTTGACGAGGTGTGGATGGGCAAACACTGCCGCAAGTGCAAGCGACGCATGTTTTGCCCCGACCCCATCGTGTGATGCCGCAAAACTGCATCTGGAGGTGCCGTTCACTTGAGCTGCAGCGAGTGAATGATGGCCCTCACCTCGGGGTCATCGGCGCGAGTGTTGAGCAGGTGGTAGGCGAAGAGCCATCCGTCCTGGTCGCGCACCAGAGTCTGGTAGTCGTAGCCGTCGTGGGTAAAGGTGCAGGTCTTGTAGGTGCGTCCGACGATGGTCACGTCATCGCCCACCGTGGCATGATAGCCTCTGACCAGCTCGCTGATGCGTCCAGCCGCTGTTTTGCGTTTGATTTTGTTGACCGAGATAATCATGAAGGGACCCTTGATGCTGTCCTCGTCGATGGTACCCTTGAGCAGATTGACTCCATCATAATTGGTCTGCACGACTTGCCACCCCTGCGGCATCGCGGCAGTGAAAAACACATGGTCGACAATGGTCTCCACAGCGGGCAGTGAGTTGGCCTCGATGGTCTCATGGTCGATGCCAATGCCGGGTCCGCCGCAGGTGGGCGGATTGTTTTTCACCCCCTGCTGCTCACGCTGTCCACAGGCTAGCACAATGGCACCAACGGCTGCAGCAATCACCAGAATCAAAATCATTCTATTCATGTCCATAGCGGTTTATTCGTTCCATGTATCGAGGTCGGGGGCGGCATCGGGCAGAGTCGAGGCATGGAAGACAGGATCGGCCATGCCGTCACGCTTCTGCCGGCGATAGTCATCAAGCAACCTGAAGACATACTTGCCCAGATGGGCGATGCCCACCAGGTTGCACGCGGTGAGCAGCGCCATGCACACATCGCCCAGACTCCATACCAGCTCGAGGCTCGACACCGCTCCAAAGATCACCATCACCGTGCCCGAAAGCACACGGAAGACAGTGATTGCCCATCGCTTGTCGGTGAGAAAGCGAATGTTGGCCTCGCCATAATAGTAATTGCCGATGATGCTGCTGAAGGCGAACAAAAAGATGGCAATGGCGACGAAGATGGTGCCCGTGCTGCCAATCTCGGAGTTGAGCGCACTCTGCGTCAGTGCTATGCCATTGAGCGACGGGTCGTTATAGAGTCCGCTGATGAGTATGATGAATGCCGTGCATGAGCACACGAGCAGCGTGTCGGTGTATACGCCCAGTGCCTGCACCAGCCCTTGCTTGACAGGATGCGAGACATGGGCCGTGGCCGCCACATTGGGTGCCGACCCCTCGCCGGCCTCATTGCTGAACAGTCCGCGCTTGATGCCTACCATCATGGTCATGCCCAGCGAGCCTCCGGCAAACTGTTCGAGTCCGAATGCGCTCTCGACAATGAGTTCGAACACATCAGGAATCTCGTCGTAGTTCATCACCACCACAACCAGCGCAAGAATGAAGTAGCCCACCGCCATGACCGGCACCAGCACGCTACTCACATGAGCGATGCGGCGGATGCCGCCAAATGCGATGAACGTGCCCACAGCTGCCAGGATGATGCCCACCGTCAGATTGTCGAACCCGAAGGCATGGTTCATGGCACTGCAGATGGTGTTGCTCTGGATGGAGTTGTATGACAGCCCGAAGGTGAGGATCATGAGTACGGCGAAGGTCACCGCCAGCCAGCGGCAGTGCATGCCGTGCAAGATGTAGTAGGCCGGTCCGCCCACAAACGACTCGCCGTCCCGCCGCTTGTAGAGCTGCGCCAGTGTCGACTCGACAAAGGCTGTCGCGCCGCCGATGATGGCAATGAGCCACATCCAGAAGACCGCCCCCGGGCCACCGATGGCGATTGCCGTTGCCACACCAGCCAGATTGCCCGTGCCCACGCGCGTGGCCACCGAGACGGCAAATGCCTGAAATGACGAGATGCGCCTGTGCTTGCGCCCTGCCGGGTCGGCGAGCAGTCGCACCATCTCGCCCAACATGCTGAACTGCACAAAGCGAGTGCGCACGGTGAAATAAAGTCCACACACAATCAGTGCGCCTATCAGGATATAGGCCCACAAGAAGTCACAAAATGATGTCAAGGCTGCGTTGAGCCATCCGTCTGCAGCAAACACAACTTTATATATTGAAAATAAAAAACAATGATGAGTTACTCACTAGTGAACGGAATTGATGACCTGGCGGTTGATGTCGGCGATGCGGTCTTCCTGCATCTTGACCACACGGCGGTCGTAGGTCATGATGCCATTGACCTCAGTCTCGCAGTCGGTTGTCTGTGTGTAGATAGCGCCCGAGTAGCCATGTTTACGAGCCAAATCAATGAGCATCTGTGCGTAGCGGACGTAGGTGTCGGTCACCTCCTGAGTGTTGTTAAACTTGATGTACCCCCAGTTCTGGTCGCTCTTGACCCAGGTGTGGCCGGTCAGCGGATAGCCGATGCCGCCATACTCGCCCATGACCAACACGCGGTCGGGGTCAGCAAAGAAGAACTTGGGTTCGGGATAGTTGTGCACATCGAGGATGTCGCCGCAGCAATAGAGGTTGCCTCCGCTGGCGGGATTGACCAGCCGCGACGGGTCACGTTGCTTGGTCCACTTGACCACGCTCCATGTGTTGAACTGGCCCCATGCCTCGTTGAACGGAATCCACGACGCGATGCAGCCGAAAGCCCCGAACTGGTCGATGATCTCGCCCCACTCCTTATAATAATTGTCAATGCTCTCCTGCGAGCGCCGGCACACCACCGGGCCACGGTAGTAGCTGTGTCCCCAGTCATCCCAGGGCTGACCGTTGTCATAGTCGCCGCTGGGCATGTCCTGCCACACGATGATGCCCGCGCGGTCGCAGTGGGCATACCACAACTCCGGCTCGACCTTGACATGCTTGCGGATGAGGTTGAAGCCCCACTGGCGCGTCTTGTCGATGTCGTAGCGCATGGCCTCGGGCGACGGTGCGGTGTACAGCCCGTCGGGCCACCATCCCTGGTCAAGCAGGCCGAACTGGAAGATGGGCTTGCCGTTGAGGGTGAAGCGCATGAATCCCTCACTGTCACGCGCCATGCCAAACTCGCGCATGGCGAAGTAGGAGCGCACGCGGTCAACCACCTTGCCCTTGCTGTCCTTGAGCAAGACCTCGATGTCGTAGAGGCAGGGGTCATCAGGAGTCCACAGCCGCACAGGTCTGGGCAGGGTCAGCACAGGAGCCAGCTCGGCTTCGGCCCGCGCCACCACCTTGCCCTTGGCATCGAGCAGTCGCACCTCTTTTGAGCCACTGTCCCAGTTGTTGCACAGTGCCTCGACAGTGAGCGTGCCGGCCTTGATGTCGGTCTGACAATAGATGCGCTCAAAGTGCGCTTGAGGCACAGGCTCGAGCCACACTGTCTGCCAGATGCCGCTAACGGGCGTATACCAGATGCCTCGTGCCTTGCTTCGCTGCTTTCCACAGGGCTGGAAGCCGACATCAGTTGCGTCTATCACCCTCACCACCAGCTCATTGTCTCCCTTGCGGACTACGGCTCCAGTGATGTTGAGACTGAATGCCGTGTATCCACCCGTGTGTCTGCCCACCATCGTGCCGTTGACCCACACCTCGGCACTCCAGTCGACGGCCCCGAAATTGAGTTTCACCAGGTCGTTCTTGTTCCACTTCTTGGGCAGCCGAAATGTAGTGCGATACCACAACGCATGATTCTCGTCGAGCGACTTGCCTACACCCGATAAGTCACTCTCGACACAGAACGGCACCAATATCTCTCCGTCCCATGCCGAGGGCTTTCCTGCCTGCAACGGTGTGATGGCATATTGCCACAGCCCATTGAGGCTGACCCACTGTTGCCGTTGCATCAGCGGTCGCGGATATTCGTTCCACACATTGCCGACATCGACGGCTTCGGACCACGTCGAACAGATGTACCCCTCCACCATCTGATAGGCCCAGCCTTGCACCCAGCAGGCCACAAACGCCATCATTGCCACTAGATTGTTTGTGATTCGTTTCATCGTTTTCCTAAAAAGAACTAGTTACGGCCACAAATATACTAAAAAATCTTATTATACAAGCCATAATTTGCACATTTTAGATAAAAGCACTAATTTTGAAAGTTCAAATCACACACAATGCTGAAGATGAAGAAACTGACCATCATAGCCCTGATTGCCGCCCTGGTGCTCGTTCCCGACACGGCGATGGCGCGCAAGAAGAAAAAGAAATATCAGAAGAGCGAGGTGCAGATTGAGCAGCCACAGGTTGTGGACGAGACTCCGCAACCGGTGGTGGTGACCCATCCAGCCCAGCAACTGTATGGTGAGTGGGACTTGGAGTCGATGCGCAAGAAGCCCATCCAGACACGTGAGCGGGCCTACCTCTACCTCGACTTCCAGAACCACAAAGTGTATGGCAGTAACGGCTGCAACAGCCTGAACGGACGGTTTCAGCTCAACGGCCAGAACATCGCCTTCATGGACATGATCACCACCGACCAGACGTGTCACAACGCCACCAGCGAGCGCACCGTCATGAAGACGCTGAGCGAGGTGCGCACCTACAACGTGACCCAGCTCTACGGCATGGAATACCTCAACCTGATGAACAACAAGGGAACCGTCCTGCTCACGCTCAAGCGCCAGAACCTGGACCTGCTAGGCGGTGTGTGGCTGGTTAAGGAAGTGGACAACGAGGTGGTCACCGACAAGAACATGCGCCTGGTCATCGACCCGGTGATGCAGACCCTGCACGGTCAGACGGGGTGCAACATCATCAATGGCACCATCACCATCGACACCGAGAAGGACTTTGCCATCCAGTTTGAGGACTTGTCCTCGACCGAGCACCGCTGCGATGATATGGCAGCAGAGACCGCCTTGTTGCTGGCCCTAGAGCGTGCCGAGTACTGCAAACGCATCAACGATCATGAGGTTGCCCTGCTCGACGGTCAGGGAGCCATCGTGCTGCGCCTGACTCGCACCACCCTTACCCGATAAACCGTTTTTTTGTCAAGTGTCCGAGCACAGGGTGCAATAGTTGCAGTGCAGCATCTCGCCCTGGTCGCCGCGCAGGTGGAAGGGTCCACCTACACACCAGTCCCATGCCTTGCATCGTGCACAATGATCACGCTTCATCCATCGGCGGTCGCGCATCGGCTCAAAACGATTCTGCCACACCTGCGAGAACTTGTCACGATAGATGTTGCCCTGTGCATAATGCGCACGGATGCTCATGCATCCGCTGATGTCGCCACCTGCCAGCACCGATGCAGTCATCGTGCCGGCATCGCAGCGATAGATATGCTTCCTGACCACGCCCTCATATTCGCCGAGGAACCCCTCGCAGCTGTAAGACAAGTCTATGCCACCCGCCTTGCGTGTCTGTGCGATGAAGTCCATCAGTTGACGATATTGCAGTGGGTCGAGGAAGAGTTCGGGATTCATCCTGGCTCTGCCTTGAGGAAAGATAGTAAAAATGCGCCATTTTCTCACTCCGTGGTCAATGAGAAATTGCTTGAACTGCTGCAATGTGCCCAGGTTGCGCTGGCTGACACAGGTGATAACATCCCACACCAGCCGTGGTGTCTGCACGAGCAACCCGATGGCACGCATGGCACCATCGAACGAGTTGCCCCGCAACCAGTCATGCTCTGGTTGCAATCCGTCCAAACTCACAGCGATGGTATTCAAGCCCGCCTCCAGCAGCCGGTCGAGCATCTGCCGGTCGAGCAGCACGCCATTGGTGACAGTGCCCCATGCGAATCCCCGGCTAGTGATGGCTCTGCCACAGTCCACGATGTCGGGTCTGACCAGCGGCTCGCCGCCCACGGTGTTGACCAGCACGTCGGCCGGGTCGGTCATCTGCGCCACATCGTCGAGCACGGCCACAAAATGGTCAAGCGGCATGTCGGGCACAATGGCCTCTTTGCGGCAGTCACTGCCGCAGTGCCGGCACGCCAGGTTGCATCGCAACGTGCATTCCCAGAAGAGTTGCCGCAACGGGTGATGCTTCTCGAGCCACTTGCGCTCACGCCGTGTCCGCTCGAGTTCTATGATTTGTCGTGTAGTCATCAGTGGGTAGAATTGTAGGAACCAGCGTCTTCGTGCCGCCGGCTTGCGTCTTCGTGCTGCACAGACTGTTCACTGCCATCGTCATAGTCCTCTTGCACCTGTGTCGTATCCATCATTGGCGGTGGCCCATAGACGCATTCCACGGGTCCCGGACACGACGTGAGTCCCAACATTGCGCCCACAGCCATCAATGCTCGAACAAGCCTCTTGCAGATATGATTATCTTTCTGTTTCATCGATCCTACTGAGCGTTTCAGTTTGTTTGTCCGTCGGCAGCTGAGTCCTCGTGCATCTCGACAGGTGGGCCATAGACATCCTCCAGCACGTTGATGGTGTCGCGCCGGAACACCGGGCGTGGTCCATAGACCAGCTTGCGCACCTGTATGCTGTCCTTGATGGGTGCGTCGGGTGAGACGGGTGGCGGCCCGTAGACCTTCTCCTGCTGCAACACCCTGGGGCACGAGGTGAGTCCCAACAACGCCCCCAGAGCAAGCGCTCCACGCACGGCCAGTTTTTTCAGTCCTATTACAGTTCCTTTCATTGTCACAACATTTTATGGAGCAAAGTTACAAAATTCATTCCAAAAGCGCAAGTTTTTTTGAAAAAAATGGCGAAGCCTCCTGTCGAAGCCTCGCCTGTGTGTGATGTGTCAATGCACCGCGCTACAAGTCGTCGCTGGTGATCTCGTCAAACTCTGACAACTCATCCTCATTGAAGTCCTCATCGCCATAAAATTCCTCGCCCAGTTCCTCGATGGTGGTGTCAACCTTGGGGATGACGGGCACAAACTCGTCGATGTCGATGTTTTCCTTGGGTGCCTTGCCCTCCTTGCGCTGGCACAGGGGGTCGACCAGCGACTTACCGGGCATTGTCTCCTTGAGCCGCATGTAGAAGTAGCGGTCGGTCATATAGTCAAAGACAAACTTCAGCTTCTGCCCCTCGTCCTCGACAAGCTCCTCCAGGGGTGTGTCCTCCATGAGCCAGATGTCCTCGTCGCTGTCGGTCCCCATGTCCATATAGGTGATTTCCTTCTCGTTGTTCCAGTCATCATCACAGACAAAGAAGCTGTCCATCTGATCCTTGCTGTAGCCTGCCGCATCGAGGATGGCGTTGCGCAGACGCATGAACGTGTCGCTGGCGTCGATGACAATCTCGAGTTTGAAACTCTCGGACTCTTCAGAGCCAATGATAAACTTGTATACCATATTATATAATGCTCGATGTTATGAAAAATCTTGTTCTTGTTATGACGGTGCGAAATTACTAAAAATTTTATTGCGCAAGCATTTTTTGCTCAAAATTTTCTTGCCTGGCCCGAAAATAAACTGTGCGAGCATTCATGCCCAATGTCATCAATAACAAGCTGGGGCGCGGAACCTCAATTCCGCACCCCAGTGTGTTGCACTTTGCGACTCGGCTCACGGCACCAGTCCGTATGCCCGGAACACCTTCTGTATTTTCTCCAGGGCAAAAGTCACCTGATCCTTGGTGTGAGTGGCCATGAGGCTGAATCGGATGAGCGTGTCGTTTGGCGCGACTGCCGGCGAGACGACAGGGTTGACAAAGATGCCCTCGTTGAGCAGGTCGCGTGTGATGGCAAATGTCTTGTTGTTGTCGCGGATATAGAGCGGGATGATGGGTGTCTCGGTGTGTCCGATTTCGAATCCCATCGAGCGGAATCCCTCCAGGGCATAGTGAGTGATGTCCCACAAGTGCTGCTGGCGCTCAGGCTCGTTGAGCATGATGTCGAGTGCCGCGTTCACAGCCGCTGTCGATGCCGGTGTGATGCTAGCGGTGAAGATGTAGCTGCGCGAGTGGTGACGCAGATAGTTGGTGATCACCTCGTCGGTGGCAATGAATCCGCCCAGTGAGGCAAACGACTTGCTGAACGTGCCCATAATCAGGTCCACCTCGTCGGCCAGGCCGAAATGATGGCAGATGCCTCGTCCTCCCTCGCCGAAGACCCCGATGCTGTGCGCCTCATCGACCATGATGCACGCATCATATTTGCGTGCCAGCTCGACGATGTCGGGCAGCTTGCACACGTCGCCCTCCATCGAGAATACTCCGTCGGTGACGATGAGCTTGACGCGGTCGGGTTCGCACTTGCGCAGCTGGTTCTCGAGCGAGGCCATGTCGTTGTGCTTATATTTGAGCGAGTTGCTGAACGACAGCCGCCGCCCCTCGATAATTGAAGCGTGGTCCTGCTCGTCCCACAGGATGTAGTCTTCACGTCCGGTCAGTGTCGAGACCACGCCCAGGTTGACGCCGAAGCCAGTGCTATAGATCATCGCATCCTCCTTGCCCACATAGTCGGCCAGCTTGCGCTCGAGCTGCTTGTGAATGTCGAGCGTGCCGTTGAGGAACGGCGACCCGGCGCAACCGGTGCCATACTTCTTGATGGCTTCGATGGCTGCTTCCTTGATTTTGGGGTGGTTGACCAGGCCGGTGTAGCAGTTCGATCCGAACATGAGCACCTTCTTGCCATTGATCATCACCTCGGTGTCTTGCTCACTGTCGATGGCACGGAAGTAGGGGTATATGCCCGCGGCTTTAGCCTTCTGCGGCTCCTGATAACGTGCCAACTTTTGTTGTAGTAGCTTCATATTATAATGCTCTAGAGACTATTCATTGTTGCTTCATCGTCATGTCGGAATCAACCGGCACACAATGCAGGCTGCAAATTTACAAAAATATCTCTTAATGTGACTAAAAAAAATGTTCAACGAGGCAGAAAAATGAGCAAAAACACAAAAATCGTCCTGCCCGCACTGCGATTTCACAATATCTCCAGCCTCATTAAGATTTTTTAGGCGTGCATTTGTCGCCACTTTTGTCTACCTTTGTCATTATTTAAAAAACTTATCCTCTGGCCGTAATTATTTGGCCAAAACTATCGTCTTATAGTATAAACCCTACACATTTCAAAAAGATGAAAAAAACTGCACTACTGGCCATGATGGCCATGCTCACGACCTTGGGGTCATGTGTGATGAACAGCACCACCGCCAATCGCTCTACCGAGGTGCAACAAGTGAACCGAACCACTGCGATGAACCCGTTTGACGAGGTAGACCTTGCCGGTGGTATGAATGTTGTGCTCGAGCAGGGCACGACCTATTCTGTGCGTGTCGAGTCGCCTGCGACAGCGTTTGAACATGTGGTGATCTATGTCGCCGACCACACGCTGCACATCGGCAACAAGCACCTGCAGTCAGGCTCGTTGCCTGCCGACAGTGTGACAGTCTACGTCACCACCCCCTCGCTCAATGAGATTGAACTGTCAGGGGCAGGCAACATCACATCGGCACAGCCGCTGAACGCCACAGACATGCACATCGAACTGACGGGTTCGGGCAACATCGACATCGCTACCCTGACCTGCACCGACCTAGATGTCGAGCTAGTCGGATCGGGCAACATCACCATTGGCACCCTGCATGCCAGCGATGTCGACACCGGCATCACCGGATCGGGCAATGTCGCCTACAAGAACATCTCGGCCCGGCGTGCCGAGAGCGAAATCAGCGGCTCTGGCACCATCACACTGTCGGGACATGTGGACAGCCACCACGAGGAGATTTCGGGCAATGGCACAATCGACACCAAAGGGCTGAAGTAAGCTTTTCGGCAAAAAAACAGCTAAAGTTGATGGTCAATGCAGCCGAGTTGCAAAAAATGTTGTAACTTTGTGGGCTGTAAACTAAACAAAACGACTATGTTGCTAGAAAAGATAGAGGCCCTGAGGGGCAAACTCAACGAGCTGAAGGCCGACAACGAGGAGGCACTGGAGGCACTGCGCATCAAGTATCTGAGCAAGAAGGGCGAGATAACCGCCCTGTTTGCCGAGTTCAAGGACGTACCGCCTGAGCAGAAACGCGAACTTGGGCAGAAGCTGAACGAGATCAAGACGCTGGCCACCGAGCGCATCAATGCCTTGCGCGAGAGCTACAAGGGGCAGGCCAAGGAACAGAACAAGATTGACATCACGCGTCCGGGCTTTCCTGCCGAGGTGGGCACCCGGCATCCACTGTCGGTGGTGCGCAAGCAGATCATCGACATCTTCACCCGCCTGGGCTTCACCCTTGCCGAGGGTCCCGAGGTCGAGGACGATTGGCACGTGTTCAGTGCGCTGAACTTTGCCGCCGACCATCCGGCTCGCGACATGCAGGACACATTCTTCATCGAGCAGAACAAGGATGACGTGACGCGCAACATCGTGTTGCGCTCGCACACGAGCAGTGTGCAGGTGCGCACCATGGAGCGCCGCCAGCCGCCCATCCGCATCATCTGCCCGGGGCGTGTCTACCGCAACGAGGCCATCACCGCCCGCGCTCACTGCTTCTTCCACCAGATTGAGGGTCTGTACATTGACAAGGGGGTGACCTTTGCCGACCTGAAGCAGGTGCTGCTGCACTTTGCCCAGGAGTTGTATGGCCCCGAGACACAGATTCGTCTGCGTCCCAGCTACTTCCCGTTCACAGAGCCCAGTGCCGAGATGGACGTGTCGTGCATGCTGTGTGGTGGCGAGGGATGCGGTTTCTGCAAGCACACGGGCTGGGTCGAGATTCTGGGCTGCGGCATGGTCGACCCTGCCGTGCTCGAGGCAAGCGGCATCGACAGTACGGTCTACTCGGGCTATGCCTTCGGGTTGGGCATCGAGCGAATCACCAACCTGAAATATATGGTGAAAGACCTGCGCATGTTCAGCGAGAACGACGTGCGCTTCCTGGACGAGTTCCGCAGCGCACACTAGTTCTTTTTTTAGTTGTTAGTTTTTAGTTGTTAGTTTTTAGTTGTTAGCTCCAGTATGAAATCTAGCGATTTCAGAAAACTGCAAGTTTGGCAGAAAGCGATGCTATTGACAACAGAGATTTATTCGCTAGTCAAGTTTTTGCCGAGAGAGGAAACATATGCGCTATCTGACCAGATGCGCCGAGCAGCGGTCTCTATACCCTCAAACATTGCTGAAGGTCAAGGTCGAAATTCTAAAAAAGAATTCACACAATTCATTGCAGTTGCTCGAGGTTCACTTTGGGAGTTATCAACCCAATTAGAATTATGTGGCAGAATAAACTACCTCTCTCCTTCACAAAGAGCGAATGCTGAAGAGTTAATCTCCGAAATCGGCAGAATGCTTAACGCATTAGCCAACAGCATTCAGTCGACAGGCTCAAACGACAGCAACTAAAAACTAAAAACTAAAAACTAAAAACTAAAGTCTAAAAGCATGACGATTAAGGAGAGATATGCGGGTGTGCTGGACTACTTCCAGCGCACCCAACCCAATCCGACGACCGAGCTGCAATATAGCAATGCGTTCGAGATACTGGTGGCGGTGATTCTGTCGGCCCAATGCACCGACAAGCGCGTCAACATGGTCACTCCTGCCCTGTTTGCTGCCTACCCCACCCCACAACTCATGGCACAAGCCAGTGTTGACGACATTCTGCACTATGTCAAGAGCGTATCCTATCCCAACAGCAAGGCCCTGCACCTGCAGCAGATGTCGCAGATGCTGGTCGAGAAATTTGGCGGCGAGGTGCCCGGCACGATGGCCGAGCTGACCCAGCTGCCAGGTGTGGGCCGCAAAACCGCCAATGTGATGCTGGGTCTGGTGTTCGGCCAGGCAGCCATTGCAGTCGACACCCATGTGTTCCGCGTAGCTAACCGTCTGGGCCTGGCCAACGGCAAGACCCCGCTCGAGGTCGAGAACGCCCTGACTCGGCACATCCCTGCCGAACTCCGCTTCAAGGCGCATCACTGGATTTTGCTTCATGGACGGTATGTGTGCAAGTCTGCGCGGCCCGATTGCCTCAACTGCGAGCTCAAGCAGTGGTGCAAGAGCTATAAAGGATAAAATGGGTAGCGATTGTGCGTTTCCCTCCCCTTTTCCCTGCAGGCTGCTGAAAAAGCAATAAACCGCGAATTACGCGAATCAGAACGCGAACCTTTAGCTCGCAACCGAAAGGGCGCAATTTTTCTTGAATATAATTTGAAATATCAAGAAATTTGCAGATAATTTATTCAAATCCAGGTTTGAATATAACCATCGTGAAGAAATCAATTATTTGCCTGTACTTTTTCAGCGGCCTCTTGAGAAAGGGGAAGGGAGGCTTGCTGGAACCAATCGCTGAATAGATTATCAAACGGCATTAGTTGTAAAGAAATCTTAATTTTATCGTCCAATTCAAAACATTTGCTAAAATACATGGACTGCATATTGCAGTTATCAAAATAATCATTACCTTTGTACGTGTGTTTTTCATGGTATTAGATTTAAGGTTTGTGAGGTCGTGTTGTGAAACAGGTCCTCACTTGTTTTTTGAAGCCATGCAATTCGCACAATCCCCAATCCATTGCATGTCGTGTTCAAGACGCGACAAGGGGTAAGACCCTCTGTTACCAGTGCTGGCACAGCAGGGTCATACCCCATGTGGTGTCGTTTGTATCTTCAGTGCTTCTTGGCCGGCTTGTAGCCCACCGTGCGATAGTCGCAATTGACCTTACCCTTGACAATGTTCATGAGCTTGGCCTTGATGAGCTGCTTGCGTATGGGTGTGAGGTGGTCGACAAAGACAGTCTTCTCGAGGTGGTCATACTCATGCTGGAACACGCGTGCCAGGAAGCCCTCGATGTCCTGCTCATGCTGTTGCCAATTCTCGTCGGTCCACTTGACGTGGATGCGGTCGTGACGAGTGACCTTCTCATGTATGCCCGGCAGACTGAGACATCCCTCCTCCCGGCTCACGACCTGGCTGGTCTCGTCGACAGTAATGACAGGGTTGATGAGCACAAAGCTCTTGCCCGCCAACTCGGGCATGTCTTCCTTAAGCACATCCACATCGATATAGATGAGACGTATGCTCTTGCCCACCTGTGGTGCGGCAATGCCGATGCCATCACTGGCATACATAGTTTCCTTCATGTTCTGGATCAGCTGGTCCAGGTCGGGATAGTCGGGTGTGACCTCCTGGGTCTCAGTTCGCAAGACCGGATGGCCGTAGAGATATATCGGAAGAACCATTTCCAAATAAGAAATTAAATAATAATAATAAAGAATCAAGAATCAGACCGCGCTGTGCGCCTGCATTTAGAGAGCACATTCATAATTCATTATTCATCATGAAAAATCAATTATGAATTATGAATAGAATTGAGGTAGTCGTTGAGGATGATGGTGGCTGCAATGGCATCGACGCGGGCCTTGTCGCGGCGGTCACTCTTCTTCATGCCTCCGTCAATCATGGCCTGGTGGGCGATGGTGCTGGTGAATCGCTCGTCGTACATCACGATGGGGATATCGGGCAGCACCTTCTTCAGCCGGTTGACAAACGGCGTGATGTAGCGCATACTCTCGCTGGGCTGGCCGTCGAGCTGCGTGGGCTGGCCGATGACGATGCGCTCGACCGGCTCGTGGGCCACATAGTCGAGCAGAAACTGCTCAAGCGTGTGCGTGGCGACCGTGCCCAGTGCACTAGCCACAATCTGCAGGGGGTCGGTCACCGCAACCCCCGTGCGCTTGCGCCCATAGTCTATGCCCAGGATGCGTGCCATCACTTCTCTTGCATCGTGGCCAGGAATTCCTGGTTGTTGCGGGTTCGCTCCATGCGTTCCTTGACAAACTCCATAGCCTCGACCGAGGTGCGGTCGCTCAAGAATCGGCGCATGACCCACATGCGGTTGAGCGTATCCTTGGACAGCAGCAAGTCGTCGCGGCGCGTGCTTGACGCCATCACGTCGACAGCGGGGAAGATGCGCTTGTTCGAGAGCTTGCGGTCGAGCTGCAGCTCCATGTTGCCCGTTCCCTTGAACTCCTCAAAGATGACCTCGTCCATCTTTGAGCCAGTCTCGATGAGTGCTGTGGCAATGATGGTCAGGCTGCCGCCACCCTCGATGTTGCGTGCCGCGCCGAAGAATCGTTTGGGTCGCTGCAGGGCATTGGCATCGACACCGCCGGTCAGAATCTTGCCCGATGCGGGGGCAATGGTGTTGTAGGCGCGTGCCAGACGGGTGATGGAGTCGAGCAGGATGACCACATCATGACCACACTCGACCATGCGTTTGGCCTTGCTCAGCACCAGGTCGGCAATCTTGACGTGGCGGTCGGCCGGCTCGTCGAATGTCGAGGCGATGACCTCGGCCTGCACACTGCGTGCCATGTCGGTCACCTCCTCGGGGCGCTCATCGATGAGCAGGATGATCATGTAGGTCTCGGGGTGGTTTTCCGAGATGCTGTTGGCAATGTCCTTGAGCAGGACGGTCTTGCCAGTCTTGGGCGGAGCGACGATGAGTCCTCGCTGCCCCTTGCCGATGGGTGCGAACATGTCGACCACGCGTGTCGAGATGTTGGGGTGCAACGTGCTCTCGAGGTTGAACTTCTCGTCGGGGAACAGGGGCACCAGATGCTCGAACGGCACACGGTCGCGCACAAACTCGGGTGTGCGCCCATTGATGAGCTGCACATCGCACAGGGGGAAGTACTTTTCTCCCTCATGTGGCGGACGGATGGAGCCCTCGATGACATCGCCCGTCTTGAGCCCATAGTTCTTGATTTGCGCCTGTGTGACATAGATATCGTCGGGCGAGGTGAGGTAGTTATAGTCGCTCGAGCGCAGGAATCCGTAGCCCTCGGGCATGATCTCGAGCACACCGGTGCCGTCCAGAATGCCCTCGAAGTTATAGGGCATTGCGCCGTAGGGGTCCATCATCATCTGCTGCATCTGTTGCTGTTGCTGCTGTTGCTTCTGCCTCTTGCGGTTGCGCTTGCCGGGCTGTTCGGGCAGTGCCATGGGCTCCTGGATGATAATGGGAGCATTGGCTGCCTCCTCGGCCAGTCGCTTGCGTTCTTCCTCGGCGCGTCGTGCGGCTTCCTCGCGTTCCTCTGGCGTTCGGCGGGTGAAGGTGTGACTGCCCTTGATGCGGTTGAAGAACGAGTCGAGCGACACCTCTGGCTTGCTCGCCTTGGGTTGGTCGGCCAGGTGCTCATCGGGCATGGCCGGCTCCTGCGGCTCTTGCCGGGGCGTTTGGTCGGCGGCACCCTGTTTGGGCTGCTCAGCCTGGGGTTCGGGCTGGGGCTCGGGCTGGGGCTGTGATGTGGCATCGGGCTGTGTGGGTTCTGCCTTTGCCGCCTTGCGTGGGCGGCGTTGCTTGGCCTCGGCAGCCTCGGCATTGCCAGTGTCGGCAGTCACAGGCTCGGCTGGCTGCACGAGCTCGGCTGGCTTTTCGGGCTGTGCCGGGGAGTCGTCAGCAGGCTGTGGCTGCGTCTGGTCGAAGAGCGACTGCTCTTGCTGCGCGAGCAGCTGTGCGGCTTTTTCGGCAGCCGACGGACGTCCACGCTTGCGTTTGGGTTTGTCCACGGCTGCGGGGGCAGCTTGCTGAGCGGGCTGATTGTCTATATCTTGCTGTCTGGTTTGTTTCTTGTCTTTGTCTTGCTTGGCCTTCTTTTCGGGCTTGTCATCGGTGGGTTGCTTGTCCCCCTCGTTGTCGGCCTCGGCGGGCTTGCGACCGCGCTTGCGCTTCGGGGTGGGTTCTGGGGCGCGTGCAGCCTCGTCGATGGCCTGGTGGTCTAAGACTTGGTATACCAGGTCCTGCACATCGGTTGTGTCGACCTTGGCCAATCCCATGGAACGAGCGACCTCGCGCAGTTGCTGCTCGCTCATTTCGTTCAAATCGTTAAAACTGTACATTTCTAAAAAAAGTATGTCATTACGGCATATCCCGAATGTTCACGAGCACAATGACTCATTCGCTTGCCTCCCTGTCTGATGCAGAGAACAGATGTAATATAAAAAATAATGTGTAGTGGAATTCTTGTGGCCTGACGCGGCCAGTGCTCGCCATTGTTCCGGGGATGTGTCCCGAAATCGAGTGCAAAATTAGGCAATAATCCTGGATGCGCCAAGTTTTGAATCACAAAAAAAGGTAAAATGGGCCAAAAACTCCATCAATTGGTAAGAAAATAGTAACTTTGCAGCCACAAAAACGCAAACGCATGGACAAAGACCAAGACAAGATTCAGTCGCACCTGTCGCAAGAGGTGTTCCACCTGGTGGGCGAGGTGGCCGACGAGCTGGGCCGCGAGTGCTATGTGGTGGGCGGCTATGTGCGCGACATCTTTCTGGAGCGCACGAGCAACGACATGGACTTTGTGACCGTGGGCAGCGGCATCGAGGTGGCCACCGCTGTGGCTCAACGCATCGGCCGCAAGGCTCATCTGGCCGTGTTCAAGACCTATGGCACAGCACAGGTCAAGACCCGCCAGTGGGAGCTGGAGTTTGTGGGCGCTCGCCGCGAAAGCTACCGCCGCGAAAGCCGCAACCCCATCGTCGAGGACGGCACGCTTGCCGACGACCAGCGGCGCCGCGACTTCACCATCAACGCCATGGCCATCTGCCTCAATGCCGACCGCTACGGTCAGCTGCTCGACCCGTTCGACGGCATGGGCGACCTGTCGCGCCGTCTGATTCGCACGCCGCTCGACCCCGACATCACGTTCAGCGACGACCCGCTGCGCATGATGCGTGCCGTGCGCTTTGCCACCCAGCTGGGCTTTGACATCTGGCCCGACACGATGCGGGCCATCCGCCGCAACGCCCACCGCATCAGCATCATCACGCGCGAGCGCATCGCCGACGAGCTGATGAAGGTCATGCGCTCGCCCCACCCCTCACGAGGCTTCGAGCTGCTTGACGAGGCGGGGCTGCTGCCGCTCATCTTCCCCGAGCTGGCGGCAATGAAGGGTGTCGAGGTGATGAACGGCCGCGCCCACAAGGACAACTTCCTGCACACGATGCAGGTGCTGGACAACGTGGCAGCCGCCAGCCAGAACGAGTGGCTGCGTTGGGCCGCCCTGCTGCACGACATCGGCAAGCCCGCCAGCAAGCGCTGGGACGACCAGCAGGGCTGGACGTTCCACAACCACAACTATGTGGGCGAACGCATGATACCCAAGCTCTTTGCCCGCATGCGCCTGCCGCAGAACGAGCACATGAAGTATGTCAAGAAGCTCGTGGGACTGCACATGCGCCCCATCGCTCTAGTCGAGGACGAAGTGACCGACTCGGCCGTGCGACGCCTGCTGTTTGACGCAGGTGACGATATTGACGACCTGATGACCCTGTGCAAAGCCGACATCACCAGCAAGAACCAGGAGAAAGTCAAGCGTTTCAAGGACAACTTCGACCTGGTCAAACAGAAGCTCGTCGACATCGAAGAGAAAGACCGCGTCCGCAACTTCCAACCACCCGTCGACGGCCAGGAAATCATGGACACCTTCGGGCTGAGACCCAGCCACGAGGTGGGCGAGATCAAGGACGTGATCAAGGATGCCATCCTGGACGGCGACATCCAGAACGACTATGCCCAAGCCTATCGCCTAATGTTGCGGCGCGCCGCCGAGCTGGACATCGCTCCAGCCACACGCGGCCTGCTGTGCCACACCATCATGGAGTCGCCCTTGGGCCCGCTGACGATTGCAGCAAGTGAAGATGGCGTAGCCTTGATTCAATTTGGTGATTCACAAGAAGCTTTGTCAAAACTTGGTAAGAAATTGTGTCTTGAGGTGTGCTCCCGCACCACTCCCCTGCTCGACCACTGCCGCCGCCAGCTCGACGAGTACTTTGCCGGCGAGCGGCGCGAGTTCTCGCTGCCGTTGCACCTGGTGGGCACCGACTTCCAACAGTCCGTCTGGGCCCAGCTGCAGCACATCGCCTGTGGCCAGACCCAGAGCTACGGCGACGTGGCCCGGCACATCGGGCGCGACCGCTCGCAGCGTGCCGTGGCCCAGGCCTGCCATGCCAACCCCGTGAGCATCATCGTGCCCTGCCACCGCGTCATCGCCGCCGATGGCAAGCCGGGCGGCTACGGAGGCGGCCTCGACCGCAAGCTCTGGCTTCTGCAGCATGAGCAGTGATCTCACCATATAAAAAATAGTCCATAGCTTGCTGCGTGCGCTGCGCTGGCCCTTCGGGCTCCCGTTCGGTCGCGAGTACTTCATGGTTCTGTGTGTGATTTTACCTCTCCTGAAAAAGAACTAACAATCTTGTCGAAAATGCCGCTATTAATTTGTGTTTTTGCTGTGCAAGCGACCTGCTCAGAAGCGATAGCCCACCAAGAGGGTCATGAATACCGAGTGGCTGTCACCTGAGTTATCAAAACCATGTAGGCTTTTTTTGTGTATGATTCAAAAAATTTCGCCCAAACATCTGCCATTTGTCCCCAAGTATGGACAAGTGGTCTATATCTCAACCGGATCTCATAAGCGCGTCGACCACTATGTGCGCGACCATTATGACACATTGCAATCGGTGTTCAAGCTGCAGGCTCTCGATTTCTGCACCCTGCATCAATTTGTCGAGCAGTCAATGGCCTATTATGCTCCCCACCTGAATACTGCTCAGCGACAGAACAAGTCACTTGAACTGCTTCATTGCTATAGGGCTATCCCGACCGAGCATCCCATCCTCCTGTTCTCTCTCACGGGCCTGTGGCAATCAGGCATCGCTCATCCAGTTCTCTATGGCGTCGAGATTGATGCCAAGTGGTATCGCCCACTCGCTGTCACATTTAGCCGTCTGGCCAAGGCGGTCTATCAAGAAACATCCGCCCATCAAAAACCGGCATCTGCCATGCCTAACGACCTCGAGCCCGACCTCGTGCCCGACACCACCGCCCCAGCCGACGACTACTCGGGCAGTGTGCGCTTTCGAGTCAGAGATTGGGAGCCAACGCTCGACACAAAGAGCCAGAAGTTGGTCGCCGAGATCATTGAGCGCATCGACGAGCTTCGCAACCGTGGCGTGAGCACCGCCCAGCTGCGCGACCTCATCGACGACAATGAGCCATTGAGCCGCATCCGCATCACCAAGGATTATCGCATCTATCTACCCGACTACGACAACCTCGAGATTCAGTTGCCCTCACTGCTCAAGGCCGTCTACTTCTTGTTCTTGCGTCACCCCGAGGGCATCCGCTTCAAGGAGATGATTGACCATCACAACGAGCTGTTGCGCATCTACCGCAGCCTGCAGCCCATTGGGGGCAGCGCGCGTCAGGAGCAGAGCATTCACAGTCTCACCGACCCATTGAGCAACAGCATCCACGAGAAGTGCTCGCGCATCCGTGAGGCCTTTGTGTCACGCTTCGACTACAGCTTAGCCAAGAACTACTGCATCACTGGCAAGCGCGGTGAGCCCAGACGCATCATGCTCGACCCGTCCTACGTCTTGTGGGAATGACAAATCTGGAAAATGCGTCAGAAACAAGGCTTGTCTCTTTAAAATGCTTGGTGACCCCTGTCATCAAGCATTAATTTTGCCACCAAACTTTCATAACACCACAACGATGAAGAACAGAGACAAAGACGTTTTAGCCACACTGATGCAGAACGGATATGACTTTAACTTCATAGCCAATCCGCACATGAAGGGCAACAAAAAGCTTGAGGCACACTTCTGGCAGATGGCCGCCAGATTCTATAAGACACCGCCACAGCAATATGATGACCTCTCGGTAGCCGACAAGCAGCAAGCGTTTCAGCGATTCTGCCTGACTTTGGGCATCGGTGCAGCTTGGTGGTGGGAAAATCGCCGTGACCCAGGCAGTAGATGCAGCTCATGGGCAACATCGACCACGTCAACGTCGAGACCAGCCACGGCCTAATCACGTCCATCCACATCACCAATGTCGACAACATTTCACAAACCTAAAATTCAATAACCACAAAAACAACAACGACAAAAAGCATCCTGGCTGGCTACGCATTGTTATCAAGAGTTATGTCAACTCAATCACTCTCTTAATTAATAACACTATATGATAATCATTATGTGCATTCCTTTAGGGTCCCGAAGAAGATCGGGCAGTCACTGGGACTACCACACCCCAGTAGAGAAAATCACCAAAGCTGAAGTAGATGAAATCATCGCCCGCAGCGAGTATCAACTCTTCTATTTGCCAGACAAAGCGACACATTGCCAAGCCTATGCCGCAAACCAGGAAGACCTCCATCGGCTGCTGCACGACGGCAAAACGCGCATCAAGGTTGCAGGCTCCATCACACCCACCTACGACAATGACTTCCGCACCGTGTGATATGACCCAATTAAAACACCACACTAACCACCCCTATCGACATCGCAATGAAAAAACTAATTTCACTACTACTGGCCCTATTGCCCATCGTCGCCGAGGCCGCAGGCCATAGCCACTACCTGCGAGAACTGAACAACATGTGCCCCTTCGAATACAAAATCGGGCAAATGGTCCGCGTCGCCGAATCCGATGGCGTGGTCACAATCACCTACCGCCAGAGCGACAGCCAATCGCTCAACGCCATCAAGAAACTCAACGCCGATGCCGCGACACAAGACCTACTCAAAGACTACCTCGCATTAGGCTTCTTAGAACTCTTTGAGGGAAACCTCCAATTCTATCAGAGTTTCTGTTTAGACGTTAATCAGATGGTTTTCATGGTCGAGAACAACAGGTCGCAGCCAGTCTGCATCATCCCCGTCGAACGGATGCGTTACTTCCCCGACTGCTACCATGCGGCCAAAGACGGCAATCTGCCTGCCTACAACTTGAGCATCACAAATCTTAGATTCTACACCCTCTTCGAGAACACTGCTGGACCCTACGAGCTTGTTGCCGGATACAAGAGGACTAAAGTAGACTATGACGAACAGAAAAAGGTCCTCAAAATCTTCTGTGTCCTTGACGAGGCTCGTGTTGGCGCAACACTTCCTGGCAGAGTCACTCCAAAAGAGATAGAGAGCGTCAAAGACATCTGGTTTGGCACCAACAGCGCATTCATGAACTCGATATACTACAGCACAATCAAATATCTCGAACAAATCGGAGGCAGCTTTGTGGTCAAAATCCGCGGCTCCAAATCAAATAATCAAATTATCGTTGACCTGCCGCCCAATGAGCTCAAGACCTATGCCATCAACTACCGCCTAGCCATGATGCGTTGACGCTTGTTGCTGACATTTCGAGAAAGATAAGTAACCTCGGCCAATAGTAAGTTACAAAAAGGTCGTCGCGCGCGGCAACTGCCGAATGGTAATATTGTTGATAACTTTTGGTTGAGGATTGACTGATTTTTGGGTTAAAAACACTAAATTTGCAAACTCTATGTTAGAGAAGGCAAAAAAACGCACCAATTAACATTTATCTTGTTAGATGCGCCTAGTTTTGGCACTACGCGGCAGTAATTTTGTCGCGAAAATATATTAAGTATGAATATAATTATTTCACATATTCGCCAAGATGACGATGGCCAGTGGATGATTCAGACCAACGACGAGCATCAGCGAGGAGTGGCCGAGTTGGCCGGCAAGTTTGCCGCCGACTTTGACATGGCTGCGTGGGGCGAGGTTGTCGGTCTGTTGCACGACAAGGGCAAGGAAAAACGTGCCTTTCAGGAGCATATCATGAGAAACTCGGGCTACCGGCCTGAAGTTGTGGTGAATGGCAACAAAGACCATGCGGTGGTGGGAGCCCTGATTGCCAAGCAGCTATTTCCGCAGTTCCATTTGCTGATGGACAATGTGCTGATGGGGCATCATCGCGGGCTGTATAACGAGAAAGAGTGCCAGCAGAAACTTCGCGAGACAGAAATGCCCATGGAAATCAATGTGCAACCCATTAACATCCAGCTGCCATTACCCCGTCTGGGCGGCAAAGAGGATGTGCATCACCTGGTGCGGATGCTGTATAGCTGCCTGGTTGATGCCGACTTTCTCGACACCGAGTCGTTCATGTCGCCCGAGCAGCATCGTTTGCGTGTGCGCACTTGGGACATGCGCGAATTGCTGGGCTTGCTGCAGCGACACCTTGCACAATTGTCATCGGGTGCCCCCCAGACCGCAGTGAACGAGGTCAGACAATATGTGCAACAACAATGTGTTGCGCAAGGTAGTGGTACCACTGGCTTTTATAGCCTGACGGTGCCGACGGGCGGCGGCAAAACCCTTGCGTCTGTCCTGTGGGCGCTGCATCATGCTGTGGCCCATGACCTGCGGCACATCATCATCGGCATCCCCTACACAAGCATCATCGAGCAGACGGCGCAGACGCTGAAGTCAATCTTCGGCGAACAGAACGTGCTGGAGCATCACTCCAACTTCGACTATGAGCAGATTGGCGACCGCGACTGGCGCCAGCGCATGAAACTGGCCACCGAGAACTGGGACTACCCCATCATCGTGACCACCAATGTACAGCTGTTTGAGTCGCTGTTCAGCAACAAGCCGTCGCAATGCCGCAAGATACACAACCTGGCCCGCAGTGTCATCATCCTGGACGAGGTACAGACCCTGTCGATGGAGTGTTTGCGTCCCATCGTCGACACGCTGAACACCCTGCATCGTGTGTTCGGTTCGTCTGTATTGTTCACCACTGCCAGCCAGCCCATCCTGTCGGGCAAGATTGATGGTGCCAATTATACGGCAGATTTCCGTGGCTTGCCCGGCATCCATGAGATTATTCCGCGCGAAGCCCGCCTGCACGACAAGCTGCGCCGCGTCACCCTGCAGATTGACGAGAGCCCAAAGTCGGCCGACGAGGTTGCCTCGCTACTTGCTCGGCACAACCGTGTGCTGTGCATTGTCAACACTCGCCGTGATGCCAAAGAGATATTTGAGCATCTGCCCGACGATGGTGCCAACATCCACCTGTCACGCATGATGTGTCCTGCCCATATCAAACAGTCGCTGCAGACCATCAAAGAACAGCTGAGCCGCACCGATGCCCAGGTCAGAGTCGTTGCCACCCAGCTGATTGAGGCCGGTGTTGACGTCGACTTTCCGGTGGTCTATCGCCAGCAGGCCGGTCTGGACTCGATCTTGCAGGCGGCAGGTCGCTGCAATCGCGAGGGGCGGATGCCGCTGGCCACGACCCATGTGTTTGCCTTGGACCGTGCCTTGCCTCCTGGAGCCATCAGCAAGAGCAACAATGCCCGCGCCAACATGGTGGGCGACTTTGACTGGTTCTCTCAAGAGGCGATGACCGAGTATTTCAGGCAGCTGCATGCCCAGTATGACAACTTCGACAAGTTCGGCTGTGAGCATCTGCTCTACAACGAACAGCCGCAATATGAGAAAATCGGCAAGTCGTTCCGCCTGATTGAAGACAACACCACTCCTGTTATTATCAACTGGGGTGAGAGCAATGCCCTCATCAGCCAGCTGAAATCGGGCCATGCCACCTACGGCCTGTTGAAGAAATTGGGGCAATACAGCGTCAATGTCCGCCGGCGCGACTTGCAGCAACTGCTGCAGATGGGTGCTGTCGAGCAACTGCTTGAGGGAGTATTTTATGCCCCCGCCTCACGGTGCTATGATGCCCGGCTGGGTTTGGTCACCGACAATTTCTGGATAAAAGAGAATTATATTATTTAATAGATATTATGGAATATACAGACAGAGAATTTTGCCTGGAAGTGTGGGGGCCATACGCCTGCTTCACCCGCCCCGAGTTCAAGGTCGAGCGGGTGAGCTATGACGTCATCACACCATCGGCAGCGCGCGCCATCTTCGAGGCCATCTTCTGGAAACCCGCCATCCGTTGGCAGGTGACCCGGATTGAGGTGCTAAATCCCATCAAATGGGACTCGGTGCGCCGCAACGAGGTGGCAACTGTGGCAAACCAAACACAAAACCTAATTTTCATTGAAAACAATAGGGAACAAAAGAACTCGTTGCTGCTCAAGGATGTGCGCTACCGCATCCATGCCAAGCTGGTCTTTATCCCAGTCAAAGACCGGAACAAGGCCAGCAAGAACCCTCTGATTGACTCGGAGGAGAGAGAGTTGCTCCGTCGGGACGAGAACCCCGGCAAGTATAATGCCATGTTTGAGCGCCGTGCGCAGAAAGGGCAGTGCTTCAACCAGCCCTATCTGGGCACGCGCGAGTTTGCGGCGTCGTTCCGTCTGGTCGACCCCGAGCAGGAAGCATTGCAGCCTGCCATCGACGAGAGCCGTGACCTGGGCTATATGCTCTATGACATGAACTTCGGCCAGGATGCCGACAAGCCCGACGCGATGTTCTATCGCGCACAGATGCACAGTGGCGTGATTATTGTTCCACCCATTGACAGTGAGGAGGTGTTGAGATGATACTGAAAGCATTATATGACTACTACCAGCATTTCAAGAAAGAGATACCTTATGGATGGATGAAGATTCGGGTTTCTTTCTTAATAGTCCTAGACATTGACGGCACTTTTATCAGAATAGAAGATTGCAGAGATAGCAAAGGGAATGGATTAAGCATCATCGCCCCTAAAGGACAACACACCACTGCACCAACACCTATGCTACTTTGGGATAATGTCATGTATGCACTGGATTATTCAAAGAATCCGACAAACAAGACCCGTGAGAAGCATCTTTCTTTCGTAGAGAGGTGTAAGGATGTTTCCAGTCGCTACAATAACAAATCACTGCTGGCTGTTTCATTATTTTACGAAAGAAATGAACTTGCAAAAGTGAAAAACGATCCTCTATGGGAAGAATTAAAAAAGAATCCCGAAGTAATTGTCTCTTTTAAGATTCATGGGTCTCTATTCGATATTCTTAAGGAGGATTGTTTCGAAGATATCATAAAAGAGGAAGACGTTGCGAAAAGAGCATATTGCACTAAATCTGTTTGCCTCATTACTGGCAAAAAGACTGAAATTGTAAGAATTGCCACAAATACCCCAATTCTTCATTGCAAATCTAGTGCAAAATTGGTTTCATTTCAAAAATCATCTGGATATGATTCTTACGGTAAAGAACAGGCCAATAATGCACCAATCTCATTAGAGGCTGAATTTGGCTTTTCAACAGCGTTGTCACTTCTTACAGAACAAGGATCACGGAACAAATTCGTTGTTGGCAACCGGACATTTGTATTCTGGGCTTCGAATACAGATGAGGCTTCAACAAAAGCAGAGGAAAGTCTCTTTGTAATGTTGGGTATCCAAGAAGACAAATATGACCCAAATGCCAGCATTGAAGAAGTGCACAAGGTATTCCGAGCCATCAATAGCGGCGAACTGAAGACTAGCCTTGACGACCGCTTCTACATCTTGGGACTGGCCCCTAACTCGGCCAGGATTGCTGTAGTATACTGGTCAGAACTTGTACTTCGAGATTTTGCCACAAACATAAAGAATCATTTCGAACGCATGAATATTGTACTACCCAGAAGTTATAAAAAACTCACATACATGGGATTAAGAACAATACTCAGTGCAGTCACGCTGGGTGGAAACTCCTCGGAGGTCACTCCAAATCTGCCCGAGGCCATTGCAAAGAGTGTATTTGAGGATACAACATACCCTATTTCACTCTTTACTGCTTGCCTTTGCAGACTCAAAACTGACTCTCATGACGAAGAGTGGGACTCATTCAATCTGGTCGACAATATTTACAAAATCAGAAAAATTGACACATACATTGCTCGATTTGCAATTATCAAAGCATTTATAAACAAAACTTTCCAAAACGATATTAAAGAAATGCTAGACAAACAGAACACCAACCAAGGCTATTTATGTGGCCGTCTCTTTGCTATTCTTGAGAGAATTCAAGAGATTAGCAATCGGGATAAAGAGTATTTCACGAATGTGAGAAGTAGATACATGAGTAGAGCATCTTCTGAACCTGCTGTGGTTTTCCCGACGATGCTTTCATTATCAGTTCATCATTCTGAGAAAATAGAGAACATCAATGAAATCGTAAAGTATGAGAAACTCAAGCAAGAAATTATCGACAACATTACCGATTTTCCTGCTCACCTCAGCCTTCACGATCAGGGACGTTTCTTCGTGGGCTACTATCATCAGCGCCAAGCCCTCTTTGTTTACAACGAAGATCAAACCAATGACTAAAATAGTTGTATCATGACAGAATTAAAAAACCGAATTGATTTCGTCTTCATGTTCGACGTGCAAGACGGAAACCCCAACGGCGATCCCGACGCCGGGAATCTGCCCCGTGTTGATGCCGAGACCGGCATGGGCCTTGTGACCGATGTGTGCCTCAAGCGCAAAGTGCGCAACTTTGTCCAAACGACGAAACAACCAGTTAATGGCTATGATATTTTTGTGCGCTCTAAAGATCTCTCTGGAACAAATACATTCATCAATGCTGAAATTAAGAAAGGCTTTGAGGCACTTGCCATTGACTTGAGCACTTCCAAAGATGGAGAAGGAAACAAGAGAAAAAACAAGGGAAAAGCTCAAGGTAGCGAGGTTGATAAAGGACGAAACTATATGTGTAAGACTTATTATGACGTACGCACTTTTGGTGCAGTTTTATCAACTGGAGCAAATGCCGGACAAGTTCGAGGTCCTATCCAAATGACTTTTTCAAGAAGTGTTGATCCTATTGTCTCATGTGAACACGCACTGACAGTGAGTGCTGCACGTGACGAAGACAAGTCATACGAAAGCCAGATTGGAATTCAAGGCCGCAAGGCCACGATTCCCTACGGCCTGTACGTGTGCCATGGCTTTGTGTCGGCCAGCCTGGCCCGACAGACGGGTTTCTCGCAAGAAGACCTGGACCTGTTCTTCGACGCGCTCAAGAACATGTTTGACATCGACCGCTCTGCAGCCCGTGGACTGATGAGTGCGCAGAAGCTCATTGTCTTCCGCCATAGTTCGGTGTTGGGCAACGCCCCAGCCAACAAACTGTTTGACCTTGTCAAGGTGACCAAGGCAACTGATGCAGTTGCTCGCTCGTTTGGCGACTATACCGTCACCATCGCCCGCGACCAGCTGCCAGAGGGCGTGACTGTCGAGGAACTGATTTAAATCAAAACTTCACGAGTTTGACCTACACTGACGATGATATGCTCATGTTGTCGGGGATACAGCACTTCATGTTCTGTCCCCGGCAATGGGCATTGATACACATTGAGCAGCAATGGGACGACAACCGGCTCACCATCGAAGGCGAGCTGCTGCACAAGCATGTCGACGACCCAGCATATCGCGCCAAGAGCGGAGACATCATCTGCTTGCGGGCGGTGAGTGTGGCCTCAAGGGTGCTGGGCCTGTATGGCATCGCCGACCTGATTGAGTTGCTGCCGTCGCCGTTGCCCGACAATGCCATCAGTCACCCACGATACAGAGGCTACTGGCTACCACGACCTGTCGAGTACAAGCACGGCCAGCCCAAGCAGGACATGTCCGACGAGCTGCAGCTTACTGCCCAAGCGATGTGCCTCGAAGAACAATATCACATAACGATTGAGCATGGAGACATCTTCTATGCCCAGACTCGGCGACGCCACCGTGTGGACTTCACCGGCTCACTGCGTGACTTGGTCATAGACAATGCCCGGCAGATGCACGAGACATTCAGCACCAGGCAGCTGCCAGCAGCGGAATATTCGGCCAAATGCCGCAAATGCTCGCTGATTGACATCTGCATGCCGGACCTGCAGTCGCCAGTCGGCAACTACCTAGCCAAGAACCTGTATGAGGAAACTGCTTAATACATTGTACATCACCACTCCTGAGTCCTATATCAGCAAGGATGGCAACAACTTGGTGGTCAGCGTCAAGCAGGAGGAAGTGTTCAGGATACCCGCGATCAATGTCGAGGGGGTGATCACATTTGGCTATATGGGAGCCAGCCCCGGCGCGATGAAGTTGTGTGCCGACAGTGGCATAGCCTTGTCATTCTTGTCACCCAATGGCCGCTTCATCGGTCGGCTGCAAGGGCCGGTGCAAGGTAACGTCTTGCTGCGCAAGGCGCAATACCGGTTTGCCGACGATGTCGACAAATCGTTGCACATCAGCCGAAACATCATTGCCGCCAAAATCCAGAATTATCGTGCAGTCTTGCGCCGGCACATCCGCGACTATGGTGCCAACCCTGTGCTTGAACACGCCGCCCAGCAACTTGATCGGTTCAAAGCGACAGCATTGCGTAGCCATGACGCACAGGAGCTGCTTGGCCAAGAAGGCATTGCGGCAAATGCCTACTTTGACGTTTTTCCGGAACTTATCCTCAACCAGAAGTCAGAGTTCCCCTTTGCCGGCCGCAACCGTCGTCCCCCACGAGATGCGGTCAATGCCATGCTGTCGCTGGCCTACACGCTACTGGCGCACGACATGACAGCCGCCCTTGATGCCGTAGGGCTAGACCCATACGTCGGTGTCTACCACCGGCTGCGCCCTGGCCGGGCCTCGCTTGCACTGGACTTGATAGAAGAGCTGCGAGCCTATCTGGGCGACAGGCTGGTCCTGTCGCTAATCAACCGTAGGCAAGTCTCACCCACCGACTTCATCGCCCAGGGCGACGATGGCATCGTGATGACTGACAACGGTCGTCGCGCCTTCATCAGCGCATGGCAGAATCGCAAACGCGAGACCATGACTCACCCCTATCTGCAAGAGAAGATACCCGTTGGACTGATTCCGCATGTCCAGGCGATGTTGTTTGCCAGATTTCTGAGGAACGACCTCGACGATTATCCGGTTTTCTTAATCAAATGAGCCATGTACATATTAGTGACCTACGATGTAGAGACAACAAGCAGCGAGGGGCAGAAACGCCTGCGACAAGTGGCCAAGCAATGCAAGAACTATGGTCGCCGTGTGCAGAATTCAGTCTTTGAGTGCGAAGTCACTGAGGCACAATTCACGATGCTTAAAGCTGCCCTGACCGACATCATTGCCCCTGAGAGCGACAGCATCCGCTTCTATCACCTGAGCAAGAACCAGAACAAGCGTGTGATATCGATTGGAAAACAGACAACCTACGACATTGACGCGCCACTGATCATCTGAGTGCGAACCAGAAACGTTGCATCAACTGCTAGAGTTTCGCATCAGCTGATACAGAGAACATTACCACACCCACACCGACCTCACGAACGACCTTCACAATATAGGTTCGCATTTTGCGTTATATAATCAATTGTAAACTAATACGAAAAACATGCTGCAGTCGCGCCCCCCGTGGGCGCGTGGATTGAAACATCGACGCATGCGACGCTGACCCCACCATCGCCACGGTCGCGCCCCCCGTGGGCGCGTGGATTGAAACCAATCACCGAGCCCCCATTTTCGGGTGACTATGCCATGTCGCGCCCCCCGTGGGCGCGTGGATTGAAACGATGAACTGCTTGCCCGCGAGGACACCGAGAAACGGTCGCGCCCCCCGTGGGCGCGTGGATTGAAACAGATACTCCACGACTTCGGGGTGTGAAAGGAAGTCGCGCCCCCCGTG
>CACZHT010000002.1 GCA_902781045.1 uncultured Bacteroidales bacterium | reverse complement strand
TGTGTGGACCAAGCGGCGAGGACCTCCAGCCCTCTTGCATGGTCTTTCGAACAAATAGCTTCTTCGAAGCATTTTAGCGTCTCCGACGCAATCGCTGAACAGATTCTGCATTGCAGTGAGATGTTAAAAAATCTTACAATCTTGGGATAATTCTCAATTCTCAACAAAAAACTTAAGACTGATGACTGAAAACTGAAAACTTTGTAGTACCTTTGCACCGCAATTTTGCAAACACTATATATAAAATTAACGTAATGTACTTAGATTCAGAGAAAAAGAAAGAGATCTTTGGAACGTACGGTGCCAGCAATACTGATACTGGGTCTCCCGAGGCACAGATTGCATTATTCTCTTACCGTATTTCCCACCTGACCGAGCACTTGAAGGTCAACAAGAAAGATCATACGACTCAGCGTGCACTGAAGATGCTTGTTGGTAAGCGTCGCAAACTGCTCGATTACCTGATGCGTAAAGACATCAACCGCTACCGCGCCCTCATCGCTAAGAAGGAACTCGGTATCCGCAAGTAATCGTCGCGCTACTCGTGAAAACAAAGGCACCGCTCAAATCAGGCGGTGCTTTTTTCGTGTGTATTGCCCTTTCAAGCAAAGGGTAGGGTGCGTCGCTGAAGCAAACCACTGTCTGTGATGTGGCTTGCACGCAAAAATGATACAAAACAGAACCGTCCCCGATTGCATCAAAACTGGATGTCTACCTCCACGGGGCAGTGGTCGCTGCCCATGATGTCGGTGTGGATGGTGGCGGCGGTGAGCTTGTCGTCCAGCCGTTTGCTGGTGAGGAAGTAGTCGATGCGCCAGCCGGCGTTCTTCTCGCGGGCACGGAAACGGTAACTCCACCATGAGTATATCTCGGTTTTATCGGGGTAGAAGTGGCGGAAGGTGTCGGTGAAGCCTGCTTCGAGCAGGGTGGTCATCTTAGCACGTTCCTCGTCGGTGAATCCGGCATTGCGGCGGTTGGTCTTGGGATTCTTCAGGTCAATCTCCTGGTGCGCCACGTTCAGGTCGCCGCACACGATGACGGGCTTCTTCTGGTCCAGCGACAACAGATAGGCGCGGAAGTCATCCTCCCATCGCATGCGATAGTCCAGACGGCGCAACTCGTCCTGACTGTTCGGGGTGTAGCACGTCACCAGATAGAACTCGGGCATCTCTAGGGTGATGACTCGCCCCTCGTGGTCGTGTTCGTCGATGCCCATGCCATAGGTCACCGCCAGCGGCTCGTGACGACTGAAGATGGCCGTGCCGCTATAGCCCTTCTTGTCGGCATAGTTCCAATAGGATTGATACCCCTCAAACTCCAGGTCGAGTTGCCCAGCCTGCATCTTGGTCTCCTGCAGGCAGAAGAAGTCGGCTTCGAGTTGAGCGAATGCCTCGGCGAAGCCCTTGCCCACCACGGCCCGCAGACCGTTGACATTCCATGAGATAAACTTCATAATTAAGAATTTAGGATTTAAGATTTAGAATTAAGAGCACTGTGCTGAACTAGAGGGGGGCTCCCGCTAGAGCCCGCACAGCCCCTCAAGTGTGACGGGTTTGCCAAAGAGTTCCCCTTTCAGTTGGTTGCCGCCACGATACATCTTGCCGGTAAAGATAACCTTGCCTTGCTTGTCAACAATGGTGATGAGACCCGTTTTCTCGTCCACATTGCCGTCAAAGGTTGATTCGTCTTCATCAAACTCTGGACCGCGGAAGTAGGCCTCAAATTCGCCATCACAGTAGTTGATGCCAATCATATACTTCTCGTTCCCGAAAGAGTACAAGCCGCTGATGTGGGTCCACACCTCCTCTTTTGCCACTCTGCGCACCTTCTTCTTGGGCTTCTTGGCCTCCATGCTGACCGCCAAACTTCCAATCAAGACGGTCGCAATCAAGATAAACAATTTTTTCTTCATAGTTGTGACAGTATTTGTATTAGTAAAGACGGAATAGTGCCCCATCGCTATAGAAATCGCTGAGTTACAGTGGCCTAATTGTTCGTGAAAAAAGAGTTAAGAAACCTCGGAGGGTGGGTCTTGTTCTCTGTCACTTGATTCTTGCACTTGTTTCAGCAACTTGCGGGCGCGCAGCAGATACCAGATGCTGGCGCACATCAGTGCCGCTGCCACCAGCGCACCGGCAATCAGCGCCCATTGTGGCAGCATCTGCTTGCTGGCCAGATACAGCACCACCATCGCCACAGCGATGCAAGCAAAGTCCAGAAGGATGGCATTACGCCTGAGTTTATAAATTTCCATATCGTTCAGTGTTTAAGTTTTTTTCCACCACAAAGGTAGATGAAAAATCGCAGTATTCCAAAAATAATGACTAATTTTGCCTCGTTATGTCGAAGTTTCATCGTTTTGAGCAGGAAGTGGATGGGGTTGAGATGCCGCGTCAGTTCACGTGGCCGTTCCACTATGTGCCAGCGAGGCTGAGCGTGCTGGCTGCCGAGCAGGTGATGCGCGATGTGGCAGCTCGGGCCAACTGGGCTGCCGAGTTGCAGGCGGGCAAGATGCTGGGCGTGCTCGTGGTGCATGACAGGGTGGGCGAACTTGGCTTTCTGGCTGCCTACTCTGGCAACCTGTGTGGACGCAATGATCATGACTACTTTGTGCCGCCGGTCTACGACTTGCTGCAGCCCGACGGGGAGTTCCGTCGGGGCGAGGCTGCCATCACCGCCATCAACCATGAAATTGAGCGACTGGAACAGAGTGCTGAACTGACATATTTGACTCAGCAACACCAACTAATGCAGCATGAGCGTGACGAGGCCATTGCCGCTTACAAGCGGCAGATGGCGATGAGCAAGGTCGAGCGTGACAAGTGCCGTGCACAGGGCGGGCTGACCGCCGACGAGCGGCAGGCATTGTTGGCCGAGAGCCAGTTCCAGAAAGCCGAACTCAAGCGGCTGCGCCGTCACCATGAACAGATATTGAGCGAGGCTTCCCGCAAGTTGGCTGAGTTTCAGAGCCGCATCAACCGGCTCAAGGCCGAGCGCAAGCGTCGCAGCGAGGCATTGCAAGAGCGCATTTTCCATCTTTTCGTGATGCGGAATGCTCGAGGCGAGCGCAAGGACTTGATGGAGATATGGGGTGGGGCGTTGCCGCCCTCAGGCAGTGGCGAGTGCTGTGCGCCCAAACTGCTGCAGTATGCCTATCGGCAAGGGCTGCAACCAGTGTGCATGGCCGAGTTCTGGTACGGCCAGTCGCCTGTGGGCGAGGTGCGGCACCATGGCCACTACTATCCTGCCTGCCGCAGCAAGTGTCTGCCCATTCTCACGTTTATGTTGCAGGGCCTGGATGTTGAGTCGAACCCCTTGGCCGAGCCAGCCGACTGCGATGGTTTGGACATCGCCCACGATGACGAGTGGATGAGCATCGTGCGCAAGCCTGCCGGCATGCTCAGCCAGCCCGGTAAGTTGCTCGACGACTCGGTCGAGTCGCGCTATCGCCGCCGCAGCGATGTCTGCGGGCCGGTGGTGGTGCATCGGTTGGACCAGGAGACCTCAGGGCTGCTGGTGCTGGCCAAGAACAAGACTGTTCATCAGACACTGCAAGACTTGTTTGCCTCACGCCGGGTGACCAAGACCTACATTGCTCTGCTTGATGGCAATGTGGCGAGCGACGAGGGCATCATTGACCTGCCGTTGCGACCCGATGTCGCCGACCGCCCACGTCAGATGGTCGACCCCGTCGAGGGCAAACCTTCCATCACCCGGTGGCGTGTGCTCGAGCGCAGCGGCGGCATCACACGCGTGGCACTGCAGCCGCTCACGGGTCGTACCCATCAGTTGCGTGTTCACTGCTCCCACCCGCTGGGCCTCAATGCCCCCATCGTGGGTGACATGCTCTATGGCACAGCCGCGTCACGGCTGATGCTGCATGCGTGGCGGCTGCAATTCGTTCACCCCATCACAGGGCAAGCGATAGATATCACTTGGAAATCACCATTCTAACCGATAAAGACAATGAAGAAGACAGTATTACTGATGGCACTCATCGTGCTGGGCATGCTTCCGGCAATGGCTGCAGCGATGCACATCTATCGCGGCAACTCGACCTACACCTCCGACATCCTCTACAGCTGGGATGGCCGCCACCTGTTCCGTGGCAACTCGACCTATACAGCCGACATCCTCTACACTTGGGACGGGCGCTGCTTGTATCGTGGCAACTCGACCTATTCTAGCGATATTCTGCTCACCTGGGACGGGCGCAAGGTCTACAAGGGTCGCTCGACCTATACCTCCGACATCATCTATACATGGGACGGGACACACATCTTGCGGGGCAACTCCACCTATTCAAGCGACATCCTGTTCACCGTGCAGGGCGGCCACATTTACCGCGGTCGCTCGACCTACACGAGCGACATCCTCTACACCTACAGCGGCACCATCCCCATCCCGGTTCTGCTGGCCGTGATGTGAACTTATTTAGGCTGTTTTTTTAGAAGTTATATTGTCTGATGAGAGCCTTGGCCTGGGGGTGACCGCGCATAGCGGCTCGCTTGAGGTAGTCACGGGCTATGGAATAATCCACGGGTGTTGCTTCCAAGCCGAAGAGGTATCTCAAGCCATTCCGATACAAGTCTTCTGTCTCTCGGTCAACAGGGTTCTCCTTGATACCGAAGTTAATAGGTAGAGTGAACCAAACGTTGATAGGTTCTCCATCCAAAGTTGCTGGCTCAAACTTGGGTAAGAGACCACACACTCGTTTGGCCTCGGCATCCAGATCGGGATCTACCGAACGAACGACTTTAATCTCCCCAACTTCACCCGTTTTTGTGACTACAAACTGCACGACGACTCTTCCCTGAATGTTGTTGCGGCGCGCCTTATTGGGATATTTTACTTGCTTAGCCAAAAACTCCATTAGGGCCTTATCCCCTCCAGGATACCGAGGAGATCGTTCGACATGATGCACACCAAGACTATCCAGATATTCCGTTCCCTCACTGGTCTCTCGAACGATTTGTATGCCAGTTGGCTTCTGTAGACGAGGTGCATCGTTGCCTGCAGTTTCGGTTGTATTCTGAGCTTTGAAAGTGATGGGGAGCGTGAACCATACACCCACTGGCTTGCCATCCTGCCGGCCAGGAATGAATTTGGGCAAGCCCTTCACCGCGGCAATGGCAATACTGTCCAGCATTGGGTCAATCGACCTGACAACTTTGGCCTCTCCGATATCGCCAGTTTTCGTTACTACAAACTGCACAACAACTTTCCCCTGAGTGTTGTTGCAACTGGGAGGATAAATGATATTTTTGGCAAGGGCCTGCGCCAAAGCTTCACTCCCGCCGGGGAACACAGGCAACTGCTCGGCCCACAAGAGTGCTTGCTCTTGGGCACAACCCAACATCGCAGCTACTCCCATCAACACAGTCAATATCGTTCTCATCAGTTTCATTGCAGTGAGTATTAGCAAAAATGTTTAAAGTGGTGGAAAGAAGACACTTCTATCCACCACTTTTTTAGCATAGGTTGTTTCAGCCCACGGCAATCATCTCAATCTCGACCAGGGCGCCCTTGGGCAGGTCGCGCACGGCGAAGGCCGAGCGGCCGGGGAAGGGCTGCTCGAAGAACTCGGCGTAGACCTCGTTCATGGGCCCAAAGTTGGCGATGTCGCTCAGCAGCACGGTGGTCTTGACCACGTTGTTCAGGCTCAGGCCCTCGCTTTCAAGGATGGCCTTGGCGTTGAGCAGCGATTGGCGGGTCTGTTCCTTGATGCCTCCGTCGGGGAATGCGCCCGTTGCGGGGTCAATGGGGAGTTGTCCTGACAGGAAATACATGGTTCCGCTGGCTGCGATGCCCTGGCTATAGGGGCCGATGGCTGCCGGTGCGTTGGGGGTGTTCAGTGCTTTTTTCATTGTTAATTGAAATTTGGTTAGAAGATTATTTTTTGCAAAAATACTGCTTTAATTCGACATGCAGTGCAAAATGTGGGGGAAAAATGCTAATTTTGCACCCAAATAATGAAAATTGTAAGGACCAAATACATTCCGGTGCGCGGGTTCAGCGCCATCAATCTGCTGGGCGTACTGTTTGTTCATCCAGGTGTATACCTGTCTCAGGAACTCATCAACCATGAGCGCATCCACACCGCTCAGTTGCTTGAGATGGGCATCATCGGATTCTATGTGTGGTATGTGGCCGAGTGGCTGGTGCGCTTGCTGCAGCGCGGCAATGCCTATCGCCAGATTTCGTTTGAGCGCGAGGCCTACGAGAATCAGCGCGACCTTGACTACCTCAAGGGGCGGCGTCATTATGCTTGGCGTCACTATCTCTAATTCATAATTTATAACCCACTCTACTCACTATCGGCCATTTGGCTTAATTCTCAAATCACCCTTTTAAATTCAATAAAAAGTGGACTACTCAATCGAAGCAAACAAACGTGAATTTATCGACCTCTTGAAGTCGACCGGACGCGAGGGCGTGGACGACCTCATCGAGTATCTCGACGAGGGTCGCAACCACTTCTTCACCGCCCCCGCCAGTGTCAATCACCACCTGAACACTGATGGTGGACTGTTGCAGCACTCGCTCAACGTGTGCCACGCCGCACTCAAGCTGCGTGAGCTCACTCTGGCCATGCGACCCGACCTGGAGCCGCGGCTCAGTCGCGACAGTGTCATCATCGCATCGCTGCTACACGACATCTGTAAGGCCGACATCTATCGTCCCACTCGTCGCAAGCGCAAGGACGCCAATGGAATTTTGGTCGAGGTCGACACCTACGACATCGACTACAGCAACTGGCCCATGGGACACGGTGAGAAGTCGGCCATGATGGCACTATGGGCCAACTTTGAGATTTATCAGGAAGAGTTGCTGGCTATCCGTTGGCACATGACCGCCTGGGACTTGCCCATGCAGAGTGTCGAGGCTACCAAAAGCCTGAACACCGCCCGCGACCTGCATCCGCTATGCTCGCTGGTTCAGCTGGCCGACGGCATCGCAGCCAACCTTGTGGAGTTTGGCACCGACGGCAAGGACAATTAAAGTAATGTTCAGCGATTGGTTCCAGCGAGCCTCCCCTCCCCTTTCACAAAGGGGAGGGGCTGGGGGTGGGGTTTGCAACGAGCAAGTTTTGACTCATTTTAATAATAATGGCGGTATCCAAACCCCACCCCTGACCCCTCCCCTTTGGGAAAGGGGAGGGGAAACGCAGAATCGCTGAACAGTTACCAATTAAAAGTTAACAGTTAACGATAGTTAATAGTTTATAGTTGACAGTTGAAAGTTCAATGAAGAGATTCACAAGCACATTGTTGTTGGCATTGATGGGGCTGTCGCTGTGGGCCATCACGGCACAAGAGGCCGTCGATGCCTATGTCGCCCGCAAGGGCATGCGTCACGCCTCGGCAGGGGTGGTGGTCATCGACATCGACTCTAACAAGGTCATTGCCGGACATCTGCAAGACCAAGCCATAATCACCGCATCGACCATGAAGACAGTCACCTCGGTTGCAGCGCTCGAGACCCTGGGCGGTGACTATCGGTTCAAGACACACGTCTACCTGCAGGGTAAGGTGAAAGGCGACACCCTCATGGGCTGTGTGCTCATTAGGGGTGGCGGCGACCCGACACTGGGCACACGCTACATCAAGGGCCAGCCCAACATTGTCAACGAGATAGTCGCTGCCATAAAGCAGCGGGGCATCACCCACATTGCCGGCAGTGTGGCCACCGATGAGAGCTTATATCCCTATCCGCCTTACAGCATCCACTGGGACGTGGGCGACCTGGCATGGGACTATGGCGCCGGAGTGCATGCGCTTAATTTTGCCGACAATGTGATGACGGTGCGATTTAAAGTCGACAAGTGGGGGCGGTTCTCACCGTTGCGTCTTGTGCCCCATGTGCCGGGAGTCGAGGTAATCAATCGAATGAACTATCAGGCTCGGGGCGAGAACATCGACTTTGCCCTGGAGTATGGCCGTCCGGGGCTGGTGCTCATGGGCGGGGTGTGTCCGGGCAGCTATAATCTCACGGCCAGTAATCCCGCACCGGCGGCTCTGCTTGCCGACAGTGTGACGCATGCCCTGAAGCGTGCTGGCATCCACTGGCTTGAGGGCAATGACATCGAGGCCGCGCAGGCCGGTCGCGAGCTGCTGCTCACGCACGAGTCGGCACAGCTCACCGACATCATCGAGTCGTTGCTCGACCGCAGCGACAACATGTTCACCCATGCCCTGCTTCGGGCCGTGGGCGTCCAGAACGGGTGGCGCGGTGATGGCATTGACCAAGCCGGAGTCGAGGGGGTGAAGCGCGTGTTGGCCAAGTTGGGTATCGACACCGAGGCACTGTTCATGCGCGACGGCAGCGGACTGGCCCGTGCCGGCAAGGCATCGCCCTATCTGCTAGCCAGTATGCTCACGGCTGTGGTAGACAAGGAGTATAATGGCCGCCGCTTGTGCGACCTCATGCCCAAGGCGGGCGACCGCCTGGGCAGTGTCCTGGGCAACCATCGGCTGGCCAAGCAGATTGTTCTCAAGTCGGGCAGTATGACCGACGTGCAGTGCTATGTGGGCTATTATCCGGCCGACAAGCCGCGCTATGCCTTTGCCCTGCTGGCCAATAACTACACTTGCACTCGTGCCGAACTGCGCAGCCACATGAGTCGCCTGCTCATCGACCTGTTTGCTGAGTGAGATTGAAAGTTTTTTGCCGAAAATGGTGGCTGTTTCAAAAAAAATGTCTATCTTTGGCGGTTAAAAGCGAAAATACATGCTTATGGAAACATTATTTTCTAGACTGGTGACCCAGGTCTACGAGTTGGAGGGGCTGCTGCTCGTGCTGGACAAGCACGGCGATGACACCCCGCCTGAGGTCTATCGGCGCATCGGCGAGCTGGGACAGGAAATCGCCAGGCGCACAGGGCAACTGTCCTGCGAGCCAGAAGCCAATCCCATGTCAAACGTCAAGCCTGAGCCACAGCCAGAGTCACAACCTGAGCTACAACGTGAGCCACAACCCGTACCCGAACCACAGCCCGAACCTGAGCCGCAGCCCGAACCGGAGGCTCAGTACGAGACTCACACAGAGCCTGTTAACCCCCATCCGACTGCGGATGATCTGCCCGAGGATGACTATAATGCCGACGAGACTTGGCAGCACGACAACGGCGAGGAGTTCACCGAGGTATTCAAGGTGGACTATGTCGAGCCACAGCCGGTGGTCAAGCCTGTGCCCAACGTAGTGTTGGTCGAGCCTCGGCCTGAACCCGATCATGCAGTTGCCGAGCCTGTCCAATCCACCGTGGATGGCGACCTGCGGGTCGACGAGAAGCTGCAGCGCACGCTCAGCAAGGACATGCACAAGGCACTGTCGATTAACGACCGCTTCCGCTTTCAGCGCGAACTGTTCAGCAACAGCAAGAACGACCTGAACAATGCTCTGGACCTGGTCAACGCCATGCAGTCGTTCGACGAGGCACAGGACTACTTCATCGGCGATCTGGGCTGGGACCAGGACAACGAGGATGTGGCCGATTTCATGGGGCTAGTGCGCAGACACTTCTTGTAGCATAACGATGGACGGAAAGCTGTATATCGTTCCGACTCCGGTGGGCAACCTGGACGACATGACCCCGCGGGCGGTGAGCGTGTTGCGTCAGGCTAGTCTCATCCTGGCCGAGGACACGCGCACAAGCGGTGTACTCATGCACCACTTTGGCATCGACACGCCCATGCGCAGCCATCACAAGTTCAACGAGCATGAAGCCATCGACCAGTTGATGCCGCTTCTCGAGGCCGGACAGACCATCGCGCTAGTGAGCGATGCCGGCACTCCCGGCATCAGTGACCCGGGCTTCCTGCTCTCGCGCGAGTGCCGCCGACGGGGCATCGAGGTCGAGACATTGCCCGGACCCACTGCCTTCGTGCCGGCTCTGGTCAACTCAGGCTTGCCGTGCGACCGCTTTGTCTTTGAGGGATTCCTGCCGCAGAAGAAGGGCAGGGCCTCGCGACTGGCAGAGCTGCGGGAGCAATCGTTGACCATGGTGTTCTATGAGTCGCCACTGCGGCTGCTCAAGACACTGCAGCAGCTGGCCGAAGTCCTCGGACCTGACCGCGAGGCATCGGTTGTGCGCGAGATCAGCAAGCTCCACAACACCACCCACCACGGAACCCTAGGACAGTTGGTCGAACACTTTACCGCCTGTGCTCCACGGGGCGAGATTGTCATTGTGGTGGCTGGCCGACCTGCACAGGAGAAGAAAAAGGTGGACAAATACGCCCAATTCAAAGGGCAAAATGCAATAGACAATTGAACAAATCGGAGGTTTTCGAGAACCCCGAGCCCCTCCGAGAACAACAATAAATGATTATGAAAAAGATTAAGTATCTGGTGATAACCCTGCTGGCCATGGCTATGATGCCATCGTGCGGCAACAAGGTCGAGCAAGAGCAGATCACACGCGAAGACTCGATCAACACCGAACTGAACGACTCGCTGGCCACGGCCATTGCCGAGAAAGACAGTCTGATGGCACTGATGAACGACATCAGCGACGGCATGAACCGCCTCAAGGAGCTGCAGGACGTGGTGTCGGTGAGCAACCTCAGTGGCGAGACTCCCGACCGCAAGGCACAGTTGCGCAGCGACATGGAGCTGCTGCAGAAGTCGGTGGCCGAGCGAAAGAAGCGCCTCGAAGACCTTGAGAAGCGACTCTCGCAGAGCCGAAGCTACAACGACGAGATGCGCAAGACCATCGACACGATGAAGAAGCAGCTGGAGAACCAGCAAAGCACCATCGACGACCTCACGCGACAGCTGGCAGAGGCGCACATCGTCATCAACACGCTCAACACACGCGTCGACTCGCTCAACACCGTCAACACCGAGGTGCGCGAGGAGAAGGCTAGGGCTCAGGAAGAATCCGTGCGGGTGACCAACGAGATGAACACATGCTACTATGTCATCGGCAACAAGAAGGAGCTCAAAAATCACCACATCATCGAGACCGGATTCCTCAAGAAGACCAAAATCATGGAGGGAGACTTCGAGAAATCCTACTTCACCAAGGCCGACAAGCGCACGCTGGGCACCATACCACTGCACAGCAAGAAGGCCAAGCTCCTGTCCAAGCATCCAAAGGGCAGCTACCAGCTGGTGGACGATGGAAACGTCAAGTCGCTACAGATCACCGACCCCACACACTTCTGGGAGCTGAGCAACTACCTCATCGTCCAGATTGACTAAGGCTTCAGAGACTCTAGATTGTGCGCTATCTAGAGCCGCTGGAAAATAACTAACGAACCATTTACCGAAACCAATGACTATGCAACGAACCCCCCTCCGACTGGCGGCGATGATATTCGTCTCCCTGCTGTGCCTGATAGCCGCGGCTCAGCCGCAGTATGTGCCGAACAACCCGTTCATGCCCGGCGACGTGAACGAGGACAAGGTCATCGACATCGCCGATGTGAACGGCGTCATCAACACCATGCTGGGCAAGAGCGACCTGACCGACACCCAGCTGAGAAATGCCGACTTCAATCACGATGGCCTGATTGACATCGCCGATGTCAACGGCGTGATCAACCTCATGCTGGGCAAGGGCTACAACCACGCCGACCCCATGTCGCTGGTCGTGGAGACCCGCGACGGCTCGCGTGACGTGTTTCCGCTCGCCGACAAGCCGCAGCTGAGCTTCAGCGGCTCGGAACTGCTGGTCGAGTCAACTTATACGACCAGCTACTACAGCCGCAACCAGCTCTACCAGATTTACTATATGCCGTACTCCCGCGCGAACGGTCTCGGCAAGGCTCAACGCGCTGCCGTCGACGAGAACCCCAACCAGTTTGCCGTCTACATCTACCGCAACGACAACGACTTCAATGCCCACCTGAACATCGATGTGGAGAGCATCCGCTTCAGCCCGGTGGGTACCGACAGTGCCTGGTATGACAACGCGCTGGTTCAGGAGATATGGACTCCCGACACCGTCTACCGCACCCCCATCGCCGCCGTCGACTCCATCACCTTCGAGGCCCCGAAGCCTGTATACAAAGAAAATGTCTTTCACCTCAGAGATTACCATATTCCTTATATACTGGATGCCGACGGCCTTTGTCTGACTTTGAGCAGGGAAATATGCGGAGACAGCATTCCTTATGTTGGTCAGATAGTAGTTAGCGACCAGATTAATGAACGACTGCCTCGAGGCTTCTCCGGTCGGGTCCTTTCTGTCGAAACGACATCAGATTCATATATCTACACCTGTGAAGCAGTCGCCCTGACTGATATCTTTGAGAGGCTGGTGCTAGTAGGACGTTCAGAATCATATACGCCGGAAGAGATGCAGAAAATCCGGAAAAGGACCTCCTCAGGGGACACCGATTGGGACGGTGTCGTTCCTTTCGAGTTGGGAAAATTCAGCCTCAATATCCCGTCAATTGAAGGGTTCATATCCAACAGCAGTTCAGACATGACACTGGGGACGCTTTCCATAACCCCGAAATTCTGCTTCAGCTATGTTGCCGACATCCGGCCGTTCGTGCATTCCCATGTAAAGGTTCTTTTTGAAAACAAGTCGAAAGTGTCAAACGAACTGCACCTTAAAGTAAGTGGCCAAAGTTCTCTGACAGATACAAAAACGGTGAGGGTCTATATGACCAAAGTTCCGATTCCGTTGGTTTCCGGTGTTCTTTACGGTGAGGTCGCGGTAAGCGGGGACTTGTATTTAAAAGGGAATATTGACCTGAAAGCAACTTTCAGCAAGAATCTCTATAATGGTGACGAATACGAATGGAGCACCTCCGACTTTTGGAGCATCAAACACAAGAGGTATGACAAGGACCCCAATAAAGGCGAAGAGGACAATGATGACAACCAGTGGCAAAGTGAAGTCACTCTAAGCGTGAATGGCTCGTTCGGTTTCGGCGCGTCACTCGACCTTGTGCTTTTTGCCGTCAGTGAGAACACGTTGGAAATCTCCAACACAACGACTGTTGGCCCGGAATTAAGCGGCAGCCTGCAGTTCAGCAGTGAGGGCCTGGAAGACGGTACACTTTACTCCGCGCTCAAGAACACCAATGTGACATTCACGCCATTGAAACTTTCCGATGAGGTAAAATTCAACATCTGTATGCGTGAATTCACGTTAGGGAGTTTTTCCAAGGATTTTGGGAAAAAACAATTCAAGCTGTTCCCGGATTTTGAGCCATTGACCCTTTCTACTGTCAGCGAGTATACGAACAGCCACTACAATCCCCTTGGCTTGTACACGAAGGTGACGAATGATGTCATTCCCATCATACCGCTCAAATTGGGAGTTGGCAGATATGATGAGGAAGGCATCTTGCTCGACGCGTGCTTTGCCTCGAATTTCTATCAATATGAGAAGGAGTGGGACAAAAAATGGCTGACATATGACATGAGCTCATTGCCGTCAGGCAGCACCTACTCTTTCCATCCTCTAATCAGGATATGGGGCCTGCAACCCCTGCAACTTAAGGCGATGCCCGGAAGCAAGATTAGCGTTCCCGGGCCGATGTCGTTGGGCGCTGATGGGCTTACTTTGAAGAAAGACCAGTCGGCCAATGTAGCCATTAACGGCGGATGGGGCGACTATACCATGACCAATTCCAACCAGTCGGTGTGCACAGCCGAGTTGAGGAATGACGGTCAGAGCAATTATCTTCGTATTATAGCCAAATCTGCCGGCACTTCGGCGATTGCCGTGAAGGATGTCAGAACTGGGACGACTAAAACTGTTCAAGTTTCCGTGACCGATGAGCAGGTGCAGAATCTTACCCTTTCGACTGATGCCGTGCAGGTGCAAGTGGGCGAGGTCGAGAGAGTGGACATCACCTCTGGTAGTGGACAATATGAAGTCACTTCCAGTAACACAGATGTCGCAAAGGTCGCCTTGCAGGGCACTTTGCCTCAGCAGGTACTTATCAAGGGCTACAAAGTCGGCACTGCCGTCATCACAGTTACCGACACCCAGACCGGCCAGGTCGCCACCATTAGCGTTACCGTGACCGATAATGACCCAGAACTTCAGACCCAAACCTTCACCGTCAACGGCGTATCGTTCAAGATGGTGGCGGTGGAGGGAGGCGCCTTCACCATGGGCGCCACCGCCGAACAGGGCAGCGACGCGTGGGGCAACGAGTCGCCGACTCATCAGGTGACACTGAGCAACTATAGCATCGGGCAGACCGAGGTCACGCAGGAATTGTGGCAGGCGGTGATGGGCAGCAACCCCAGCAACTTCCAAGCCTCCACCAACTCGAACTACGGCACCAACCTTCAGCGTCCTGTTGAAATGGTGACTTGGGATGACTGCCAGACGTTCATCACCAAGTTGAATCAGTTGACGGGCAAGAACTTCCGTCTGCCCACCGAGGCCGAGTGGGAGTACGCCGCCCGCGGCGGCAACCGCAGCCAGGGCTACAAGTACGCCGGCAGCAACACCGTCGACGATGTGGCGTGGTATTGGTACAACATCCCTTCCCAACCAAGCGGCACCGTCGGCAACGGCACGCAGACGGTCGCGACCAAGTCGCCGAACGAGTTGGGTCTGTACGACATGAGCGGCAACGTGTATGAGTGGTGTCAAGATTGGTACGGCGGTTACAGCAGTGACGCGCAGACCAATCCCACCGGCCCCACTTCGGGCTCGATCCGCGTGTTCCGTGGTGGCAGCTGGTACAACCTCGCCGGGCGCTGCCGCGTGTCGCACCGCGGCAGCAGCTACTCGCCGACGGGCGCGTACTACGACCTTGGGCTGCGCCTCGCCCTCTAGTTTCCACCCTTCAAGAGAGTGGAGAGTGGAGATAGAGAAAACATTCGCATGATGTCGTGAGTCTTCGGGGGCGAAAGCCCCACAGGGCTCGCCCCGAAGCTCACGACATCGGCGCAATTAGGTAACTCCCGACAACCAACCATTCACGAAACGATTATGGAAAGATTTTTCAACACCGCCGGGCCCAATGTCGTGGCCGACAATTACACGCTTGACCCGCTGCGCCGCTTCGACCTGGACGAGATGCTCATGCTTATCCGCAACAAGCGCTATTTCGTGCTGCACGCCCCGCGACAGTCGGGCAAGACCTCCTGTATGCTGGCGCTGCGCGACTACCTCAACGAGCGTGATGACTACATCGCCGTCTATGCCAATGTCGAAGGTGGCCAGGCGGCTCGCAACGACGTGGATACTGTGGTACGTGGCGTTTGCGAGACATTGACTTATCGGACATCAACCGTCATGGGCAATTCCATTCCAGAGCAACTGTATGACGAAGTGAGAATGATGAGCAGCAGCACCATGTTGTCTTCTTATCTGTCCAAATTGTCACAGGCGTTGCCCAAGCCGCTGGTGTTGTTCATCGACGAGATTGACGCGCTGGTGGGCGACTCGTTGGTGAGCGTGCTGCGCCAGATCCGCGCGGGCTACGACGAGCGGCCGGCGCGTTTCCCGCAGAGCGTGGTGCTGTGCGGTGTGCGCGATGTGCGCGACTACCGCATCGTACTCTCCAACCAGGACATCATCACCGGCGGTTCGGCATTCAACATCAAGGCCGAGTCGCTGCGTCTGGGCAACTTCAGCCTCGACGAGATACGTGAGCTATATGGCCAGCACACCGCCGAGACGGGGCAGGTGTTTGAGGAGGAGTGTTTCCCGATGGTGTGGGAGGCCACCGAGGGTCAGCCCTGGCTGGTCAACGCGTTGGCGCACGAGGTGACCTGGCGCATGCGCGAGAACCGCGACCGCAGTGTGCGCATCACCGCCGAGATGATGTACCGCGCCCAGGAGAACCTCATCTACAAGCGCGAGACCCACATCGACCAACTCATCGACAAGCTCAAGGAGCCTCGCGTGCGCCGCATCATCGAGCCGATGCTTGCCGACAGTGACGTTGCCGACGAGAGCCTGATACCGTCCGACGATATGCAGTATGTCATCGACCTGGGCTTGGTCAAGGCCGAGCGTGGCAAGCCGCGCCGCATCGCCTGCGGCATCTACCGCGAGGTGATTCCTCGCGAGCTCACCTGGACCACGCAAACCGGACTGGTGGCAGAGTCACAGTGGTACATCAACCCCGACAATAGTGTCAACGTGGAGAAATTGCTGGTCGACTTCCAGCAGTTCTTCCGCCAGAACGCCGACTCTTGGATTGGCAAGTTTGACTATGCCGAGGCCGGTCCGCAGTTGCTGCTGCAAGCCTACCTGCAGCGCGTGGTCAACGGCGGCGGGTATATCGACCGCGAGTACGGCCTGGGGCGCCGCCGCACCGACCTGCTCATCCGCAAGCCGCTCACCGACGGCTATGGCGGCCCGGTGCAGCGCGTTGTGCTGGAGCTGAAGATTCTGCGCGGCGACCTGGAGAAGACCATCGAGAAAGGGCTGGAGCAGACCGCCGCCTATATGGACTTGGTGGGCGCGGTCGACGAGGGGCACTTCATCGTCTTCGACCGTTCGGGCAACAAGACCTGGGACGAGCGCATCTGGCATGAGCCGCGACAGTGGCAAGGCCGCACCATCCACGTCTGGGCCATGTGACTTCTGTCTCACGCAGATTACAGATAATAGATTAAAGATTAAAGATTACAGATAATAGATTAAAGATTACAGATAATAGATGATTCTTAATTGTTGAAGTTGTCAAAGTTGTCTGATTCACACGAAGATAGATTGTGATTTGTGTGCTAAAAAACTGAGAACTGATAACATTTATTTCAATGAGACGACTCTTGTCTTTAACAGTAGCCCTGGTGATGGGCGTGGTGGCGGGGATAGCCGCCACACAGACCGAGGTGGCGATGGCGCTGACACAGCGGCTGTCGCCGCGCATGGCACAAAAAGTGAGTTACGAGCAGTTGCCCACCGATACGTGCGACTACTTCACCTTGCGCAATGCGGGCGACAAGGTGGTCATTGGAGGCAACAACGCCAACGCCATGGCGGTTGGACTGAACCACTACCTGAAGAATTGCTGCCTCACCACGGTGTCGTGGTATGCCGACGTGCCTGTCGAATTGCCGTCGGTGTTGCCTCCCGCCGACAGTGCCATCATCGTGCGTGCTCGCGTGCCGCAGCGTTTCTTCCTCAACTACTGCACCTTCGGCTACACGATGGTGTTCTGGCAATGGCGACATTGGGAGCGCTTCATCGACTGGATGGCACTCAACGGCATCAATCTGCCACTGGCCATCACTGGCCAGGAGGCCGTGTGGATGCGCGTGTGGAAAAAGTTGGGCATGAAGGAAGACGAGATACGTGCCTACTTCACCGGACCGGCCTATCTACCCTGGCACCGCATGGCCAACATCGATGCTTGGTGTAGTCCGCTGCCGCAGCACTGGCTGGACACGCAAGTGACACTGCAGAAGCAGATTGTGGCTCGTGAGCGCGAGCTGAATATGCGCCCTGTGCTGCCCGCCTTTGCAGGACATGTGCCCCTGCGGCTCAAGGCACTATATCCCAAGGCCGACATCCGCCCCCTGGAGGTGTGGGACGAGTTTGAGAAACCTTACAACACCTACTTCCTCGACAGCGAGGACCCGCTCTACGCCCGCATTCAGAAGCTCTATCTGCAAGAGCAGACACGTCTCTTCGGCACCGACCACATCTATGGCATTGACCCGTTCAACGAGATGTCGCCACCCAGTTTCGAGCCCGACTATCTGGCGCGTGTGTCGCGTCACATCTATGAGTCGCTGCGCGCGGCCGATCCTGCGGCTCAGTGGCTGCAGATGGGGTGGTTCCTCTACTACCAGCGCAAGGACTGGACTGCCGAGCGCGCCCAGGCCATGCTCGATGCCGTGCCGGCGGGCAAAATGCCCATCCTGGACTACTATTGCGAGCGCATGGAGGTCTGGCGGTTGCGTGACAAGTTCTATGGACAGCCCTTCATTTGGTGCTACTTGGGCAACTTCGGTGGCTCGACAGCCATGCAGGGCAACGTGCTCGAGGCCGGTGCCCGTCTGGAGAAGGCGCTGGTCGAGGCCAACGGCTCGCTGCAAGGCATCGGCTCGACGCTCGAGGGGCTGGATGTGCAGCAGTTCCCCTACGAGTACATCCTTGACAAGGCATGGGATCTGGGCCTGAGCGACAGCGTGTATGTGGCGCAACTGGCTCGGCGACATGTGGGAGGCGAGTCGCTGCCGGCTCGCGTGGCTTGGTGGGCACTGGCGCGAGATGTGTTTGTCCACTGGCCCTATACCCGTGGGCCGCAGTTCAACTTCGTGCCTGTCATGGACAAGCGCAGCAAGTGGTCGCGCGACGAGATTTATTACAGGCCCGACCGCATGATCGAGGCTTGGCTCACCTTGTTGCAGCAACCGCGTGTAACGCGCGATGCGATGGCCATCGACATGATTGCCGCTGGACGTGAAGTGCTGGGACTGGCCTTCGCACGGGCCAAGGCCGACTTTGATGCCGCCTATCACCGTCGCGACCTGCCGTCGCTGCGTCGGCAAGGCCGATTGATGCTTGACATCATCCTCGATGCAGACACACTCGCAGCTCAGCATCCTTACTGCACTGTCAACAAGTGGATTGAGCTTGCGCGTGACTATGGTAACACCCCTCAGCTGAAAGACTACTACGAGATGAACGCTCGTCGTCTGGTCACCACTTGGGGTGGCGACCTCGATGACTATGCCAACCGCTCGTGGGCAGGCCTGATAGGAGAGTACTATCACCACCGCTGGCAGATGTATGTCGATGAGGTGACACATAGTGTCGAGCAAGGCCGTGAGTTCGACCAGGACGCCTTTGATCAGCGACTGCGACAGTACGAACAAGCATGGTCCGAGCGGACCCAGCCCATCGCGCTGCCTCCCGCCACCGATGTGCTCGCCTTCTCGCGACATCTCGCCGTCAAGTATGCCACTCAGCTGCCATAGCGCTAAGCCGATGGTCCATTGTGACAGCCTTGTCAAACCAAATAATTAACAAGTTGCGAAATATCGCCAAAACAAGATCTATATCGCCAGGTGGATTCGTCTCGCGAATGCCATCAGGCTAGGGTAACTGCATTGCTTAGGTTAATAAATATTAAAATTGGGGGGGTAATTGTACTTTGAATCAAAAATAGTAACTTTGTGGTGTTGAAAGCGAAATTCGCCTTAGGGTCAAATCGGGTTCTAACCCAAGACGGCCACAAAACTAATTTGCAGAACCCACCTGAAAGAGCTATGAAAATTAAGATTGTTTGCGCACTGATGATGATGGTGCTGCTGCTCCAGGCTTGCAGCAACGATGAGCCAAGCACAAAGCCGACTCAAAAGCCTACCTTCGTGATGACCGACGGCTATGGCCTGATGACTGACGATGCTGATCATCTCGAGCCTATAGATGGGATTACCCAAATCTTAAAACTATCGGTCAATGACAATCAACTGTATGTGTTGGGCAAGGGCACGCAGGGCAATCTGGTCATGTGGCACGATGGCCAGGTGCGTGACATCGACATCACGCCTGCCGAAGGCACATGGTTGAGCTCGGACTCTCCCGAAGTCGACAAAGGCAATGCCTACTATATGTATCGTAAAGGCGAGTTTGACAATGGGACATATTTTGTCAAGGGATTTCCTAACGGCAAGACCATTGAGTTGGAACCATTGTCGGGAGCATCGCCCGAGATAGTCCAATTCTTCCCCATTTCGTTTAGGGTTCATGGCGAACATGTGTATGCCTGTGCTGCATATACTTTAAGGTACGAGAATCCATGGACAACTTATGGCAGCGCTTATGTCTGGATTGATGGCAAGGTTGTGCAATTAAGTACAGAACCGAATGTGACCATCGGTAGTTTAGATGGCAACAATGGACACTATGTAGCTGTGGGTACAAGAGGCACCACCGATGAAGGGTGGGGTATTACTGTCTATTGGCACGATGGCAAGCTGCAAGTGCTGGACAAGCGTGACAGTGACCGCGCTCAGGCCATTGCGCACATGCATGGCAACACCCCTATCCTGTATGGATGCCTACGCTATATCGATGAGGATAATAATATTGACGAGAAGGCTTGTCTGTGGATTGACGGGCAATATGTCGACCTCTCGCAAGGGCGTGACTCAGATGTGGTGGGAGTGCTCAGCTATGGCGATGACTATTATGCCTTTGTACACGACTATGGATCCATCAACTACCACATCTGGAAGAATGCTCAATACCTGAAAACCGTCACCATCAGTTCGATTGTTGATTGTGTAGTCTACTAGTCGGTCTAGCAGCCAGGCTGGAATAAACACAGAATACACTGAACACACTGATTTTTTTATTTTTTTTCAGTGTGTTCAGTGTATTCTGTGTGAGATAATCTAGTTGTTAGTTGTTAGTTGCCCGTAGCGGGGCTTGCGGGCCGCAGGCCCTACAGCCACTCTGAGCCTCCCCCTCTTCAGGGGGGACCGAGGGGGGCTCCCTACTGCCTGGCAGCATAATCTCACGCAGATTGAGCAGATAAAATAATCTTTCTAGATCTGTGTAAATCTGTGTGCAAAACTCAGCCACTCTGAGCCTCCCCCTCTTCAGGGGGGACCGAGGGGGGCTCCGTTTATTGTTTGCCCAGCATGTTGTTGATGATGTCGTTGACATCGCTCACATCGATGCTGCCGTCACCGGTGACGTCGGCGCGACCGGCGTAGTTCAGTGCATCATCCATGCCCAGCATGATGTTGATGATGATGTTGATGTCAGTCACATCCACCGTGCCGTCGCCATTCACATCGCCTTTTAGGCCTGGTGCGATGGGTGTGAAGTGCAGCGTGGGCGCGAGATCGTCGGTGACATGAGCCTGCGCCGTGCCATACTGGTTGCAATCGTTCACAATGCTGTCAAGCGCCTTGCCCAGCATGCTCTCGAGTTGGTTCTGTATCATGGGCACCACGATGAGCCGCGCCAGGAAGTTGAGGTTTGGTAACAACTGGTCGACCAACGTCCCCACCTTGCCCATCATGGCATTGCGCAAGTCCTGGACATTGCGTGTGGGTTCATTTCCCTGAGCCAGAGCCACCATCAGACGCTCAATCTCGTCGTGGAACGCCGTGTAGATGGCCTCGGTGGCCTGTTCCTGGGTGAAATTGACGTCGCCGATGTAGCTGCTATATTGGTCAAGGACTGCCATGAGATCGTCCCATGAATGGTAGACCACGCTTGCAACCGTTGTGCGTGTGCTGTTCTTGAACCGCTGCAGCGCATAGGACTGGAAATCGGGGATGTCCTCGATGTGGTCGATGGTGCCGGTGCTGAAGCTGAATGTGCCGCGGTCGGCCGATACATCGATCAGGCGGAACTGGCAAGGATAAGTCAGCGGCGAGCCTGTGGTGGCCTCGACCAGCGAGTCGGTGCGTGCGTCATTGAACTGCGTGGTGATGTTGCCGATGTGCATGTGGCCGGTCAGCACCAGGCGGATGCCGTGTGCGATGAGGTCCTGGCGCAGGTTGGCAGCATCGGTCACGGTGGCATCACCCACCAGACGGTCCTGGTCATCAAAGTGCTCGACCAACTGGTGGTGCATCATCACCATCACCTGCTTGCCCAGTCTGCGTCCCTGGTCGGCTTTTGCCAGAATCCAGTTGCGTGTCGACAGGGTGATGCCGTTGGCGGCAATCGAGCGGTCGGTGTCGCGTTGCACCGTCATGTTGTCGTCCACGGCGATGAGCCACAGGCCCGCGATGGGTTCGGCCAGATAGCTCAGCGAGTTGTTGTCGCGTTCCAGGGCTTGGTCGTAGCCCATGTCGGCATAGATGGTGGCGAATTCCGCGCTGGTGGGTGTGGTCACGCGTCGTGTGGTCGAGCCATAATAGCCCTTGGCCTCGTCGCTGTTCACATCATGATTGCCCGGGATGACAAACACCTTGATGCCTGCTTGTCGCAGTTGCGCCAGATAGGCAGCCATGTCCTGGTGGCTGCGGCGCTCGCCGTCCTTGCTCAAGTCTCCACTCACCAGCACGGCGGTGGGGTGGATGGCCAGGATGGTATCGACCATGGCCTTCATGATGGGGGCGCCCAGATCAATCATTTTGTTGTTGCTATTGATGGCATCGGTGTAGGGTTGACCTGGATTGACCACCAAAGCTGGGCTGAGCAGATGCGGGTCGGTCAGTACCAGCAGGCGCTCCTGCGCTGCTGCCACCAGTGGCAGCAACATCGTCAGCAGCATGGCGTAGCAAGCAGTAGATATTTTGAACTTCATAGCAAATTTTTTTGCAAAGGTAGGCTGTTAATTGCAGATATTCATTCAATTGTGGCACAAAAAATAAAAAAATAGTCGCAAAGAGCGATCAATGCGCAATCCTTGATTTTCAATTGTCAATTTAATTATCTAACTTTGCAGTCGTGGAATGGTTCGGTGACATATTGTTTAGCCACACGGCGGTGCAGGCGGTGATTGTGCTGTCGGCGCTGTGTGCGTGCGGCCTGGCCCTGGGCAAGGTTAAGCTGTGGGGCATCTCGCTAGGGGTGACCTTTGTCTTCTTCTTGGGCATCATGGCCGGCTCGATGGGCATCACCATCGACCAGCAGATGCTGCGCTATGCACAAGACTTCGGGCTGGTGCTCTTTGTCTACGCGCTGGGTGTGCAGGTGGGGCCCGGATTCTTCAACTCACTGCACCACAGTGGCATCCGACACAACATGCTGGCCCTGGCCGTGGTGCTGCTGGGCACAGCGATGACGCTGGCCCTGCCCTGGGTTTGCGGCATCCACCTGGCCGATGCGGTGGGCATTATGTGTGGTGCCACCACCAACACGCCCGCTCTGGCAGCAGCGCAACAAACGCTGAGCCAGCTAGGCTTGCCTGTCAGCGGGGCGGCGCTGGGATGTGCCGTGACCTATCCGCTGGGCGTGGTGGGTGTCATCTTGGCACTGGTGATGATGCGACGTGTGCTGGTGCGGGCTGCCGACATGGTGCCACACGATGACGAGGAGACCGAGTCGACCTTCATTGCGGCCTATCAAGTGCACAATCCCGGCATCTTCGGCAAGCGCGTGGGCGAGATTGCCAACCAGAGTCATGTGCAGTTTGTCATTTCCAGACTGTGGCGCGACGGCAAGGTCACCATTCCGGCATCCGACACCCTGCTGCAAGAGGGTGACCGACTGCTAGTCATCACCCATGAGGAGGACGCGCAGATGATGACCATGCTCTTCGGTCAACAGGAGAACACCGACTGGAACAAGGAGGATATCGACTGGGACACCATCGACAGTGAGCTCGTCTCGCGGGCCATTCTGGTCACCAAACCCGAGGTCAACGGCAAGCGGCTGGGCGCACTCAAGCTGCGCAACCATTATGGTGTCAACATCAGCCGCATTGTCCGCAACGGAGTGCAGCTGTTGGCTACCCCTGGCATGCACCTGATGGTGGGCGACCGTGTGGTCGTCGTGGGGCAGCAGCAGGCCGTCGACCATGTGGCCGATGCGCTGGGCAATGCCGTGGAGTCGCTCAACGAGCCCAAGCTGATTTCGGTGTTCTTCGGCATGACCATGGGGCTGATTCTTGGGTCTATCCCCATCCTCATTCCAGGCATGTCGTCGCCCGTCAAGTTGGGCCTGGCAGGTGGTCCCATCATCGTGGGCATCCTCATGGGTTGCTTTGGGCCTCGCATCCATATGAACTCCTACATCACGCAGAGTGCCAACCTCATGCTGCGTGCCATCGGGCTGTCGCTCTATCTGGCCTGCCTGGGGCTGGATGCCGGCAAAGACTTTCTGGCCACGGTCATGCGCCCCGAGGGGCTGCAGTGGATTGCGGCGGGATTTGTGCTGACCATCGTGCCCGTGCTCATCATGGGTTGGGTGGCACTGCGCGTGGCGCGACTCGACTTTGCCACCGTCTGTGGCATCCTCACCGGAGCCATGGCCAACCCCATGGCGCTGAACTATGCCAACGACACGCTGCCCACCGACCGAGCCTCCGTGGCCTACGCCACAGTCTACCCCCTGAGCATGTTCGCCCGCGTGCTGCTGGCCCAGCTCATCCTATTGGTATTTTTGTAGAATCATTAAAACTTTAATTATATGCTAGAAGTTTGTGCATCCAACTTGGCCAGTGCCCTGGCTGCCGAGCAGGCGGGGGCTGGCCGCATTGAGTTGTGCTCGGCATTGTCGGTGGGCGGCCTCACGCCATCCTATGGCATGACGCAGCACGTGTTCACCACAACCCAACTGCAGGTCATGGTCCTCATCCGCCTGCGCGAGGGCAACTTTGTGTACACCGACCGCGAGGTGCAGGTCATGGAGCAGGACATCCTGGCACTGCGCGGTGTGTGCAGCGGTTTTGTCTTCGGCGCGCTCACGCCTCAGGGCGACATCGACCTTGCCGCCATGCAGCGACTGATGCAGGCCGCACAGGGCATGCCGGTGACATTCCATCGAGCCTTTGACCGCTGCCGCGACCCCTTCACGGCGCTGGAGCAAATCATCGGACTGGGCTGTAAGCGCATCCTCACCAGCGGCCAGCAGCCGTCGGCAGCACAGGGCATCGACCTGCTGGGCCAGCTGCGTGAGCGTGCCGCCGGTCGCATCATCATCATGCCCGGCGGTGGAGTCACCCCCGACAATGCCGCCGACATCCTTGCCGGCACTGGCTGCACCGAGATTCACGCCAGCTGCTCGGCCGGCACCGGCATCACCGACCCTGCCGCCGTCCGCCAGATTCTCGCAACATTTCCCACCGAATGATTAGGCATTGTTGTTAAAATCCTGGATTCCATTTACTACGGGGCGGTGAGGGCTATGCCACTCGTTGGAGTAGTCTCGGTGTCCAGTCTGACCAGTCTGTCCAGTTTTGTCCAGTTTTGTCCAGTTTTGTCCAGTCTGTCCAGTCGCTGGACAAGTGGACAGACTGGACAGACCCACCTCGGAGGCAGAATGTCGCGCTCCGCTGCACAAAACACCTGACCCGCACACCGGCAACCCTGCGCTGCCCCCATTCCGTCGCTGCGCAGCCTCCTTTCCGTCGCTCCAGGGGGTCAGACCTGCTGCCCCCCATCTTTCCTGCCGCTGTGCGATTTTGTTCCAGATTTTGTAAGATTTCCACGCGCCAGCGTGCCCTGCCTATGTGAGTGACAGAGTAGCGACCCGGATGGGTGCCTCGGTTGTGTCGGCCACCCGAAGCAAAAAGGTGTCGGCTTTCTCAAGCGCAGATACATAACACCCCTCCCCAGTCCTTTCAGGCCTGAGAGCAAAGTTGTGGTATATTTGATTGTAGAATTACTATTTTCGCTGCAAAAATAATTCATAGAACTTGTAAAATGCAAATTTTAGGCTATATTTTAACAATGTTTAGGTTTTGTCCAGTTTGTCTATTCTATTCAGCGATTTCTTTGGGAAAGCCCGTTAGGGGCGGAAAGAACTTAGGCAGGGATGGAGCGATAGCGGAATCCTTGCAACAGTGGTGACACCGTGCCGCAAGCCCCATTAAGGGCGACAGAGGTAGCGAGGGTGACACACCACCATGCCAGGGGCAAACTGGGCTAACACCCTCCCCCTAACCCTAACTAAGAGGGGGAACTGCCGGCAGCACAATCGCAGAACAGTCATAGTTTGTCCACTTGTCCAGCTACTGGACAGGCTGGACAAGACTGGACAGACTGGACAAAACAGGACAAACCATGGATAAGACTGGACAAGGCTGATGCAGATGCTGTATGGCGCACCTCAACTCGGAATTTTGTGATTTTGCGGCCAAAAATCCTTGGAATTTAGTGGTCTGAAAGCCGAAAAACTGTGGGATTTTGTGATTTTTTGGCTAAAAAACTTTGGAATTTTGTGATTTTGTTGTGATTTTTCCCTCAAAATCAATGAGTTGGCTCAAGCTGCATAATATGGGTGCTTTTGCCCTTGCATCATTTGATCAACCACAATTCACACGAAAGCCTATCGTCATCATGTCTTAAACTTGCCTTATAATCAAAATTTCGTACAGAAAACAACGAAAAACTTTGTTTGCTGTACGAAATTTTGTAACTTTGCGGCAAATTTAAGGAAATGACACGAAATCCATTGATAGACTTGGGCAACATCCCCATCCAGTCGGGCACCTTGCACTCGGTGTTTGAGCGATGGGCTTCGCCGCAAGAGAAGGTCTTGCGGCTGGAGCGTGACGGCCAGCTGATTAGGCTGAAGCGCGGCCTCTATGTCGTGAGTAGCGAAGTCAGCGGTCGTGATGTGGATTTGCGACTCTGCGCCAACCATATCTATGGCCCGTCATACGTCTCACTGCAGTGGGCTTTGCGTTGCTACGGCATGATTCCTGAGCGGGTGATGATGATGACATCTGTGACTACCAAGCATTCCAGGACATTTGAGAATGCACTGGGTACATTCTATTATCGTCAAGTGCCGCATCGTTATTTCCCCATCGGCATTCGAGAGGTGGAACACGATGGCATCGTGTGCTTGATGGCATCGCCTGAAAAAGCTCTGTGCGACACAATCATCGCCGCTGCTTACATCCCTTCTCAGTCAGTATCGGCATTAAGAGAGTATCTGGAAGATGATCTGCGCCTGGACATGGACGCATTGCGCACATTAGATATTGGCATCATTGAGCAGTGTGCCAATGAGGGACTCAAAACACTTACACTAAGAAACCTGATAAAAATAATCAAGCAATGACAATTTACGATGAGATGGTATCGGCCTACCGGCTGTCGGCTGGCACCAGCGCCGAGCATGCCGAGCAGGAAGTTATGCAGCAGATTGCCTTAGCGGGCCTGCATCGTGGCGGTTTTTTCAAACATGCGGCTTTCTATGGTGGCACTTGTTTGAGGATTTTCTACCATCTGCCTCGTTTCTCAGAGGATATGGACTTCTCGCTGGTAGAGAAACGCGATGACATCCATCTGGAAGACTATTTTCAGGCCATTGTTGAGGAGTTCCGGCTGTCGGGACGTGAGGTGGAAATTGTGAAGAAGGACAAGAAATCTTTCAGTCGTGTGGAGTCGGCTTTCTTGAAAGACAATACCGAAGCATACGACATCAAGTTCAGTACCCAAAAGCAGTTGAAAGTTAAGATTGAACTTGACATTGACCCTCCTCTGCTTTTCAGAACTGAGCAGAAGTTGTTATTGCGACCCTATTCATTCATGACGCGATGTTTCATGCTCTCCGACCTCTTTGCAGGCAAGATGCATGCTCTGGTCTATCGTGCCTGGAAGAACCGCGTGAAGGGGCGTGACTGGTATGATTTTGAGTGGTATGTGCGGCATCAGATGCCGCTAGACTTCACGCATCTTCGCTCGCGCATCATGGAGTTTAATGGTGAGGATGTTGACAAAGACACATTTATGCACCAACTTCGCAGCAAACTCTCTACAACCAATATTGAAATGGTGCGCCGTGATGTGTTGCCATACGTCATCAATCCCCGGGAACTGGACATCTGGTCAAACGACTATTTCCTGCAACTAGCCGACATGCTGATTTTGCAGTAACTCATTTTTCGCACGTTGCGGAGTGGCTCGTGTAGATGGCTCAGCGGTGGCGCAGGAGGTCGAGGACACGGTTGACGGGGAGGGCTTCGACGCGCTTGCCGCGATAGCCAGTCATCGTGTCGGCCATGAAGAGCGAGTTCCACAAGGCCTCGGCGGTGGCCTCGATGGTGGCGGCGAACAGGGGCGACATCTCGTCGTTGGCCAGCACGGTGGTGGTGAGTCGCTTGGCATCGATGGGTATCAGGTTCTGTGGGGCTACTGACAGGGCGATGACATAGTCGCCACTGCCGTTGGAAGCGATGCCGCCGGTCTTGGCCAGCCCCATCATGGCGCGCTTGGCGACACGCTCAAGGTTACGGGTGTCGAGCGGCGCATCGGTGACGACCACCATCATGCACGAGCCGTCCGCGTCCTGGCTGCGGTTGACATGGTCGGAGTAGGCAAACTTGCCCAACCGCTGCCCCACTTGCACCCCGTCAATCTCGAGGATGCCGCCATAGTTGGTCTGCGCCAGCACACCGATGGTGTAGCCGCCCAGCGACTGCGGCAACACGCGCGACGACGTGCCGATGCCGCCCTTGAACCCGAAACACACGGTGCCTGTGCCAGCACCCACGCAGCCCTGCTCGACGGGGCCGCCATGCGCACGGTTGATGGCCTCGATGACCATCTGGGGCGTAACATGTAACTGCTGAATTTTGTTCAACCCGCCATCGTTGGTCTCGCCCACCACGGCGTTGACCGAGCGCACATTCTCGTTGCCCGGCTGGGCCAGCGTGTAGCGCACCAGCCCCTCGATGCCTGCCGCCACGCTTAGTGTGTTGGTCAGCACGATAGGGGTCTCGATGTTGCCCAGTTCACGCACCTGAGTCACGCCCGCCAGTTTGCCGAACCCGTTGCCCACGCAGATGGCGGCCGGCACCTTGTTGTGGAAAATGTTGCCCTGGTGGGGCACAATGGCTGTCACGCCGGTGCGGATGCTGTCGCCCTCGATGCAGGTGACGTGCCCCACGGTCACGCCTGGCACATCTGTGATGGCATTATACGTGCCGGTGTCGAAGATTCCTGTTGCGAATCCCCACTGTCGCAACGTCTTGTGCTGGGCCAACAGCGACATGGCCACCAGGCCTGCGACAAATAAGCTGATCAATCGTCTCATTTTTCTTTGGGAGTGCGGATTATTTGACTAGCTGGCCTATCTTGCCGGCCAGCCAATGGGTGACATAAGCCAAGGTGAGTGACACTGCGACTGCGAGTGCCATGTTGAGCGCGGCGGGAATGCCGGCAAACATGGCATTCTTGTGCATGTTGGCGAAGATGAAGCCGTGCCACAGGTAGATTTCCAGCGAATACTTGCCCAGAAACTCGAGTACGCTGCCGCACCGCACTCTGTCGAGTGTAGCCTTGACATAGCTGCCGGCGATGCACATCGCCGGGACGGCCAGTGCCAGCAGCGTGAGGTTGAGGTGTGTCCTGATGTGGGCTACACGCAAGATGAGACATGTCACGAAGAGGATGCCACCACCCACGAGCAACTGCTTGTTGGACAGGCACAGCGGATGGATGGCCATGTACATGCCCAGGACAAACACCGGCAGCCGCCCCGGCACCCACTTGAAGAAGAAACTAATGGGGCCGGGATAGTGGCTGTAAGGAAGGAATGTGCAAGCAAAGGCCACGACACAGGTTGCAACCAGCACCCAAATGCCAAATCGGTTGAGGGCGCGGAAGATGAACGGAGCCAGCAGGTAATAGATCACGATGGCGAAAATATACCACATGTACAGGCTGGTGACCTGCAGCAACACGTTGTTGCTGGTCAGCTCGGTGAAACCGAGGTGCGACAGGGCCAGTTTGGCGCTCCCGACCAGGACGCACGACGGGAGCAGCCGCACAAAGCGGTTGCGGTAGTAGGTGGTGATGGAGTGCTTGCGCAACGAGTGCGCTAGCCCAAAGCCCGAGATGAGCAGGAAGATGTCCACACCCCAGAAGCCGCACAGGTGGAATGCGTCGACCAGCAGGTTGCCCCTGAAGAACTCCTGATGAAAGAGCATGATGACCAGCATAGCACATCCCATGATGGCCATGCGGTCGCGCGACAGGAGCTGATTGAACGGAATGTCCAGTATAGAATGCTTGCTGTTCATTGTTAAGTCTTTAATAACCGCGAAACTCCCGCGAAAGCTTTTGTCCTTGTGTTCTTATGTCTTAAAAACATTGAATTACTGGAAAAAAACGATAATTCTCAAATTCGTGATAAAAATCGTGACAACTGCGAATCACAGCTTCTTGATGACCTTGAGCAGCTGCTCGCCCAGATTGATGGTGTAGCCCTGCTGCACATGCACCACGCGGTTGAACGAGTCGCACACCACAAACACAGGCAGTGCGTCGCTGGTGAGCTTCATCTGCTGGCGTATCTCGCTCAGGATCTTACCGCCGCGGTCCACACCCCACACCACCGTCGAGGGCAGCGAGCCGAACTCACCATAGTTGAAGCGGCGAGCCGCATCGTCGCTCTCTAGCAGCAGCACCATCTTGCGTCCCCACTGCTCAAACTCGGCCTTGTAGGCACTGATGTCGCGCAGGGTGTGGTTGGTTGGCTCGTGGTTGGGAGCCACGATGGCCACGACATAGTAGCCGCGCCCCACGGTCGAGAGCAGACTACGGTCATCGTCGGTGGCCAGGTCATGATAGATGTCCTCGGCGTTGAGGCTGCCGATGACCTGCAAGTCCTGCTCGTCATCGAGCAGTTGCAGCCCCAGCGAAATGTCATACTTGTCGATGGTGAACCGGCTGAGCCGTGCAAGCACCTTGCCGCTGGCCATGCGCGTGCCGGTGGTGAGCAGGTAGTCGCCCGGCTCGAGTGGCACGCTCGACTTGAAGTCGTTGGCCCAGGTGGCTTCCTCGGGATAGGTGAGCAGCTGGGCGCGTCCGTCCTCAATGCGGCTCAGCGTGAAGTGGATATAGTACTTCGGGTCGTCGACGTAGGGCGACGGGTTATTGTAGGTCAGCTCCAGCCTGTGTGTCTGGGCTGTGGCCGGGGTGGGTTGCTGCTTGCCGAAGGTCACGTCCTGCCAGCGACCGTTCTGATAGTACTGCAGGCGTCCGTCCACCTCGTTGATGCGTGCCGGCCAGCCCAGACTGCGTGCTGCCGAGACAAAGAAGATTTTGCGTCCCAGCTCATCAGTCTTGCCTTCGCGCAGCACGCTCAGTGGCTCCATGCGTAGGCCCTGCGGATTGGGGCCATGCAGGTGCCCATCCTCGCTGCGGCTCTCGGACAGGACTGTGATGCGCTTGTCGCACCAGCGTACCAGCTGGGCTGGGCTCTTGAGACCGGCCAGCTGCTGACGCAACGGGGCCTTGTAGGGTGTGAGCCACTCGTTCTCGACGCGCGGATTGAGCACATAGCGCAGATAGATGTCGCTGGTGTTGGTGCGTGACACCTGGTTGTCCTTGAGCACTGCCAACTCGATGTCGCGCAGGTCCTTGGCCGAGATGACACTGAGCAACTTCTCGGCCATCAGGCGGTTGGGGGCCTCGTCGAGGAATCGCTGGATGGTATGGTGGTTACCGCGCCAGGCCTCGACGGGCATCGTGGCCTCATAAGCATGGCGGATGCTGTCCTCCACGGCCAGACGGCGGTTGTTCTCGTTGCGTTGTGCCTCGGTCACCATGGGCAGCTGACCGCTGGCACGGGGCGGAGTGATGTCATAGCGCATGGCCTCGGGCAGGGCATCTGCCCCCAGATGCAGGGTGACACTCTTGTCACGTCCCACCGAGACGTGTTTCACTGCCATCTGCCCGTCATGCGAGGCCCACACCAGCAGGTCGCCCAGGCCGGCGGTGAGATAGGTGCGTCCCTGAGAGTCGGCGGCCTTCTGGGCCACGGTGTAGAACTCGGCGTAGTTATAGAGCTTGAACTCGACCAGTGCCCCACTGGCGGGATGGCCCTGCCGGTCAAGCACAGTGACGTCGAGCCGCGCGGTGGGGGCGTAATTGCCGGTGACGTTGATCTCGGTGTAGCAATCGGTCTGGCTCACCACCTCCTCGGGCCCGTCGTAGTGGCGGCCGAAGACCTTGGTGTGCATGAGCATGGCGCGGCTGGCGCTCTCGTTGAACCAACCCAGGTCCAACACCGGCTCGGGCTCGCAGGCACCCAAGAAGTGCCACCCGTCCTCGGCCCAGGCCTCGACCCAGGCATGATTGTCGTCGGTGTGCGCCCAGCGGGGCGTGTAGACCTGCCGGGCCGGGATGCCCACCGAGCGCAGAGCGGCCACCAGCAGGGTCGACTCCTCGCCGCAGCGGCCATAAGCCGTGCGCACCGTGGCCAGCGGGCTGCTGGTGCGTGCGTCGCTGGGCCGGTAGGTCACATGCTCGTGGCACCAGTGGTTGACCTCGAGAATGGCCTCGCGCATCGACAAGTGCTCGACACGGGGCTTGAGTTGGTTGTAGAACACCTCGCGGCTACCATCCAGATGCTCGTTGTTGACACGCACGGGCACCACAAAGTGGCGGAACTCGCGCTCGGGCACCACTGCGCCCCACGGCATGTCGCGCCGGGCCTCAAGCGACAGCTCGACGTTGCGCTCATAGAAGGCGCGGCTGTAGTCGGTGCGGTCGGGCAAGGGCATGCCCTCGTACAGAAAGTCGACATACTCGCTCGCTGTCTGGGCAAGGCCCGAAGCGAAGCACAACATGCAGATCAGAGATAACAGGTATTTGTTCATAGTTCTATCCATCAACTTTTGTCAATCATTGTGCAAAGATAGTGCAAATTGTGCTTATGGGCAAGTCGTTGGCTGCAAAAAGGTGGTTCCCATGCGGCTGACTGGCGACATAATCAGGGACGAGTGTGTGGCTGTGTGGCAAAAAATGTGTATCTTTGCCGAGCCTTAGCAGGAGACGCCGGAATTTTGCTGCAGCCCTCAACAGGCATCTTGATGTCAATGATAAATTGGTTTTTACTGGTGATTGCCGGCCTCTGCGAGGTGGGGTTCACCTATTGTCTGGGACGTGCCCGGTCGGTCGAAGGGTTTCAGTGGTTCTGCTGGATGGGCGGCTTCCTTGTGTTTACATTTGTCAGTATGGGACTGTTGGCTCGGGTGATACAGTCCATGCCCATCGGCACGGCTTATCCTGTGTGGACCGGCATTGGGGCGGTGGGAACGGTGATTGTGGGCATCGTGTTTTTTAACGAGCCGGCCACCTTCTGGCGATTGTTTTTCATCACCACGCTCATTTGCTCGATTGTCGGGCTCAAAACATTGTCGTGAATCTCATGGAACAAAACAAACAATTCAGAGAAATGCGCCGCATTCGCCAGCAACTGGCATCGGAGCAGACCGTCGCCATTTTGCGGCAAGCCACGTCGGGCACGCTGGCATTGCTGGGCGATAACGGCTACCCCTATGCCGTGCCCTTGAGCTATGTCTACAGTGACGGTAAACTATACTTTCACAGCGCAATGACGGGTCACAAGGTTGATGCCATCAGACGCTGCGACAAGGCATCGTTCTGCGTCATCGACCGTGACGATGTCAAGCCCGAGAAGTACACCACCTATTTTCGCAGTGTGATTGCCTTTGGCCGGATTTTTATCATCGAGGATGAAGCCGAGCGGATGGCAGTGGCGCGGATGCTGGGCAACCGATATAACCCCAACAACGATGAGGCCTTACAGAACGAGTTGAAGCACGGTTTCGACCACATGCTCATCATCTGTCTGGAAATTGAGCATCTGACCGGTAAAGAAGCTATCGAGTTGGTGCAACCCCATCAATAGGGCAGGCTGGGATGTCAATGATTGAAGCGGTCGAAGTGGTTGAGCGCCCAACCGATGAGCTGACCCATGATGGGCATCAGGCTCCTGCCCATGTCAGTGAGCGAATACTCAACGCGGGGTGGAATCTCGGCATACAGGTGGCGACTGACCATACCGTCGCGCTCCAGGCTCTTGAGGGTGTCGCTCAATACCTTTGACGAAATGTCGGGGATAGCCTTTCCGATGGCATTGAATCGAGTGGACTCATTCTCTGCAAGCACGCACAGAATGAGCAGTGGCCACTTGCCCGAGAACCGCGACAACACGTTGCGGATGGGGCAAGAATCGATGTGAGTATATTTTTCTAAATTTTCTTTTAATGGTAATGTGCTCATTGTCAATAATAGTTACCTCAATGTTACTGCCTTACCGCTGGGTTACTTCTTGCACAGGTCAAAAAGTTGGCCTAACTTTGCAGTGTCAAAAATAAAGCGGTTTTGCGCCGCAAAGTTACTACAAAATTTTAACCAAGCAAAACAATGAGCGAATTAAAAGTTCTCAACAGTGGCGACAAGTTCGCCCACACCTCGGTTGGCCGACTGAACGGCTTTGAGGGAAAACAGTTTGTTAAGGATGTGGTGGGTGCCACGTCGTGTGAGATTTCATTCGGCACGCTGCCCACGGGTGTGGCCGTGCCCTTCTATCACAGCCACAAGGAGAATGAGGAGAACTACATCATCCTCACCGGTGCCGGACGTTTCCAGGTGGGTGATGAGGCATTTGATATCGCCGAGGGGTCGGTGGTGCGCGTGGCCACCAACTGCGACCGAAACATCAAGTGCACCTCGGCTGAGCCGATGACCTACATCTGCATTCAGGCCAAGGAAGGCTCGCTGAACCAGTACACTCAGGGTGATGCCGAGATTACCGAGCACGAGAACAAGATGTAAGGTAACACCACTGCCAATGATTGCAGAAGACCCGCCAAGTCAGCCTGGTGGGTCTTCTGCATTTGTGACTTTTCGTCATGAAAGTTGGCTCGATGTTGTGACATTCAGAAAATAGTAGTAATTTTGCACAGGCAATAATTTATACAGACAACGCATGACGAGAAAGATGCTATTGACACTACTGCTGTCACTGGTGGTGTGGCCTCTGATGGCGCAGACGGCGGCACACGACAGTGTGCAGGGCCGCAAGAAGGTGGCCGTGGTGCTGAGCGGTGGCGGAGCCTTTGGAGCCATTCATGTGGGTGCGCTCAAGGTCATCGAGGAGGCCGGACTGCCCGTCGACATGGTGGTGGGCACCAGCATGGGCAGCATTGTGGGCGCACTCTACAGTGTGGGATACGACAGCCAGGACATCGCCACGATGTTTCGCACTATGGACTGGGCCGAGCTCTTTCTGGACCGTGGCAACTACTGGCACAACACGCTGTCCGAGCGCGAGGCACTCAACACCTACATCTACGAGCGCGACTTCTATGTGCGCGGCAGCGTCGACCCTCAGCCCGGTGGGCTGATTCGCGGCACAAATGTCGAGAAGACGTTCGCCTACTATCTGCAAGGCTACACCGACAGCATTAACTTCTTGCGCGACCTGCCGAGGCAGTTTGCCTGTGTGGCCACCGACTTGGTCACCGACAGAGAGGTGGTGCTGACCCACGGCTCGCTGGTGCGAAGCATACGGGCGAGCATGTCGATTCCGGGTGTGTTCACACCGGTGCACATGGGCGACATGGTGCTTGTCGACGGTGGGGCAAAGAACAACTTTGCCGCCGATGTGGCTCGCCGCTTGGGGGCGGACATCGTCATCGGGGTCAAGTTCGACCTGGGGCTAGGCACCGACAAGGAGTACCGCACACTCATGGACGTGATGGAACGGTCGGCCGGCAGCGACGTGAGCCGACGTGCCCGCGACAATGAGAAGCATTGCGACCTGCTGGTGCGTGTGCCTGTCAGGGGCTATACCAGTGGCAGCTTCACCCGCGGTGCCATCAACACCCTGCTGGCGCGGGGCGAGGAGGCCACTCGTGAGAAGATGGATTCGCTCTTGCTGCTCAAGTCGCAGGTTGGCCCGTTGCCCGCAGGCGGCACTGCCATGCACCTGCGTGACATCGACCACCTCAAAGCCCCGGATGACGAGCGGCGCGGGTTGGTCGACACACACGAGCCCGGCACCACCGAGGCATCGTTAGGGTTGCGCTTTGACAACGAGGACATCGTGGCCGCACAGCTCAATAGCAGATATTTCTTGCCGGGTAAGCGGCGCAAGGAGCTGGACTTGACCCTGCGGCTGGGATTGCGATCGATGTTGCGTCTGGGGTTTGACTTCCAGCCGCGCCCCTGGAGGCACATGGGACTGAGCTATGAGTTGTGGTACAAATACAGCGACCTCTACACGCGAGGCAGGCGCAGCGACAACTTGTCGATGCTCTACCAGCGGGCAGATGCCAAGCTCTTCGGCCTGGATGCCATGAACTTCGACTGCGAGCTGGGGCTGGGTTGGGAACACTATCACGTCTTCGGCAGCCTGCACAACGAGCATAGTGTCCACACGTTTGACCGCAATGTGCACTACTATAACTATCATGCGCGGGTGCGATACAACAGCGAGGACCGCCACTACTTCACCACCCGTGGCACACGGGTCGAGGCCAGCTATGCCTACTACACCGACAACATGTCGCAGTGGCGCGGGCACAGCGGCTTCAGTGCTGTAGCGGCCATGTGGCAGACCACTATCTCGCTGGCGCGTGGCACACAGGTGCGTCCGGGGGTGCAGGGCCGGTTGCTCTATGGCGACGATGTTCCCATCATGGCCAGCAACGTGGCCGGCGGCATGACTTGGGGCAAGTATTTCCCTCAACAGTTGCCCATGGCCGGGGTGGGGCACAGCGAGTTCTTTGACTCGAAACTGATCAGCGCGTCGCTGCGCCTGCAACAGCGCATCACAGGGCAGCATTATCTGTTGCTCGACGGCAGTGTCACCGAGCACAACGACAAGCTGGACCGCATCTTCGACCGCAAGCCTTTGTGGGGCGCGCGGGTGGCTTATTTTTACAACAGCGGCATAGTCGGTCCCCTCGGTGCGTCATTGGGTTGGAACAGCTACACCCACCGCGTCAATTTCTTTGTGTCGTTGGGCTACGACTTCTGACCAGCTTTTATTCCTTTTCATCTTATGATTACTTACTGGAAATATGATGCGTGCTACATTCAGGCCGATGAATGGGAGTCCCATGCCTGGATCAAGGTCGACAATCCGACGCCCGACGAGCTGGCTTTGCTCGAGAGCCGCTGGCAGGCTCCGCTCGACTTTGTGCACGATGCCGAGGATGCCGATGAGCGTCCGCGAGTCGACGAGGAAGACCAGTGGCTGGCTGTGATTGTGCGCATACCCAGCCGCAGCATTGATGCCGATGGCGAGCCGGAATTTCACACGCGCCCGTTGGCGGTGCTCATGCGCGGCGAGGTGTTCATCACCGTGAGCTACTTTGACAACGAGGTGCTCGACGACTTTGTGCAGTGGAGCAACCGGCGCCGCCAGCCCGAACGGCGTGGCATGGACATGGTGCTCTCCATCTTGCTGTCCAGCTCGGTGTGGTATCTCAAGTATCTCAAGCAGATGAACATCATGATGAAGAGTGTTGAGGACCGACTCGAGAAGTCGATGGACAACGACGAGCTGCTCAGGATGATGGGGCTGGGTAAGTACTTGATTTATTTCATCACTTCGTTGCGAGGCAACGAGGTGGTGCTCATGCGACTCAAAAAACGCTTGCGCACAGCGGCATTTGACGAGGACTTGCTCTATGACGTCGATATCGAGATGCAACAGGCCTATGACACGGCCAACATCTACAGCCAGATTCTCGACCGGCAGCAGTCGTCCTACTCATCGATCATCGGCAACAACATGAATGTGATCATGCGCACACTCACCGTCATCACCATCATCCTCATGGTGCCCACCGGCATCGCGGGCTTCTATGGCATGAACGTGCCCAACGGCATGGAGGCATGGGCTTGGGGGTTCCTGTTCGCCCTCTTGCTCTCGGCCATCCTGTCGGTGCTCATCTATATCTATCTTAAACGCAAACGTCTTATCTAAACTTCCCAAATTTTTTAGCAATGAAAAAAATCCTATTTGCAGCCATTCTAATGGCACTGACAACTGCCGGCTGTCGACAGAATGCCACTGAGCAGACAACCAGCCAAACAACCGCCCAGGCCGACACTGTGGCATGGTACGAAAACGATGACGCGCTCCTGGCCGACCTCAAGGCTGCCATCGACGATGCCAAGCAACTCGACTCGACAAAAATCTCTAATGACCTGATGCCCATTCGCAAGGGCTATCCCGGGCAGGAGTGGGCCACCTTCGATGGTCATGACATGGTGCTCGTGGTCACGCTCGTTGATTCGAGCCGACTGCACAAGTTCTTTGGCAAGGAGGGGGTCTATCGCATCGACCGCGAGATGGGTACATGGGTGTCGCTGCCGGCCGACTGGGCCAAGCGTGCAGCAGCCTTCGAGGGGATGGACAGTGTGGCCGCCCACATGCGCCTGATTCAGATGTACGGCCTCGATCCCACATGCGACTACGACATCATGGTCAGTTTCTATGCCGACCCGGCCACCATGTTCCGCCCGGCTCACGACCCCGACATCACTACCACCACCGTCGGGCTGGAGTTCCCCGCCTATGCCAACGAGAACTATAGGGTAGGCGAAACCAACTTCCGCGAGTGGTATCGTTACAGTGTCGAGGCCGCCTATGAAGACGATAGTCCGCTGCCCTGGACGCAGCTGGGCTACACCTACGACTGGCACCATGGGGCCGACAAGCACGGTGTGTCGGAGTATATCGTCGGGCACAACTCGCTCATCCGCGTCAAGAAGCATGAGACCGCCTGGCAGTTCGTCCAGAGCCTCAAAAAGTAACTGGTGATAACACTTGTGGTTTAATGATGTGCCAAAAATATCTTAATTCCTAATTGTTAATTCTTAATTAATTTAATAATGTGAAAAAAATGTTGGCTGATAGTCCGAAAATGACTACCTTTGCCCGAATTTTTTACACGTTATCAAATATTTTATGTTTACACCTACTAAAAAAACCATCGCACTGGCCGACGGGCGTGAGATTACGCTCGAGACCGGCAAGCTTGCCAAGCAAGCCGATGGAGCTGTTGAGCTGCGACTGGGCAACACGATGATCCTTGCCACAGTCACCTCGGCCAAGGAGGCCGACGACGGGGTGGACTTCATGCCCCTCACTGTTGAATACAAAGAGAAGTTCTCGGCCTTTGGCCGATTCCCGGGCGGCTTCACCAAGCGTGAGGGCCGTGCCAGCGACTACGAAATCCTGACTGCACGTCTGGTCGACCGTGTGTTGCGTCCCTTGTTCCCATCGAACTATCACGCCAACACCATTGTGCACATCATCATGTTCTCGAGCGACGGCGTTGATGCCCCCGACGCACTGGCCGGACTGGCCGCATCGGCTGCCATCGCGGTGAGCGATGTACCCTTTGAGGAGCCCATCGCTGAGGTGCGTGTAGCACGCGTGGACGGACAGTTTGTCATCGACCCCACCTTCGAGCAGATTGAAAAAGCGGATATGGAACTGATGGTAGGTGCAACTTACGATAACATCATGATGGTCGAGGGCGAGATGAACGAGGTCAGCGAGGACGAACTCATTGCAGCACTCAAGGCCGCACATGAGGCCATCAAGCCCATGTGCCTGGTGCAGAAGGAGCTGGCTGCCGAGCTGGGAGTGACCAAGCGCGAGTACTGCCACGAGGTCGACGACGAGGACATCAAGGCTCGTTTGCGCGAGGAGGTCTATCCCAAGTGCTACGCAGTGGCCAAGGCTGGTTGCGCCGACAAGCAGTGGCGCAACGAACAGTTCGACAAGGCCTACGAGGAGTTTATGGAGACCATCCCCGAGGAGGAGCGAGAGGAGAAGAAACCTATGGTCGACCGTTACTTCCACGAGGTGCAGCGCGACGCCGTGCGCCGTTGCATCCTCGACGAGCAAATCCGTCTGGACGGTCGCCGCACTGACGAGATTCGTCCCATCAGCTGCGAGCCCGACTATCTGCCTTATCCTCATGGTTCGGCACTGTTCACCCGTGGCGAGACTCAGGCTCTGGCCACTGTCACGCTGGGCACCAAGCTCGACGAGAAGCTGGTCGACGATGCCCTGCGTCACGAGAACGAGCGCTTCTTGCTGCACTACAACTTCCCCGCTTTCTCGACCGGTGAGGCACGCGCACCGCGCGGCGTCAGCCGTCGTGAGATCGGCCACGGCAATCTGGCCCACCGCGCACTCAAGCGCATGATTCCCGATGATTTCCCCTACACCATGCGCATCGTCAGCGACATCCTCGAGAGCAACGGCTCGTCGTCGATGGCCACTGTCTGTGCTGGCTGCATGGCCATGCTCGATGCCGGCATCAAGATGAAGAAGCCCGTGGCAGGCATCGCTATGGGCCTGATCACCGACGAGGGCAATGTCAAGCATGCTGTGCTGAGCGATATCCTCGGTGACGAGGATCACCTGGGCGACATGGACTTCAAGGTGACGGGTACCGTCGATGGCATCACAGCCACACAGATGGACATCAAGTGCGACGGTCTGCCCTATGAGGTGCTTGAGCAAGCACTCCGTCAGGCACGTGACGGTCGTCTGCACATCCTGAACCTCATCAACCAGGCTATCCCGGCTCCGCGCGAGGACTACAAGCCTCATGTGCCGCGCATCGTGGCTATGACGGTCGACAAGGAGTTTATCGGTGCCATCATCGGCAAGGGAGGCGAGGTCATCCAGGGCATCCAGGAGGAGACTGGTGCCATCATCACCATCGACGAGATTGACGGCAAGGGCGAGATTGAAATCTCGGCAGCCAATGTCGATAGCATCAACGCCGCTGTCGAGCGCATCAAGGCCATCATCGCTGTGCCCGAAGAGGGTAATGTCTACACCGGCAAGGTCGTCTCGATTCTGGAGTTCGGTGCGTTTGTCGAGTTCATGCCGGGTCGTGATGGTCTGCTGCACATCAGCGAGATCAGCTGGGACCGCCTCGACAACATGGAGGCCAGCGGTCTGCACGAGGGCGACGAGGTCACAGTCAAGCTCATCGAGATTGACAAGAAGACCGGCAAATTCCGCCTGTCGATGCGCGCATTGCAAGAGAAGCCCGAGGGCTATGAAGAGCGTCGTCGCGAGAACCGTGGTCCGCGCCGCGAGGGCGGCAATGGTGGCGGCCCGCGTCGCGAGGGTGGCAATGGCCGTGGCCCGCGCCGCGAGGGTGGCAATGGTGGCGGCAATCGTGGTCCCCGCCATTGAGCTAGAGCTAATTCCTAATTTACAATGAGAGCCGCTCGCCTGATGGCGAGCGGCTCTCATTGTAAATTGAATCGTGGTGGCGGCTAGAGTAACTTTAATTGACAACCACCTTCTGGCCGGCCACAATGTAGATGCCGGGCTGCAGGCCGTCGATAACCGTTTGCCCGGCAGCGATGTCGCGCTGCGCCACTGTGCGGCCAGCCAGGTCGTAGACAGTGACCGCGATGGGCTGTGGCGAGGTGACCGTGATGCAGCCCTGGCCACCGGTCACGCTGAGTGAGTCGGCAGTAATGTCGGTGACCTCGGTGATGATTCCGCCATTGGCTGTCCAGTTGAGATAGAATTCGCTCAGGCTGATGCCGTTGTCATACTGATAGGTCTCTGTTCCGCTGCCGTCGGGTGAATACACGCCGGCCTCGTTGTCCAGCACTGCGATGTCGCCTATGATGGTACCAGGGTCAAGTTCACCATAGTCGGCTCGTGAGCGATGGCTGCGCGTGCCATCGACCTTTTGAGTCCATTGGATTTTACTCAGGTCTACACCATCATCTTCCAGCGTTTTGCCGTGGGTGCCGGCGGTCTTGTTGCGACCGTAGGTGCGTGTTGTGGCATCTTCCTCCTCGTCCTCGTTGCAAGTCTCGTAGTTCAGGTATTTTCCACCGTCATTGTTGGCCGAAACTGCATCCAATTGGAAGTAGTAGAGATACATCAACTCCGGGTTGTCGTTGTTGCTGTAGAATTGCGACACGTTGGCGGTGATGGTGCGGCCGTTGTCCGCATCCTTGATGTGCTCGGCAGTCAGTGCGCCACCCACACAGCCTGTCAGGTCGATGCCGTTGATGTGGTTGTGCTCAAACTGCAGATCCTTCAGGCTCAAGTGAGTCCCGGACAGGTTGAGCTGGAACAGATTGTTCGAGTTGGCGTGGATGGTCTCGATGTCAGCTGCGCCGGCAAACGTCAACTCGCGCACCTTGTTGTTGTCGCAGTCGAAGTATTTGAGTGCTGTGTTGCCGGCCAGGGCCAGGTCGATGACGCTGCAGTTGTGCAGGTCGAGGTGCGTCATGCCGGTGCTCGTGCCGGGCACCAATTCAAGAATGCCCACGTTGTCAAAGCAGTCCAGCCAGTGGATGCCGGCCAGTGGCGACACGTCCAGCTTGGTCAGCCGATTGGTGTCGCACCGCAGCGTGTCCATCTGGGCGCACTGGCTCACCCGCAGCTCGCCCGGCAGCGAGCAGTTGCTCACCCACAGTGTGGTCAAGGCCGTGTTGGCATCGACGTCAAAGCGCTCGATGCCCTCGCCCAGTGCGACATCGTTGTAGGCGTGCAGCACACGCAGGTCGGTGCAGCTGGGCAGGCCGGTGATTTCGGGCAAAATGGGGTCGTTCTCGCAATAGAGGTTCTTCAGCTCGGTGTTGCCGTTCAAGTCCAGCACCCGCAGCGCGGGCAGCCCTTCGGCACGCACCTGCAGCAGGCCGGAGATGGGAGTGCTCGCACAGCCGTCGGCGCTGGGAGTGGTGAGGCCGTGACGGGCAGCCAGGGTGCAGTCGCTGGCGTAGACTTCCTCCAGTGCCTTGTTCTTGTTGAGATACAGGTAATGGATGGGGTTGTCCTCGACCTTGAGCACCTTGAGCTTCGTGGCCACGCTCACGCCGATGGAGTCGAACATGCTGTAGCTCACGTCGAAGTACTCCAGGTTGCTGCCACCCTCCACGCCCGTGTCGTGGATGTTGATGCTGCCTTTCATCATCTCGGGCGACTGGCCGTACATATAGCGGGCCGAGGCCTTGAGCAACGCTTTGTTGTCCTTGATGCCAAACGAGCGCATGCCGTTGTTGTCGGCATAGAACTCCTTGAGATTGACGCAGTGCTTGATCCACACATATCCGCCCGACAGCTTGGCACCGTCGATGGGCGTGGTCTCGCTGATGCGGTCGATGGCAGTCTCCTGGATGCGGCAGTCGCTCACGTTCAGGTATTCGAGGGCGGTCAGGTTGTGTGCGTCGAACTTCATCAGGCCCTTGCGGTAGACCTGCTGCTGGTTGGGATTCTCGGTACGGGTGTCGGTGCCGCGGTCATAGCCGTTGTGCTGCAAGTCGAGGTACTTCAGGCCAATCTGCTTATAGAGGTGGATCGAGTCAATCTGGTTGTAGCTCATGTCCAGCCACTCCAGCCCCGTCAGGTCATCCAGGTTGGGCAGGGTGGTGTGGGGGTCCACCGAAGGCAAGTTGGCTGTCTTTTGCTGGCCTGTCTCCGGGTCGGTGTAGTGATAGTTGCTGGTGGCAGGAATCTTGGTGCCGTTGCTGAACAACGTGAACCGGTTGTGCGAGCCGTTGAGGGTCTTGACCGCGCTCAGACCCACCAGCGAGCCGTTCTGGCCGATGCCGGTGAATGAGCTGTTCGACAGGTCGATGGTTTTAAGCGCAGTGTTGCCCAGCAGGTAGAGGCCACTGCCGTCGCTCATCGTCGTGCCGGCTGTGGTGACCGTCAGGTTGTCGTTGCCATGCAGCTCCAGTGTGGTCAGCTGCGGGTTGTTGCCCACCATCAGGGCCGACAGGGCGGTGCCCTCGGCCTTGAACGAGGTGATGCCGTTGTTGCCCAGGTCTAGCCCCTTGAGCGAGCCGGTGCTCTCGGCGGTCAGCTCCATCGCGGCAGCGAAGCTGTTGGCCTGTGCGTATAGGAACTCCACCGGCGACCCCGTGGGCACCGCAATCCCCGTCAACTGGTTGCTGTTCATATATAAAGAGGTGCAGTCAAACGGCAGGGTGGCCGGTACTGCCGTGTAGTTGTTGTGGCTCACGTCCAGTGTGTGCAGGTTGGGGCAGTTGGTCATCACAATGGTGGGCCAGGCGCTGCTGTTGTCATAGCCCTGGTTGGTCAGCCCGATGGTGGTCAGGGCGGTGTTGCCGCTCACGTCCAGCGTCTCCAGGGCAGGGCAGTTGTTCACATCCACCAAGGGCAGCGATGTGTTGCCACCAATCTTCAGTGTCTTCAGCGCAGCGAAGCCGTCCAGCGTCTTTGAGGCCTCCAGGTTGTCATTGCTGAAGTCGATGTAGGTCAGCTTGGGGAAATTGCTGCCCACAAAGGTCGGCATGTTCTGCAGATACAGGTCGCCACCGCTCATGTCCAGATACTTCAGCCCGGTGGCGTGATGCAGGGTGGTCAGTTGCTTCATGGCGCTGTTGCCCGACACAATCAGGGTGTCCAGGGACGGGCAGTCTGATGCCCAGGTCAGACCGTCTTCTTTGATAGCGGCATTGGCGGCCTTGAACACCTTCAGGTTGGGGTTGTTGCTCAGGGTGAAGTTCTTGGCCGTGCCACTGTTGTCGCTGATGTCGATATATTCCAGTGCAGTGTTGTTGCCAAAGCTGATGCTATTGGTCAGGCCGCAATTCTTCAGGCTCACATAACGCAGTTGCGGCGCATTGCCGATGGTCGAGATGTTTTTCAGGCTGGGGTTGTTGTCGGCGATGAGCGTATCCAGCTGGGTGAGTGTGGTCAGCTTCAGCGCATCGCTGCCGTAGGCATTGTTCGTGACATTGAGGTATTTCAGCCTGGTTTGTGCGGCGATGCCGGTCGACCAGCCACCCATGTTGGTGTTGCCCGACAGGTCTAGGCGCTCGAGCGACGACACGTCATAGTGGTCTTTGATGGCTTTAAACGATCCTATCGTGCAGTCGGCCAAATACAATTCTTTGATGTTCAGGCCAACAGCCAGATTGATATACTGATTGCTGTTGTTTGCGTAATTGCTGGTAAAACCATGTAGCCCACTGTTGCCCGACAAGTCCAGCACTTCCAGGGCGGGGTTGTTGCCCAGATCGACAGTCGACAGGTTGTTGTGGGCGGCCAGCAGTGTCTGCAGGTTGGTGAACTTGCTGATGCCGGCCAGAGAGCTGATCTGCTTGTCGCTCACGTCCAGATAGGTGATGGACGACGGCGAGAACACCGTGTTCTCAGCTATGCCCAGCTGCTCGGCAATGGCGGCACGGAACTTGGGGTCGGTATAGCCATTGGCCGCATTCAGGGCGTGCACCTGCGCCTGGCTACCCTCGGTGTTGTAGTAGCCGTTGGCAACGTATGGCAAGTCGCCGGTCTGCTTGTTGCTGTTGTTGTTGAAAATCACAGTTGTGATGCTGCTGCTCACATTGCCGGGAAGACACTCGTAAATCTTGAATCCGGCACCGTCCAGGCCTTTATAGGTCATCGCTAGGCCTGGCCAGGCGTGGCAGTCGGTGTTGTTGTTCTTGAAAAAGGCGTAGGGGGCATCATCACCCCAGTCGGGCGGGCAATTAAAATAGATGTACCCTTCGCTTGACTCAAGCTGGGGCATGACACTGAACCAGGTGGACTTGCCGTCATACATAAATTTGGCCACTCCGCCAACGCCGGGAACGTTGAGGATGTCGTTGGTCTGGTTGCCGGTGCCCGAGTTGCCGTTGTTGAAGATGATGTTGACCGTATTGACACCCTCAACAGTCATCGTCCAGTAGCCCTCAGTGTCCTTCTCTGTGAACTGCGTGCCGGGCCAGTCGCCGGTGTGCTTGGTGGCACCGTTGCCACTACCGGTATAGGCATACAGGTAGGGGGCATCGCCGCCCTTCTGGACCTTGATGGTGAGGTCGGCCAGGGCGGGCACCGACCCGAGCAGGAGCAGTGCCGCCAGCAGTGCCCCATGCAGCAAAGATTGTCGTTGTCTTGTCATATCTGTAATAGTTTATATGATTGTTTGTCGTCTTGATTAGGCTCGCTAAATTACGCAAAATATTAGAATGTTGGCAATTTTGCTTGAGGTTTTTCAGCATAGTGGGTCAAAACTATCACAAATAGTAAGTTTTGACCTCTGGGTGCAGATGCGGCGTGCAGCATGTCGACAGCCAATGTAGCAAAAACAAGCCGCTCACCTCAAGTGAGCGGCTCAATGCTATAATGCTATATTCTTGATTATTTAGTCAAATTTCCGTGCCAGGTTGTGGTTGAAGTAGTTGACATTGCCGGTGATGTCCTCGATTACCTCGATGAACGGCGGGAACTTGATGGGCTCGCCCTCGTCTACGCCCTTGGCCTCGAGGATGACCAGGCCCTCGAGCTCGTTCTTGTAGGTGTCAATCTCAAAGAACTGCCCCTGCCAGATGAAGTTCAGCCGGTGCTTGCAGATGGTGCGGCGGTTGGGGTCGGCCAGCGTGAGCATCATCTCGTACAGACTGTTGTTGATTTGTCGTTCGGTGAGCAACTCTTCGGTGTCCGAAATCTTCTTCTTGGTCGTGTGCACATACAGGAACTTGCCGTCCCAGCCGCGCTTGCGCAGGCGCACCTGCGAGTTGGGGTCCGACGAGTTGAGATAGGTCTGCACGATGTCGTTCTCGATGCAGTCGGCCGGCACATCGCCTGTGAGCTTGACGATATACTTGCGCTCGGTTTCAATGGGTTTGGGCAGGCCCAGCACGCTGCTGATCTCCTGGATAACGCGCTTCATCTTGGCGTCAAAGTCTTCGTGGTTGTTGATCACGCTCAGGTGCGGGTGACCCGTCCATGCTTTAATCACTTTCTTGTCCAGCGACCGGGCGATACGCAGGCCCTCCTCATTCATCTGCTCCAGCCGTTGCGCGTTGTTGGCTGTGGTGTAGAATTGCTCGGCACCGTCGGCGGCCGACACCAGGTGCAGCACCGCGTCATAGCGCTCGCGCAGCTCGGCACTAGACGTGCCCACGGCGCGTGTCAGCGTGTCCCACATTTCAGGAGCCATATAGGCCGAGATGTCCAGTGTGCCGCGGTCGCACACGATGATGCAGTTGCCATCGCACTCCTGCGCCATGCGCGTGAACTTGTCCTCCAGGGCCAGTTGAATCTCGAGCGTGGCTTTCTCGCCCTCATAGAAGTACCCCTTGTTCTTGGTCAGGTAGTTCATCCCGGCGGCTGTGAACATCGTTGGCACCTCGGGCAACGTGAACACCTGGTAGCCCAGGTTGGAGAAGTGTTCCACAATCTTGGCCAGAGCCGTTGTCTTGCCGGCACAAGGGCCGCCGGTGAGCACGATGCGTTTGATATCTTTCATCTTGTCGTTTAAGCAGTTTTCAATTCAACCCACAAAAGTACAAAATACTTTTCATTCTCCCACCATCGAACTCTGCGTTTTTTCAGGTATGTTTGTACAAAATGCAAAAACAAGGACACATGGTTACAAGTTTCAGCGCCATTCGCTGTGCTCACGATTTTTTGTCACGAATTATCGAAATTTGGCTGCAGTCATCGCGCCATTCGCGGTGGTCTCGATTTTTGTCACGAATTATCGAAATTTGGCTGCAGACTTCGCGCCATTCGCGGTGGTCATGATTTTTGTCACGAATTATCAAATTTCGAAATTTGGTAGCAGGCTTCAGCCATTCGCGGTGCACAAGATTTTTTTGCTCTAACTCATAATAGTATTCCCACACTTTTGCGATATTGTTCTCGTTTGTGCGGAATTTATCATAAGTCGTATTCATCTTGTCAAATATGGTTTCGCCGTCATGCAATTCCATATTGATTGGATAACTGGGAGAAAGGGTAACCGCAATATCACATAGAACTTCTTGGTAAGGACGGCAACGGAATACAAGTGGATTGTCGCCAAGTTTACCAATAACTAAGTTTTGCTGATTCAATAATAATGCTTATCTTCGCGCTAAAAAACAGTTATGACACTCAGTCAAAATCAAGTAACTATGATTGATGCGGCGCTATTGGCCGCAAGTGACTACATCACTGACAGCATAGAGGCAATCTGTGATGATGAGTATCTTGAGGAAAGCGAAGGAGTACTGGCTCAAGTGAATGAAGCTCTTGACTTGTTACGAGAATTAAACAAACAAGAGCTATAATAGACATTTCTCTCGATGGAATTTAAGATACGGAATGTGGTTTGTCTCGATATGGACAAGTCGCATGCCTTGCTGTACGCCCAACAAACGATATTCACTCAAAGGAAGAAAATCAGATAGAATTATAATGCCATTATCGTCAAATGAAATATAACCCTTGTCGAATAGCTTGTCAAGATTAGGGATAAGTAGCAGACCATTGTAGACATCCAAGCGTTGCATATTGTCTGATTTTCGCCATGGACGTATATGTGATGCGATTAAAAGTGAATGCGTTTGGCAATGAGTGACTGAACAACCGTGCCAATAGTCAACAAGTCGTTGTCGGAATGAGCCTTGGTCAATTCGAGATTTCACAACAGCATCTTTCTCTGTCTCACTGATTGATGTGTCTGTGATAATTTCGTTTTCTTGGGCCAATACGGAGTTCTCAATTATGTGCTTGTAATCAGATTTGGCGTATTGAAGGAATTTGCGTAACCCAGACGCAATATCACTAATGCCTTTAATGGTATTGTAACGATCCCGTTCGCGCATAGTTCGTTTAAGGTCTTCGACAATGAAATCTACATATTCGCTTGTAATGCCACTATCCAAGCGATACAATTGCGATACATATCGTAGACGAGTGATGTAATCCCGATAAGTCTTGGGGCGCTTGAACGCATTAATATCAATCAGATAGTTGTAAAAGTCTGATTGCTCGTTGATGAAATATTGCTCGAGAGACTGTTGCATGGCCACTCAAATTCATTATTACTCATCATAATCCTTTAGGCTGTTCTCTATATCTTCAATAGAAGGCAACGAACTCTTGTACTCCTTCATCAAGTCGTCATAAATGCGCATTGACGATACGCCTATAGGGGTGGCGACATTCCGTAAAGAATATTCCGCCACAACATCATCCTTGTCCTTGCAAATGAGCAGGCCTATTGTTGGATTGTCTTGTTCCGTTTTTAGTTGTTCGTCTACGGCCGAAACATAGAAATTTAGTTGGCCGATGTGCTCCGGCTTAAATTTCCCGGTCTTTAACTCAACAACTACATAGCAGTGTAGCTTCACATGATAGAACAGCTGGTCAATGTGAAACTCACCACTGCCGGCTGTCACTTGTACCTGGTTTCCATAAAAGGTGAAGCCCGTGCCGAGTTCAAGTAAGTACCTTGCGATATGAGCATTAAGGTGATTTTCGATTTCTCGCTCAGTCATTTCCGGCCTTATCCCCATCAAATCAATCACATAGGGATCTTTAGTCAACTGCTGAGCCAAATCGCTCTGCGGTTGTGGTAGGGTGTGTGAGAAATTGGTTATCGCCTTACCTTTTCGCTCATATAGCTGACTCTCGATTTGCCATTCCAAGGTTGATCGACTCCAATTGTTCTCAACAGTCTGTTCAATGTAAAATATCGCCTTGTCCAAATCTTTGCATTTCTGCATAATCACAACATGGTGTCCCCATGGAACAGAGAAGAAATTGGATGCAATCGGAGTTTCAAGAGTCGACTTAGAATCAGCAATCTCAAGGTTTGCGGTAGTCGTTTCGCCTTCTGAGTGGCTGCTACTTAATTTGGGCACAACTTGTGCCCGAATTGCAAAAGCCCCAGAATAAGACTGATACCATTTTTTGATTCTTCTCAAGTTGCTTTCGCTCCACCCTTTCATTTCTGGAAATTCAGCGGTGAGGTCACGACTAAGTCGCGCAATAAGTCCGTCACCCCATTTTGCCTCACTCTGCTTTATGGTAATGTCATGACCCAGTTGCCAATACAATTGAAGTAAGCCTTTGTTGACACTTATAGCGGCTTTGATTTGGCAATGACGAATGCCTGTCTTCACATGAGCCAGCCATTCGTTATATTCTTTCGTTTCAACGGGAGCTTGTCTATGATTCGCCATTGTAGTTATCGGTTATTTTGAAGTCCATAGCTTGCGGTTGGTTCTGCCGCTATTGGCAAGTTGCTTTCTTCAAGGTTGAACATCTTTGCTTTATTCTCTTCAACACGATTTTGCTCATTGTAAGCAGTAATGAACAAAAAATTGTGCACCAAGAGTCCCGGCTTGGTGTCTCGGCCTTTTATATGGCTCATGCAACGATGCCGTTGCTCTTTCGTCATGCGGTCAGCCATAGATAGTTACAACGCATTTTACGTTATTTTCATAGAAACTACAAAGATAATCACTATTAATTTTATAACGGCCAAAAACGAGCCAATTTATTCAAGTCTAAAAAAGTTGCTCTGTCCTTAGACTGTGGGCAGGGCGATGCCGTCGAGCTGGCGGTAGAGGTTCAGCGCATACACGTCGGTCATGGCGCTGATGTGGTCGAGCACGGCCTGGATTTTCTCGAACAGCGTGGGAGCGTGCACGTCATACTGCTGCGGGAACTTGTTGAGCAGCAATTGCGAGTAGTTACGCTCGGGGTGCAGCACGGCCTCGATGAGCTTCTCGAGCAGCAGGTTGATGATGCGGTTACCGGCCAGGTCGACGTCCACCACATAGCTGGCGCGGTACAGTTTCTCGTAGGCCAGGCGGCTGCAACGCTGGTAGCCCTGTGCGGCGCGCTCCGACACATGGTCGATGAGCGAACCGTCGAACGTGCCGGCCATGATTTCGCCCTCGTGGTCGACAAAGGTCAGGGCGCACTCCTGCACCAGCAGCCCCACCGTGCACGACCGCAGGTAGCCAATCTTCTCGTTGGGGTCGGCAACGTGCGTCATCACTTCGCGCATGTGTTCCTGCCGATTGTCGTCAAAGAAGGCGAGCAGCAGCTCGATGGTCTCCTCGGTACTGATAATCTTCAGCTTGTGGCCGTCCTCGATGTCCATCACCTGATAACAGATGTCGTCGGCCGCCTCGACCAGATAGACCAGTGGATGACGCGCATAGCGCTCCGGACCCAGCTGCACCATGCCCAGTTCGGTGGCGATGCGCTCAAAGATTTCTTTCTCGCTGGTGAAGAAGCCAAACTTGCCTTTTGCACCGGCTTCCGACGACGAGTAGGGATACTTGACTATCGAGGCCAGCGTCGAGTAGGTCATTGCAAATCCGCCAGGACGGCGCCCCTTGAACTGATGCACCAGTGTGCGCAGCGAGTTGGCGTTACCCTCAAAGTGGATCAGGTCGTTCCACTGCCCAGGCGTGAATTTGTCCTTCAATGCCAGGCCTGCCCCTTCGCTGAAATAGGCCCCGATGGTCTTCTCGCCCGAGTGGCCGAACGGCGGGTTGCCCAGGTCATGGGCCAGGCAGGCGGCGGCCACAATCTCGCCCATGTCACGCAGTTTGTCGACCCACGGCTCGCCCTGGTAGCGCGGCATGAGTCGGATGGCTATCTCGCGGGCCAGCGACTTGCCCACGCTCGACACCTCCAGGCTGTGCGTCAAGCGGTTGTGAACAAAGATGCTGCCCGGCAACGGAAACACTTGTGTCTTATTCTGCAAGCGGCGGAACGGCGACGAGAACACCAAGCGGTCATAGTCGCGCTCAAAGTCGCTGCGCACGCCCCCTTTGGTGTCGTGGTGGTCCTCAAGCCCCAATCGCTTGTCACATATCAGTTTGTCCCAGTTCATTGACATGATGTACAATCTTTTTTGCAAAAGTACTACTTTTCTCAGAATTATCAAAAAAATGATTATCAACTCTCAATAGGTGCCTGTTTTGTTTTTTTAGCGGTTGAGAGGGTGGGGGATTGCGCTTTTTGCACTAAATTTGCAAGTTCAATAGCAAAACAGATGGAAAAAGTTCAAGTCAAGATAGTCAATCGCGGGCCGCATCCGTTGCCCGCCTATAGCACCGAGCAGAGCGCGGGCATGGACTTGCGGGCATGGCTCGATGAGCCGGTCGCCTTGCAACCGCTCGAGCGCACATTGTTGCACACGGGCATTTACATCGCTCTGCCACAGGGATATGAGTGCCAAATCAGACCCCGCAGCGGGTTGGCACTGAAGCGTGGACTGACGGTGCTGAACACCCCCGGCACCATCGATGCCGACTACCGGGGAGAGGTGTGCGTCATCATCGCTAACCTGAGCAACGAGCCACAGACCATCGAGGATGGTGAGCGCATTTGTCAGATGGTTGTTGCCCGACATGAGACTGTACAGTGGCAGGCGGTCGATGTGCTGGACCAGACCGAACGTGGAGCTGGAGGCTTCGGGCACACAGGCAACAAATAGTTAATAGTTAAGAGTTAGAAGTTAATAGTTTGTAGTTTGAGTCTGCTGTTTTCAGTAAGCCGCAACAGCGTTGCGGCCACTGTACAGACAATTTCAACAATGCGAATGAACCAAGCACGAAACATAGTCCTGACGTTGCTGGTACTGCTGGTGGTAGTGCCCATGGCTATGGCAGGCGGTGGCAAGCCGCGCGTTACCGAGCAGGATCGGCGCAAGGCCGAGTATATCTTCCTAGAGGCGCAGAACCACAAGTCGCACGACCGGCTCGATGCCTACTACGACCTGCTCCAGACCGCCCACGATATCGACTCGACCAACACCGCTGTGTCGTTCTATCTGGGCTACTGTCTGCTCACGATGGAGAACATGACCAAGCAGCGGGCCGAGCGTGGGCTGCAGCTGATGAAGCAGCACTTTGAGGCCGCTCCCGGCGACTTCTACGAGACCACTTTCTACAGCGATGCCTGCATGATGCTGGGTCATCCCGAGGAGGCACTGCGGGCCATCAAGACACTGAGCGACCGCAACCCCAACAAGCTGGAGCTGCAGGCGCGGTTGGCGCACGCACAAGCGCAGACCGGCGACTATCGTGGGGCAATTGCCACATTCGACTCCATCGAGACACTCCATGGCAAGTCGATGCAACTGACCTCGCGCAAGGTGTCGGCCTACATGGCCCTGAATGACACGGCCAGCGCCATTGCACAGATGCGCGCTCTGCTGGCCACAGCACCCGAGAACGCCATGTATAACATCACCATGAGCGCATTGCTCACCCAACTGGGTCGTCAGGACAGTGCACTGGTCTATCTGGACCGTGCCCAGCAGGCCGAGCCCGACAACGGCTACACCTACCTGGCCAAGGCACAATATTATAATATGGTGGGCGACTCGGCTGCCTACGAGCAACAGGTGCGGCAGGCACTGGTCAACGAGAACCTGGAGGTTGAGGACAAGATGCAGGTGCTCATCGACTTCATGCGCGACCGCATCGCGGCCAATGACTCCACCGGACGAGTCGACACACTGATGAATGTTGTGCTCGAGCTGCATCCGCATGAGGCTCAGATTCACGACCTCTACAGCGAGTACCTCATCGCTCGCAAGGACTACCGCCATGCAGCCGAGCAGTTGGGCTATGTGCTAGATGTGCGACCCACCGATGCCCAGATGTGGCGCAAACTCATGATTGTCAATATCATGGACGAGAATATTCCTGCTGCCATCGCAGCAGGCGATAAGGCCCTGGAGTACAACCCCGACAGCTTGGACCTATACCGCTACATTGCGCCGGCCTACTTCCAAATCAAGCAGTACGACAAGTCATTGCAGACCTACGAGAAAGCGCTCATGCTCACCGACAGTGCCGATGTCGAGACGCGCAGCGACCTCATTGGCGGCATGGGTGATGTCTACTTCGAGTTAGGCGACACCATCCGTTCGTTTCAGGCCTATGAGCAGGCACTGCAGCTCAATCCTCTCAACTCCGGCATCATGAACAACTATGCCTACTTCCTGGCATTGAGCAACCGTGACCTGGACAAGGCCGAGCGTATGGCGGCCATGGCGGTCAAAGACATGCCACAGAACGCAACTTATCTCGACACCTACGCTTGGGTGTTCTTTGTCAAGAAGGACTATCAAATGGCACTGGTCTACATCAAGAGTGCCATTGAGAACGATGATTCGCCAAGCGGTGACCTGCTTGACCACTATGGCGACATTCTGTTTATGAACGGCGACCATGAGGCCGCCATCGAGCAGTGGCAGAAGGCACTCAAGCTCATGCCTGACAATGAACTGCTGCAACGCAAAGTCAAGCACCGCACCATTTTCTTTAAATGAATAGTATAGAATGAAGAAGACACTCATCATCGCACTCTCTATTCTGGCAATAATCGCCAATGGATGCCGAGCAAAAAAAGACAGCATTGTCACTACATCTACTGTCACCACTGCTACCCAGGCAGGAAAGGAAACACTCGATCAACAACTCGCTGCATTCGCTGCAACTCAAGGTGGATGGACCACCATGCAGGCTGGCGGCAGCATCAAGGTTACCGGATCGCAGACCCTGTCAAGCGCAATGCACATACGCATGATTCGCGACAAGGCCATCTATATCTCGGTGCGTCCCATGCTGGGCATCGAGGTGGCCAAGCTGGTCGTTACTAACGACAGTGTGCTTGTGGTCGATAAGTACCACAAGCGTTATGTCGCCGAGCCCATCTCGCTCATCACCAACGGCCTACCCATCACTGTGGGTACACTGCAGGACATCTTTATGGGGCGGGCATTTGTGCTAGGCAGTGGCACTGTCAATGGCGCAAACAAGGCGCTGGTGCAGCTCATCGCCGATGGCACCAACTTCCGCCTCCAGCCCAAGCAGCAGCCCAGTGGATTCAGCTACGAGTTTGGCATCAACGCTAAGAACCAGATGCAATCGCTCACTGTCACCCCCGCGCGGGCTGGTAGCGCACCCTACACCGCGCGATACAGCCATGTGTTTACCACACTGGCCGGCTCCATCGCCCATCGTGCCGATGTCAGTGCCCAGGTCGGGGCTACCAAATTAGGCATCTCGCTGGATCTCAAAGACATCACCTGGGGCATCACATTCACCATCGACGACTCTAAACCCGGCGAAGGCTACAAGCGCCTCAGTGCCAATCAGATTACCTCCATTCTGTGAGGAATGTGATACAATCGGGGACGGTTCTGTTTTGTATCATTCCGTCGAAATGATACAAAACAGAACCGTCCCGATTGTATCATTTGATGCCTGGTTGAGCAGTGTGGGGTGGACTGAGAGTGGCATGTGTTGCAAAACATTTACAAAGATGTTACGGTAGACTAGCTGGAGCGTTAAAATTGAGTTAAAAAGGGCGGTTGGAGTTGCTTTTTGCTGCTCGAATCGGTAATTTTGCGTCACATTCAATGATATATTAACTTAATAATGACTTTATGAAAAAACATTTACTCTTATTGGCGGCATTATGTGCTACTGCAGCTGCATCGATGACGGCTGCACCAAGTCGCATCATCAGTGAGCAACCCGAGGGCGAGGCTGTGCTTTACTCACGTTCTGGACAGGCCATATTCAGCCTGATGGATGTGTTTATCGGCGAACAGACCGACCTGGTTAAGGTGGTCTATGCCCCCGATGGCGAGACGGTCTACTTTCAGAACCTGGTCTATCGCTTGGATGAGTACTTCAGCGAATATTGGACACCTGGCAAGCTCAGTGACGATGGCACGCAAATCACGGTCGACATGGGGCAGGTCGTGTGCTATGATGACTACAACTCTCTGGACATCAGCCTGGTCTTTGGCTCGACTATACCCGATGAAGCACTGATGGAGCATGTCAGGTTTGTGCCCGATCCGAGCGTGACTCAGGCTGTGTTCACCGTCGACCCCGAGACTCATGTGCTGACCCTGCAGAACACCGAGGGTGAGATGTATAACGGAACCGGTTATCAGGGCTGGGAGGCTACCGGCCTGGGAGCCGTGTTGTCCGACGGCACATGGGCAGGCTTCATGAGCTGGAACACCGTGCTCACCCCGATGACCGAGGCCAAGCCTGCTGTGCCCTGCGACCCTGTCCAGCTGGCATACGAGAATGGCAGCGAGTGGGAAAAGGCCAACTTCCACTTCCACATCATGCCCTTCGATGTGGACGGCAACCGCCTCTATGAGGAGAACTACAGCTATCGCATCTACATGGACGATGACCAGCTGTTCACCTTCAAGGCCGATGAGTATGGCCCCGGCGACATCTTTGCCGATGGCGACCTCACCGAGATACCCTTGAACTACAGCGACTATATGAACATCATCAGCTGGGACGGCACGCGCGTCTACTTCTTCCAGAACAACACCGACGAGGCTCGCCTGTTTGACCGCCGCATCGGTGTGCAGGCAGTCTACACCGTCGATGGCGTGAGCAACGCGTCCAACATCATCTATATGTCGGTTATGCGCGTCAATGGTGTGGTGGTCGACTTGGCCGGTAAGCCTGTGCCCAATGTGCAGGTGAGCTTCAGTGTCAAGCCGCTCAACAATCCTGCAGGACAGCGCACCGCCGGCACTGTGCCTGTCTATGTCACCACCGACGAGAACGGAGAGTTCGCCACTGAGCTCAATGCCTTTGTCGACTATCAGGTGAGCTATCTGGTCGACTGGCAGTCGGTGCTTGACAGTGAGCTGTACACCGAGGAGGACGACATCAATCTGGGCGAAATTGTGCTGCCCATCGGCAACTCGGCCATCAGTGATGTCAAGGCCGGCACTGCCGACGATGACATCTACTACGACCTCATGGGACGCAAGTTCCGCGGCGACAATCTGCCAGCCGGCATCTATATCCATGGCGGCAAGAAAGTGCTGGTCAAGTAAGCAAAACTCATAAAGGGCCGGTCGCCGAGTGATGGCCGACCACCATGGTATGGTCATCAAGGTGGTCACCTACACTGATGGCTCGCAACAGGTCAAAAAAATAATCAACAAATAATTCAGTAAATAAGTCGCTATCGACATTCGCTGCACAGGCGCAGTCCTGTGCAGCGATTTTTTAACACTTAATCTACTGTGATTGTTGCACTTGTTGGGAAAAACTGATTCACATTTTGAGTTTAGCTTTTTTTGAACTAACTTTGCAGCTAAATTCCGAAACAAGGTATGAGTTACGCTCGACTAGTTTATGCTGCTCTGGCAACGACGATGACAACGGCGATGGGGCCTCAGGTCACTGTCGCCCATGATGACTCGACAGCGATGAATGCCATGCTGGGCGAGGTGGTGCAGGGCAATCAATGGGACAACTACCTGAGCCGCAGCGTGGTTGAGAAATGCGAGATGGTCACATTTATAATTCATAATTTGTAAACAATGTGTAAGATGAAAAAACTGATGTTACTGGCAGTGGTGATTACATTGAGTATGACCATGGGCCAGGCTCAAGACAAGAAGAAAACCGACAACGTCAAGACGACAACCTTTGTTGCTGACATCCATTGCGAGAACTGCTCCATCAAGGTCATGAACAACGTCCCGGCTTTGGGCAAGGGCATCAAGGATGTGGCTGTCGATGTGGAGCACAAGACCATCACGGTCACTTACGATGCCGCCAAGAACAGCGACGAACACATCATCAAGGGACTCAAGTCGCTCAATGTCACTGCCCAGCGGCAGCCCAGCCAATCGTGCGACAGTGACAAAACGTGTTGCAAGAACGAATGAGTGATATGCAGCGAGAGTTGATTTCGAGTGCGCCACAGATGATGGAGGCCATCCAACAGCTGGGGTTTGTCCCACTGTTGTGGAGCGGCATACGTGGCTTCTCGGCCGAGGAGATGGTTGACCAGGACTGTCGCTATGTGGTCTATGACGATGGCTGGGACTGGCCCATGTGGAAGTGGAAAGGCCCCATCATCAACGAAGGCAACTGCGTCTATGGCAAGTTCTTCGACAAGAAGGCCGGTTACATCAGCTTGGAATGGTGGCCCGACTTCTGCAACTGGCGGCGCAGTGTCTATCCAGCCCCAGAGGCTGGCTCAATCGACGAGGCCATTCTGCTCACGCTGCAGGAGCATGGCAGCCTCATCACGCGCGAGCTGCGCAGTGCATGCGGCTTCACCGGGCCGAAGATGCGCAGCCGCTTTGATGCCTATGTCACCCGCTTGCAGATGGCCTGCCGCATTGTCACCGAGGACTTTGTCTATCCGCGCGACCGTCACGGACACGAGTATGGCTGGGGATGGTCGTTGCTCACCACACCCGAGCGTCTCTATGGTCGTGAAGCCTGCCACTGCGACCGCTCGCCTCAGGAATCACACGACCGCATCTTTGCACACTTGCGGCAAGTCGTGCCACAAGCCACCGACCGGCAGCTGCTTAAACTCATCTGAGCAACAAAGGCTCCCCATGAGGGAGCCTTTGTTGCTCAGATGAGTGTTTGTCCAGGTTGAGCCTAAAAAATCATAGACAATAGGCTACTTCACCACCTTCTTGCCGTTCTCGATGACAATGCCGTGGTAGCTCTTGCTCACGGGCTGGCCCAGCAGGTTGTAGCGGCCAGTGCTCTTGGCCTCGTCGCTCTTGACCTCGTCGATGGCGACATTGGCACCGGCAGGCATGTAGTGAACCTCGCCGAGTGATGCGTCATCGGCCTTGTCGACAATCACCTCGGCAATGTGCTCAGCGTCCTGAACTTCTACGCTCCAAGTGTTGCCCTGAGCCCAACTGTCGTTGGCGGTGTTGTTGTACCAGTCATATTGCACGAATGGGTCACCGTTGCCGTTGTCGATAAATACGTTTCCGCCAGGATTGTAGTCCTCGGCGGTGGGATCCTCTACCTTGCCTGCATTGATGTCAACATTGCCAATGACCGTGACCCCCCACACATTGCCCTCAATGTGGTTGCCGCGCATATAAGCCTTGGCGATAAGGCCTTCACCCGTCGAGTTGCAAGTGATGTTCAGACCGCTGCCACCCAGATTGGGGTTGGCGATGTACTTGTTGTTGAGCACGGTGTTGTCCTCGATGCGCACATAGCCCGGACCGGTGAGGGTGATGCCGTAAGAGCAGTTCTCGACAAAGTTGTTGCGCACAGTCAGGGTGCCTGTGGGCGGGTTGCCCAGCAAGCACGACAGGGCGATGCCGCCGGCGCGGGTGTTCTCGGCAGGGCCATGTACATCGTTGCCCTCGATGACGATGTCGTAGGGGCCGGTAGCGGTCATGTTCAGACCCGGATAGAGGCGGGTGCTGGTCATGGGTTTGTTGATGGTGTTGCCCTTGATGGTGATGCCACAAACCACATTGGCTCCACTGCCCACTGCCGAGAGCGACGGATTGTCGAACAGGCAGTTCTCAATCAGGTTGCCCTTGCTCAGGCTGGTGAAGTTGATCACTGCGTTGGCACTTTTGCCGTTGTGGTTGTTGAAGACGCAGTCATTGGCCGTCAGGCAACCCTCTTCGGTGCCGTTGCCGTAGGTCAGACCCACATAATTGAATGTGCAGCCGGTCAGTGTGGCCGACGCACCCTCCATGTACATGCGGAAACCCTTGGCTGTTTCCTCTGAACCCTCGGCAGCACCAAAGGTTGCGCCTTGGGCGGTGAGGTTGCCGTTGACTTCAATCGAAGTTGAGCCACCGAACAGCAGTGTCTCGCCCTCGTTGACGACCAGGTCGCCATTGATGGTAAAGTAACTCTTGGTCAGCACGATGTTGTTGTCGTCATAGCCGATGCCCTCAACACCCTCGGGCAACGAGGTGGGCAGGTTGACGATGTAGGCTCCGTCGACGACGGCGACACCAGTGCCGTCCTCAAGCACAGGAACCAGCTCGGCCAGGTCGGCCAGGGTGTAGGTTTTGGCTTGTGCCATCACGGCAACTGCCAGCATGCATAGCGTAAAAACTTTTTTCATACAAAATAGTGTTTAAATGTTAATAATGCGCTGTGCTTTTGGGCTTTGATGCTCCATAATCACAGCGCAAAGATAGGATTTTGTTTTCAAATGTCAAAATTTTTTCAGCGATTGGCCTCAACTTGCTTGATGAGTGCGTAGTTGAACCGTTCGATGTCGGTCAGCACCACAGGACGGCCACTCTTCTTGTACCACGGCTGGGCATCGAAGTAGGCCTGCGTCTTGGGGTCGGCAAAGCTGTCGCCATGGCGGGCATAAATCTCGCCGCGCATCAGCGTGAGCACCTCCTTGGGGAACAACCGCAGCATCTGGTGCGTGAGCGGCATCACCGAGGCAACTGCCCATCGACCGGGCAACCCCTCATAGGGGGTTTGAGCAAACGTGAGGCGGCTGCTGTCGGCCACACGTGGCAGGTGATCGACAAAAGGCTCGTCGTGCACCACATTGACCAGAACACCGTCCACGGTGGGAGTCACGCGCCACAGCATCGGACCCATCAGCGCACCAGCGCCGCCGCCGCCGGGCATCTTGCCATACTTGGAGCTACTGGGGTCGCCATGACTGACGCGACCACCGCCATAGAGGATGCTCAGGGCTGCGAAGTTGTCCTCAGGCCGGAAGCTGTACCAAGCCCCCGGATCAGTGTTGTAGTCCTTGCCTGTGTAGTGTTTCATGCGTGGCCCGAACACAGCATTCTCGCCATCGGGTGCAGTATAGTTGCCGGCCAGGACATACTGCAACAGAAAAATCCAGCTGCCCTCGTTGAAGGCTTCGTTCGACACCCTATAGTAGGCACTCACAGGTTGCCCCTGGGCATTGCGGCCCACCAGCATCACGTAGGTTCCCAGTTGCTCGACGGTGTAGCGGATTTTGCCGTCCTGGCTGGTGACCTGCGAACCCCTGACTTTGAGCGCGCCGATGCAATCCCAGTCGGGAGTTGGCTCATCGAGTTGTGGGCTGAGGCCAATCTCGCGAGATTCTTCGTCATAATAAGTCTGGAACACGACAAAGCCATTGGTCCACCAGTTGTCCTCGTCCAGCAGCCACTTCTTGTTGGGCAGGACTTTGAGCTTGGCACTGCGACCAGCCATGTCCCGCGTGATGTGGTCGCGCATCAGCGCCTCGGCATCGCGCATGTTGAAGTAGCTGTGCACAAAGCCCTTATCAAACTGGGCGTGCATAGTCATGCTCATCCCCATCAGTGTGATTAGTGTTAATAATTTCTTCATCATATTATAATTGATTAATACCCATTGGTTAGTGAACGTCAATTCCGTCGAAAGACAACTCGCTAATGACCGTGTCGTCATACTTTGTGCCCTTGTACACCTCGACAATCTCAAACCGTAACTGCCACTTGGGCGCATGCTCGTCGTTGTAGCCCAGCGTGCCCACCTCGAAGCATTGCTGCTCACGTGTGTCTTTGAGGTCAAGGATGGCCAGTGGCTTGCCCTCATAGTAGACCTTGAGCTGCTTCACGCGGTTGTTCTCGCGCCAGGCTTTCTCGCTCTTGACGTGGCCGTTCAGGATATTGACCGTTGTGATGCGAGGGCACTTGCCGGCGAACTCATAGGTCAGCGACTCGCCGATGCCTGGTCCATCGGCACCCTCGGCCCATACGCTCGTGTGGTCGAAGTCGTGGGCATTCTGGCCAATGTAGGTGTTCTTGCCGGCTGGAGGCAGACTGCTTGTGGCGGTCACGGTGTCGACAACGCCACCGCAATACCAGCTGCACTGGCCACCGTACAGGTCGGTGAGCACAGCATTGTCCTCGACGATTTGCTCCATCCGCTGTGCCTCGGCACTGGTCAGTTCACGTGACTGCGATGCGGCACTCAAGCGGTCAAACTCGGCCAACACGGCATCGGTCGGCAACTTGTAGGTCTGGCTGGGCGCAATGTGGCGCACCTGTGCGATGGTTGTCGCAGCCAGCAGCGATAACAAGGTGATAGCTATAGTTCTCATAATTGTAGTATTGTATTATTAATTATGGCACAAAGATAGCACTTTGTTTTGTTATATGCAAAAACCGCGCCAACTTTTGCTTGTCTTGTTGACAACTTTTCACTGATTGGTGCTCTCAGATGCATCGCCAGTGTGTAACGAGTCGACAATCAGGGCGATGGCACCGTCGCCCGTGACGTTGCACGCCGTCCCGAAACTGTCCATCGTGATGTAGAGCGCTATCATCATGGCTTGCTGCACGGCATTGAAGCCCAAGATGCTCTGCAACACACCCAGGGCGGCCATGATAGCACCGCCAGGCACACCTGGAGCGGCAACCATCATCACACCCAGCATCATGATAAATCCCACAAAGGTACCGAACTCGATGGGAGCGCCCTGCATGAGCAGCAACGCTACGGCACAGGCTGTAATCTTCATCGCACTGCCCGACAAGTGGATGGTGGCACACAGCGGCACCACAAATCCTGCGATGCCCTCACGCACACCATTGAGTTGGGTCTGCTTGAGCGTTACAGGGATGGTGGCTGCGCTACTCGAGGTTCCCAATGCAGTGAAGTAGGCTGGCAGCATCGTCATCAGGGCCTTGAATGGATTGCGCCTTGCAATGGCACCGGCGATGCAGTATTGAACCACCAACAGGATGATGTGCATGGCAAAGATGATGCCGATAATCGAAATGAACACCTTAACGATGTGCCATGCCTGGCCAGTGTGAGCCATGCTCATGAAGATACCCATGATGTAGAGTGGCAGCAGCGGAATCAGTGCCACCTCAATGGTCTTGGCCACAATGTCGCGAAACTCACCGAAGCCGCGCTTGAGTGACTTAGACCCGAAGTGGGCGATACCCAGTCCCATCGCAAACGAGAGTATGAGTGCACTCATCACATCCATCAGTGGCGGTATGTTGATTGTGAAAAATGGTTCAATCTTAGCCTCGTCGGCGGCAATCTGTGCTGCAGCGGCAGGATCAATCAGGTGAGGGAACACACTGATACTGGTAGCATAGGAGAATAAGCCCGAGAATACAGTGTCGCCGTAGGCAATCAGTGCCGTGATGAGCAGCAACTTGCCCGCACCCTTGCCAATGTCGGCAATGGCTGGTGTCACCAAGCCCACAATGATGAGCGGGATGAGAAATGACAAGAAGTTGCTGAACACACTGTTGAATGTCACAAACAAGCGTACAGACCACTGGGGCAAGACATTGCCCAGCAATACACCCAGGATGATGGCGATAATCACCCGCACAAGCAGCGGAATCCTTTTCAAGATTTTCATAATCGTTTTTTCAATTTGACCCACATAGATAAGCAAATTTTGTCATTGCTCCAAATTATCACTTATAACGACGGGTACGGGCATCGTCAATGACCCCGTTCCAGTTCAATCCATGAGCAAAGTCATATGCATTGCCGTCGCAGTCGGTGTGGGGGCACATGTCGCGCGGCACATCCTCGCACTGTGCCTCGACGGTGGCCATGTCGGCAGGCATCTGGAAGGGGAGCAGTCCCTGAGGCTCAAACTTGCCGGCGATGATGTCGAGCTTGGCCTTGTTCTGCACGCCGAAACACAACAAGATGGCGTCGGCAAGCGGCTCAAACTCGGCCACAACGGCTGGACGGGTGATGTTCATCGTCACTATCACGGGTTTGTTGCCCATGAGCCGGCGGGTTTCAATCACCAGGTCCAGGTCGCACTCATTGGCAGTCATGACCGTCTTGCCGCGGTAACTGCGGTCGGTGCTGGGCTCCAGCGGGTCGCCACCTGCCAGGCTTGGGTGCCGGGCTGTTGTGGCGGTGTAGGGCCGATATTGCAGACTGATGGGGACATAGCCATTGCCACCGGCATCCAGGTCGGCACGGCTGTAGCCCCATCCCCCGGACGGCTCGTCAATGTCGACCAGGGCAAAATCGGCCTGGGCCGGGTCGTCGACCACGGTGAAATATTGCTCGACCAGGGCGCGGCGAATGGGGTAGTCGGTGTGCTCGTCATATTTCTCGCCCCAGAATCCTGTCATGGCGGGATAATGGCGGCGCGGCAGGTAGACACGTTCCCGCGACTGGCGAGGCAGGCAGTGGCCATGATTCTTGGCCATGACGATGGAGCGTAATTGTGCCTCATAGCCGGCTTGCATAAATTCAGGGTTGCCCACGATGCGCTGGGCTTCGGCCGGGTCGACGTAGGGGTTCTCAAACAAGCCCAACCTGAAGCTGTTGAGCAGCAACCGTCGGGCACTGGCCTCAAAGCGCTCGCGGGCACTCTGCTCGCCGTAGTCGCGCACCCACATCTGGTAGGCTTCCAGGATGGGGGCTTTGTCCTGATTGCCGCCGAACTGGTCGACACCGGCCAGCAGGGCGCGGTAGTGGCGCTCGGCCACCGTGAGGTGCTCCACGCCCCAGGGCTTGCCCCAGTGCCGGTCGACGGCGGTGTAGTCGCCAGTAACCACCCAGTCGGTGCACACCACACCGTCAAATCCGTAGCGTTCTCTGAGCAGTTCGGTGATGATATAGTGGCTGTAGTTCATGGCCACATTTTCGCCATTGGGAGCGATGTCCCAAGGAATGGTGTAGAACGGCATTGTGGCACTGGCCGAGTGTGTAGGCCCATCCAGACGGAACGCACCGTCGACAAATGGTCGCAGGCGAGTGGCGAACTGTCCGCCTGGATAGACGGCAAACTTTCCGAACGAGTAGTGCGAGTCGCGGCCCGCCTCCTCCGAGCCTCCTCCAGGCCAGTGCTTGACCATGGCGTTGACGCTGTGATAGCCCCAGCCACCGGCAATGTGAGCATCGCCCTCGCTGGTCTGGAAACCGTCGCAGTAGGCGCGGGCATAGTCGGTGACCAGTTGCGGGTCGCAACCAAAGCAGCCCAGCACGCGTCGCCAGCGTGGCTCGGTGGCCAGGTCGACCTGGGGCGAAAGGGCCGTGGTGATGCCCAGGGCGCGGTATTCTCGCGAGGCTATCTGTCCAAACCGCTTGATGAGTGCCGGGTCCATGATGGCTGCCATGCCGATGGGGCGGGGCCACAGCGAGATTTGTCCGCCGGCACCGGCCAGAAACTCGTCGGCTGTGGCGGTCTCGTTGCGCGGGTCGCTGCTGTTGTTGGCGGGGATGCCGTGCGGCAGGGCTTCGACAAATGCTTGCACATTGTTGCTCCAGCGTGCCGCAACAGCCGGACTCTCGACCTTGGTCACCAGGATGGCACGCACATGGTCGTCGCGCAGAAAAGACTTCTGCTCGTCGGTCAAGTCGCTGGCCTGGGCACTGCTCTCGCTCAACATTTTGCCGCCATAGATGGGGCGGGTCGTCTGTGGGACAGGCTGGTGCAGGCTGTAGAGCATCAGCCCGGCTATCTCGTCGACCGACAGGCGGCTGGCCAGGTCGCGGGCGCGCTGTTCTGCAGGCAGTCGCCAGTCCTCGTAGGGCACAAGCCGACCCTCCCCATTCAGGTCCTTGAACGCCTTGCCGTCCACTGTCAGTATCTTGATGCCGCTTGCCGGGCAGTAGCCCAGTGTGGGGCCACCGGCTTGCTCCACCAGGCGGTAACCTTCTTTCTCGACTTCATGAAAGGGCTGTGACACACCCAGCGATGCCGTTGCGATGCTTGCCATGACCAGGATTGCTTTTTGAAGGCGTGATTTCAATTTAATTTTGTTCATACAGTTCCAGGGGCTGATGGTCGGGGTCGTAGAAGAAGAGGAACCGCTTGCCTGTGTAGCCGTCGGTGCGGATCTCCTCGTGCGCCACGCCCAGCGCATCCAGCTGATGCACAGCATCATCAATCGACTGGACGGCAAATGCCAGATGGCGCAAGCCGGCTGCCTCGGGATGGCTAGGACGTTGAGGCGGGGAGGGAAAGGAGAAGAGTTCAATCACATAGTTATCGCCCAGAGCAAGGTCGGTCTTATATGATTGTGTTTCTGGACGGTAGTTCTCGGCCAAGATATTCAGGCCAAGTACGCGGGTGTAAAAATCTAGACTGCGGTGATAGTCCGAGCAGATGATGGCAATGTGATGCACTTTTTCCAATTTGAGCATAGTTGTCGGTTTTGGCCGCAAAGGTACTAAATTTTTGCAGCACATGTCATGGTTGGGCATCAGAAAAAGTCCGATGGTGCAAGAAATGGTTGGCCGGTTGTCCAAAAATGTAGTACCTTTGCAGCCGCAAAAAAGTTTAACCATTAACACCGATGATAACTTCAATACATATTATGGGCGTTTTGCTCACGGTGAGTGTGCTACTGGGTGTGAGCTGGTGGTCGGGTCGCAAGGTGCAAGACGCGAGCAGCTTCATCACGGGAGGCACATCGGGAACATGGCTCGTGGGCGGAGCCTTGCTGGGCACCATGGCTGGCGGGCAGTCGACCATCGGCACGGCGCAGTTGGCTTTCTGCTACGGCTTGTCGGCATGGTGGTTCACACTGGGTGCGGCCATCGGGTCGCTGCTGCTGGGATATGTCTATGCCGGGCCGCTGCGTCGCAGCGGCTGCTCGACGCTGCTCGAGGTCGTGCGGCGCGAGTATGGCCGCAAGGCCGAGACCGTGGGCTCGGTGCTGTGCATGGTGGGCATCTTCATCAGCATCGTCTCGCAGGTGCTCTCGTCAGGAGCCATGATCAGCAGTTTTTTCGGCATGCCCATGCTGTGGGCATCGGTGGTGGGGGCGGTGCTCATCATGCTGTTTGTCCTGTTCGGCGGCATACGCAGTGCCGGATTTAGCGGCATCATCAAGTTGGTGCTGCTCTACTTCAGCTCGTTGGCTGCCGGCATGATTGTGTGGCACCTGGCCGGTGGCTTCTCGGGGTTGCGCGATGGGGTTGATGCGGCCTATCAGTCATCGGCGTTGTGTCAATTCAATGGTTTGAACGACATCGAGAGCATCCATCACCGCTATGGCAGTCTGGTGGCTCGTGGCGCGATGAAGGACTTGGGCGGCTGCTTGTCGCTGGTGCTGGGAGTGGTCGCCACGCAGACCTATGCCCAATGCATCTGGTCGGCGTCGACCACACCCAAAGCCCGTCGTGGGGCATTGATTTGCGCCATCTGCCTGCCCATCATCGGTGCGGCATGCACCCTGGTGGGCATCTACATGCGCGGACACTATGTCACTGCCGACGAGTGGGCCGCCATGCGGCAGGCCGGCGAGGCGTTGCCCGCAGGCATCGGGGTCATCGAGAATTCGGCTCAGGCTTTCCCGGCTTTCATCTTGCGTCACCTGCCGGCATGGCTGGGTGGCATCATGCTCGGCACATTGCTCATCAACATCCTGGGCTGTGGCAGTGGTCTCTCGCTAGGCGTTGCCACCATCCTGGTGCGCGATGTCTACAGCAATCTGTGGCGAGGCGTGTCGCGCTTGTCCCAGCTGCAGCAGGTGCGTCTGAGCATTGCTGCCGTGCTGACTGTGGCTGTCGTTGTGGCACTGTTGTGCAACAATACCTTCATCAACGACTTGGGCTTCCTCTCGTTGGGCCTGCGGGCGGTGTCCATCCTGTTCCCCTTGAGCTTTGCCTTGTGGCTGCCTGGGCGCTTCGGGCCGCGTCGCATCTTGCTGGCCATGCCCATCGGTGTCGCCGCCATGCTGCTGGCCAAGTTCCTCTCGCTCCCCGGCGACGCCGTCTACTACGCCCTTGCCATCGAACTGTTGGCCATTGTCCTGCCTGTCACCAAACGCCAAAAATCGCGAATTTGATGCAATTGTTTGTCACAGTCCAGATTTTTGAGTAAATTTGTCAACTCAAATTTAAGTCAGAACTCACATGAAGGTATTATTGATTAATGGCAGTGCCCACAGCAAGGGCAACACCTTCCTCGCGCTGAGCGAGGTGGCAAAGACACTGAACGCCCAGGGCGTCGACACCGAGATTGTGCAGATTGGCACCAAACCCGTGCGTGGTTGCATCGGCTGCAACACCTGCTGGGACAAGGGGCTGGGAAGATGCGTGTTTGACGATGACTTGTGCAACCGTGTGGTTGAGAAACTGGTTGAGGCCGACGGACTGGTCATCGGGTCACCCACTTATTACGGCCAGCCAAACGGCACGCTGCTTGCACTCATGCAGCGCGTGCTCTACTGCAACGCACCGGCAGCCATGGGCAAGCCTGCCGCATCGGTGGCCGTGTGCCGCCGTGGCGGGGCATCGGCTACCTACCAGACGATGAACCTGCCCTTTGAGATGCTCAACATGCCCATCGTCACCTCGCAGTACTGGAACATAGTCTATGGCCGTGAGCAGGGCGAGGCGGCACTCGATGCTGAGGGCATGCAGACCATGCGCACCCTGGGTTTGAACATGGCTTGGCTGCTCCAGAAGATTCATCGTGACGGCAAGCCTGAATATCCCCAGTATGAACCTCACGTATTCACCCACTTCATCCGATAGATGACGGCCAGTGAGGTGATTGCAGCGATGGAGGCGCAGCGCAATGAGGCGCAGCGCCTGGTGTTGATGCGCTTCTTCAAGACCGCACCGGGCCAGTATGGCGCGGGAGATGAGTTCCTGGGGCTGAAGGTGCCACAGACGCGCCAGGTGGTGCGATGGGCTGCCGACTTGCCTCTCAATGAGGTGCCGCAGTTGCTGACCTGCCGCTGGCACGAGGTACGCTTGTGTGGGCTGTTGCTGCTGGTCGACCGTTTTGAGCGAGATGCTCGTCGACGCCTGCTGGAAGCACCGGATGCCATAGCACGTCGCGACAAGGTAGTGCAACTATATATCGACAATGCCGCGTGCGCCAACAACTGGGATTTGGTCGACCTGTCGGCACCCAAGGTGTTGGGACACTGGCTGCTCTTGCCCACTGCAATGGGCGGCACCGGTGTGGCCATGCACCATGACTACAAGCTGCAAGTGCTCGACCGCCTGGCCGACAGTGACAACCTGTGGCTGCAGCGCATGAGCATCGTCTGCACCTGGAAGACAACACAGCAGGGCGACCCGGGCTACTGCTTGCGCTATGCCGAGCGACACCTGCATCACCCGCACGACTTGATGCACAAGGCCGTGGGATGGATGCTGCGTGAGTTGGGCAAGCGGGTCAGCATGGACCTGCTGCGGCAGTTCCTAGAACGGCATGCCCATGAGATGCCGCGCACGGCGTTGCGCTATGCCATCGAGCGCATGTCGGCCGACGAACGACACTACTGGATGTCGATCAAGTGAGTCTCTGATTTCGGCTTTTTTGATTGTCCAGGCATTCTAAAGGCACGCGAGCAACTGGCAATCGCATTTTTTTTACTACTTTTGCAGTTTCAAAACATGGACAATGATTGAGATTGTACGATATACGCCCGAGATGCGGCCCGACTGGGATGAACTGGTGGCAGGGGCGCGCAATGGCAACATGCTGCACCTGCGAGGGTTCATGGACTATCACAGCGACCGTTTCGTCGACCACTCGCTGGTGGCCGTGCGCGACGGTGTCATGCTGGCCGTGCTGCCCGCCAATCAAGATGGCGACACACTGTGGTCGCACCAGGGGCTGACCTACGGCAGCTGGATCATGCCCAGCAAGCACATCGACCCCTCTGTGATGCTCGATGTGATGGAGCTGGCCGTGGACTACCTGAGGAACAACGGATTCAAGCACCTGGTGTACAAGCCGGTGCCGCACATCTACCACCGCTATCCGGCCGAGGACGACATCTATGCCTTGTGGCGGTGTGGTGCACAGCTGCGGGAGTGTGGCGTCTCGTCGACCATCGACTTGGCCAATCGTTTGCCGCTGGATCGTGGCTGCCGCAGTGCGGCAAATGCCGCAAGGCGCGCAGGGGTCGAGGTTGGTCGCTGTCAGGACTGGGAGAGCTACTGGCAGGTGCTTGGCCAAGTGTTGGCCGACCGTCATGACACGCGCCCTGTCCACTCTGTCGAAGAGATTCGGCTGCTGGTCAAGCGGTTCCCTGACCGCATACGGCTGTTCACGGCCACTGCCGGTGGCGAGTTGGTGGCTGGCGTGGTGATGTTCGAGCTGGGGCCAGTGGCTCATGCGCAATACATCGCCGCCTCACCTCGTGGGCGAGAAATCAAGGCATTGACTCTCTTGTTCGACTGGCTGATTGCACACTATGCCGAGCGGGAGTTCCGCTACTTTGACTTCGGCATCTCGACCGAGCGGCACGGCACTGTGCTCAATCGAGGCCTCGTGCAGCAAAAGTGCCGTCTGGGAGGCCGCGGCATCATCTATCCAATATATGAATTGAACATTAATTAAGCTATGTTCTAGAACTTCTAGATTATCTAGGATATCTAGTTCCTCCAGTTGAAAAAGGAGAATAACATATCTCGGCTGGCGATGAAGGCGATGGGCCTCTTCGGTGGCGTGCAAGTGATGGGCATCATCTGCTCTATCGTGCGCACCAAGCTCGTCGCCATCTGGATAGGCCCGGTGGGGGTGGGGCTGTTCGGACTGTTCAACAATGCCCTCGAGATGCTCAACACAGGCACCAATCTGGGCATACGCGGCAGCAGTGTCCGTGACATCTCGCAGGCTATGGCCAGTGATGACCGCTCGCTCATCGCTCGCATCATTGTGGTGGTGCGGCGCTGGTCGCTGTGGCTGGGACTGGGGGGAGCTTTGCTCACTTTGATGTTGTCACCGTTGTTGAGTCAGGTCACCTTTGGCACTCAAGACCACATGTGGGGCTTTGTCGCACTGAGTGTGGCCGTATTGCTCATGGCCATCAGCAATGGCGAGCAAGCTGTGCTGCAAGGCTCGCGGCGGCTCAAGCGGTTGGCAAGGGCCAGTGTGAGCGGCACCCTGCTGGGGCTGCTCATCTCCATACCGCTGTTCTACTGGCTGCGCGAGCGCAGCGTGTTGCCGTCCATCATTTCTTATGCGGCCTGCAATGCGCTGATGATATGGTTGTTGCGCAACCGTGAGTTTCCTCCGGCCCGGGTCTCGCACAGCGAGACTGTGGCCATGGGGCGCGACTTTGTCAAGCTGGGCGTCTACATGACCATCGGCAATTTCGTCACCATTCTGGCCAGTTATGTGTTCAATGCCTGGCTCAATCAGGAGGCGGGTACTGCCGCTGTGGGGCACTATCAGGCCGGATACACGCTCATCAACAAGTACACCGGGCTCATCCTCACCGCCTTGGGCATGGAGTACTATCCGCGGCTGGCACAGTTGGCCGATGACCCGGAGCGCGTGCGCCAGTCGGTCTCGCAAGAGGTCACTGTAGCTATGCTGGTGCTGGCTCCTGTGGTGGCTGTGTTTGTATTGCTGCGCCAACCCATCGTGTGGCTCCTGTACAGCAGTGACTTCACGGTCATCCACTCCATGGTGTCGTGGGGCATGGTGGGCATGGTCATGCGTGCGCTGTCGTGGTGCATGTCGTTTGTCATCTTGGCCAGGGGCGACGGCCGCACCTATGTCATCACCGAGGGCATCAGTGCCATGGTGGGGCTGGGGCTAAACATCCTCTTCTACCGCTGGTGGGGAATCACCGGGCTGGGGGTGGCTTTCCTGACATGGTATGTGGTTTACACCGCCATCATTGCTGTGGTCTACTTTGGGCACTATCGTCTGAGCTTGTCGCGCTCCAGTGTGGTGCGCTGGTTGTGGGCACTGGCTGTGGCTGTGGCGGTGGTCATGGCGGTTGAGGCAGGCTGGTTGTGGGTGGCACTCGTTGTGACTGTGGTCAGCCTGGCAGTGAGTGCCTTACAACTCGTTAAGCAATGGCGCGGTTAGGTTAATAATCCTAAAATCTAGTCCCTAAGGGCTGCAAAAATTTTGCCAAGTGTAAAAGTTGCATTACCTTTGCAACACTAAAACTTTCAGAGAACATTCACGGGGGATCCTGGCGCAAGCAACGGGGTTCTTCAATTTTTTTACGAAAAGAAAAACTGACATCTATGGCTATTGTTTACATGACCCAAGAGGGTTACGATAAGAAAATGGCTGAACTTGCACATCTGGAGAATGTCGAAAGACCCGAAGTGATTAACGCTATACGTGAGGCTAGAGACAAGGGCGACCTGTCTGAGAACGCCGAGTATGATGCCGCCAAGGAGCGTCAAGGACTGCTCGAGGCAAAGATTGCCGAACTCAAGAACCTGGTGGCCGGCGCACGCATCATCGATGAGAGCAAAATCAGCACAGACGAGGTGCAGCTTCTCAACCGCGTCACCATCAAGAATGTGGCCAACGGTGCCAAGATGACCTATACCATCGTCACCGAGACCGAGGCCAACCTGCGCGAAGGCAAAATCTCAATCACCACGCCCATTGCCAAGGGGCTGCTGGGCCACAAGGTGGGAGAAGTGGTCGATGTCCAGGCTCCGGCTGGCAAGATGCAGTTCGAGATTCTCGACATCGCCATCTGACCATAATTCAATGAATGTGCATTCGCTGTTTTAAAAAAACGACAAAGCATTACAAATCTCAATTCTAAAAAAGATGGCTTCAATATTCAGCAGAATCGTGGCTGGTGAGATTCCCAGCTACAAGGTTGCCGAGGACGAGAACTACTATGCGTTCCTCGACATCGCACCGATGGCCAAGGGGCATACACTCGTCATTCCCAAGCATGAGGTTGACTACATGATGGACCTCAACGACGAGGAGTATCAGGGACTGTGGGCCTTTGCCCGCCGCGTGGCAATGGCCATCAAGCCCGCCATGCAATGCAAACGCGTGGGCATAGCTGTGCTGGGCATGGAGGTGCCACACTGCCACATCCATCTCGTGCCACTCAACCAAGAGAGCGACATGGACTTCCGCAAGCCGAAACTCACGCTCCCCGCCGACGAGATGGCCGCCATTGCAGGCTCAATAGCAGCCAATTTCAAGTAAACGAAGCAGCTGGCTGAAATCATTAATCGGGTGCCTGGTCAATTAGCGACCAGGCACCCGATTGTTGTCGGGGATAGTAGTGTGACTTACTTGCCCAGCATGATGTTGATGACGGCATTGACATCGGCGATGTCGATGTTGCCATTGCCGGTGACATCGCCGGCGGCAGTGGTCTCAACTTTGCCCAGCATCATGTTAATCACGGCATTGACATCGGCGATGTCGACCTGGCCGTTACCGGTCACGTCGCCCTTTACACCCGGGTCGGGCGTGTCGGGAACAAAGGTCGCACCGGCGATGCCGTATGCCTTGACGTTCTCGACGGCAAACTGCACGACAGGTGTCTCGGCATCGGCCTTGATGCACTTGATGCCACTGTGGTGCAGGGGGTTGGACGGGTCGAGCGCGACACTGCCGGTGAGGGCGTCGGCATCATCCTCCGGAGCGATATAACCCCAGTAGATGTTCTCGCCGTCGCTGGTGATCTGGGCCACGTTGGGCACCTCGCCGCTGCTCTCGAAGCTCGAGTTGACCTCGCGTGCGATGGGCGAGTCGTCGATGAGCTCGCAGTCGGCCATAGTGAGCAGGTCATTACCCTCCTTGTCGCTTCCGTCGGCATTCTGCAGCTTGCTCAGAGCGATGCGGTAGATACCAGGCACACAGGTGTTGTTGTGGTCGCGCAGCAGGTTCATATACAGGTAGCCATTGGCCTCGTCGAGGTAGATGGTCTTGATGATGTCGTCCTTGAACAGCACCTTGTAGTGCTGCGTCTTGCCCTGTCCGCCGTCGGGATAGATGTCGGCGCGAGTGAAGCGCAGCAGTCCCAGTCCGTTGAACTTCTTGGTCATCCAGAAGATGCCGTTACTGTCGATGGTGAAGCCGCCGGTGATTGAGCCCCAGCTGATTTGGTCGTTGTAGTAGGGCAGCCACTGGTTCTGCAGCAAGAACGGCTGCTGGCCATAGAGACCTGTGGTGTCGGCGTCCATCTCGTGGATGCCCACGTTGCGGTCGCTGATGTAGATCTTGTTGGTCGCCTCGTGGATAAACATGGTGAAGGGGTCCTCGCTGGGGGCATAGCCCACATTGTTGAGTACACCCACACGATAGAAGATGCCGTTGGTGTTGTTGACGTAGAACAGCTCGCCGTCGCCCAGTGGCTGCGCCGGATCCTGGTAGGTGAAGTTGTGTCCGGCCACGGCCACGTAGATGCGGTTCTTATAACTCTGCAGCGTGAAGGCGTGCTCGCCGGCGTTGAACTTGGTGTCGATTACCTCGCCGTTCTCATCCTTGTACATGAGCTTGCCGTCGGTGGTGGCGAAATACAACCCGGTGGGGCATCCTAAAGCGGCAGTGCCGGCCTCGATGGTGGCATCGCCCACGATGTTGAGATACTGCCATTGCGGGGCAGCCTTGAACTTGTCGACCGACGCGGTGGCCACCTTGCACTCGACATCGCCCTGGCTGGCACTATACACACCGGCGGCAAGGGCGGCGGGCGTGGGGTTGAGCACACGCAGGGTCTTGATGGCACTGGGGACAGCACCCGACTCCATGTAGTTGACATTGGCAGGCAATTCCATTGCCTCAAGCTTGGGGCAGTTGCCAAAGGCGTCGCGCATGATGTTGGTGGTGCTCGAGGGCAGATTGACCGTGGTCAGTTCGGGGCAGTTGGCGCACAGACCCATGGGAATCTCGTTGCGTCCCTCGGTGATGGTGATATCTTTCAGTGCAGCACCATTAAACGCATTTTGGCCAACGGTTACGTGGCTGCGCAGCAGGAACGACTCGACCTTGGAGTTGTAGAACGCATAATTACCGATTTGTTTCAAGGCTCCCAGTTCAACCGACAACATGGGAGAGTAGGCCAAACCGTAGTTGTCGATGGTTTCAATCATATCGTTATTGATGGCCGTTTGCGCATCGGGGGCTTGATGAGCAGTTACCAGGAGCCGCTTGCCGTCGGATGTTGTCAGTATGCCGTCGATGAGACCAAAGGCGGTGTTGTCTTCGGCAAGGGTCAGGTTGGCCAGTGTAGGGATGGGCGCAAATGCGGCTGCACCGATACTGGTGGTGGCGGCCGGGATGGAGATGCCAGTCAGTTGAGTCTCGGCAAAGGCCTGGGTGCCGATGGCGGTGACACCGGCGGGGATGACGAGCTCACCGGTCAGCGGAGCCTTCTGGAACGCGCTCTGGCCGATGGTGGTCAGCGCCTCGGGCAGGGCGATTGTCGACAAGGCGGTGTTGTAGAACGCTGTGATGCCGATGCTGGTCACATTATTGCCCATGGTCACGCTGCTCAGTGCACGGCAGCCGTTGAACGTGCTCTGTTCGATGGCGGTCACCGCCTCGGGAAGGGTGATGGCGGGAAGACTGGTGCAGCCGGCAAAGGCGCTGCTGCCGATGGTGGCAACCAGGTTGCCCTCGGCAAAGGTGACATCGGTCAGTGCCGTGCAACCCTGGAACATGGTGCTGGCCAGGCTGGTCTCATAGCCGCCGATGGTGAGCGTCTTGAGGCTGGTCAGGTTGTGGAAGGGCTGCTCATTGTTCTGATACTTACTGGCATCGATGTGTCGGCCGATGTAAATCTCCTCAAGCGTGTTGATGGCTAGCTTGGTCTCGGCGGTCTTGCCGAACATGTCGACCTTTAGTTCGACTGGCGTATCGGTGTCGGCAAACACTAGCTTCTTGAGCGGACAACCCGAAAATTCTTCACTCACCAGCTTGATCCATCCCGGTGGAACAACTACCTCTTGCAGACTGCTGCAGCCATTGAACACCCCGGTGCCAATCGTGGTGGCCGTCACGGGGATGGGGCTGACGGTGAGTGCGGTGCAGCCCTTGAACGAGTTGCGGCCGATGGTGACGCATGTCTCGGGCAGCACGAGCGAGGTCAGCTCCTTGCAGTCCAGAAACGAGTTGGCTGCTGTGGCGATGACCGTATAGGTCGTCCCGTCTTCTTCGAATGTCTCGGGAATGACAATGTCGCCACTATAAAATAAGGTGTCAGCAGGGGTGTCGGCCGTGGCACGGACGATGGTGTACTTGGCGACCGTGGCGTTCTGGCCGCTGGTGGTGTAGTTGATGCCGTCGTGTGTGATGCTGGCTGCTTGCAGCAGGGGTACTGCCACAAGCGCAGCCACCGTCACTGCCGCGGCACGCAACCATGAGCGATGTGATAGTCTTGTGTTCATAGTCTCTCTTGTTATGGGTTTATAATAAATTGATTGTATTTGGCCGATTTTAGTTACAGCTTGTTTTGAACTCACAAATTTAGTGATTATTTCTTTAAAATAATCACTTTAAAACAAAAATAATGTTAATTCTTATCTCGGAACAAAAAAACCCTCAGCCTGGTCAGGGTGAGGGTGGGGAACAACTTCACGAAAAGTTGTGTGTTGTTAGGCTTGTAGCTCTTAAACTTTCTTGGCCAGGTCAGCACCGGCTTTGAACTTCACAACCTTCTTGGCGGGAATCTGGATGGCTTTGCCATTTGACGGGTTGCGACCCTCGCGAGCGGCTTTCTCCTGAATGGCAAAAGTTCCAAAACCGATCAGAGCGACCTTGTCACCCTTGACCAGTGTCTCCTCGATAGCCTTGAGTGTTGCCTCAAGAGCGGCCTTGGCCTGAACCTTTGTTAACTTTGCCTCGGCAGCAATTGCGTTAATCAATTCTGTTTTGTTCATAACGGTTTAAGTTTAATAATTTTGTTTGTAGAATTAAAAAGTCTTTTATTTTTGGGGCAAATATAGGCAAAAGAATGATATCTGCAAAAAAAAAGTCAAAAAAAGTGAGTTTTTTTAGCAAAAAACTATGATTTGTGGCCAATAGCGTTGATTTTCGTGACTTTTTCGCTAATTTTGCACCCTATAAACAGTTTTAGAAGCGTATGAATTCAAGAGGCTCTTTCTGGGCAAACATTCCGCCCGTGACCAAGCATCTGCTCATCATCAACTTCCTGCTGTGGCTCGCAACCATCGTGATGCAGCGCACGGCGGCGTTTGACCTGCAGGACTGGCTGGGCTTGCATTACTGGCGTGCTAGCAACTTCAATGCAGTGCAGCTGGTGACCTATATGTTCATGCACGACAGCAGCGGCATCGCGCATGTGTTCTTCAACATGTTCTCGTTGTGGATGTTCGGAGGCATCATTGAGCGAGCCATGGGGGTCAAGCGGTTTCTGTTCTACTATCTCTCGTGTGGCATCGGGGCAGGAATCGTACAGGAACTCACCTGGGAGCTGAGCCTGGCCGACATGGTGGCTGCAGTCGAGGCAGGACGTACTGTCATTGACGGCATGGGCAGTGTCATTACCTACAATGACTTCATCACTGTCGGTGCTTCGGGAGCGGTGTTCGGCATCTTGCTGGCGTTTGGATATCTGTTCCCAAACATGCCCATGTACATCATCCCCTTCCCCTTTCCCATCAAGGCCAAGTGGATGGTGATTGGCTATGGACTGGTCGAGCTGCTCTTTGGCGTGGCTGGTGCCATGGACAGTGTGGCGCACTTCGCACACCTGGGAGGCATGATTTTCGGATTCATCATCTTGTGGTACTGGCGTCGCAAGGGCGCAGTGGGAGGCAATGGCTATTATTGACGACATCAAGCGCTCTTACAGGCAGGGAACGATGCTCATGCGCATCGTCTACATCAACATCGCCGTCTTTGTACTGGTGCATCTGGTGGCACTGGTGGGCATCATTATTAATGTGCCGGCACAGAGCCTGGTGCAGTGGGTGCAGCTGCCGGCCGACCTGGGCAGGCTGGCACATACACCCTGGACGCCCATCACCTATATGTTCACTCACTATGACCTGTTGCACATCTTGTTCAACATGTTGTGGCTCTATTGGCTGGGGAGAATCTTCCTCGAGTATTTTACCCCCAAGCGACTGAGTGCGCTCTATGTGCTGGGCGGACTGGGGGGAGCGGCGTTCTATCTGCTGGCCATGAATCTGCTGCCGCACTTCGCCGGGCACAACAGCTACCTGATGGGTGCTTCGGCATCGGTCATTGCCATTGTTGTGGCAGTGGCAGTGTGGGCTCCTGACTACAAAATCGGGCTCCTGTTCATCGGCGAGATTTCGCTCAAGTGGGTGGCTATTGTCACCATTGGCATCGACTTGCTCAGTGTCGACGCAGGTAATGCCGGAGGACACATCGCCCATCTGGGCGGAGCGGCTGTGGGAGCCATCTATGCCACGGCGCTGCGGCATGGCACTGACATTACTGCTCCGCTGAATGCGGCACTTGACTGGTTGGCATCGCTGGTGTCGCGGCGCGAACCCGGGGTGGGGCAACCGGTTGGGGGCAAGGCCTACGGACAGGCTCATGACGGACCAGTCAACGACAGGCCCACCGAGGCCGAGATTGATGCTATCCTCGACAAAATCAAGCGTTCGGGCTACACCTCGCTCACCGACCATGAGCGCGATGTGCTCTTCAGTGCATCACGCAAGAGATAATCATGAAGCTGGTGTTCCGACTCATAGCCGCAGCCACTGCCCTGGTGTTGCTCATGTCGGCCTATGGCGGCTGGATTGACCCCCGCACATGGGCTGTGCCCGCTGTTGCCACACTGGCACTGCCGGTGGTCGTGGCAGGAGCACTGCTGGTGGCACTGGCATGCCTGGTTGTGCGCCAGTGGCAAGCATTGGCCATGGTCGCACTGGCAGCTCTGTTGGCATGGCCTGTGGTCAGACTGAGCATGCCCCTGAGCGGAAGCAAGGAGGTCTCTGACCGGCAGACCACAGTCAGAGTGATGACCTACAACGTGGCAGGATTTGACATGGAGGCCAAGACGCTGCGTTACATCCTGGACCAGGATGCCGACTTTGTCGTGCTACAGGAGACTTCGCTCGGCCCTATGGACTTCAGCGACTTGCCTCAGCACGTCGACCTGCGCGAAGAACTTGAGCAGAAGTATCCCTATCACTCGCAGGGCTATCACGACCTGGCCATTCTGTCCAAGCTGCCCTACACTGTCTATAACGACACCACGCTTAAGCAGGGTTTTGGGGCCGCCGATGACATCCACAGTGAGTATCATTTCTATGCCAAGGCATTCGACCTCCAGGTGGCGGGTACGCCTCTGCGCATCGTCAATGTGCATCTCCAGTCCATCGGCCTGAGCGACCACGACAAGCAGCTCTACAAGAAGCTCACCAGCAACGAGCTAAAGGACCGTGGCGATGTTGCACAGGTGCGGCATTCGTTGCTGGGCAAGCTGGCCGGGGCGTTCCGTCGCCGTGCCAGCGAGGCTCACCAGCTGCGCGACATCCTGAGTGACACTGTTACAGCTCCCAATGTCATCGTCTGTGGCGACTTTAACGACACGCCCGGCTCGTACAGCTACCGCACCATTCGCGGCGACGACCTGCACGATGCCTATGCCGAGTGTGGCCGCTGGCCAGTCTTCACCTTCAACCGCGACCGGTTCTACTTTAACATCGACCACATCCTCTATCGCGGGCACCTGCAGGCTGTGGACTATCAGCTGCACCGCGCCGGTGCCAGTGACCACTACCCACAGGTGGTCACCTTTGCCATCACACCGTGAAGCGAGGGACGCTGAAAATGACTGATTTTGTAACCGAGGATGGAACGTGGTGACACCCCAGGATGACTAAAGTCTAAGGTTTAGCCGTCCAAAGTCTAAAAAAATTCGTACCTTTGCACCCGATTTTCAATATTGAATAATATAATGGAGATGAAGAAACATATCTTAATGATGTTCGCTGTGCTGGCCATGCTGGCATCATGCAGCGACAACAAGTTCAAGGTCGACGGCACGGTCGAGGGCGCCAGCGACACAACACAACTCGTGCTCGAGGTGTCGAGCAACGGCTACTGGCTAGTGGTCGACACGGTCACTACTGGCAGTGGCGGCAACTTCAGCGTCGATGCCGATGCTCCCGAGTTTCCCAACATCTATCGGTTGCGTCTGGGCGACAAGGCCATCTGTTTCCCTATCGACAGTCTCGACCACCTGACCGTCAAAACACGGCTGGATGCTTTCGGCACCGACTACACTGTGGCGGGTAGCGATCATGCTGTACAGGTGATGAAAATCGACCAGCAAGCGTTGCAGATGGCTGGCGGAAAGGCATCGCCCGAGCAGTTCAAGGTGTGGAAACGCAAGCTGGCCGAGCAGATTGTGGCCGACCCCAAGGGCATTGTCGCCTATTATGTCATCAACAAGTATGTCGACGACAAGCCCCTGTTCGACCCGCTCGACAATAATGACTTGCGCATCATCGGGGCTGTGGCTAACGCATTCTATACGTTCAAGCCTAATGACCCTCGCACCGACTACCTGGTGCGAGTGCTCACCGAGGGACAGCAGCGGCGACGGGCAGCAATGGCACCCACCGACACCATCAATGCCGAGGTGGCATCGCTCATCGACATCAAGCTCCAGGACTACAACGGAACAACACACAGCCTGGAGCAGGTGTCCAAGCAGAACCATCTGGTGTTGTTATGCTTCACCATCTATCAGGCCGATTTCTCACCCATGTACAACAAGTTGCTTAACGACCTGTACTCGCGTTACAAGTCGCGTGGTTTGGAGATTTACCAGGTGAGTCTCGACACCGACAATGTCTTCTGGAGTCAGGCGGCAAAGAATCTGCCCTGGATCACCGTCTATGACCCGCAGGGACAGAACTCGCGCAACATCGGTGTCTATCAGGTGATGGGTGTGCCCACCACATTCGTCATCCGCGATGGCGACATTGTCGAGCGTGTCGAGGACGGCACACAACTCGAGGCTGCCGTCTCACGTCGCATCTGACGATAATTTTCGGCTATTCGAGTGTTTGACAATTCGTGTGTTTGACTACTCGACTGCTCCACAGCTGGTGGCAATGACTCCGGCTGTAGCTTTGTCGCGGTGGCGCAGGATGTGGAACAGCCCCTTGTAGAGGTAGCGCAGGCCGTAGGCCATGCTCACACCGTACTGCCGGTGCAGCCGCCAGGCGATGGGCCAGGGATACAGAAACATCTTGCGGCGGTAACCGATGTACAGATACGCGCCCTTGCCCATGAGCACGCCGGGCGTGGTGGCGCGGCTGGCCTCGGTGGTGGGATGGTCGTGCTCGACGATGACTGTCGGGTAGAAGTGGCAATGCAGACCCAGTGCCAGTGCGTCATGCACCAGTATCTCCTCCTCGCAACAGTGAAACAGTTCGGCTCCTAGACCAAAGTGCTCGTTGAACCGCAGACGGCCGCGCACCGATTGCAACCGGAAAGCTATCTCAAACGATGTGGGGTAGTAACCCCTGGGGCGCCGCTGCAGGTCGATGGCCGATGTGGGGTAGGGCTTGGTGCAATAGGGATTCTGCATCACAAAGGTGGCCAGGTCGGTGCCGGGATGGGATGCAAAGGTGTCAAGCACGGCTTGCAGGCCACTGACGGTGTATCGGCAGTCGTCATCGCAAATCAGGCATACGTCGGCCGAGGCGTGGCGAAGGCAGTTGTTGCGGTTGCGGCTCAGGCCGCGACCCTCTAGATGATACACCTGGATGTCATCGCGCAACAGCGGGGCGGGCACGTCGTGGTGGCCTCCGGCGGTGCTATGCTGCCACGACACGACATAGCCGATGTCGGGTTGAGGCGGCAATATCAAGTCGACCACATTGTCGATGCCGCCATCGATGGTGCAGATGAGCAGTTGGAGTGTCATGAGGTTTCGAGCAGTTGGTGCCAGAAGTCCAAGTGACGCTGTGCGACGACTTGCGCTGAGTTGTTGCGCACGACAAACTCTCGGCTGTCTCGGCTCCATTGCGGCAGACGGGACTTCTGGTGGATGATGGTTTCGAGTTGGCGGTCGATGTCCTCGTCGTCGTAGGGGGTGACGTTGACAATGGGGTGCAGCGACGGCTCGCCGATGAGCGCATAATACTCGGGCTCGGCTCCGCTCACCGCCACCAGTCCTTGTGCCATGGCAATCAGGGCATTGGTAGCCGGAGTGTAGCTGTAGAGCTGGTCCAGAAGCACATGCGAAGCACGCATGCGGCGCGTGTACTCGTTGTAAGGCAGGTTCTCGACCACTTCCATCTGGCACAGGTCGGGATAGCGAGCATGCACGCGGCGCAGCGAGGACAGCAGACGGTCGGTGCCCTTGATGACCGTGCGAGCGCGCTGGATGCCGATAAAAAATCTCACACGCTCGGGTTCGGTGTCCAGCGGACGCAGCGTCAGAGCGTCCACGTCGATAGGGATGCCGCCGTAGGCCAGACGGTCGCCCATCAGTGGGCGGTAGGCTTGATAGTACTCCCACAGGCAGGCCACCACACCGTCGATGTGTTGCAGCAGGTAGTCGCTATATTGCTTCATCACAGGTAACCGCCAGTTGTCCTGCTTCTGGGCATAATATTCGGCCGAGCCGACATACGGACTTGGCTCTGTACCAATGCGATAGTCACTATAACGATAGGTCTTGCCATCGTGGCACGCGTCATAGTAGACACGGTCGGTGGCCAGGGCCGAGAGCACCACTTTGCCATTGTGGCGGCGCAGGTAGTCTAGCACCCGCCTGACTTTAGGAGGCTTGAGTTCCAGGAATATTTGGCTGGCCAGATGCACGATGTCGAATCCACGCATGCGAGGCAGGGCTTGCAGCACATCCAGCACATAGCGCACAGCACCCAGCCGGCCGGGCTTGCGTGAGAGGTCGATGTCGCGCGAGGTGTCCATCCAGTGCGAGCCGTTCGAGGCCACGACAGCTTCGTGACCCATCAGCCGCAGCTGTCGCGCCAGGCTGTTGTGCATGTTGCTTGCATCGCCAACGAACAGAATCTTCATCGCATCATAGGTTTAGGTTCAGTCAAGCCTTGAGCCACTTGACTTTGTCAACAACACGCCCCAGCAGCAGGGTCAATGGGACGGCAGTGGCCACATAGATAAGCCAGAACCAATTGTCGGGCACCGTATGGACATAGGGGTGGCAACCGACTACATGCCAGTCAAGGTCGTAGATATAGGCTTTGAGCAGCGAGGCCGGCTTGAGCATCAAGAAGTGGAACGTGAACACATAGAAGGTCTTCTCGCCCACATGCAGTAGCGACCGCCTGAGCAATGTGCCAGGGTGAGCGTCTATCTGGCTGCACAACCAGTGGACAAACACAAACCCGCATGTGCCTGTCAACAGAACCATGCCCCACTGGCCCACTGTGGCCGCGGGCAACAGACCGGTGGGCTGGATGTACACACCGCACAGCAGCAGCACAAAGGCCGCCGCAGCCAGCCAGGAGCGCTCTTGCCACACCCGCTCGTATGCGTGCATAAAGTAGCCCACGCCCAGAAAGAACGTCGCCATGCACTCGCGGTAGCCACCTTGAGGGAAGTAGGGGATGCCGTGGCGCGACCATGCTATGGCGAGGCCGCCCAGCAGGCCCAGCAAGCTCACCAGCGCGATGCTGGTCGAGGGCGAGTGGGTCTTCTTGTTGATAACTGAGCCCAGACAGCACATCACCACCAGACTCACTAGCAACGTGCGCAGAAACCAGTAGGCACCCAGCAGGAAACCTTCATATTGGTCCATGCGCAAGACGATGTTCAGCAGGTGGGTGAAACCTTCTTTCAGCGAGTAGAGATGCGAGGTGACGCCCGAGTCGTTGCCATACTGGGCATTGATGATGCCCAGGCCAAAGAACACATTGTGAAGCAGCAAGAAGATGATGCTCCACTTCACAAAGGGGATGTACAGATTCTTGAATTTGCGCTTGACATATTCCCACTTGCGGTCAAACCAGCTCGCCTTGAAGAAGTAGCCGCTGGAAATGAAGAAGATGGGCATGAGCATGCTCAGGTCGGTGTTGAACAGAGGTTGCGGACAACCGCTGTGGTCGACAACCACCATAATCATGCACAAACCCTTGACTAATGTGATCCTTGTATCTCTTTTCATTGCAAAAGTGACGAGATTTTGCCGCAAAATTAGACTTTTTTTGCCACTCTGCAAAACTTTTACTACCTTTACGCTCAAATTTCGAGAGATAGATGCTTTTCACAATCATCATACCCGTTTACAATCGCGAGGCACTGGTGCAGCGCACACTCGACTCCGTGCTGGCACAGACACACCGACCCTTGCAGCTGGTGCTGGTCGACAACTGTAGTACTGACGGCACTTTACAGGTGCTGCATCAGTTTGCCGACCGGCATGACGAACCCGATTTCCGGGTCACGGTCGTTCAGGAGCAGCGACACACGGCAGGGGCGGCACGCAACCGGGGCTTCAACTTGGCCAGGGCTGAGTGGGTCATGTTTTTCGACAGTGACGACGAGATGGCTCCCGGACTGGTCGAGGCATACGCCAGCCAGGTGCGGCAATGTGACGGACAGCTGGACTTGGTCTCGGCCAGGTCGGTGCTGGTCTTTCCTGACGGAACACGCCGCGAGGCTCCCTTTTTCACCTCCGACATCCTGGCCGTGCAGTTGTTGCACAGCCAGCTGGCCACACAGCGCTATGCAGTCAGGCGCGACTTCTTTGCAGCCACTGGTGGCTGGAATGCCGATTTACCCGGATGGAACGACTGGGAGTTGGGGCTGCGACTGTTGTTGGCGCACCCTCGCATGGCATTCTGCCAGGACGCCCCCATGGTGCTCATCAACCACAATGGCAAAGACTCAATCACGGGCAGCGAGTTCCACACGCGTGCCGGCCAGTGGGAGCGTGCCATCAATCTGGGCGAACAGCACCTGTGGCTCGCAGCAATGAGCCGGCGTGAGCGACTGCGATACTGTCGCCTGGTCGAGTATCGCCGCCTGGTGCTGGCCGCACAATATGAGCGAGAGGGCCGGGACGACTTGGCCAGGCCGTTGGCCACTCAGGCGTTTGAGGCTTTGCGGCACAGCTACAATGGCAGCTTGTGGTGGCGCTGTTGGGTGGCACCGGTCACACACATGCTCTACCGGCGAGTCGTGGCCGGTAAGCGAGGCGCGGCACGCATAGCACAACGAATTTTTTGAAATGTCGCAAAAAGTCATTACCTTTGCACAAATTTTTTGATATTTTGCACAACTAGGCGCAGTGCCGTTTGTGCATTCCGAGCTGCGAGCTCAGGACAAGAGAGAAATATATGGCTGAAGAACTAGAACTGAAGGCCGAGCCGCAACCCAGCGACTTCGGCGGATATGACAAGCTGGTGACGCTCACCCCACGCGAGCACATCAGGCAACGTCCTGGCATGTACATTGGCAAGCTGGGCGACGGTTCACAGAGCGATGATGGTGTCTACGTCCTCATCAAGGAGGTGGTCGACAATAGCATCGACGAGTTCAACACCGGCTTTGCCAAACCCACTATCAACATCGATGTGGAGGACGGTATGGTCACCATCCGTGACTTTGGGCGCGGCATTCCTCTGGATCAGGTCAAGGACGCGTCGAGCAAGATGAACACTGGGGCCAAGTATGACACACAGACCTATAAGCGGTCGGTGGGACTGAATGGTGTGGGCATCAAGGCGGTCAATGCGCTGTCGACCGAGTTTTATATCCGTTCGGTGCGCGATGGACAGTGCGCCGCTGTCACCTATCATGAGGGGCTGGTCGAGCACGAGACGGGCATCATCCCGGCCGAAGAGGGCGAGGAGAACGGAACGCTGGTGCGATTCACGCCCGATGCAACCATCTTCAAGAACTATGCCTTCCGCGACGACATCATCGAGGCGATGGTCAAGAACTACTCGTTTCTCAACACCGGCCTGTCGCTCTACTACAACGGACGGCGCTATCACTCGCGCAATGGACTGAGCGATCTGGTCAAGGAGAACATGACCAGCGAGCCGCTCTATCCGCTCATGCACTTCCGCAACGACGACATTGAGGTGGTCATCACACATGCCGCGCAGATGGGCGAGGAGTTCTACTCGTTTGTCAACAGCCAGCACACTACCCAGGGCGGAACACATCAGAGTGCATTTCGCGAGGCATTGTCACGCACCATCAAGGAGTTCTATGGCAAGAACTTTGAGTACAGCGACATACGCAACGGCGTGGTGGCCGCCATCAGCATCAAGGTCGAGGAGCCGGTCTTCGAGTCGCAGACCAAGATTAAGCTGGGCAGCAGCATCATGTGGAAAGATGGCCCAACCATCTATAAGTATATCAACGACTTCATCAAGAAGGAGCTGGACGACTTTCTGCACAAGACGCCCGCTACGGCCGATGTCTTGCTCAAGAAAATCCAGGAAAACGAGCGTGACCGAAAGGCCATCGCCGGGGTGACCAAGCAGGTGCGTGAGAGAGCAAAAAAAGCAGCACTGCACAACGACAAGCTGCGAGACTGCCGCGTGCACTTCAACGACTCACGCGCACCCAAGGACAACGACCGACGCGATGACTCGTCCATCTTCATCACCGAGGGACTCTCGGCAAGCGGGTCAATCACCAAGATTCGTGACGTGGAGACACAGGCGGTGTTCTCGCTGCGCGGCAAGCCGCTCAACACCTTCGGACTCGAGCCCAAGAAGGTCTACACCAACGATGAGTTTGCACTCTTGCAAGCCGCTCTGAACATCGACGATGGCATCGATGGACTGAGATATAATAAGGTGATTATCGCCACCGATGCCGATGTCGACGGTATGCACATCCGCCTGCTCATGCTCACCTACTTCCTGCAGTTCTATCCCGAGCTCATCAAGACGGGGCACCTCTACATCTTGCAGACACCGCTCTTCCGCGTGCTCAACAAGAAGGAGGCCAAGCGCAAGAGCCGCTCGACCAAGAAGGAGGCCAAGGACCAGAAGCCCGAGACCTATTACTGCTACAGCGATGAGGAGCGTGTCAACGCCATCAACAAGCTGGGTGAGAATGCCGAAATCACGCGATTCAAGGGATTGGGAGAAATCTCGCCTGATGAGTTCAAAGACTTTATCGGACCTGACATGCGGCTCGACCGTGTGTCGCTGCGCAAGGAGGACTCGGTCAAGGACATGCTCGCCTTCTTCATGGGCAAGAACACCATGGAACGGCAGAATTTCATTATCGACAACCTAGTCATTGAGGACGATGAAGACATCACAGTGCACTGACAACAATGTCAATCAGCGCCGCGTGGCGCTATTCGCCGGCTCGTTCGACCCCTTCACCCGGGGGCATGAGGACATCGTGCTGCGTGCGCTGCAACTCTTTGACGAGGTGGTTGTTGCCATCGGGGTCAATCCCGACAAGCAGGGGTTCCTGACCGTCGACCAGCGCCGGCAGTGGGTCGACGTGTGCATCGGCTGGCGCCCTGGCGTGCGTGTGGTCACATTCGACGGGCTGGCTGCACAGGCAGCTCTCGACCTGGGAGCATGCTGCTTCGTCAAGGGTGTGCGCACAATGCAAGACTTTGAGTATGAGATGCAGATGGCTCAGGCCAATCACGACCTGTGTGGCCTGGACACTGTGCTGCTCTATACTGCCCCACAGCTGGCACACATCAGCTCGTCGCTCGTGCGCCAGCTTCACACACTGGGGCAGGACGTTAGCACCTATCTGCCAGGCGCAGCACCACTGCGCATGCTGCCTTGAGCGCAATGGCACACTTTTTGCCGTAAACTTTTGGTTTTTGAAAACAACATTATTTATGAGAAAGATATCGCTATTATTTGCTGTGGTGGCATGCGTTGTGGCTGTGCAGGCACAGCGGGTGCCACAGAACCTGAACAAGCTGTTGCAGGCCGAGTATGCAATCAACTCGCTCTATGTCGACTCGGTGGATGAAAACAAGCTGGTGGAGTATGCCATCGTGGGCATGTTGCAGAAGCTGGACCCACACAGCAGCTACACCGATGCCAAGGAGACAAAGGACATGGAAGAGCCGTTGCAAGGCGAGTTCAGCGGCATCGGCATCCAGTTTAACATGAAGCAGGACACACTCTATGTCATCCAGACCATCCCTGGCGGACCCAGTGAGCGAGTGGGCATCCTGGCCGGCGACCGCATCGTCCTGGTCAACGACACGCTCATTGCGGGCGTGAAGATGAAGCGAACCGACATCATGAAGCGCCTGCGAGGCAAGAAAGGCACCAAGGTCACCGTCAAGGTGCGGCGCGGCTCATCGCCCGACCTCATCACATTCCGCATCACGCGTGACAAGATTCCGCTGCACAGTGTCGACGCAAGCTATATGCTCGACGACAAGACGGGCTATGTGCGCATCTCTAACTTTGGGGCAAAGACCTACGACGAGATGATGGAAGCACTGAGCAAGCTCTCCAAGCTGGGCATGCAGCAGGTGGTCATCGACCTCACCGACAATGGCGGAGGATACCTCAATGCAGCCATCGAGATGTGCAACGAGTTTCTCGACCGTGACCAGCTCATCGTCTATACTGAGGGACTCAAGGCACCACGAAGCAATGCCCACGCCATGGGCAACGGCAAGTACAAGGACCTGCCCATGGTCATCATGGTCAACCAGTACTCGGCATCGGCCGCCGAAATCTTCAGTGGCGCCATGCAAGACTGGGACCGAGCTGTCGTGGTGGGACGGCGCACATTCGGCAAGGGGCTGGTGCAAAGGCCCATACGGTTTGATGACGGATCGATGGTGCGCCTGACTGTGGCGCGCTATTATACGCCCAGTGGGCGATGCATACAGAAGCCCTACACTAAGGGCAACAAGAAGGCCTACGAGGAAGACCTGCTCGACCGCTCGAAGAGCGGAGAGTACTACTGCTTGGACAGCATCCACTTCAATGACTCGTTGCGCTACACCACCCTGCGCCATCAGCGCACCATCTATGGCGGAGGAGGCGTGATGCCCGACATCTTTGTGCCGGTCGACACCAGCGAGTACAGCACCTATTATCGCGACATGGTGGCCAAGGGCATTGTCAACCAGTTTGTTATTGACTATGTCGACAAACATCGCAAGCAACTCAAGAGCGACTATCCAACACTTGAGGATTTCGATGCTCGCTTTGCCCTGACCGACGATGACATCAAGCGATTTATTGATGCGGGCGAAAAAGACAAGGTAAAATATGACGAGGCGAAGTTCCGTACCAGTGAGCGTGTGTTCCGCACCATGATCAAGGGATTAATCGCTCGGGACATTTATGCCGACTCCAGCGCCTATACACGCATCGTCAACCACCGAAATCCCGATCTGGATGCAGCTGTTAAGGTGCTATATGACCGTGAGCGATACGACGCGTTGTTGCGCAATGGCAATCCCGAATACGAGCGCTTGGTCAGGAAGTAGTTTTTAGTTCTGGCAGAAGCTTTTAACTATAAACTATAAACTATAAACTACAAGCTCTTGCCCTCTCTTGCTTCGCGGGCCATCTTGAACAGTTCAAGTGGCAGGTGGCAATAGCCCGTGGGGTTCTTGTCTAAGTAGTCTTGGTGATACTCCTCGGCTGGATAGAAGTTGACCAGTGGACCCACCTCAACGGCAAGTGGTGCGAACAGCTCTTCGGCAACCTCTCGCACTTTTTGCTCGATAACGGGCAGTTGCGACTTGTCGGTGTAGTAGATGCCAGTGCGATACTGTGTGCCCACATCGTGGCCCTGCTGGTTGACACTGAGCGGATCGATGGCCTTGAAATACAGGTCGAGCAGAAAGCGCAGACTTGCCACCTCATCGTCATAGGTCACATGCACGGTCTCGGCAAAGCCTGTGCGGTCGGTACACACTTCTTGATAAGTTGGGCTCTCGGTGTGGCCGTTGGCATAACCCACCTCGGTGCTGGTCACGCCCTGCACCTGCTTGAAGAAGTGCTCGGTGCCCCAGAAGCACCCGCCAGCCAGATAAATCTCTTGTTTCATTTTTCTTGCAAATTTTTCGGCAAAAATAGCAAAAAAAATTGTTGTTATAGCGCAGTGATGTAATTTTTTCGGCGTTATAGAGTCATAAGGTAATTGTTATGCGACATTTCATTGTATCATTCCTGCTGGTGTCGGCGGCTCTGCACTGCGCGGCGCAAGATTCGATTGCCGCTGCCGACCGTTATCTGGTGCCTCAGGGGCGATGGAGCATCGTCATCGATTGGAACCCCTACACATGGGCATGGACTCATCTGCCGCATCTGGGGCTGACCGATGCGTCGGGCTTTGGATTATTCAATCTCGGGCTGGGAGCAGAGTGGGCCTATCGCGACAACCGCTCATTGCGCCTGACGGGGCATGCCGCACTCATTGGCAACAATGAATATTCTATCTTCGAACGATTCGATGTGACTCCGCCCAAGCGCACTGTCAGTCAGGTGTCAGTCGACTTGCTACATCGTTGGTATCTCAAGAGGTGGACCATCGGCATCGGGCCGTCGCTCGAGTGGCGGTGGACACACTATTGCTGTTGCAATTTTGATCAGTATGTCAGTGACCACGCCAGTAATGAGAAACTCGTCAAGAGTGCCACCGAGACATACGAGCGATATGGACCGCGTGACTTCGACCAGACGCATGTCTCGCTGGGTGCCATGGCATCGGTGGCATGGCGCGTTTTGCCCAATTTCTCGCTGGGTGTAGTGTATGCGCCCCGCGTGTCGTGTCGGTCAATGCTGACCTACAAGCAACCCAATGGCAAGGGCAGGGAAGTGCCAGAGCTTCCGATAAAGACTGCAACGGGACATGTTGACCACCAGCTGACCATCATGGCCAGCTGGCGCATTGACCTGACCAAGCGTCCTGCCAAGCGTCCAAAGAATGCCCGGGCGGCTGTTGAGCAAAGTGCCGACCAACTATCCGACTTCAGTCCACAGTCCGGCCAGGTGCCGCAATCCTATATTGATTCGAAGGGGCGGCGACAGTCGACTGGCGTCGTCATTCCCAAAAAGCCTCGGTGAGTGGCGATTCGCTGTATCGGTGAGAAATTAAAAATTCAAGTTTCGCTGGGTCTGTTCCCCCTCCAAGTTGAGCAGTTCCCCCGCTAATTTAGCAGGTCCCTCCCCTTTCACCAGGCCGCTGAGAAAGTACAGGCAGATAATTGATTTGCTTCACGATGGTTATATTCAAACCTAAATTTGAATAAATCATCTGCTGCTTTCGTGATATTTCAAATTCTATTCAAGAAATATTGCGCCCGTTCGGTTGCGAGCTAAAGGTTCGCGTTTTATTTGCGTAATTCGCGGTTTATTACTTTTTCAGCGGCCTCCACAAAGGGGAGGGGAGGCTCACTGGAACCAATCGATGAATAGTTTAAATTAAAAATTTAAAATGTGTAAAACATTTCGGCTTTGCCCGAAATCGTGTTAATGTGAGCATCGTTTGCGCCTTTTTCTTGGTCGGGTGGCCGATTTTTTGTAATTTTGTGGGTTGTACAACTTTTCAACCCATTTGGTATGAATATTTTTGCCGACCTTCCTAATCGTCAGGCCGCTAAGTATGGCGACCGAGAGCAACTGCGATATCGCGACTACCTGACCCAGCAGTGGATCAGCATGTCCTGGACAACACTGCGACACACCGTCGAGCGCGTGGCGGTCGCACTCTATGACTTGGGTGTCGAGGAGCAGGGACGCATCTGCCTGTTCACGCAGAACTGCCCTGAAATCTTCATCACTCACTTTGCCGCATTCTATAACCGGGCTGTGCCCGTGCCCATCTATGCCACCAGCAGCCGCGACGAGGCGGCATATATTGTCAACGACTCGGGGGCGACCATCCTGCTGGTGGGCAATCAGCGGCAGTATGACATCTCACGCGAGTTGCATGCACTGTGCCCGCAGCTGCGACATGTCGTGGTGCTGGACCCCAGCGTCGACCTGGACAGTGGCGACACCATGGCCATGCGATGGGCACAGCTCAAGCAACGTGGCGATGACAAGGCGGCACAGGTGGCACAGGATGTGGAGAAGCGTCGGCTGGCAGGACGCAACACCGACCTGATGTATCTCATCTATACCAGCGGAACGACTGGCGTACCCAAGGGGGTGATGCTCACTCACAGCAACTGGGACGCGGCCATGGTGGCGCACATCGAGCGACTGCCTGTCGATGACGACAAGGACATCTCGCTCAGCTTCCTGCCATTGAGCCATGTGTTCGAACTGGGGTGGAGCATGTGCTGCTTCATGACCGGGGTGAGGATTGCCATCAATCTGGACCCTCATGAGATACAGAAGACCGTCAAGGAAATATCGCCAACCATTATGTGCAGTGTGCCGCGATTTTGGGAGAAGGTCTACACTGCTATCAACGACAAGCTCGAGATGGCCAAGCCAGTGCTGCGCATGCTGGTCAAGCGTGCCATCGCTGTGGGCAAGACACGCAACATCAAGTATGTCCGTCAGGGCAAGAAGGCACCGATGCTCATCGAGAAGCAGTATCAGTATTTCGAAAACAAGATTTACCGCAAGTTCCGTCAGGCCATCGGCATCGAGAATGGCTACTTGTTCCCCACGGCAGGTGCTATGCTCAGCGACAAAATCACTGAGTTTCTGCATGCGGTGGGCATCAACATCGTCATTGGCTATGGCCTGAGCGAAACCAATGCGTCGGTCAGCTTCTTCCTCCAGAACGGGCCGTTCACCATCGGAACCATCGGCACTCCCATCCCTGGCATTCAAGTCAAGATTGGCAACGAAAACGAGATTCTGGTCAAGGGGCCAACCGTCACACAGGGCTACTACAATAAGCCTGAGGAGACTGAACGCGCCATTGATGCCGACGGATGGTTCCACACCGGCGACTGCGGGGAGATTGCGCCATCGGGCGAACTCATCATCACCGAGCGCCTCAAGGACTTGTACAAGACTAGCAACGGAAAGTACATCGCGCCACAGATGCTCGAAATCATGCTCGGACAGGACAAGTACATCGAGCAGGTGGCGGTCATCGGCGACGGACGCAAGTATGTCTCGGCACTCATTGTGCCCAATTTCGACGAGCTCAAAATCTACGCCGAAAAGAAGCACATTGAGTTTGCGACCATCGAGGAGTTGGTCAACAATGCCGACATACACAAGATGATTGAGGACCGCATCAACGACTACCAGAAGGGGCTGGCATCCTACGAGCAAATCAAACGCTTCGTGTTGCTGCCCAGGGCATTCACCATGGAGTCGGGCGAGCTGACCAACACATTGAAGATTCGTCGACCAGTCATCAACAAGCGTTATGCACCGCTCATCGACGCAATGTATGCAGCCGACTTCCGCCGCAAGAAATAGGTCTTGTTGCTCGATTCACGAAGCAAGAATTGGCAAGCATCAAGCACTAGGTTTTATTCAAAATTCTCAATTTACAATTCTCAATTAAAATAAGTGATAACCCAAGAACAACTCAAAGAACTGCAAGAGCGCGCTAGTGCGCTGAGCAAATATCTCGACATCGACAACAAGAAGATTCAGGTCGAGGAAGAAGAACTGCGAACCCATGTGCCCGACTTCTGGAGCGACCAGAAGGCGGCCGAGGCGCAGATGAAGAAAATCAAGACACTGCACTTCTGGATTGACAGTTGCACTGAGCTGGAGAAGGCCGTCGAAGAGGTGGCGACCGGATTTGATTTCGTCAAGGAAGGACTCATCGAAGAGAGCGACCTCGACGCGCTCTATAAACAGGCCATCGACAAGGTGGAAAAACTCGAGCTGCGCAACATGCTGCGGCGCGACGAGGACAAGATGGATGCCATCATCAAAATCAATTCGGGTGCCGGTGGCACCGAGAGCCAGGACTGGGCACAGATGCTCATGCGCATGTATCTGCGATGGTGCGAGCGACATGGCTACAAGACAGCCATCGAGCACATGGTCGATGGCGATGAGGCGGGCATCAAGAGCGTCACCATCAGTGCCGAGGGTGCCTTTGCCTATGGCTACCTCAAGAGCGAGAATGGCGTGCACCGCCTGGTGCGCGTCTCGCCCTACAACGCCCAGGGCAAGCGCATGACCTCGTTTGCATCGGTCTTTGTCACACCGCTGGTCGACGACACTATCGAGATTACACTCGACCCGGCCAAAATCTCGTGGGACACCTTCCGCAGCAGTGGTGCCGGCGGACAGAACGTCAACAAGGTGGAGTCGGGTGTGCGTGTGCGTTATCAGTACAAAGACCCTTATACCGGCGAGGAAGAGGAAATCCTGGTCGAGAACACCGAGACCCGTGACCAGCCCAAAAACCGCGAGAATGCCTTGCGAAACCTCAAGTCAATCTTGTACAACAAGGAATTGCAGCATCGCCAGGAAGAGCAGCGCAAAATCGAGGACAGCAAGAAGAAAATCGAGTGGGGTAGTCAGATACGCAGCTATGTCTTCGATGACCGTCGCGTCAAGGACCACCGCACCAACTACCAGACCAGCGATGTGGGTGGAGTGATGGACGGAGACATCGACGAGTTCATCAAGGCCTACCTCATGGAGTTCAGCGACGAGTAAGCCAAAACATAATGCACAATGTAGGGCCGTCGCATGAACGCCAGCTGAAGGTAACGGCTCTACTACACTACTACTCCACTACTGAAACAATGAAAGAGCAACTGACCATCATCAAAGTCTCGGGAAAAATTGTCGAGCGGCCTGAGGCACTCAAAACCTTTGTGCGCGAGTTTGCTGCCATCAAAGGCCGCAAGATTCTCATTCACAGCGGAGCCGACCTGGCCGGGAAAGTGGGCAAACGCATGGGCATTAAGACACTGCTCATCGACGGACGGCCCGTGGTCGACGAGAATACACTTAAACTGCTCACCATGGTCTATGGCGGACTGGTCAACAAGCAGTTTGTGGCCTTGCTGCAGGCTCGCAAGGTCAATGCACTGGGAGTCACCGGAGCCGACCTGAACCTGATGCAAAGCGTGCGCACGCCCATGGGCGAGCACGACATGGGATGGACTGGGGCCATCAGGCAAGTCAATGCTCAGGCCATCGGCAACCTTCTCGACCAGGATATTGTGCCGGTCATCGCTCCCATCACCCACGATGGCAGTTGTAATCTGCTCTTCAACGAGACCGATTCCATGGCAGCCGAGACGGCCAAGGCACTGGCTTTGCGATATGAGGTCAGGCTCATCTATTGCTTTGAGAAGAACGGCGTGCTGCTCAATGTCGACGACAATGACAGTGTCATTGCTGTGCTCAAGCGCACGCAGTACAAGAACATGCGAGAGATGGACCTCATCAAGGACTGGTTTGTCAACAAGCTCGACAATGCCTTCAGTGCCATTGACCACGGGGTCAAGGAGGTGCTCATCACCAATGCCGCCAACCTGGCTAACCCCGAGCTGGGCACACACATCAAGTGAACGAATCGGTCATCGGTTGCCGGTTGTGGCACAAAATTTGCAATAACAATAGGTGTCAGTTTTTTAGTTGTGACTTGTTGCAACGTCCCTACTAACAACTAAAAACTAACAACTAAAAACTAAAAAACTCAATTCTCAATGAAAGTTGCAATCGTTGGCGCCAGTGGCGCTGTAGGACAAGAATTCATGCGTGTGCTCGACGAGCAGAACTTCCCCGTCGACGACCTCGTGCTCTTCGGCTCGAAGCGCAGCGCAGGCCGCATCTTTACTTTCCGGGGCGAGGACTATGTGGTGCAGTTGCTGCAGCACAACGATGACTTCAAGGACATCGACGTGGCATTTGTCTCGGCAGGGGCAAAGACTGCCATCGAGTTTGCTCCCACTATCACCAAGCATGGCTGCATCATGATTGACAACAGCAGCGCATTCCGCATGGACCCCGAGGTGCCACTGGTCGTGCCAGAGGTCAACGGCGAGGACGCACTCAACGCGCCCAAGTGCATCATTGCCAACCCCAACTGCACAACCATCCTCATGGTCGTTGCGCTCAAACCGCTGGACAACCTCTCGCACATCAAGAATGTGCAGGTGGCCAGCTATCAGGCTGCCAGTGGGGCGGGGCTTGAGGCAATGGACGAGCTCGCCCTGCAGCAGGCCGAGATAGCTCATGGCAAGCTGGGCACCACTGTGCAGCACTTCCAGCATCAGCTCGCCTACAACGTGATTCCGCACATCGACACCTTCCTCGACAACAACTATACCCGCGAGGAGGCCAAGATGTATCACGAAACCCGCAAGATCATGCACAGCGACATCCGCGTCAGCGCCACATGCGTGCGTGTGCCGGTCATGCGCGCCCACAGCGAGGCCGTCTGGATCGAGTGTGAGGATCCCATCACACCCGACCAGGCACGTGCCGCCCTGCAGCTGGCTCCCGGCGTGGTGGTCCTCGACGAGCCGCGCAACAACGTCTACCCGATGCCCATCGATTGCACCAGCAAGGATCCCGTCTATGTCGGGCGCATTCGCGAGGACCTCAGTAGCGACTACGGCCTAACCTTCTGGGTCGTCGGCGACCAGATCAAGAAGGGTGCAGCCCTCAACGCCGTCCAGATTGCACAGTACTTGCTCGCCCACAAGCGCTAAATCGGTTCGCTCCCTTTTTGTTGCACCAGGGAGGGCGCAAAACCTGCTACATTCGGTCGGATTCGCAAAATCCGACCGAAACTGTTGTAATGAGGCCGTAGGGGAAGTCCACGGCCGAGGAGATGGTCATAGTCTCGGGCGAGATGCTTTTCTTTTCGGATGGTTACAGCAAAAGACGCGCCTCTTGGCGAATAAATTGTACCTTTGCAGCGTTTTGTTAAATTCACTTGTTTACCCAGCTGCAAGTGTTTCGGTAATTGGAAATGTTATTACATAGTTGTAAGCGTATTGGTTGCAAAATGAAGAAATTAGGGTTGATTTGTATGGTGATATTGACCTTGATTGTTTTGTGTATTGCATTTGTGCCGACATTATTTCTCGATAATGGTGACAGGTTGCTCTGGCAATTGAGTAATAAGGCATGGATGCTTGCATCGATGCTCATTGCCATCATTAGTATTCTGTTCACAATCCATTATACCAAGGGAAAACACTGTCTGTTGAAAATATTGATTTGGCCTAGTTGTTTCGTGATGGTAATGGGATGTTTGATTAGCTTGTATATCGCAATGGTCAAGCATGACGAAAAAATATGGAGCGACAAAGAGTATGTCGTTTATTCGGAATATTACGATTTTTTTGACCCAAATAGGTTTGTACTGTACAAAAGAGACGGCTTAATCGACAGGCGTATGTACTTCTTGGGTGATATTGGTTTCGGTGAAATGAAAGAAGCTGATTATTCAATGTACAATGAATTTGACCTGATCAAAGAAGAAATTGATGCCACAGAGTTTGAGAGTGATAGCGTCTTTCATCGTACTGTCTTTTATAGACTATGTGATGGATATGAGTTTGAGCAAGAAAAGAACGATTCTCTTTTCGATGTTATAAAACATTAGCATGTTTCATGTTTTTTTATCTAACTTTGCAAACTCAAACAAACGAATAAATCGGAAGTTAGCGTTATGAAAAAGATTTTAATATGCATTCAATTTCTGTTAACGACGACTGTCGCTTATGCGACTGGTCAAGACAGTGATATTATTTTTATTAATGGTACTCGTTGGGCGTTGTTGGACAGGCCTGTATGCAGAGATTCTTTGTTGTACCATCACTTGAAGGCTGTGCTACCTGCAGAACGCGTTATTACTTCAGCCAACTGGGATGGCTTCACCTCATATTGGAGCATTGAGGAGGACGTATTCTACCTCGACAGTATACGATGTGAACACGATGATACAAATAGTCGCAAAATTATAGGTGAGCGCATTCCAAACGACACATTGCTTCGTGTATTCAAGAATTTTGTCGAAGGAGAGCGTATTGTGGCCAGTTGGCTGACGGACGACATTCGTGTGGCTACAGGGAAAAAGATTTACTATCAGCACATGGGCTTTGAACGAAACTATGAACATGAACAAATCTTTACAATCCGTGAGGGAAAGGTCATTGGAAAAAAAGATTATCACAACTATGTTGTTGATGGTTTCGCATTCGATAAAGTCAAAAGCAATTCTGACATACGGAAGTTATTTCCTTTGAAAATAGAAAAGTATCCCGAACTCGCCAATGTCAAACGCATCATATTCAGTATCCGACAAGCACGAGTTGATATGCACGGTAATCTTGTACAATGTGAAGTTAAGGTCCTCCAGCCCGGCGACAATCAGCAACTTGCCGAAGAAATGACTCAACTGTTGAAGGCTTATCATCCTTGGAAAGTATCTTATATCAATGGTGAATTTCGCGCTTTTGGAATTGAATATCATACTTTCTCCTATCCGCTTGACCAATAAATTCCAATTTAGCGAATAGAGAAGCGAGGCCATTGGCTTCGCTTTTTTAGTGATTGCGGCCAAAATCTTTTGATAAAGCAGAACATAGGATGCCCGTGAACGAGCGTTCGATAACTCCATGATTCGCATAACCGAAGCGTAATATACTTGCGCGAGAACCAGCGGCGGCGTTTGCGGTCGTGTTTCACCGTTCTCGACTAAGCTGAGTTCAAGCGAGTTACACACCGAATTCGGCATGCACGAGAAATTTTTGTACAGCTGATTCTGCTAGTCGCTTTCGTGATCGGATTTGTTGTGTTGCAGATAGAAAATCTCTTTTTGTCGCTCAATTTCGCGCTTGAGCATTTCTTCGGTGGGCAACATGGGCAGATATTTTGCTGCAAATAGCTGCTCATTCCCTTTGAGAATTGAGTATCGGGCTATGTCTTTGCTTGTTTCAGAGCAGAGCACGATGCCGATGGTGGGGTTGTCGCCCTCGGTGCGCTTGAGCTCATCATACATGCGTACATACATATCCATTTGTCCGACATCTTGATGAGTGATTACGCCCACTTTTAAGTCAAATAGGACGTAACATTTTAGAACAACATTGTAAAAAACGAGGTCTATATAATAGTCCTGTGTATCGGTGCGAATCAGTTGCTGACGTCCCATGTAAGCAAAACCTCGCCCCATTTCCATGATAAATTTTTGGAGATGGTCAATGATCGCTTGCTCAAGGTCACTTTCGGTATAGTCAGTGTTCTCCAAGCCAAGAAATTCAGCAACAACAGGGTTCTTGACAATCTCATCTCTACCTTCTTGTAGAGGTTGAGTCAGTGATTGCATTTCTGCAATTACCTTATCTTTCTTGGGTGATTGCAGCAGACGATAATAGTATTGCGAACCGATGTTGCGACTCAATGTGCGGACGCTCCACATCTCCTCAGAAGCTTCACGCAGATACCAGTATCGTGCATCCTCATCCACAACGCGAAGCAACATGCGATAATGCGACCATGTAAGATTTTGAACACGCGTGTTCAAAATCTCCAAGTCCTTGAAATACAAGAAGAACTGACGCATGCTATACAAGTTGCGCTCGTTGTAAGATGAGCCAAATAGTGGCACCAATATTTGCGCCAGCCCCTTGAGAACTTGCTTGCCGTATTCGGCACGGCTTGCACCTTGCTGTTCCTCCTCAACAATGCGTTTGCCCACATTCCAATAGGTCAGTATCGAAATTGAGTTTACGCTATGGTAGGCCTCACGCAAGCCGCGCTCAACAATCAGCTTGACATCGTCAACTAATTGGGTGGGTAACACTTGATTGTCTTGCACCTTTATAATTTTCTTATTGTCTTCCATATTACAAAGGTAAAACATTTTTCTTAAACAGAGCCGCTTTGTGTTCGATTATTTACATTTCGCACGAAATCGCTCAAAATCCCAGTGAACGAACAATCTACGTTATCCCCATAAAATTCTTTGATTCGCATAACCGAAGTGTAATACTTGCGCGAGAACCCGCGGCGGCGTTTGCGGTCGTGTTTCACCGTTCTCGACTAGGCTGAGTTCAAGCGAGTTACACACCGAATTCGGCATGCACGAGAAATTTTTGTACAGCTGATTCTGCTAGTTGTTTTCGTGATCGGATTTGTTGTGTTGCAGAAAGAAGATCTCTTTTTGTCGCTCAATCTCACGCCTCAAAACTTCTTCCGACGGCAGATAGGTGAGATATTTTGCGGCATAGAGTTGCTTGTTGTCGTGCAATACTGAATATTGGGCTATGTCTTTACTTGTGTCGGCGCAAAGCAACAAACCGATGGTTGGGTTGTCGCCCTCAGTGCGCTTCAAGTCATCGAACATGCGCACATACATATCCATCTGGCCTACATCCTGATGCGTCACTTTCTTGGTCTTGAGGTCAATGAGCACATAGCACTTGAGCACAACATTGTAGAACACAAGGTCGACGAAAAAATCTCCTGCATCAGTACTGATGTGATATTGCTCAGCCATGAAGGCAAAGCCACGACCCATTTCAAGCAGGAAGTCTTTCAAATGGCGAATAATCACCTTTTCAAGTTCTGACTCTGTAAATGAAGCATTAGAGGGCAGTTGAAGAAATTCTGCCACAACCGGGTCTTTGAGAAAGCCCTGTGGCTCATCGCGCAATGGTGCAGTGAGTTGCAGCATCTCGTTCACTACCGCTTCCTTCTTGGGTGATTGCAACAATCGGTGGTAGTATTGAGACCCCACGTTGCGCGCAAGGGTGCGAACACTCCACGACTGAGTTGAAGCCTCTCGGATATACCAATATCGAGCATCATCATCTGTGACAGATAACAACGTGCGGTAATGCGTCCACGTGAGATTTGGCACTCGCGAATGCCAAATCTCTAAATCGCTGAAGTACAGATAGAATTGGCGATAATCACGAAGGTTTCTTGGCGAATATCCTTTGGGATAAATGGCAGATAGTTCTTGAGATAGAAGCTCAATAAGATGTTTCCCATATTGCGCCCGAGCAGTTCCATTTTGCTCTTCTTCAACAATACGTCTGCCAACGTTCCAATAGGTTTTGACTAAAATGGAGTTAGCGCCATTGTATGCCTCACGCAACCCCCGCTCTACGATCAGCTTGACATCGTCAACTAATTGGGTGGGTAACACTTGATTGTCTTGCACCTTTATAATGTTCTTATTGTCTTCCATGATACAAAGGTAAAACATTTTTCTTAAACAAAGCCACATTGCGCCCTATTATTCACATCGTCAGGCGAGATGGACTCCTTTTCGGTCTCGACCCGAAAAGCGGAAACGAGTGCTGATAGTTGGTTGGTATCAATCATAGAACTTTTGTGATTTTACACCGAAAAAGTTTTTTATGGTTACTTAGTCTGTCATGAGTCTGTCGCACTCGGCAGCAAGCGTGGGGTGATGTTGCTTGATATAGTTCAAGACATCGTTGAGTGTATTTACTTTGCCTTTTGTTCGCTTGCTGACACGCTTGATAAAATCATCATTGAATAGCTTTGTCTCAATGTGCGGAACGGTGAATTCATCCACGGGACGGAAGAAGATGATGCCGTCAATGCGGTTGCCCATCGTCTCGTCGGCATAGTAGGGGCTGCCGTTGGTGTCGCTCAGCATTCGGTCGGTGTAATCGAAATGAAAGAAGTCCGACACTTTTTCGCTTGCAAATGGGCTGTCGACAACATCAAAGCCAATGGGCTTGTTGCCACACATTCTGAACGCTTCATCTGCGATGCCATCTCCGCAGCGCTCCCAATGATAATCGTCCTTGGCTGGAACATATCCGTTATTCCCCATCAGTCCGCCCCAGAGTTTTATCGAGAACACTTGATGCGGATAAAGTGTTGCCAAGATTTTTCCGGCAGTGGCTTGCACGGCATACATCTTTGATTTTTCGACATATTGCGCATGGAATTGCTTTTGAGTATGACTTGAACCTGCATAGTAGATCACTCTCTTTCCTGTGTAGATGTAAGTCGCAATCTTATTGGCTGTTGATTGGTCACGGCTCAAAGTGTATTCGTACTTTTCGCCGTCGAGCATTTGCAGCATGAATGGTGGGTCGAGCAGCAACAATCTTGTGAACTTCTGCTGCTTGCGGTTATATTCCCACAATGCGCGGAGCGCGTCCACTGCCTCGGAATACGGCCACCCGTAAGTGTCGGGGGCATCACGCAGTATTTGCAATGCCAAGTCTTCGCGAAAAGTTGCAGAGCGCATCAGCGAGTCAGCAATGCCCTGGTCAATGCTGTTGCCGCTTTCCCAGGCCAAAACGTCGAGATGAAATGTCGTGTCGGCCGCGATGTGACGGAGGTAGTCGCTCAAAAACTCCATGTGGTCTCTCACCCAATGGTCTTCGCCCAGCGTCACCACATGATATTGCTTAACCTTTTGAGTGAGATAGTCAAAGGGGGCGGTTTGTTGAACCTTCACAAAATTGGTGTACTCCGTCAGTTTGTCATGACTGGACTGTGCAAACAGTGGCTGGAAAGTGAGCACCAATGCAATAATGAGAATTTGTCTTAGCATTGCCATATAAATGTTGTTTCGATAGAGACGGGAGTGCTCATGTGAAAGTTACAGAACATTGTGCAGATTTAGTTTACTTTAACGCCATTGTTTAGCTGCGTAACTGGTAGCGATTCCGCGTTTCCCCTCCCCTTTCCCAAAGGGGAGGGGTCAGGGGTGGGGTTTCGATACAGTTATAATTTTAAAAATGTGGCAAAAATTGCTTGTTGAATGTCAGCTTCGCCTCGGCATAGTCAAGCGAGCTTGCCTCTGCTATCGGCTCGCGTAACATTTCTACACTATTAAAATTTAACTCCATAATCTTGCGAATTTCTCACCGCAAAATTATGGAGTTGTGCCTATTTGCTAAAAGACAAAGTTATTAGATGTCCATTCGATCAAAGAACATTAAGCGTGTATGCTCGTTCATATCCTTCTCGTTCAAGAGAGCAAATCCATTTTTCTCATAGAATGGGATTGCAGATAGATAAGCATCAACTGTTATATAACGAAATGCCGAAAGGCTATTAGACTTGATAAGTCTATCTTTTAGAAGATCCATCAATTTGCTACCAATGTTTTGCCCCCTATAAGCAATTGACACTGCAAAACGCCCAATCTTAACACATGGATAACTGCGGAACTGTTTGCTCTTAGGAAAACGCTCTTTTATCTTTTTCCAACGACTTCCAGTAATTTCAGTCCTACTAATTTTGTCGTTTAGCAAACAAAAATAGGCTACTATACGTCCTTCATCTTCCAAGATGAACGTATTAGCGATATTCAAATTCATGCAAGGTTTAGCATCGTAGAGAAGGAACTCATTCAAGTCCTCGTCTCCACAATCAAACTCACCTATTTCATATTCTGCTTCAAGTGGTTTAAGCCTCATGTATCACAAACAGAATTGAATGAGTTTTTTTGCTTCTGCAACGCGTTTCTCAAATTCTTTACGGTTCTTGGCGCGTTGCTCCTCGCTCATATTTTCTACCTGAAGACGCATTTCTTCAAAGCGAATTGCATCTTCACCCGTTAGAATAGGGGTTTCTCTGATCGGACGTGCCATAGTTGTATCTATTTGTTCGTTATCACAATGCAAAGATAATTCATTTTTCTGACATAGAAGCAAATACCATGCCATTTTTTAAATAATTCTTTTGGTCAATGCCAATCATGACAGCGACTTATCGATGATGGTTGGCACCATATCGGCATCCTCCTTGAAAACCTTGCCTGAGTCCACCTGACCCTTTAGCCGTTCGAGCAAAGGCGAGGAAAACGCCGCCGAGGCGTTCAAGCCGGGCACGGTCTCAACACTATTAAAATTTAACTCCATAATTCTGCGATTTTCTCACCGCAAAATTATGGAGTTGTGCCGCAGTCTTAAAAGACAAGTTAATCAATCGGCGGATTAAGGTTTCTTTTAGCTATTACAAATCACTATTGGGATTACCTAAATAGTAAGAGACAATTAATCCGATTGATTTGTCCCAAAATAGTTGGACATAGCCATCAGAGACATACCAAGTGCATACCTGACCAACATATCCAAGTACGGGGTCATAATTATCTTTCGATGTATGCCGACCATATTTTTTGTCTAGTTCTGCTATTAGCTGAGTTGCACTTGATGTGTATTCCCATTCTACGTGAACGGATTCAACACGATTATGGGCGACACATAACGCAATTGTTGCATTTGTGAATTGCCAGTATTTACCTTTATAATATTCTGTATATCCTGGAGACCCATAATTTGTAGTCACATAGTAGCAACCTTTACTTTTCAAAATATTTGTAAACGATGTAGGAGATGAGCCTAATGCAGCTCCCATAAAAGTTAACCCATGGGTGCAAATATTTATGGAAACAAGCAAAAAGAGCACAAAAAACAATTTCTTTATCATGATTGAAAAAATAAATTCTGTTATTCCTCTAAAACTTTTCCTCTTCCATCACATTCTGTACATTTGACTCGAACTCGTCCAGTGCCGGAGCAACTATTACAATCAGCTATCTCCGATTGTTCGTAAGAGTAACTAGGGCCTCCAGATCCTCCACACACTTTGCATGCCAAACTACCCTTGCCATTGCATGAAGAGCATCTGACTGTTCCTTTTCCATCGCATGTTACGCAAAAGATTAATCCTTTGTTTTTGCAATAATAGCAACCATCAATCACTCCTGCCCCATGACATTGTGGGCAGGTATAATGTCGCTCGCCTTTACAACTTCTACAAGTAACTATTCCTGTGTTATCACATGAATGGCAAGATTGAATTCCGGTTCCTGCACAAGCGTTACACATTCTCGTTTGTGAATGAGAATAGCCACTAACTTTAATGGTACCAGAGCCATTACAATCTGTGCATTTATTTATGAAATAGCCATTGCCATCACAATAATCACATTCAATCCATTTTTCCTCTTGTTCATCAACTTCATCAAATTCATAATCACTTCCGTCAGGATTTGAACGTGAACCCGAACATGACGATAGTTCTCCCATTAATAAGAACAGAACTAAAATGATTAATAAGATATTTCTTCTTTTACGTGTCATTTTTAGATTTTGTAAATTAAGAAAAAGGGCAAACTACTATTCAATCTTTTTGCAATAACATGATGAGTTAATTGTCATTAAAGGATTATCTGCCATTTGAACGTAAATCCTAATAAACTCAATCAAAATAGATATAATGCGCCATCAGCACTTCGAACCTGATAGTTAAAATACTGATAAAGAGGGTCTCTCTCACTGATGGCATAAACGGTACCGCGAGTGCCCCACCATGAACCATTATTACGAACTGAAACCAAGAACGCGCCATTGCTTGAAATCTCAATCTTACCCATAGTCTTTCTGAGGTTTCCATTATTTTCCACTTTGTACATTGTGACTTGTTTCACTTCTTTCTGAGGCTGCGGAGCTGGAGTATAGTTGTAGTTACCATATCCTCCGTAAGAAGATGAGCTGCGTGATGACGGTCCGATGCCACTGTAACTCGGCAAAGATTGCGGTACATCTTCGTAATGAACAAATTGCGCATTAGCTGTAAGTGAGAGCGCAAAAGCAGAAACGACAAATAAAATCGTAGCTTTAAATTTACTTTTCATAGTACAACTCTATTCATATTGCCCTACAGTCCAATTGGGCGTTAAATAATAAAAGCGTGAACTGAATTGCCACACTTTAACGGATGGTCGTAGGAAAACCAATTGGCGAAGAAATGGGAATTGCAGCCCACGCATATAGCGTGAGAACCGCTTGCCATACTTGCGCCTTTAGAAAATTTCCTACGTTTTCCGTTACAAGTCAAAGCAATACGCTTCTTTATTTTCAAAAAAATGGCAAAAACTGTGTTTCTACCAAATGCAAAGGTAGTATATTTTTTTGATATATTGGCAAGATTGGCAAAAAAATTATAAAAATATTTCGAGATTATTGACAGAGAAAATGCAGCAAATTCGTGCCTGGCGAATTTGCCCGGAGTTGAGCAGCTTGAACTGCTGCGTACCTTTGAAGAAATTGTAGCGAAGCGGTATGCAATGTCACCATTCCTGGCTCTCTCCCGATTTAGTCCAGAGCTTGAGGTCGACGGGGGCACCGGCTTTAAGCATTTTGCGTAGCGTGGTGATATGGATTGAGTGTGCCATGATCATGCGCCTTGGGCACGGATTTGTGCTTAGCGATGGGTGGTAAGTGAATTGCTGGCGCAAAATTACTTTTGGCAACAGCTGCGGCTCATGTCTCGTCGCACCCCAAAAGGCACAGATTCATTTTGTCAGTCACTAGAATCACAAAAAACGAGTTATCGCCAAGTATTTTCTGAAAATACCTGGCGATAACCCTGGTTATTGCGCTGTTGCAGATTGTGGACTGAGTGGTTGCATTATGGTCAGATCGTGTTGTACAAGTCATCAAGTGTGACGACACTCTGAATGTCTCTGGAGTGTGCGTTCGCCTTGATGCCAAAGGGACATACCATCGTCAGGTGCAGCGCTTTGGTTGTCTTGCTGGCCATACGAAATAGCTCGCGTCGCGATGTCATTGTCTCAAGATAGGACTTAGTGATTGTATAGGGTTCTAGCGAATACTTCATCTCGCAGAGGTTGATGACACGGTCGCCGCGGTCGATGACAAGGTCAATCTGCCCCCCCTCTTGCTGCCAAGAACACACATCAGTGCGGATGTCATCAATGCCCAATTTGTGCTTTATCTGCTGGATGTGTCGCATGCATACCTGTTCAAATGCATAACCGCTCCAGGCACGGCGGGCACCGTCGTTCAGTGTGTGGCTCCAGCGACGGCTGTCCTGCGAGTTGTCATCCTTGATGTAGCGCAAATAGAATAAGCAGTAATTGTCAACTAATTGATACATAACATCGCGCTGCTTGTGCCCAAAGGCACTGTAACGTCGCAAGAAGTCGCATCGGCACAGGTTGTTCAAGGCCTCGGTGAGATTGCCATTGTCGGTGAGTTTGCCATGTTTGATGATTTCTTGTTTGGTCAGACCCTTGGCGCAAGTGGCAAGTGACTCAACTATGCGGCGATAAGTGGGGGCATCGTTGAACAATGCACGAAATAGGAACTCATATTCATCACGGAGCGGTGCTGTTTCGGAGTAGAACAGTTCATCAATGTTTTGCGTCATGCTTTTGCTGGGTCGCAACATGTCAAGGTAGTAGGGCGTGCCACCTAATATCATGTAACCTTCCAGCATCTGAAGGCGGTCGGCTTGAAAACCCTTCTTTAGTAGGAAAGCCTCGGTTTCGGCCAGTGTGAACGACGATAGGCGAATGGGGCGAGTGACACGGTTGTGAAGTCCCCCTCTGTCGCCAAGTAGCTTGTTTGTTATCCAAGTAGTGGCCGAACCACACACCAGCAGTTTCAGATTCTTTACCGAACTGCCCCACTCATTCCAGAACAACTCTAAAGCACGGATGAATTTGCTGCGTGGTGTATCCATCCATGGCAGCTCGTCCAAAAAAACAACAATCCGTTGCTGGTCTCGTAATGTGTCGAGATAATGTTGCAATTGGGCAAAAGCGTCAAACCAATCATCCACCATCGGATAGTAGGCCCCGGAATACTTGTTGAGCTGGCGATTGAAGTTGGCTAGCTGCTCGCGTTTGCTCTTGCCGAAGATGCCAGTTATATAGAAGTCAAATCGCTCGTCAAAATATTGCTTGACCAGGAAGGTCTTGCCGATGCGGCGACGGCCATATATGGCGATAAACTCTGATTTGCCACTCGCCACATATTCGTCAAGCAATTCCTGTTCCTTGATGCGTCCGATGATGTCTTCTCTTGCCATACGCTATTCGATTAAGATTTTCCACTGCAAAAATACAAAAAAAACGAGTTATCGCCAAGTATTTTCAGAAAATACCTGGCGATAACCCGCTTTTTCGCTAAACGTGTGGGTGTGACCGATGGAATGAGTCATTGCGAAATTTGTGTAACGAAACTATTGTAACGCAAAGTTCGTAATAATTTTTCTCTCCACCAAATTTTTTAACCTTTTACCTACTTTCTTCAAAAAAAACTATTCAGCGATTGTGATAGCGGCAGTACCCCCTCCAATCTGGAGAGGAATTCCTTATTTCCTTAACTCCTTAACTCCTTAATTTACTTGTAGCGGTCGCTCAGGTTGTAGATGGCGGTGAAGATGTCGCGGTCGGCATCGGTCAACTGCACGTTGCGGCGGGCCATCACACGCTCGGCGATGCCGAAAAAGGTGGTTAGCGGCACGTTCTTGAAGCCGGCCGTGGCGCTGCCCTCCTGGAATGAGGCCACAAAATTGCGCGGGAACCCTGCGCCGTGGATGTTGACACCCACACCCAGCACAGTGGCTGTGTTGATCATGCAGTTGACGCCCGTCTTGCTGTGGTCGCCCATGATCAGGCCGCAGAACTGCAGCCCGGTGCGCACAAACCGCTGGTCGACGTAGTCCCACACCTTGATTTCGCTGTAGTCGTTCTTGAGGTCGCTGGCCGTGGTGCCGCCACCCAGGTTGCACCACTCACCGATGACCGCGTCGCCCAGAAAGCCGTCGTGGGCCTTGTTGCTGTAGCCAATCATCACCGTATTCTCGACTTCGCCGCCAATCTTGCAATAGGGTCCCAGCGTGGTCGCGCCATAGACCTTGGCGCCCATGCGCACCTTGGCTCCCTGGCAGGCGGCAAAGCCGCCGCGAATCATCGCGCCCTCCATCACCTCGGTGTCACGTCCCAGGTAGATGGGACCTTCGTGAGTGTTCAAGTATGCCCCTTCGACCCAAGCGCCCTCCTCGATGAAGATGCGGTTGCGGTCACCAATCACGATGTTAGTCTCAGATAAGGGCTGCGACTGGCGGCCCGACGTCAGACGGTCAAAGTCGGCCTCAAGCACCTTGCCGTTGAGCAGAAACAGGTGGTAGGGACGTGTTATCATGTCAGGCTTCTGCCCGGGATAGACCACATTGCTCCAGTGACGGGCATCGAAGTCGTGAGCCGAGCCATTGAAGGCAATCAGGTCCTCACCTACCATCAAGGCCTCACCATGCTGTAGTTGCAGCACTTGCTGGGCTAATTCTGGGGTGGGGATAACGTGGCCGGCCACCAGCAGGTTGTCGCGGCGGGCGCGCAGGGGATACTTGCCCTTGAGATAGGGCACGGTCAGATAGCTATAGGTGGCCTCGCCCAGCATCGAACGCCACTTCTCGTCGATGGTGGTGATGCCCACACGCAGGTGTGCCACAGGCCGCGTGTAGCTCAGCGGCAGCAGGTGGCGGCGCACCTCGGTGTCGTCAAAGATGATGATGTTACGTTTCATAGTGCGCCGCAAAGTTACAACAATTAATCGAATACCAAAAATCTCCCACCCACAATCCATGTTCTGTTCAGCGATTCTGCGTTTCCCCTCCCCTTTGGATACCGCCATTATTATAAAAATGAGTCAAAACTTGCTCGTTGCAAACCCCACCCCCAGCCCCTCCCCTTTGTGAAGAGGCCGCTGAAAAAGTAAAAAACCGCGAATTACGCGAATAAAACGCGAATATTTCTTAAATATAATTTTGAAATATCACAAAATTTGCAGTTAATTTATTCAAATCTAGGTTTGAATATATCCATCGTGAAGCAAATCAATTATTTGCCTGTACTTTTTCAGCGGCCTCGTGAAAGGGGAGGGGAGGCTCGCTGGAACCAATCGCTGAACAGATACCAATCCATTCTAGTTAATGTATCGGCGCGGTTGGGTCATCTGCCCAGATAATGCTATTGTCGGTCAGAATGGCCAATCGGCCATTATTTCGCATTAGGCGAATGCCTTTGTCGACCTCAAGGCGCATAATCACATTCTCGTCATTGTCGGTTACAAGAAATATTGTTGGAGCATTTTTCTCTGAAGGTCTCTGGACATAAATGTGATCATCGGTCTTGAGCAAAGGCCAGTTGGCATCTTCTGACTCGAGTGCCTGATTGATGACAATTAGTTTTTCATAGGATAACACACCATAAGCAAATCCAGCTAGTCGGTAGGCGTAAAGATGCTCAACATCACTGACCACTTTGTTGTTATTCAGCCGATAAGGTTTCTCTTCTAGTAAGCCCATTATCTTTTTGATTGATTTGCCTTTTAGCTTCACAGTAGTGGGGTTCTCGTGCTGAGCAATCACATGCAGGGTGGTGTTTTGGCTGTAGGTCAAAAACTGTCTGCCATTAGTCTGAACAGAGAGGACTGGGGTTGGTATATCGACATCTGTCAGGTCTTCAAGTGCTCCTGTGGCTAAGTCAAATCGTGCAAGATAAGGTTTGCCCCATGTGCACGGGTAGCGTTGATTGAGTTCTGATACAGTCCCAAGGTTCAGCAGATAGACCTTGCCATGATGTTGTGACAAAAAGGACGACGAGGTCTTGTCGCTGGGTAGTGTTGCCTCCCAAAGCACATCTAAATCGGATGTCAGGCAGTATAGTCGTTTCCGGTCAGCAATGAGCAAGGTGTCTCCCACAGTCAGAAGCTGAGACTTCATGTTGTAAATGCTACGGTGGGTTGTGCCTACTTGATGCAGATGTGATTCTTGAATTTCAGCATCGGTAACAAAGGGAATCTGTCGTACCACCCCATGCTGGATGTCAATCAGGCTTAATGCGTCATGAAACACCAGATACATTCCATTGTTCAACTTTCTATAGACACCCATCTTTTGGGGGCGTTTGTGTTCAAGCTGGTCAGTCCATAGCCACGTGCCATCGACAATGCGTCGTGCTCCAAATTGAGAGGTCTTAAGGTCTTTTTTGTCATCACTGCCATAGCCTAGAATGAGTCCAAGGGCGTCATCTATGGCAAAAGGAACCATCCGGGTCTTCCACACAATTTCTCCACGGTCATCTTTCAGTTCAGTATTGACCCATTGGTTGCCGGTGAGGCCACTTTTGATATAAGCGGCCAATGTGCCGTTGTTCAGACTCTGCATCTTGATGAGTTTGCCCCATCCTTCTCGTTTTTTCCATAGCACTTTCTTGTCAGGAATTGAGAAAGAAAGCAATTGTGAGTTGTAGTCAATGAACAGTCTGTTACCATCGCGAGACAGACTTATTCCTTCGGTTCCGTTTCCCACCTTATACTTCCAGCCATAGATGATCTTTTTATCGACTTGATTGACCAACAACTGCTGAGTGATTGTCTGACTCAAGGCTGTATGAGCCAGAACAAGCGTTAATATCAGCGTCAAAAGTTTCTTTTGATTCATAATCTGATAAAGTATCGTGTGAAAAATAGTAATTGAGTCCACTTGAAAAGTAACAGAACTGGGATGTTTGATAATAGCCACTTTTCAAGTAGACTCAAGTAATGAAGTTAGACACTCACCAAGAGAGTCAGCGCACGACCTTGGTGGTGCGGACGGTGCCGTCAGCCAGACGCTCAACCTTGATGAGCAGGCCACGGGCATCGCCACTGACACTGCGGCCCTGCAGGTCGACATAGCGCGTATTGGTCACTTGGGCAGCGTTGATGTCGGCACAGCCGGTCTCGACCAGCTGGTACCAGAAGATGGGGCTTTCGTTCACCTCATCGCCGCCACGGTAGATGCTCTTGACACCAAAGGCTGTCCACTGGTCGATGTCGTCGCCATAGAGGTAGACCTGCTTGCCGCCCTCGTCCACATCGTAGGAGTCGGTGTAGGTGTAGGGCACCTCGGTCAGGCTCTCGACCTCCTGGAAGATGTAGTTGTCCTGGGTGAGGACATACTCATGAACTTGTCCATCCTTCATGTAGTACATCTGGTAGGACAGCAGCGAGGCATAGAGGTCGTTGCCGTCAACATCCTGCACGGGGATGTCCATCTTGATATAGTAGCCATAGTTGTCCTGGGTGAACTCGGTGATGGTGGGTTGTGCGGGTGTGGCAGCCTGGGCCACGGCACCGGTCAGAGTGACGTTGACAAACTCGTCGAGCACCTCGCCCTCGACCGAGGTGGTGTAGCCGTCGGGTGCGCTGAAGGTGTTGGCTGTCGCGTCGTAGGCAAACGTAGCTCCATCGAAGTCAAGGGCATACTCGTCGCCCCAGAAGTTGAACGTGCCCATGTAGGCGGCGGGAATGGTGAGCACATCATCGGCCAGCGTGCCCTGTACCCAGCCGGCAGTGTAGTACTCGCTCAGGCCCTGGATGTAGACCTGGTCGCCATCCATGACAATCTGCACCTCGAACGACTTGTCGCGGTCGACGTAGGTGTCATGGCCGTTGAACACATACATGGCGGGTTCTACGCCCTGTGGGGGAGTGACTTGTGCCTGGGTTGTCACCGTCTGGCTCAGCATTGTGGCCAGACCAATCATCAGAAAAGTAATTTTTTTCATAAGCGGTCGTTTTTTAGTTGTTATGAGTAGAGAGTTATAAATCCAGTGTTTGTTTTCTTGTTCGAATGCTCGACCTAACGTCTAAATATCTAACGCCTAAATCCTAAAGCCTAGAAAACCAGTATCTTGTAGGCATGTCGACTGTGGCAAGTGGTGAGAATGTAGATGCCGGGCGGCAGTGCGATGATGTCATCGTTGTGCACAGTGTCGATGTGCCGCACCACTTGTCCGCTGGTGGTGTAGACCCTGACATCATTGAGCGGTTCGCTGCACTTGACCAAAACTCCACCATCACATGGCAGCAACGCCAATGGACGGTCGGCCTCGACACCGGTGATGCCACTGTGGTCAATAGTAATGACGTTCGACTCGGGCGAGAGGTAGCCCAGACGGTAGGCTTGCACGGTGTAGGTGTGGGTGTGCTCGGGGTTGCGGTCGGTGAACTGCAGTGTGGATTGATTGCCGTCGTCGGTGGTGAACGACTCACTGTCGACGATTGTGCCCTGGCGGTCATAGATGGTGCGGTTGACCACAAAGTAGTCCACCACGTCGCCCGTGGGCTGCCAGCTGGCCACATAGCCGCTGTCGGTGATCTCTTGAGCAGGCAGCGCGGTGACTGTGCGCAGATTGGGCACTGCCAAACAACTGGCGTTTAGCCCCATGCCGAAGCTGCCCGTCAGGCCGCCGTCGCTGATGAGCAGACGAGCCTTGTGGGTGCCCAGCTCGGTGGGGGTATAAGTGATGGTCAGTGGATAACCCTGGTTGCTGCAGGCCGTTGACCGATCAATCGAATGGACGGGCAGGCTGAACATGGCCGCATCGTCGCGATAGATGGTTACCGACAGGTTGCTGGTCAGATTGTGCCCCTTGACATAGACCGTGATGTTCAAGCTCTTGCCCAAGGCCACCTCGCCAAGATAAATCTCGGTGTCCTGCACAGGCGAAATCAACTCGGGCGGGCCGTCAATCACGTCATCGCCCCCGGTGAACACCTCGCCACTGCGGTTGCCCCAGATATATTCCATCAGGTCGGGGAAGTCGATGAATGGGTTGCGGTTGTTCTGGCAGCGATAGACGGCATCGTTGCGGTCTTTCTCCTTGTCGCTCACCGGGTCTTCGCGTGCCCAGCGAAGCAACAGGTCGATAGACCACTGGTTGAGCGTGAGCCATGAGCCGTTGCCCATCATCCAGGTGTATTTCCACTGGTAGTCTTGATAGGCACTGGCCATATACATATAGGTACGCGCGAAGTCGCCCTTGTAGCGGTCATCAGGTTCGAACACCATGCTCGACCCGCCGCCTTGGCCGGCCTTTGGCGACCCAGTGCGGGTGCAGCCGTTGTCGAAGTCGACACGCGACACCTCGCCCAGCGGGTAGTGCAGCTTAGCGCCATTGGCCTCTGCGTCGCTGGGATAGAGGTGGTTCAGGTCGGTGTAGGCGATATACCCTTGGCTCTCGGTGTAGCCGCCCCACCAGCTCTTGGGTACCGAGTGCTCCTTGTTCATCCCGCTAGTGCTGTTGCCCAAATGTGTGCTGAAATAGTAGGTGTAGTCGCTGTACATGTCCCACACTTGTGTGGGGTCATCGGGCATGTGGTCGGTCTGTGGAAAGTAGGTCCACAGGCTGCCATAGCTGTGCACTGTGCGCTGGACGGCCAGGTCGTGGATAGCGTTCTTTAGTGCTTGTCCGCTTTTGCCCGCCAGAGTGCTGTAGTAGCCCATCGGCACTGCGGCATGCAATGCTCCGGCCAGCAGCACGATATAGAAGAATAGAGAGTTTCGCTTCATCATCGTCGGTTTTGAGGCCGTAAAGATACACTTTTTTTCGCAATCACATGCTATTTTTCTCGGAAAACTCGGAAAACTCCGTCATCTGCGTTTTTTGTCATCGGTGGCGTTGTTGCGAGTTCGGTCGACCATGAGCCAGAGAATTTTCAGTCCTAGCCAAGTGTTCAGGCTCTGAAGCCTATCGACTGGTGCTGGTCGGCGTTGCTCAGCAACTCGTTGCCACAGAATGCCTCAATCTCGCCTATAGTGGCTTCCTGACCAGTGAGAATTTGGTGAATCTTGCACTTGCGCACGATGTTTTCAATTTGTCCGCCCGAGAAGTCATAGCGTGCTGCAAGGCGCAACGCATCGTCATCGCTGATGCCATTGTTCAGCATTGATTGCCACAACTTGGACTTCACATCCACATCTGGTTTGTGAAACTCGACCTTAAACAAGAATCGGCGCTCAAAGGCCGCGTCGAGGTTGGTCGTGAGGTTGGTTGTGGCGATGAGAATGCCCTCAAGTTTCTCCATCTCCTCAAGGATGATATTCTGCATGGCGTTCTCCATCTTATCGGTCGAACGTTCAGCATGAGCGATGCGCTGCCCAAAGATGGCATCGGCTTCGTTGAACAGTAGAATGGGCATCACTTCGTTGGTCTTGCATAGGAAACGATAGCGTCCGAACACGCTCTTGATGTTCTTTTCGGTCTCGCCCACCCACTTGTCGCGCATCGAGGCGATGTCCACCTTCATGATGTCACGCCCTGTCTGCCTCGCTAGTTGTAGCACTGTCTCGGTCTTACCCGTGCCGGGTGAGCCGTAGAACAGGCAAGCAACTCCCTTGCGCATACCCTGCTGCTCTAGGCGCTCCTGTACATCGGCAAAGCGCTCCTGACTCAGCAGTTGCCTGACTTGTGCAATCTGCACCTCATCGTCGGCATTGTAGTACATCGTCTTGGCGATGATTGTGGTGCAATCTGTCAATGATTTGGACTTTACCGGATCTCCCGTTGGACAGTTGGATCTGCTTGGTTCATAGTCGACGAGCAGATCGTCCAACACGTGTCGCGTCAATCGCAGATTTTCAGGCTCGGCTTGACCGTCTCTGAATGCGGGTTCGAGCAGCCCTTCGGAGATGGCGGGATGTGTGCCTTCAGTCAATGCTTGGCACATCTCATCCGTGTCGGTGCTGTGTTTGAAGAATTGGTGAATCTCGGAGTATTGAACTTCCTCCAAGGACATGTCGGTGAATTTGTCATGGAGATAGATGGCATACATCAGCAATGACAGGACATGAGAGCCTGCAGGATGACTCAAGGCCTCGGCACACACTGGGAGTGAGGCATTTGCCTTGCACAACTCGATTAACCAGCACTCGTCATTGCGGAAGTCATTGTTGTCATTGTCAAAACTTTTGTCAAGCCGTTTGACAATGCGTTCAACAAGGCTCTGCGTTGTCAGACCCTCTAGAGGCTCGGGAACGAAGACCTGGTTGTGGCGAAGTGACTCGACAACACCGCGTTCGAGCAAAAATGTGTCGCACATGTCTGAGAACTCGTAGGCCGTTCCTCGTTTTACCCAACGCTTCTCAAGCAGGCCTTCGATGTCATCAGAATACACCATGATGCTCAGACGTCGGCAGTCAAAGTAGATACACAGATCGCTGTAGGACATGGGATGCCCTTTCTCGATGAGAACGGCGAGAACGAGAACTTGCATGGGAGTCATCGACAGGGTCGAGCATAGATAGGCCACAGCATCTTTGCTGATATCCCAAAATCTTTGGCTCAGGCGCGATTCTGCTGCAAGGTCAAGTACATGGTCTAAGGCTGAGATGATGGTCCATGTCTGCTTTTTGCTCTTCTTTGTCTTGTTGTCTGTGATGGTGGTTGTGTCGTTCATTGTTAGAGATAGGGTTTGTGAGGTTTGACTGTTGTTACTGTCGGCATTTGCCGGGGTTGACCCTGAGGTCGTTTGACTTATGTTATTATTTCTTTTCATTAGCAAATGTTTTTGGTTAATACATAATTTTATTTTCACGATACATATTGCAATTGGCACATGTAATCACTTGTAGCTCTTCAGCATGTCAATGAACTCTTGTTGATTGTCTCAACAATCGGAAGGAAAGTATTTTTTTTAAAATACACAAATTATCGACGTTAAAAGATGTAAATAGAAAACTAACTTGTTGATATTGAAAGTGTTGTGATAATTTGTGTCGTTTTCATCTCTTTTTTGAGTCGTTTTGCAAGTTTTTTTGTAATTTTGCACATTGAGAATTGATGGGTTGGCCAGATGAAAAATCGGTCTTCTATGCTGCGACTTCTGTCGTGGTCCCATTGATTCTTAATTACTCAAGATTCTGAAGTAGTTTTGGAGTTAATTAGTCAAATGGAGTTAAGACATCACACTGTCGTGGCAATATGCTCCAGACTGGCTGGTACTAAAATGACGGGAAAAATAGAGCAGCAAGAGCATTCGTCTTAACTCCCTTAACTACTGACAAGAACTCACTTTAGAAAGTTATATTAATTAGAATAAGATGCCTTATTTTTCAGTCATAGTACCCGTGTACAATCGGCGCGACGAGGTTGATGACCTCTTGCGCAGCCTGGCGGCGCAGACCGTCAAGGACTTTGAGACCATCCTGGTAGAGGACGGCTCGACTGAACCGTGTGGTGACATCGTCGATAAGTATAAAGACCAGATTGACGTCCACTATTATTATAAGGATAACGAGGGGCGCAGCATCGCCCGTAACCACGGCATTGAACGCGCCGTGGGCGACTATTTTGTCTTCTTCGACAGTGATTGCGTCATCCCACCCGACTATTTTGCCAACCTGCAGCAGGCCCTGCGTGAGCAGTATGTGCCCTGCTTCGGAGGCCCAGATGCGGCAGGAGCTGATTTCACTGACTTGCAGAAGGCCATCAGCTTCTCAATGACCGCTTTTCTCACCACTGGCGGCATCCGGGGCGGCAAGGTGCAACTCGAGAAGTTTGTGCCTCGCTCGTTCAACATGGGGTATTCGAGACAGGTGTGGGAGAGGGTAGGGGGCTTCCGCGAGATGTTCAGTGAGGACATCGACATGAGCACGCGTGTCCGCCAGGCCGGCTTCGACATCCGTCTCATCCGCGAGGCGTGCGTCTATCACAAGCGCCGCACTAGCTTGAGCAAGTTCGCTAGGCAGACCCACGTGTTCGGGATGTCGCGCATCACACTCAAGCTCCTCTATCCCGACAGCCTCAAGCTCGTCCACACTTTGCCGGCAGTGTTCGTGATTGGATGCTTGGCGCTGATTCTGTTGGCCATCTTCTGGCACTGGTGGGCCATACTGCCACTAGTGCTCTATGCGGTGATGTTATGGGTCAGTGCGTTGGTCCAGACCCGAAGTCTGAAAATTTCGCTCATGGCTGTGGTTACCAGCTTCGTGCAGCTGGGCAGCTACGGTGTCGGCTTTATCCGGGCCTACGTCTGGAAGATTCTTCTGGGACACGGCCGGGACATCAATCAGGAAATCGCCATGCGCAAAGGAAAATAAGTGTGCAGAGCTATGAACAACGAATATGATGTGGAGTATCGCCGCTCACGTCCATTGCAGCAGTGTGTTGCCGAGGACGAGCGGCCACGAGAGAAGGCCAAGGTGATGGGGTTCAGGGCGCTCACGCTCAGCGAGCTGTTCGCCTTGCTCATCGGCAGTGGTGCCGTGGGCGAGAATGTTGTCGAGCTGTGCCAGCGCATCCTCAGTGAGTATGACAATAAACTCTACAAAATCGCTCGCCTGGGCATTGGCGACCTGGTGCGCAAGTTCCGTGGTGTGGGCGAGGTCAAGGCGATACAGATGCTTGCCGCCCTGGAGTTGGCCAGACGGTACCAGCTAGAGCGGTTTGACGATGAATTCCAAGTCACGACCAGCAAGGATGCCTACGACTTGCTGTGGGCCAAGATGGGCGTGCTCACTCACGAGGAAATCTGGGTCATCATGCTCAACCGCAGCAAGCGCGTGCTGGGTGTTGAGCGCATCAGCAGCGGTGGCACATCGCTGGCCATCGGCGACCTCAAGATGATTCTCAAGCCGGCCATTGAGCATCTGGCCGACTCCATCATTTTGGCTCACAATCATCCCAGCGACAGCGCAAGACCCAGCATGCAGGACAATCAGCTGACACGCAAGGTCAAGGAGGCTTGCCAGACCATGGACATCATGCTCCTGGATCACATCATCGTCTGCCGCGGAGGCCGCTACTACAGCTACAACGACGAGGAGGCATTGTAGCATTTCCTTCGTTGTATCTATGGCACTGCCTGTCGCCTGTCTGTTGTGCGATGCAGCAATAATCAGAATGGCAGAGGCTTGTCGTCTGGCCCGCTGGTCAGGAAATCGACATTGCTCGGTGGTGGCGGAAATGGGGCTCCGGCTGCACCGGGGTCGTCACTGGGTTGGGTGTTCATCTTCGACTGAATGATGTTGTCGGTGTCGCCCGTCAGGTTGTAGCTCTCGTCCCAGTTCTCGAAGCGCGCAAACTGCCCGCGGAAGCGCATCTTCACGTCACCGACGCTGCCGCTGCGGTGTTTGGCGATGATAAACTCAGCCAGCCCTCTGATGTCCTTGCCCTCGGCATCCTCGCTGCTCTTGGTGTAGTACTCTGGGCGGTGGATAAAGCACACGATGTCGGCATCCTGCTCGATGGCACCGCTCTCGCGCAGGTCGCTCAGCTGCGGACGCTTGCCGTGCTTGTCGTCGCGGGTCTCTACGCTGCGGTTGAGCTGCGACAGCGCGATGATGGGGATGTCCAGCTCCTTGGCCAGACCCTTGAGGCTGCGTGAGATGGTGCTCACCTCCTGCTCGCGACTGCCAAACTTCATGCCCGAGGCGTTCATCAGCTGCAGATAGTCGATGATGATGATTTTCACACCATGCTCTCGCACCAGGCGGCGGGCCTTGGTGCGTAGCTCGAACACCGATAGTGACGGCGTGTCGTCGACATAAAGCGGGGCCGAATACAGCCGCTTGGTGCGGGCCATCAGGTTGTCCCATTCGGGTTGCGACAGCTGGCCGCTCTTGATCTTCTCGCTCTCCAACTCACACACGTTGCTGATCAGACGGTTCACCAGCTGCAGGTTGCTCATCTCCAGCGAGAACATCGCCACCGGGGTTGAGTAGTCAACTGCCATGTTCTTGGCCATCGATAACACAAACGCCGTCTTGCCCATGGCCGGACGTGCGGCGATAATCACCAGGTCGCTGTTCTGCCAGCCACTTGTCTTCTTGTCCAGGTCGTGGAAGCCAGTGGGCAAGCCACTCAAGCCGCTCTCGCTGTTTGAGGCCTCTTGAATCTTTTTCAGTGCCTCGCTGATGATAGGGTCAATCTGAATCACGTCGCGTTTGAGCGTGTTCTTCGAAATCTCGAACAGGCCGCCCTCGGCCTCTTGCATCAGGTCGTAAACGTCGATTGACTCGTCAAAGGCCTTCTGTTGCACCATGCTGCTGAACCTGATCAGCTCGCGGGCGATATACTTTTGTGCCACGATGCGCGCGTGGAACTCGACGTTGGCCGCACTTGACACACGGCCTGTCAGCTCGCTGATGCGCAGCGGCCCGCCGGCCTCTTCCAGCGTGCCGTCGTTGCGCAGCTGCTCGGTCACGGTGAGCATGTCGATGGGGCGTTGCTTGGCGCCCAGCGACACGATGGCTGAGTATATCTTCTGGTTGGCGTTGTCATAGAAGCTCTCGGGCTTCAAGATGTCGCTCACCACGCTGTAGGCATCCTTCTCGAGCATCAGGGCACCCAGCACGGCTTCTTCTATCTGCAGGTCTTGGGGCTGTAGCTTGCCAAACTCGCTCACGACCTGTGGCTCGTGTTGCGGACGACGGCGATATTGTCTTTCTTCGGGCATAGTCTGTTTGTGTTTTGATGTTTTCGTGCTGCAAAGTTAATGCTTCTTTCCTGCTTGCCGCACATCGGGCCAGCAAAAGATTTGCACACATTATTAACAACCTGCGCCCCGGCAGCGAGTGCTCAACGATTCTACTACTGCCTCCCCTTGCTTCTGGCTGGACTGTTGCAAACAACAAATGCCGCTGCGATTGCCTGGGCAATCACGACGGCTAGCTTGTTGTGCCCCGGACCGTAGGAGCGGGACGAGATGTCAAGGCGACTGATTACTTGTAGACAGTGTCGCTGACGGTCAGGCTGTAACGACCCTTGGCGCGGCGGCGAGCCAGCACCTTGCGGCCATCCTTGGTCTTCATACGGGCACGGAAACCATGCTTGTGAGCCTTCTTCAGATTCGAGGGTTGGAATGTACGTTTCATTGCTATCTAATGTTTTTTAAGATTACGAGTCGGTGAATTAAAACTGTTGTCGCCCAGTCGTGCCCCCGACGGATGACGGAAATTCGCAGGGCAGCGCGAAAAAAGCGGTGCAAAATTACTGCAATTTTTCAAAATACACAAGCAAGTGCAGAAAAATTGCCTTTTTTTTTGATTTTTCCCTGATTTAGACTACCTTTGCACCGTTTTTTCGAAACTACACATTTAATAATATATAATTAGCTCTTTATGATTAACGCTCAAGACATCAAAAACGGTACCTGCATCCGCCTCGACGGCGACTTGTACTTCTGCATCGAGTTCCTCCACGTCAAGCCCGGCAAGGGTAACACCTTCATGCGCACCAAGCTTAAGAACGTCGTCGACGGTCGCGTGCTTGAGCGCCGATTCAACATCGGCGAGAAGCTGGAGGATGTTCGCGTCGAGCGCCGACCCTATCAGTACCTCTATATGGACGGCGAGGATGCCATCTTCATGAACCAGGAGACCTACGAGCAGATTCCCATCAGCAAGGAGCTCATTACTGGTGCCGACTACATGAAGGAGAGCGACATCGTTGAGGTGGTCAGCGACGCGTCGACCGAGACCATCCTCTTCGCCGAGATGCCTGTCAAGACCCAGCTCAAGATTACCTATACTGAGCCTGGAGTCAAGGGTGACACCGCCACCAACTCGCTCAAGCCGGCCACTGTCGAGACAGGAGCTACTGTGCGTGTGCCCCTGTTCTGCAACGAGGGCGAGGTCATCGAGGTCGACACCCGTGACGGCAGCTACCAAGGTCGCGTTCGCTAATCGGCAATGCCATCCGTATCTAAAAAATGAACAAGCACCATGCCACGGCATGGTGCTTGTTCATTCAATCTTCTCGAGCAGTGATGGGTGGATGAACGTAGTCGCCACGGCCACAACCCCCTCAATGCTCACCACCACACGGCGGTCGCCCTTGACTCGCACAAACACCCCCTCGGCACCCTCGAATGGGCCGCCCAAGATGCGCACGCGGTCGCCCTGGTTGAAGTCACCAGGGTCGGGATTCAGATAGATGAGCTGTTCGTCGTAGGTTCCGGCCACGGCGATGAAACTGTCCATCTGCTGCTGAGGCACGATGATGGGCTTGCGACGGCCATCGGGCTCGCGGCGCATGATGTAGCGGATGGGCAATGCTGTCGTTGACTTGTACTGCCACATTCGGCTCGGTTCGATGTAGATGAATATCAGGTTGTGAACCGAGGGCACCAGTCGCTTCACCAGCCGCCCGTTGCGCTCCTGGGCCTTGTACTGCATCGGCACAAAGTTGCGTATGCCCAGCACGTCAAGTTCACACTTGACTTTCATCTCGCGGTTGTATGTCACACGGATGGCATACCACACCGCCTGCTCGTTGCTGTTGGGGGTTTCGTCCATTGCGCCGCAAAGTTACGACTTTCCTCGCAATATTCGGCCACTATTCACGTTTTATTTTTAGCCTTTGGCCTAGCCAGGGGCCTCTTAACACCGCATCGCATGATCAAGAAATGGAAAACCCTGGATAGCCGCTACATCATCCAGAGGCCATGGCTGACGGCGCGTGTCGACCGTGTGCAGCTGCCCAGCGGAGTCATCCATCCGGAGCATTATGTTCTTGAGTACCCCGACTGGGTTAATGTCATCGCCATCACTCGCGACGGCATGTTTGTCATGATTCGACAGTATCGGCATGCCATGGACAGGGTGCTTGTCGAGTTGTGTGCCGGCGTGAGCGAGAAGGGAGAGACACCAGAGCAGAGCGCACGGCGCGAACTGCGCGAGGAGACGGGCTATGGCGGTGGCACATGGCGAGAAATCATGACCATCGGCCAGAACCCCAGCATCTGCGACAACATCACCCACTGCTTCCTTGCCCAGGGCGTGGAACGAGTCTCTGACCAGGCACTCGAGCCCACTGAGGACATCGAGGTTCTGCTCATGACTCCACAGCAGGTGTATGACTTGCTGCGCGACAACCAGATGCTCCAGGCGCTCATGGCAGCCCCACTGTGGCGCTATTTCGCCGAGCATCCCATCCAACCGACGCTGCCCACAACCTAGGTCTGCGGCATGTTTCCCGCCCCTTCAAGCGGTGGGGAGCCTCGGCAAGTCCCCCGCCCCTTTAAGGGGAGGGGTTAGGGGAGGGGTAAACCCACCGCCCCTTGGCAGGACGATGCTGGCAGCTATATGAATTATGAATTATAAATTATGAATTAAGTGTAAGGTGATACCCAAAGTCATACATTACTGCTGGTTCGGTCGCAACCCACTGCCCGCTTCGGCGCAGAAGTGCATCGCCTCGTGGCGCAAATTCTTGCCTGACTACGAGATTCGCGAGTGGAACGAGGACAACTTCGATGTCAATATCATCCCCTACACCGCTCAGGCTTATCAAGCCCGCAAGTGGGCCTTTGTCAGCGACTACGCCCGCATGTGGATTCTCTATCACCACGGTGGACTCTACTTCGACACCGATGTCGAGATCATTGCTCCTATGGATGATATCATCTGCCGTGGTGCCTTTATGGGCATTGAAGTGCCGGGCGCACCCGGCGAGCTGCCCAAGGTGGCCCCTGGCTTGGGTCTTGGGGTTGAGCCGAACCATCCCATCTACCGTGCCTTGCTCGACCATTATGCTACTCAGCAGTTCATGGATGCAGAGGGACGCATCTTGGGTGGCACAGTCGTCACACACAACACACAGGTTCTGGCCGAACACGGCCTCCAGCCCACCAACGACCTCCAGCAAGTCGATGGCATCTGGATTTATCCCATCGACTACTTCAACCCCCTGGATGATGCCACTGGCCGCCTCAACAAGACGTCCAACACCCGCTCCATCCACTGGTATAGCAAAACCTGGGTCAACAACTACGGTCCCGTCCGCCTCTGGGTCACCCGGTGGGTACACCGCCTCTTCGGTGTCGACTCCCTCCGCTGGCTAAAACGCCGCCTAAAGTAGTAGACTTGCAAGGCGGTCAGCTCATGCGTCTTATCAACCACGAGGTTGACTTCAGTCACACAAACCCATCAAATCTTGCCAACAATAGCAGCCAATCTTGATGCGGGTTATACTCCCATAACCGCCTTGACGATGACAAGAACCAGTGGAATGGTGATGCAGAACACACCAATGACATCGATGATGAATCCCGACCTAAACATCTTGGTGATGGGAACATAGCCCGAAGCATAGACGATGGCATTGGGTGGTGTGGAGACTGGCATCATGAATCCCAGCGACGAGGCTAACGCAATGCCGACAGCCACAGGGATGGGGCTGAAGCCCAATGACACCGCTGTGCCTATCGATATGGTGCCAATCAGGTTGACCGCAGCAGTGTGCGACGTAAACTCGGCCAGCAACAGTGCCGACACGCAGAACACGGCTATGAACACATACTCCAACGGCGTTCCACCCATTGCCGACTTGATGCCGTTGCCTATCCAGTCCGACAAGCCGGTGCTGTACATCAGTCCGCCCATTGCCAGTCCGCCGCCAAAGAGCAGCAGCGTGCCCCAGTCGATGCCGGCCATACCTTCCTGCCAGCTCAGGGTCATCTTGCCCTTTTTCAAGTCTACCGGCAGGAAGAACAACAATAAACCGCCCACCATGGCTGCGATGCTTACCTTGAACTCATTGACTAGCCATGAAACGAAGGCATCCAGCTCTCGCCGGATGCCCCCATTATTATCATGGTGAATGTTCTTATCTGTGGTCACCTCTTTGCCACTTGCCGGTAAAACTCCTTCAGGCACCGCCTCACATAGCCCTGTTCAAACCGGCTCGCTATCAGCGGCCGCGCTTCCGCCGCCATCCGCGCCACCTCGTCGCGGTGCGTCACCCAGTGCCGCATTGCCCGGTACAGCGCTTCCTCGTCGCGTGGCGGTACAATCGTGCCGTTGCGCCCCTCAATGATGATCTCGCGAGAGCCGTTGATGTCCGTCACGATGCTCGGCAGCCCCATCGCTCCGGCCTCGAGCACCACGTTAGGGAACCCCTCGCGGTAACTCGGAAACACCAGCGCATCGGCCGCCACATAGTACGGCCTCACGTCGCTTTGCGACCCTACGGCATCGATGGCCGGGTTGCGCTCAATCTCGGCCCTGGTCTCAGGCTTGATCGGGTCGATGTTCTCCTCAAACGGTCCCACCAGCGTCAACTTGGTGCCGGGCAGCTCGTCATGCAGCCGCTTGAATGCCGCCACCAGCTCATTGATGCCTTTGTCCCCCACAATGCGCCCCACAAACACAAACCGGAAGGGAGCAGCGGCATCCACATCCCCTCCCCTTTCACAAAGGGGAGGGGTGAGGGGTGGGGTTTGCGCCATCTCGGTGCCAGCAGCATGGCTTTCACATTCTCCTCCCCGATTGCAAAGGAGAGGGGTATGCGTCGCCTCGCTAGCCGAATTAGCTATATCTTGCGCATTAATGTCAGCCGCTTCGCGGTTCCAGTGGTCCAAGTCTATCCCCTTGATATTGCCATAGCCCAGCACCTTGAGCGGCTTGTGCGTGATGCCGTGGTTCAGCAAGTCGGCCTTCACCCCCTCGCCCTCCGGAATCACATGCGTCGCACAGGCGCACGTCAGCCAGTCGGTCGCCATCAGCAGGCGGCGCTTCAGCCCCGTCTCAGTGGGGAACACCAGCCCCGTGAATGTGTGGATGCGCACCGGCACCCTTGCCAGCCAGGCCGCCAGCATTGTCACCAGCCCGGCCTTCGGGGTCATCGAGTGCACCATGTCGGGCCGCTCGCGCCTCAGCACGCGCCACATCCGCCACAGCGACTTCAAGTCCTTCGTCGGCGAGATGCGCCGCTCCATCGGCACAGCAATTGTGCGCACCCCCTCCTGCCGGCCGAACTCCTCCAGCTCGCTGCGGGTCTCGCCAGGTGCTGCACTCGTGTTAGGTGACGACACTGCCACCACCTCATAACCATCTTCCGTCAGCTCGCGCATCAGCCCCGTGCAGAACGAAATCAACGATGTCGGCACCGTAGTCACCCTCAATAGTTTGGTTGTCATGTTATTATCTCTCATGCTCTAGCACTTGGTGCTGAAAAAAAGCCTCATTTGATAAAGTACTATGAGAGGGGTCACCTATGCTAGCCTCTCAAACTCTTTTCGAAATTCCCTTGCAGTGACAAACCGATATGACGGTTTGTTGCTGAATTGCTGCCTCATCCTGTGCAGATTGGCCTGAGTGAGGATGGAACTCTTAAACAGCAGGTATGAGTAATGATGAAATGTGATGCCCGTACTTATGATGCCTTTCGACTCCCTTAATTTGTTGTCAAAGTCGGTTTTGGTTATCTGCTTGACATTTGTTGATTATAGGTCCGCCCTTTGTGCTTTTGCAAAGTTCATGTTATAAAACAGGCAAGCAATATTGCGCACAAATCATTGTCAACGTTTAGCAATCGTCATACTGATAAATCAGTAATGAACCTACAGCTTAGAAGGCTGTGGGTCTATATCTCCCGGGCTGGATTCCCTGCCACCTTGGCCCCGTCAGCCACATCATGCAGCACCACACTCCCGGCGCCGATGACGCAATTCTTGCCAATCTTCACACACTGGATTACAGTGGCTCCAGCGCCAATCCATGTGCCGTCACCGACTTCTACAAGACCGCACAACGTGGCATGAGGCGACACATGTACATAATCGCCAATCTGGCATTCGTGGTCGACCGACGCTCCTGTGTTGATGATGCAATGCCGTCCGATGCTGGCATGCGCCTGGACGATGGCGCCCTGCATCACCACGGTGCCCGCGCCCATCGTCGCTGTGGGCGATATGATTGCAGTCGGATGTATAGCTGTGCCCCAGTCACAGTCCAGCGACTGGTCTAACTTCTGCCGCACCCTGTTGTTGCCAATGGACAGAATCATCGGCGACTCACCATTATGGCGATGTCGCACTTCTGTGCCATCCAACTCATTGACCTCGGGGTTGTCATCGATGATAGCCTCCACCGCAATTCCGACGGCATGCAAAATTTCCATGATTACGCGGGCATGCCCGCTAGCGCCATATAAGTACATTTTAATTTCTTCCGTTAAACACCTCCATCGTGGCCTGACCCTCTTGCGATATGCCGTCGCGGTGCAGCACAGCCTTGACAGTGTCGATAATCACTCGCATGTCGGTCTTGAACGACACGTGGTCGACATACCACACGTCCAGCTTGAATTTCTCGGACCAGCTGATGGCGTTGCGGCCGTGGCATTGTGCCCAGCCTGTGATGCCCGGTCGCACCTCATGGCGGCGTGCTTGCTCATGTGAATAGAGCGGCAGGTACTGCACCAGCAGCGGCCGCGGCCCGATCAGCGACATGTCGCCCTTCAACACATTCACCAGCTGTGGCAGCTCGTCGATGCTCGTCGAGCGCACCAGCTTCCCCCCCTGCGTCAGTCGGTCGGCATCGGGCAGCAGGTTGCCATCGGCATCACGCTCGTCGGTCATTGTCTTGAACTTGATGATGCGGAACACCTTGCCATGTAGCCCTGGTCGCTCCTGCAGGAAAAATGCCCCGGCACCCTTGTTGGCCAGGTGCAACCACACCGTCACCACCAGCAGCAACGGCGACAGGCACACCAGTGCCACCAGTGCAATGCTGAAGTCCAGTATCCGTTTGATATAGTTTTTATACATACTCTTATTCTAAAATCTAACACCGAGGATAAAGCGCCCACCGAGGATTTTAATATACTCTGTGTGTAATTTATCTCGCACCGAGGCCATAGGGCGCACAGAGAAATAATTCTCAGTATTCTCTGTGTGCATTACTCTGCATTGCTAAACAATGTTAAAGCACGATTGAAATCTGTGAACTTAATGAATTTTGTAGTATATTTGCAATGAAATATAAGCAAAAAACATCGATCTGTTCTATGACTCCCACCATCACAATCATTGTACCAGTCTATAACGTAGAAGCTTATGTGCGCAAGAGCCTCCAGAGTATAGCCGACCAGACTTTTACCGACTGGGAGTGTATCGTTGTCGATGACGGCTCGACCGATGGCTCCGGTGCCATCTGCGACGAGTTCGCCGCCCGCGACCCACGTTTCAAAGTCATACATCAACAGAACAAAGGCCTCCCCGGTGCCCGCAACACCGGCATGGATATTGCTCAAGGCCGCTACATCGGCTTCATTGACAGTGACGACTACATCCACCCCGACATGTATAAGGTCTTGCTTGAGGCAATCGAAAAGACAGACGCAGACCTGGCTATATCGCAAGTGCGGATGGTCAATTCGATGGAAGAACAATTTTTGCCTAATCCACCCTTGGAATTCTCTGTCAAGACACGAGAACAAATGTTCTATCACTGGTTTGTCGAACCATTTGCCCGTAAGTGGATGGCTATGGTGTGGAATAAATTGTATCGAAGAGAACTGATAGGCAATGAACGTTTTGCCCCCATGGTACCTGGACAAGACCAGGAATTCAATATGCGAATGTGTATCAAGTGCAACCGAGCTGTGACGATAAACCATGTTTTGTATCATTGGGTTATCCGCGATGATTCTATCTCATGGGCCGATGGGGTAGCACGTCATCAATATGAGGTGTTAATTATTCTCAAGAAATGTGGTGTACATCGCGATAAGATGACCGAAACAGAACGAGGTTTCTACAGCATTGATTTGATGAAGAGGTATCTCAAAGCTCGACGAGCCAACAAGAATCATAAAGACGTGTTGCGCAAAGTCCAGGAAGAGAGACCGTTGGTTAAAGCAGAATTCTTTTCAAACAGCTCAATACCAGTGCGGTACAAAGCAATTATGGTGGCTATGTTCTATTGCCCATGGCTCTACGATGGCTTCATCAATTTTTTTGAAATCAAAGCCAAAATTGCACAGAAACTTAACAGACAATGAATAAAACTATTCTCATCACAGGTGTGGCCGGTTTTGTGGGCCATGCCCTCGCCAAGGAACTGCTGTCGCAAGGATGGCAAGTGATCGGTATCGATAACCTGAGTGCGCAAACCGACGAAATCCGCGCGCTCAAGCAGCTTCGCCTCACCGAGTGCATCGGTCATGCGGGCTTCTCCTTCATCTGTCAGGACATCAAAAACCTCTCGGACGCAACACGGCAGCTTTTGAAGGAGAGAGGTGTCACGCAGATCGTCCACCTTGCCGCCAATGCCGGAGTACGTGATGCCGGGCGGCGCATCATCGAGTTTCTCCAGAACAATATCACCGGCTTCTATATGATGATTGAGCTGGCTCGCCACCTGGATGTGCAGCGGTTCATCTATGCCAGCAGCAGCACCATCTATGGCAACCACTCCGACAACCGCCGCGACGAGTTCAGTTTCTATCCCAAGAACATCTATGCCGTCACCAAGATTGCCGACGAGTTCATTGCCAAGATTTATGCCGACAACCACGGCCTGAACACTGTCGGGCTACGCTTCTTCTCGGTCTATGGCCCATACGGCCGCCCCGATATGGCACCCTGGATATTTGCCAAGAGCATCATGCGGGGCGAGACCATCCGAGTGAGCAACCATGGCAACGTGTGGCGCGACTTCACCTATATCGACGACCTCGTCCACGCCATCATTCAAGTGCTGGAGTCCAATCCCACAGGTGGGGGCTATCACGTCTGCGACGTAGGCTCCATGTCGCCACGTTCGCTCAACGACATGATTGCCGTCATGGAGCATTACTTCCACACCACCGCCAGTCGCGTCGACCAGCAGCTCACCAACGAAGAGGCCGAACGCACCTTGTCGGATATGAGCACCTACACCGCCCACTATCCCGAGCTGTCTTTCACCTCCTTTGAGGACGGCATGACCCGCTTCTGCCACTGGCTGGAGCACTATTTGGCAAGTTAGTTGCATTCATGCGGCGGACTGTTAAGGTGGGTTCTATAAATTGCTTGAGTCAGTTTGGTTCGGATTGCCAAGCAGATTTTTTGCCAAGCTGCATGGCACAGTAGCGGGCTACGGGTCAGGCAGTTGGTGAAAAAGATGCCGACAAGACGAGCCAAGATGACCAAAACCTAACAGAACATTTTTGGAATTTATAGAACCCACCTTAAAGATGCATAAAACCATCACATCCTCTTTCGGTTTTGCTTCAATAAGCAGTAAATTTGCAGCAATTTAAAGCAAAACAACCAATACTATCAATGAATCCAGCCATAAGTGTCATCGTGCCCGTCTATAACGTAGAGGCTTACGTGCGCAAGAGCCTCCAAAGCATTGCCGACCAGACCTTCACCGACTGGGAGTGCATTGTCGTTGATGACGGCTCGACCGACGGCTCCGGGGCCATCTGCGACGAGTTCGCCGCCCGCGACCCACGTTTCAAAGTCATACATCAACAGAATCAAGGCCTCCCCGGTGCCCGCAACACCGGCTTGGCGGTGGCCCAAGGGCGCTACATCGGCTTCATCGACAGTGACGACTACATCCACCCCGACATGTACCAGGTTCTCCTCACCGCCATCGAGCAAACCGATTCAGATATAGCCATGGTGCAAACCCGCAAAGTCAGCTCCCTCGACCAACCCTTCCTGCCCAATCCTCCCATCGAATACCGCATCATGAACCGCGAGCAGCTCTTCTACCATTGGTTCGTCGAGCCGTTTGTCACAAAATCAATTGTATTTGTTTGGAATAAATTGTACAAACGCGGACTTATAGGGAGTGAACGCTTCGAGGATATAACTCCTTGTGAAGACTATGAGTTTAATATTCTTATGATTCTGCGATGCAAGCGTACAGTCATAGCCAATCAAGTGATGCATCATTGGGTGATGCGAAAAAGCTCAATCTGTCACCATGCGGGTGTAGCATCCCATCAATATAAAGCTATGTTAGTCATAGAATATTGCGGAATTCATTGCCTAGAGATGACCGAAAAAGAACGAGGTTATTATAAAATCGACTTGATGAAGCGGTTTTTGAAAGCAAGACGGGCAAGCAAAGATAACTGGGAATTAAATATTAAGGTCAAGAAAGAGAGAAATAGTATAAAAGAAGGATTTTTTACGAATAGTGCTATTCAGCTAAAATATAAGGTAGTTCTGGGAATAATGTTTTATTGCCCATGGATTTACGATGCTTTTATCGAGTGGAATGAGTTCAAGGCAAGATGTCACAAGTCATTTGAAACAATAGCCTCCTGAAACTTCAATTGTTGAACCATTGACAAACGGATTGCCGATGCAGAATCTGACTGCATCGGCAATTTCTTGTGGCGATGCAAAACGTTTGATAGCGGTTTTATTGTAGATGTTTTGCCTTATATGCTCGGGCTTGGCCTTCTGCCATTCAGTCTCAACAAATCCTGGAGCAATGACGTTGACGGTTGTGTCGGTTGCCTCAAAACATTTAACCAGATTCTGTGCCATTGCATGGATGGCTGCTTTGGTCACTGCGTAGGCAAGAGATGTGGCGTGCGGATGAATAGCCATCAATGACCCGATGAAAATAATCCTCGAACCATGTGGTATAATGTTCATCAAGTCCCGTACAAGAAAGAAATTGTTGTTTATGTTGGCATTGACCACACGCAACCAGTCATCGTCAGTGGTGTCAGTGACTGTTTTGCGCAGCGTTATTCCCGCATTCAACACTAAGCAATCAAGTTGACCAGCCTCTTTGATGTGTGAAGTGAGGCTATGAATGTCGCTTATGCTGCATTGGTCAACTTTCATTAACTCGAACATGCCAGTGAATGGTCTCAAGTCCGATGTGTCGACTTACACCGCCCACTATCCCGAGCTGTCATTCACCATCTTTGAGGACGGCATGACCCGCTTCAGTCACTGGCTGGAGCAGTATACTACAACGATTTTATATCAAATCGATAACCGTGATTCAAGATTCAATGAAGAATACGCCTCTATATGATTAGCTGCATCATTTGCTGGTATTATAATAGCAATCTAATCAATTTGATTATAGCTGAGGATTCAAATTCATTCGCCCCGTTCTCATCTTATACTGAAAACTGTCAATTCCAAATTGATGGGCATCAGTATTATAGCGCTCAATGACACCCTTGAAAGTCTTCTCGTAATCTGGAATAAAAAGTGTTTCTCGGGCTAACATATGTGTAACGATTTCATTGGCAAGTGAGGCGGTAAGGTCTAGTTTGTTTTCACCACCATTGAAACGCGTGCCCTTTATTGATCCAGGAGACACATTTAAGATGCGATTGTCGGTACCGCTCATTTCCAATTCTATATTGATGCTCTCGATACCACGGCACACAGCGGCTTTAGTAGCGCTATAGAGAGCAAATAGAGGCGATGAAACAAGTCCTGCGATACTTCCCATCACCAAACAGAAGAACGGCTCATGCTTTTTTAAGCGGGGATAGTAATGATTTAGTACTTTGAAAACACTGATTGCATTGACTTGGAACAGATTTGTGATTTCTTGTTCGATGATGTTGTCAAATGGAGCAACACGCCCAAAGCCAGCAGTGTAAATCAAAGTATCAATATCATCATAATGTGACAAAAAACCGAAGTCATCATCTAGAAGATTGACTGTCTCAAACCTAATATTGAGAGGAAGCTGTACGTTGGGCTTCGTTTTGTCAATAATATAGATACATTCATAACATTGGGCTAGTTCTAGGGCAATTGCAAGCCCAATACCATTGCTGCCACCTATAACCAGCGCACGTTTCAATTGTTCACTCATGATTGGCGATCTCTATAAAGTTCTTTCGTTTTGAAAATTGCTCCATCAATTTTGCCATTGCAATGCTTTCTTTTCGCCTCAACCGCGAAGTGCTGTATCGGTGGTTGTAGATGCATGATATAAACTCTTGGATTTCGTGTCTGAGGCCTGCTTCGTCCCATTTATAAAAGTACTTCTTGTTCAGATTCTGGTCTTCATAGCGCAGTTCAAAATAGTCTGTCTTCCACCAGGGTGCTGGAACATAAGCATAACCTTTAGTGCCAGAGATAACAAGGTTTCCCTCAGTTTTGACACCAAGCCCCAACTTAAATGAGCAGACGGCATTGTCATATAGCATGATTCCGCGGGTAAATACGTCCACACCATTTTCCATCTTTGAGTAGAAACGTGCGTCTGTGTAGTTACAACCAAGCAGCTTGATGATGGGCAGCAAAGGGTATGAGGCCAGTTCATACATCGAACCGCCTGCCTGCTGGGTGTCAAATTCGCGAAGCGTTTTGTCGGAAAGCAATTTAGACAATGAAGCCTCAATGTCAACCACATCGCCTATCAAGCCGCTCTTAATTAGCACAATCAGATGTCGAAAAGCGGGGCAGTGTGCTGTCTTGTTGGCTTCCATTGCGATGACGTGATTTTGTTCTGCCATGGCAAACAACTCTGTCGCTTCATTGCCGTCAAGAGTCATGGGGGTCTCTATCAGGACATGTTTCCCACGAGATATCGCTTCTTTGGCGAGTGGATAATGGCTCAAATGAGGAGAGGCAACATAGACTGCGTCAACTTCATTGAGCATATCACTATAGCTCCCATAGACTTGAATGCCTTTGTTGTGTGCAGCCAACTCTATTGCATGAGTACTGCAAGAGTCGTATATTGCTGTGACTTTAACACCATTGACATAGGTGGATTCTGGAATGAAACGTTTAGCTATTCGGCCTGCGCCAACAATGCCAATATGGACGATTTTTTGCTGGTTCTCGCGCAGCATTGTTGACGAGATGCCTTCAGTGCGTGGCATATAGACCACCTTGCAGAATTCGTTGAGATAATCAAATTTTCCTTCCCAATCACTGCCGATGGCAAAGATATCAACGTCATACTTTTGGATATCATCAATCTTTTGTCCGACATAGTCTTCAATGATGATCATGTCGGCTAGGCCTGTGGCTCTCACGGCTTCAACTCGTTCTAGCACATTGTTGCGCACATTAAGTTTGCCGCGTTCAAGGTCAAAGTTGTCGTTAGTCACGCCCACAATTAGGTAGTCTCCCAATGCTTTTGCTCTGCGCAGAAGATTAATATGCCCTTGATGCAGCAGGTCGTATGTGCCGTATGTGATTACTTTTGTCATAATGGTTGAATGCATATTATTGTAAGGATGGAGGCAGGATGAAGTTTTTCATGCCTTTCTCTTTGAAGTATACATAATATGGCTTGTCAGTGTCGAATTCCATTAATTTATGCCAAGAACTGCCTTTGACTGGCTGCATATAGTCACCATATCTAGAGGTTAAATTCTCATGGTAATGCCGGAGGCCGGGAAACTCTAGAAACTCGAAATCCATGGGGATAAAAGAATTGATTGAATCCACATCTTCACTTAATATTAGATTCTCACAATTGATGTGATAGATGCTTAGAGGACCCATATACTTGGTTGCAACATTGTTGTAGCGGGTTACTAATTCTTCATACTTGTTGAAGATACTCATGTGTGTTTTTCCGCCTGGTTTAATGTTAAATAACTGTTTCTTACAGTAGATAAGCAACCTAGCCATCTTGCGGGCAAATGATATTCCACTTTCCTTGTAATAGTTAGCGTCACAAAATGATATTCGTTGTAGCTCTTTGAAGAGTTTGACCAATCCCTGGCCTTGTTTGGCTAATAGTACGTCATCGTCGATAATGTTGTCGTAAGGAAAAATGTCAATATAGATTCCATGATGACGTACACACTTGTTCTCATAGAATGTGGTATCGACATTCATAAGTTTGGCATAGCAATAGGGAAATGTCGGGTCGGTTCTAAAGCATTCGAAATAGTAAGGATGGCCAAATTCGCTATGGGCTATCGCACAAAGTTTTTCATAGTCTTGGCGTGGCATCATGAGGTCAAGATCGTCATCCCAAGGAATGAATCCTTTATGTCTCACTGCACCAAGCAATGATCCGCTGGATAATGCAAATCTCAAGTTATGCTTGTTGCAGACCCTTCTCAATTCGACAGCAAGATCAAGTTCTACTGCCCATAACTCTTTTGTTTTTGTGCTAATGACATGATTCCATCTGACCTCTTCTTTTAGAAAATCAGTTGGTATGTCTAATTTTAAATTAACCATTATTTCGTTTGTTAAATTAGTGGCAAGTATTTTGTGTTTTTATAACTTAAGCAGCAATTGTGCAGGGTAGATTTGTCGCTTGGTGTGGATACCAATACGGCTCACGATCCATAATATCGTGTTTTTTAAAAAGTTGTTAGCTTGTATTATAGATTTAATATCTGTCTGGCAATCTGCTTGAGCTTTTCCTTAAATCTGCTTCTGTTCAGGACAGCTTCATTTTTAGCAAATGCAATGACTGTCGGGATGTCCTTCTCAATCACACTCTGATACATAGGCTGTTTTGCATAGTCTGAAAAATTTCCATCAAAAAGCATAAAATCTTGATAAATAGGATTCTGCAATTCAGACAATAATTGATTGTGTGCTGCCGTGTCGCCATATTTGTCAATAAGATTCTTGATATAGATATAGAGGCAGTTTTTCAATTCTATTAGAATGTAGTTTTGAGCATTTTTCAAGCCGTAAAAAGGAGATTCGCTGTTCTCAAGTGCTTCTTTCTTAAATGCATACACCTTTTTCATGTCATTGATATATTGCTGGGTCCTGCCGCTAGACCCACCGCCACATCGATAATAGTGGCCTGAGTAATTGATAAATCTGATGGACTTCACATTCTTGAAAATGTGCATGTTCAATAGCACATCTTCTTGAAAGAACACGCCGAAATTGGGGATTGGTTCGTCAAAAAGACTTTTGTTGTATAATTTGCCCCACGTGTAAAGTGGGAATATTGAGATGCCGAAAAAGGCATAATGTAAGTTTGTCAGTTCTTGGCCTGCGACTCTTCTGTCGATCAGGTCAGGCCTGATGTCACATTTTCTCAAGGAGATGCGCTTGTAGGCCGCTTGGTGATAGCAACACACTACAATGTCGCTGTCACTGGCTTTTACCAGCACTTCAATATAATCCTTCTTTATCCAGTCATCCCCGTCAATAAATGCTATGTATTTGCCTTTGCTATGATTAATGCCTACTTTTCTGGCATTTGCGGCACCAGCGTTTTTCGTTAGGTCAACGACATTGACTCTATTGTCTCTTGATGCAAACGAATGCAGAACATCAAGTGTCTTGTCGGTCGATGCATCGTTGATACAGATAATCTCGATGTTACAGTAGCTTTGGTTGATGACCGAGTTAAGGCATTTGCTGATCTTGCTCTCCAGATTATAGCATGGGATGATGACTGAAACAAGGGGATTGTTCATATTGATTTGAATTAAGTAATGTTATGACGGCACTTGGCCTTCAGGCAAAAGTCAGCTTCTGGTAGCCATGTAAAGTTCATTGTACTTGTTAGCCATAATGCTGATGTCGAAATTCTGGGCTTGTTGTTGACATTGGGTTGCAACTTTTTTATATTGGATGGGATTCTCGCACAGCTGGCGAATGCTGCTTGCAAGTTCTTTTGCATCACCTTCAGAAAAAAGCACACCATGTCCTGCAACAATTTCATGCAGTCCATCCACATCGCTGGCAATGAATGGTCGGCCGCTGGCCATGCATTCTATGCTGGATAGCGACAGCCCTTCCCAGTGCGAGGACAAAACGCAGATGTCACTCTGTTCGAGGATGTCAGGGATGTCAGTGCGGATACCCAGCAGCTTGACGCGACTTTGTAGACCGAGTTCTGCTATCAGCGATTCGATAATGCTCCTTCGTTCTCCATCCCCCACCAGCCACAGTTTGAAACTATCTGGTAGCAAAGCTATGGCTTGGATGAGCGTGTCCTGATCCTTTTGTGGCCTGAAGCCTGCCACCATGGTCACGATGAATTCGGGCTTTCCCGAGATGTCTTTGATGGGGCGCAGAAAGCGTTGAGTATCAATACCGTTGTAAATGGTACATATCGATGGGTGTTTACCGATGTGCTGTTCAAGGTTGTCCTGTGCCTTGTCACTGATGCAGACGATGCGTTCATATCTGTTATACATCCATTTGTCCAGTAGACGCAGGACTTTGTTTCCTCGTCGGCGGTTGGTTGTGTTGTGTTCAGTAGTGAATAGCTTTGCCTTGCCGAAGTTCAACATCTTGGCCATCGGGACAAACAGTTGACACGCTGTGTTGTGGGTATGGATGATGTCAACCCCTCGCATATATCTCATTAGCCTGAAAATATTCAGCGGGTTGTAGACATTTCCACCCATGGTCAGTTGATGGATGGGGATGCCAGTTGCCTCAAGCTGCTCATAAAAGGGGGTGCGGGTGCCATCGAAGAGCAGCAATTCGACCTCGTTACCCAGGTCGCGTAGACGTGGCAGCAGATCAACCATCAGATGTTCAGCCCCGCCTGTGCGCAGAGAGGTGATGACGTGAAGAATTCTCATCTAAATTGCATTTTCTGGTTTGATTTAACTCGATGGCGAATGACCAGATAAAAACAGATGCCCGCTGGTATGCTTAGCAGCGTCATCAGTTTGCGCGGACTTTCTTTCACAAAATTCCAGTTGCGTGCGATGATTGAGCTGGAAACGTAGTGAGCGCAAACGACAAATTGTCGTTTTTTGCTTGCTGTGCATTGCATCTCGGTCTTGCGGAAAAATGCGAACCCACGCGGATTGTTCCAGTACTGTCGATACATGCTGTGGCTCGATCCGTCTGGTTGGTATTCAACTATCACAAGCGGCTCATTGAGCGTGAGCAGTTTGTAATCTTGATCTATGAGCATATACTTATAGGCTAGCCCAACATATCGTTCTCCCTCAAACAATGGGTATTCGGGATATTTTGTGATGACTTCAGTGCGGTAGACCAGCTTCTTGTCGCCCTTGCCACCATGGGCATAGAATCCCAATAGGGTGGTCTCGCTCATGTCTGAAGGGAACATGGTACCAATCAATTCATCGTCGGCAGTATAGTCTAGCCCGACAACTCCGGCATATCGGTCGCTGCCATGCCGCCTCCAGAATGTCACAATCTTTTCGACTGCATCATCAGGCATCCAGTCATCACTGTCGATGCAGGTGTTCAGTTCAGTGGTGATGTTGCGGTAGGCTATGTTGTGCGCCCCATGCATTCCTTGATTCTCTTGCCAGATATAGCTTATCTTGAATCCCGCTGGGCAAATGCCTGAGAAACTGTTACCTTTCACCTCATGGGGTGCTAGGGGAGGCTGCAGCCACGACTGCACAAGCGCTCTCGTGCCATCGGTCGAGCCATCATCGATGATGAGCCACTCAAAGTCTTTACAAGTCTGGCGACAAAGGCTCTCATAGGTGCGCCCGATGGTGTGCGATCGGTTATAAGCTGGGGTAAATACGGTAAGTGTGGGCATTGTTAGTCTTGATTGTTGGTTTCTTGGATTAACATTTTCGTCAGCAACGTCGCTCCCCGCTGATTGAGGTGGTCACGGTCGTTAAACAGTTCGGGATGCCGTGTAAAGGTGGTGTCAATACTGTGGTTCAGAACAGGAATGTCGTTTGCCGCAGCTAGCTCTTTAAGTGGCGAATACACCTTGTCATCGGTGTTGCCATAGTTGGGCGAAGCAACGAAATATAGTGCGATGTCATTGTTGACGCAGCACTCAATCAGTCGCTGCAGATATTTCATTTTTAGCGGGTCATAACTTTTTTCGGATGATTCGGCAATGTGCGATGTCGCCGCATTAAGTGAGCCATGCAGCGGTGCCCATGTGTAGTCTCGGGCTTGTGAGGGGTCATGAGAGATGCGTTGGGCGATGATGTCAACCCAGCGTGAATTGAACCGGTAGAGCATAGACAAGTTCTTGAAGCGTTCGCTGGGAGACACGTCAACGCAGATGCGTTTAATGGTGTCGTTGTCGTAGAACGGACGTAGGAAACCCAGATAGCGGGTGTTGTCATCTTCCAGCAGGTCGTAGGACGGTTCGATGTCATATATGACAACTTTGGGTGTGTGGCGTTGCAGTATCAATTGCAGCCGGGCATACATCAAAATGATGCCCATGCCGTCCTCGCCACAATTGTAGCATGTCATGCCCAGTGACTCGCCAATTAGGGTGGGGTCGTAGTGATGGATGGCACGCGATGAGCCGAAGATGAGGATGTCTTGGCAGGCTTGAGTGGCTATATACGTATTGCGACCATAGTCACCCTTCATTGTGCCCTCGTTGATCCACATTAGCGAGCGGCCGACTAACTGGTCAATCAGCAGGAGCGTGATCACGACAAGCAATGTCTTTTTCAGAACATTGAGCATGAGCTGTATTGTATCTAAAAGCGGGCGTAAATAAACTGGCTGGCATCGAGTACCCCGCACAGCAAGATAAGTGCCGTCAGACCGATGTAAGTGCCGAAACGCACCAGCCAATATCGGTTGTGCAAGAGTGTCTTGTCTTGTGGTAGATACTCGTCCATCAGGTTCTTGAAGATAACGATAAGTATCGAAAGCAGCAGCAGAATCTTCATCGAGGGTGTGATGGTGATGGTTGATGTGGCGAAGCCAGAGAACAGATGACCGATGAAGCTACACGCATCGCTGAATGTGGGCATACGGAAGATGACCCACAGCAGTGTGACAATGACAAAGGTCGTGGCTACACGAAGCACCTTGATGATGCCTCGTGATTGTTTTTTGCCCAACCCCACTGCCTTCTCGGCAATCTGGAATAGACCATGCAGAATGCCCCAGACTATAAAAGTCCAATTGGCTCCATGCCAGATGCCGCTGACCAGAAAAGTCACGGCAATGTTCAGGTAACTGCGTGCCTTGCTGCAACGGCTGCCGCCAAGCGGTATGTAGACATAGTCACGCAGCCAGGTTGATAGGGAAATGTGCCAGCGGTGCCAGAACTCTGTGATGCTCTGCGACAGATAGGGACGTTTGAAATTGTTGGTCAGCTCAAAGCCCATCAACTGACCTACACCCAGTGCCATGAACGAGTAGCCGGCAAAGTCGCCATAAATCTGCAGCGAGTAGAGCACTGCTGCCATGGCGCACAGTGCCGATGATTGGCTCTGGTATTGGGCTAGGATAGGGTCGACAACTAGTCCGATGCGATCGGCCATGACTACCTTGAGAAACATGCCCCACAGTAGCCATCGCATGCCTTGGCTACATTGTGATGGATTGAACGAACGGGGTGATTTAATCTGGGGCAGCAGCAAGCTGGCGCGGCCAATAGGACCTGCCGCAATCTGTGGGAAGAAGCATACAAACAGCATATAATCCCACCAATTTCGCTCGGCCTTGATGCGTCCTAGATAGACATCAGCAACATAGCCCACTGCTTGAAAGGTGAAGAATGATATGCCCAGCGGCAATGCCCAGTTCAGTCCAGGCAAGCCGAATTCCATGCCGAACACAGCACCCAATTCATTGGCTTGAGCCAGAATGAAGTCGGCATATTTGAATACTGTCAGGGGCAGCAATGCCAGTATGATGCCACAAGCGGCAAGATTCCTTTTCTTAGACTGCGAAACACGCTCCAGTGCTAGGCTTGCGCTGTAAGTCACAGCGGTGACGCCCAGCAGCAGAAGCGAAAAAGCTGGATTCCACTTGATGTAGAGGCCATAGGAGATGCCTATCAGCAACAAGTTGGGCAGTCGGGGCGCTTTCGCTCTCACTGCTGGCCGGTTAATCAGCCAATAAGTGACAAAAATCAGTGGAAACAGCCACAGAAACTCAAATGAATTGAACAGCATCCGCTCAAAGTGATAGTTGTCTGGCTATGGAAAGATATTCACACAGAACCCACAGACTGACACAGAAAAATTCAGTGCATTCAGTGTATTCAGTGTTTGATATCCACACAGAATCCACAGACTGCCACAGAAAAGAATTCCGTGTATTCCGTGTTTGTTTGAAAAATCATTGATGTCTGTGTTGTTAGTTGGCAATGCGATGAATCTCTTTTGCGACATCAGTGCAATTGAAGTTCACGAGGAGCCCCAATGGCTTGTGAGTCAGCTTCAGATAATTGGTCAGTTGTTTAAAGAAAACCGGGTGTAGCTTCTCGACCGACTTTAATTCAACAATGATTGAATCTTCGACAAGGATGTCCATTCGGTAGTTGAAACCCAGGTTGACCCCCTTATAGACAACAGGAATCACAACTTCTTGGCGTGCTTGAAGGCCTTGCAGCTTGAGTTCCTGCATCATAGTCCCTCGATACACTGGCTCAAGCAATCCGGGGCCCAAAGTTTTGTAAACCTCAAAGATACATCCTCTTATCGTATAGGTCAGCTTGTTAAGCTCAGTAAAATCTCTCATAGTTTATTAGCAGAAAGGAGTTCCGTGTATTCTGTGCATTCGGTGTTTGATATTCACACAGAACCCACAGACTGACACAGAAAAATTCAGTGCATTCAGTGCATTCAGTGTTTGATTATTTGCCGATGAGGAACATAAAGAATGTGAAGCCCGAGTAGGCTAGAAGGATCTGGGCCGTCTTGCGGTCCTGGTCTTCCCAGATGTTCATCCGCAGTAGTGGGTAAGCAATCACCAGCGGATAGATGAACCACGACAAGTAGGCAAAGCGGTTGCTGTATGATGCACGGATAACCATCACCCAGAATGCATTGGCCAGGATATAGGTGTTGGCGATAATGTTGAATGTCTGGTCGCGGAAGTTTCGCTTCACCGTCACATACCATGCCATCAGCACCGGCATGGCGCTGTAGAGCAAGAAGTCGAAGCGGAAACCAGTGTCAGTAAATCGGCTCATTTCTTGGCTGTCTTGCTGCCCTTGGAAATATCCGCTCATTCGATCGTCAAAGCCCAAACTGGCAAAGATGTCACCAATCGTGTTGCCCAGTAGCAGCGAAATGAAGATGGACGCAACCCAGAACTGGATGGCATACTTCGGTTCCTTGATAATAAACGCGGCAGTCAATGCAGCAACGGCGGGCAATGCCGAAGAGTGGTGGATGCCATAGGCGATGACAAAGAAAATGAGGCTGATATATTTCTTCCAGTCGGTCTCAGTGAGGTAGACGATGCCCAGCATCACCAGGTTGCAGGCCAGACCATTGCGCACACCGTTGGTGCTATAAGAGTAGCAAGAGTAGGAAACGAGGCAGAATAGCAGAGCTATCCATGTGTTGTTCTTAGCCAGTTTATAGCATGACACCAGCATGGTGCCGAAGTAGACCAGTGAAACTGAGAGATAGAAATACTGAATCTCAAGGCCATGGTCTTTGAAGAAAAACATCCAGTTGTCAAACAGCCACTCGGTTGACCAGTCGATGGGGCTGTACTCTTTCAGCACATTGCTGAATGAGTGCGTGTAGAAATAAGTGTCGCCGAATAGACCGAGCGGATTGCGAAAGCCTATGGGGATGGCGATAAGCAGCGTCAACACTATGGCAGGCAGCGGAAAGCTGTGCCGAGCGTAAATCAGTTCGTTCTCCTCGGCATTGATCCGTTGAAACACGACAAGCATACACAAGGCCATAACCAGGTAGGTATAGACTTGAGAATAGACAGAGGCTGATATTGGGGTAAAGAAACTATAAAAGTCCATTAATGCCAATTAAGGGTTAAAAAAACAGCGCAGAACCATGAGGCAACTACAGCCCGACAATATACTTGCTGCCGGGCAACTTGCTGAACAAATGAACAGTCATATAGCTGCAAAAAGCAGTTGCGGCAACAACAAGTGGTATCTGGATTAAGTAATGTATGTTATATGGCTCAAGAAGAGGCCAAAGAATACGGCGCATAACCAGTATATGCACTAGGTAGATGCCAAAACTATGTTGAGCAAAGTTGTAGAAGATTTTCTCCCAGCGGGGACTTATACTCATGTGCTTGATTATGACATAATAGCAGATGCACAAAGCGACCATATTGATGGTCATGCGATCTTGTATGACATTGTGAGGGATTGGGGTTAAATAAAGAATAGCTGGCAGAATAACCAAAATGACAAATATTAAATAATGCCACCATCGATATTTCTGAATATTGACATATCGCCTGATGTAGTAACCCATAACAGCGAACCAAAGAAACCCATAGAATGAATACAGGTAGCCATTATTAAAATTGATGGATGTCGTAAACTCTGGATTCAACAGGTTCAGGTAAGGCAATAAAAGAGTCACTGCCCATATGCCGAGATAAAAACGTAGGTCTTTCTTACTGCAGTTTACTAGCCAAGTTGCTAGGATTGGCGTGACGAGATAGATTCCAAAGATGACATATATGAACCAGTAAGTACCTTCTTGGGGCGCAACGGGAATCATGATGACGTGATGCCAAAAGTCGTGCCATGTAAGTTCGCCCAATGATGTGGCGACAAGCAGCGAGACTATTGTCCAAAACACCATCGGAAAGACAATTCGCGAAAGGCGTTTTTTCAAAAATGGTAGAACTGGTTTAGGCTTATAGAGAACCAATGAACCTGAAATCATGAAGAATAGTATGGACGCCCCAGCAACAGAGAAGTAGTTGAAAGGTGCAATGAAATTTGTGCCATGTGTGCCTCCTGGAATGGGGGCGTGCGTGCAGATTACACATAGGCATGCGAATGATCGCACTGCATCTATCCAATATTGTCTATTCTCAGTGGGTTGAGTTGTCATTTCTCAATAATCGAAATAAGAATAAACTACTAATAAATATCAAATCTAATCGGCCACCATCCACCCGGGCTGAAAAACTCCTGTTGGGCGGTAGAGCGTGGCATGTAGGGGACCATCATGGCGATGACACGCAAGAGGTCGAGTGTGGCGTTGCGCATGTTTTTTGGCTGTTGGCTAAATGTATTCATTTGTGTCCCGTTCGGTCTGAATTGCAATCCGGCCGTATACGGATACAAGGATTTAATCGAGCAGCTGATAGATTTTGTCGACCTCGCACTCGTTGCCATAGTCGTGGGCGGCGAGGTAGTTGCTTAACGCTTTGCGTTTGGTTGCATCGCCCGCCAGGTCGCAGATGGCACGCGCGATGCCGGCGTTGTCCATCGGGCAGATGATGCCGTCCACACCATCTTGCACCTGGCTGCGGGCAGTGGGGTAGTCGGTGATGATGACCGGCTTGCACAAGATCTGCGCCTCTCGCACTGTCACGCTCTTGCCCTCATAGCGGCTGGGCTGCACATAGATGTCACAAGCCTTGATATAGGGGTATGGGTTGCTGGTCGCTCCCAGCAGCTTGACGCAGTCACCTGTGCTTGTCTCAGCAATCTTTTGGTCGATGGCATCACGGTTGCCGGGTCCCAGGATGTACCACACGAAATTCAGCCCCATCTCCCTCAACCGCTGAGCAATGAGTGGCACATTGTCATAGTTCTTGGCATGCGAGATGCGTCCCACCGACAGCAACACCACTTCCCCTCCCCTTTCACAAAGGGGAGGGGCGAGGGGTGGGGTTTGCTCGGACGCATTGCACTCACCAAGCGTCTCCACTTCCCCTCCCCTTTCACAAAGGGGAGGGGTGAGGGGTGGGGTTTGCGTCCCCTCGCTGTCGGCACTCCCGATAGGCGCAGCATCAAAATGTGCGTCGTCCATCGCTTGCCGGCGCACCAGAGTGGGCGACAGGATGTTCTCGATAAGGATGATTTTATCCTTGAGCGAGGGGAAAGTCTGCAGGAACGACCGCGTGCAGTCGTCCGAGATGCTGGCGATGTAGTCATATCGGCTCCACACGCGCAGCTCCTTCTCGACATTGACATGTATGGTCGAGTAGTCGGTGTGAATCCACGCCACCTTCTTGCGTGCCTTGACTTTGTCGAGCACGATGTTGTGCGGCGTCAGGAAGCTGATGGCCAGGTCGTAGGGGGTATTCGCTTCCGCTATTGGTGGCAACACCGGTGTCACACAGTCGGCTACATACTGAAAGATGCTTGCGTCGTAGGCCCGCTGCTCGGGGGTGAGCGTCTTGAGATAGCGGCGGTGCTGCCACCTGGCGTGCAGCCTCGCCAGTGCGATACGCCATTGCCCCTCGTGCACGATGTCACGCATCGGGCGCTCGATGGCGTTGTAGCCCCGTTGCTCAGGCAGCAGGCGTACATGCTCCGGGATGAGCGGCATGAACTCGCCAGTGTGCTGGTTCAGCAACAGGTCTACCTCCACCCGTGCCGGGTCCAGTGCGTTGAGCAGCCCCAGCAGGGCCCTCTCGGCTCCCCCCAGCGCCATATAGTGCATATTGACAAAAATGCGCGGCTTCATTGCTCTATAATGGGTGGCTTCTATCGCGTTTTATATTCTAGTTATGCCGTTTTTTCGGCAAGATGGCTCGCAAATGCTCAAGCAACACCCGGTACTCGGCTGTGCGGTGAAATGCGGCGATGTAGATGCCCGACGACAGCGCCAGCGATATAATGCCATTGATGACACATTGCAGAAACAGGTTGTCCACCTTGCAGAAATGGATGACGCCCAACGATGTTGCCAGCGCGGCACAGGCCGTCAGGGTATAGACGACATATCGCTGAAAGTAAAGCCACAGCGAGCGGTGGAAGATATATTTATAGCAAAGCCGGGGAAATTGCCAGAAACCGATGGACAAGATGGCAATGAGCGTGGCAAACAGCACGCCGGTTAGTCCCCAATACTGCACAAAGATGAGCGACAACACCAGGTTGATGACACCCTGCAGGAATGGGGTCCAGCGGTCTTGCTTGAACAGTCCGGCCTTGACCTTGAATGTCAAGGCTGACGTGCGCATGGTGTCGACATAGAAGTTCAGCAAAATCACAACCAGCGTGGCGTGCGTCAGCAGATATTGACTGCCCAACCACCAGTCGATGAACGGTGTGATGGTGCAATAAAGGATGATAACCGCCAACGAGCTGGCCAGGAAGTTGAAGAAAAATGCCGACTTGAAGATCTCGTAGACTTTCTCGCTGTTCTCCGAGGCTATCAGGTTGCCCACGCTCTCCGAGAAACTGTCGAGCGACTTGCTCACAAACGATTTGACCGTGCCGGTGAGCAGAGTATAGTTAGAATAAAGTCCAACGGTGGCCACACTGACAAAGCTCGAAATGATGATGTTGTCGGTCGAAAACATGAAATATCCCCCGACCTTGTTGATAAAGAGGTTTTTCATGTTATTGACAATTTCGCGCTTGGTGTCCTTGTCAACTATATGTCTCGTTTTGGTGCGGATGTAGGGGAACAGCTGGTTGGCCTTGTGCACGATGCCGATGTTGAGCAGCAGCAGCAACGCCGACTCGACCAGCAAGTAGAGAATATAGTTTTTGGTGTAATAAAGGATGGCCAGTTTAGTCAGGTTCTGCGCAATCTGGTAGGCCAAGTTATAGCCCGTGAGCTTGTAGACCTGCTGGCTAGCGTTGATGATCGACCACTTGTAGGCGGTGAAGTAACCGACAATCGAGTTGAAGACAAAGATGAAATAGACCACCGAGACATATTCCAGTCCATCGCCGTCTTTCAGGAAGTAGCCTAGAAACGGGTACAGGGCCAGCGAGAACAAGAACAGTCCGAGGGCGATATAGCGGTAGACCTTGCGATAGAGTTGCAGCAGGGCGATGATGCGAGGGCGGTCGTCCTCGGCCAGGGGCTTGTACATGTTGTAGACCACGCTGGTCGAGAAGCCCCCCTCAAGCAGGGCCATCATGCCCAGTATATTGGTTAACAACCCATTCAGGCCCAGATACTGGACACCGATGTTGTCAACAAACACCTTGCGCGTGACAAAGCCCAGGAAAATCACAATAAACGTTATTCCCAGACTCGAAGCCAGATTTTTAGCCGAGTTCAGTGTGCGCATCAGATTGCATTTCTTGGTGATTTGACTTTCAATAGCCTTTCTCTGTACTCATTGTCGTTTAACGCCCAAGATGTAATGAGCTAGAACATTGCTGGTGCGTATTAGCTCGCTACACAGCAAGCAGAGGGCTATAATTCCTGCGGCAATCAGCGCTGGTATGATGATTTGGAACAGTACCATGCTTGATGGCTGTATTAGTTCTTTGAACTGTGAGAGCTGCGGAATGAAGAACCAATGAACTAGGTAAATATCAAGAGTCCGTCGCCCAACAAATGATAACGTGCTACTAGTGATGGTGTTGGAGTCAAAGTATCTGGCCTTTGATTGGAAAAATGCGAAAATCATGAGAACAGCAAGTACTTTTGTCATCAAATAGTTGGCATAGGACAAATGTGGTGATTTCAGCAGATGATTATAGTCAACGTAAAAACCGGCTATGAACAGCAGAATAACGACGGCACAGACATGGGTATTGCCGATGAGACGAGAGAACTTGTCGTAGTGTCTGCGGCATAATAGCCCCAATGCGAAAAACAGGAAGTAGAAATTGAAATTATAGAGTTGAAACATTCGCCACACGTTATCATCTCGATAAGCCACAATCGATATTGCCTGAAGTAATAATGCCAGGCCAATCAAGAACAGATCAAACACGTGGGTTTGTTTAATGTGATGCGCTAGTAGAGTAATGATGTAGTAGGCGATGAAAAACTCGAAAAGTACGACTGTGAACCAATAACCGCCGGGCCCCATGCCAAAAAAATCAAGCGGAGACTCGGCATGGCATAGTTTATATAGCGAAAAGAAGAAAAACGTTGGGATAATCAGTTGAACGATCTTGCTGCGTATGCTCTGTAGCACCAATTTATTCGTCCAGACCTCAAGTCCCTTGTATGCGAGAAAAGCGCTAATAAAGAAAAACATCGGCACATGGAACGTGACGACAAATGACATGGTTACCGTCTCGCATATTGTGTCAAACGAGAAATACAATACATGCCCGAATACAACCAAAAAGATTGTGAATCCTCGCAAAGCATCTATCCATCTTACTCGATTTTTATGTACCCCCCCCTGTTCTTGTATGTTTATTGTGCTTTGATTCATAAAGAGATTCGTTCTTGTTTTGCGAAGCTAAAAAATCATTCCACTTTCATGCAGACATAGTTGAATTTGCCCAACAGTTTCTTGAAGGGGTGCAAGAAACGCCAGGTGAGTTTATACTTCAGGCTGTAATCTGGCTCGGTGGGCTGGTCTGTACGCCAGCCGCCCAGAGCCAGGTGGCGGCAGACGGTATTGGCGGTGCGGTGGGCACAATCGAAATAATCGGTGGGATAAATGACCAGTCCATCGTCGCAATGCTGGATGGTTTGGGTCAGTGGCTTCCAGTCGTAGCCATACTGGCGGGCAATCTCAGCCTGAATGTAAGGCAACAACACGAAGTTATAGCGTAATGGGATGGGCAATGTCTCATCGGTCGAAGTCACAAAATGGCGGTTGTTGAAATAGGCCAAGCAGCGCTCAACGAAAGGATGTCCCGCCTCGGCTCCAAAGCAGTGTGAGGTCAGGTATTGCGATGACATACTGCCTGTGAAGTGCAGCGAATTCTCTTTGCCAATAAAAGCACGATGTTGCAAAAACGCGTCAAAATCATGATAGAGCATCACATCGGTGTCAAGATAAATGCCCCCATGATGGCTGATGGCATAAAGGCGCACAAAATCGGCCGCGTATGCCCACTTACGCGCGGTAATCGCTTCGTGCAGGAACATCGAGTCGATGTCACGGATGGCATCCATATTCCACAGTCTGAACTCATAGCCTGGTAACAACCGTTTCCAGCTGTCGATGCAAGCCTGAATCTTCTCAGGAAAAGGATCACCACTAAACCAAGTATAATGTATGATGCGAGGTATCATGGAATATTTTAAAAACCGTTGTGATGAACAATGTCAGATATTTCGTAAACTCTGTCTATATAGCTTTGCATCATTTGATCATAGTGATTTCTTATATTATCTTCATTGTTTAAAAGCCATGTGAATTTATTTAATAATTCCTTACTGTTAGTTATTGATTGCACTGGAAGGACAAAATTGTCTGATGCGCCGAATATATCTGTGGCTATACCACGTGCTTTTACAGAATATCCGATTACAAGTGTGGGTACACATGTTGAATAGGCAGCAATTGAAGCATGGGTCCTTGCTGCTATTAAAAACCTACAATGAGAAATGGCTCCCTTGACCTGCTCTGCATTCTGGTCGGAAATAAGAGTGATTCTTTCTTGTTCATGATTAGAAAATGCATTATATAATGCATTGAGTGGAACACGGTCGTCATTAACATTCCATACGACATGAGGAATAAGTGCGACATTCATGTCTGTCTCTTGAAGAATATACTTGATGAGGTGGATATAATTTGAAAGAACCAGCCCATCATTATTCTGTCGTTCTATCACCATTGGACTCACGTTAATTCCAACAGTATTGCAGTTTACATCAAATTTTGGTGTAGCCTTGTCAAGCAAAAAAGCTGGATCTGGGATGCAGTATGCTTCGGTCTTAACACCAAAGCTTTTTAGCGCATTGAATGAGATGCTTTCGCGTGTAATAATAAATTTATATCTTGCTAAATCATCAATATCAAAGGACTGATCTAAATCTTCTTTTAATGAGCAACCAACAAGTGCTGTTATTCCTCCTTTTTGATTAATTCTTTTGTTTAAATATTCTAGCCAGTCGTTTTTGCCGTATGAATAGTTGTCGCCTCCTGCAGAGATATATAATTCTCCAGAATTTATTTTATTAAGATAATCTCGGTATATAAGTCTGTAGTAGTTTCGGTCGCTATAATGGATGTGTTGTTGGATTCGATATAGCAGATAGCTCAATGAACTTTTGTTCAATGAATTGGTGAGGGGAACAATTCTTGCTATTTGGTCTAGGCCGTATTCGGTGTCTTCAGCTGGATCTAGAGAAGCGATTCTTAGCCCGTCTTTGAAGAGTTTGGCATAAGAACGTGATAAAGCCTCACATCCATGATTGCCTGCAGCACCATTTGCATATATGTTAATTATATTGCTCATAAACAAGAGTCTTTCTTACTTGTTCTTGGAAAGTCCTGATATTAAAATCTTCTGCTCGTTTGGATGCCCTGTCACTGTATGACATTGCGTACTGAGGATTGTCTATTACTAACTTTAAAACATCGTCAAAAGCATTATCTGCATTCTCCAGAATTACACCATATTGGCCAGACTGCAGTATTTCAGAAAATCCAGTGGTATTTGTCGCAATAATTGGTATTCCAAGTGCCATTGCCTCTAGTACTGCAAGTCCAAATCCTTCATATCTTGATGCGGCTAACATTACATCACAGGCTTTAATAACGGGGAAAGGGTTTTTAAGCTGTCCTTGTAAAGTGATTGTTTCGTTTAAATCGTTTTCATTAATCAACTTTTGAAGTTTTGCTCTTTCTTGTCCCTCTCCTATAATAGTCAAATGACATTTTTCCCTCTGTGTCATGTGCAACTGACTGAATGAGGAAATTAGCCTGTCGAAACCTTTTTCATGAGACAATCTACCTACAGAAACAAAGTTTAATCTATCACCTGGGATGTTGGTGTTGTTGGCCTCCTCTGATAGTCTTTTGATTCTATCGATGTCAATGCCATTATGAATTATAACTGGGGTTCGTAAGGAGAGGTAATTTGAAAATGCTTTGTGTAGATTACTGCTGACAAAGATTGTTTTATCGAACATTTGCAAGAGCCGTTGGTAGTGAGCCAGGTTGTTTTGAAATGATTCGTTTTTGGTGAAATCTGTATGAATCCAAACGAACTTCTTCGTGCCTTTTAGCTCAGAATTCGCCACCAGCTCAATAGACCATCCTTCGGCAAAAGATATAACGATGTCAAAATGCGTTTTTTTTAGATATTGCTTGAAAAGTATTTTTTGAAACCAAGTAGTATCGAATAGACGACTATAAAAGGATTTTATCAGTTTACCTCTTAATTGGTGGCGATAGCCATCTAAAAAAGAAACTTGGCAATAACAACTTATTTTATCAAGATAATGTGAATTTGTTTGATATATTGACAATACATGAATATCTGCCGATGATTTTAATGCCTCTACAGTGTCATAAAGAACTTGTTCCAAGCCCCCCCCCGGCAAATAGTTGACGACAAAAAGAATCTTTTTCTGATCCATAAAAACTCAAATGCGTACAATCTACTGAATATGGTAAATCGTCATATTTTTGGCATAATTTTCCAATAATATTTTTGGAGGTAGTGCAAAATTATGGCATTCAAAGTCGACAGTACAATAAAAAGCAAAAGGACAAGCCATATATTTGTTGACCAACTAAAGTATTTTCTGATGAATGAAATTGCCATCACATGCCCCATATAAATCTCGAGGGAGTACTTTCCCATAAACTCGAAAAATTTGATGAAAGGCAGATACTGCTTTTGCCCTGCAACAAGCATAATGGATGTAGCAGGTATGAACAAATAAGACGCATGATACAAATTGGTTAAAGAGCATAAAGCAAACAAACCAAGTATCAAGAATAGTTTGTTTCGCTCTTCACGTTGCTCATGCAAGTAGATGAGAATGCCTAGCAAAATCGTAGGTATTCTTCCAACAAAAAGCTGAGTATAGTAGTAGTCAATCCAGATGCATAACAGGACAGGCAATATCAACAGAGCAACAATGCTTATGACATTGAACTTAGAAACATAACCCATGCTGTAATACAGTAAAGGGAAAGTGATATAAACGATAGTTAATGCTTCTAAGTACCAACTTTGGCTATTAAAGAATATGCCAAGTCCAGTAATACCCAATAATGTATTGCTTAAGCTAACTAATAATGACTCATTGGCCAATAAATGTGGGTAAATCAAAAATAAAAGATATATGGGATAGAGTCTTCTAAAGCGTTTTTGATAGAACTGAAGCAGGTTGTTTTTCGAAAAACTATAACAACAGCCGTATGATGATAATAAGAAGAAAAGGTTTACACCACAATCACCATTTTGGAATAAAAAACGAAAGATAGATGATCCCCCCAAGAAACCGTTGTTTTCAGGTAAAAATGATAAAACACAACCATAATGGTTGCCAATCCCATCAAATAATACCTCTTAGATGGTGTGAAGATTGACTCGGGCTGCTGTTGCAGAGCAATTACAGTTCCATCATTGGACATAAATCATATTGTTTTTTGAAGTTTTGCCCATAGCAAGATACGGATTTTATCTAAACAAATTGATGCCGTGGCAGTAATAATGATAAAAACGATTGTTGCTATAAGCCAACATCCAAAAGGTTGTTCATAGAACCGTTTAGACACGGTGGAGGTGTAGATTTGTCGAAAGAAGAATGGATTGCAGTGTAGAAGGTAAATAGCAAAGCTAGAAGTGGCTATATTGTTGATGATGCGGCTTTGAAGAGACAATTTTGTAAAATAAAGGAAAAAGTATAAGGATGATATGACAACCAGAGGGTTGTTATAGGCAAAGAGGAACTCATAGCTGTGATTAGAAGCACATAATATAAGTGACAGTATAGTCAATGCACAACTTATCAGTATGTAGATAAGGATATCGACTTTTCTGGATAGCTTGAAGAATTGCGACTGGGAATGTCTTACATAGTTGGCTAGCATATATAGGCCAATAAATGAAATTGTAGTGTAGCCATCTTCGAAATCTCTCATTCCATTGAATAACCATCCATATATTGACTGAATTACAAAAAAAGATGCGATAAATTTGCCCTTTTGCGATTGTGTGGCGCTGTCAAGAAATGAATTTAAAAAAGGAGCAAGTATATATAGTAGTATATATGCTTTTATAAACCAGTTGTCCGGTAAAAGAAGAAACAGTTTAAGAAGGGATTCTATAGTCAAAGCTTTTTCGGGCGTTATGCTCAGATAGATAAAGAACCCCCCCAGAACAAAGAAGGCTATTTGAAAAAGAAACCTTAAAAAACTTTTCTTTTGAGGCCTAATGCCATACCATCCTGACAATAAGATAAAGAGATTTACACAAATTATGGATAGAGACTGGCAAAAAAATCTATATGTCGTAATTCCAGGACTTGATTGTAGTTCATGTTGAGAAGGTTGCCCTAGAGAGACAAACCCTGTATGTACAATCATGACCAATAGCATAGCTATGATGCGTAGGAGTTCCATATTGGAGTCGCGCATCTTAGCGTTTTTGATTTCACTCATCTGTAAGGGAACTGTTCACTTTTAATAGAATCGTATGAAAACGGTTTATCTCATAATTGTTTGTTCGATGGCTTGCACTGTCACTGCAATTGCGAACGTGTCGCCGCGATGGCGGGCTTGCTGGCGGTAGTGGGCTAGCTGGTCGGGGTGGTTAAGTAGCTGGCGGATGTCATTAAGCAGCGAGGTCTCGTCGTTTGAGGTTAAGAGGCCGTATGTACCGTTGTCAAGCAGTTCATTCGGGCCGGCGCAGTCCGTGCTGATTACAGGGATGCCAAGAACTAGCGATTCAGCGATGACGAGACTATAGCCCTCGGCAATTGATGAGCAAACGAAAAGGTCGCTGTGTGCGATGAAGGTGTAGGGGTTCGGCTGGAAGCCCCACAGGGTGACGATGTCCTCCAGGTGGTTGTCGGCGATATATTGCTCATACTGGCCACGCAGCTGGCCGTCGCCCAACATCCACAACTCGACTGGGCGTCCTTCGTCGCGCAGGGTCTTGACGATGCGTAATAGGCGGTCGAAGCCTTTGGCAGGAATGAACCGCCCGGCGGTGATCAACCTAATTGTTTTCTCTTTACTTTGCGTGAGGTGAGGGGCACCAGATGGGGCTTGAGTAGCCTTTCGCTGGATTTCGTCACTGTCGATGGGGTTGTAAAGGGTGACGCAAGGACTGGTGACGCCAGGCAGTTCCTGGCGGAAAGCCAAAGTAGCCGTTTGTGAAACGGCGGCGATATGATCATACTGGTTGTAGCACCAAGTTTCCTCGTTGTCATCGCGATAAACACTGCGGGTCCAGTGGAAGTTGTGCAAGTCGCAATGCACCCAGGCCAGACGGCGCGCGCGGCGGTTGGAGCTGTGGGCCATCAGCCGGGTGGCGAAGCCCTCGCAGAAAGCTACCTCGATGTCGCTGTCGTGCGGTAGCCACAAGCAGCACACCCAGCGCAGTGGCAGCCAGCTGTAGACCAAGCGATACTTGAGCTGGTACCAAAGGCGGCTCAGCGGCGAGCGGCCGGGGCGGCGTATGACGGGGCGATAGTCGGCGTAGCGTCGCACCTCGTCGACCCATTGCCCGGTGTCGACGATGGGGCAGACGGTGACGTGGAGCTGCTGGCGGTCGAGGTGGCGCACCAGGGTGGACAGCACCTTCTCGGCGCCGCCGCCGGAGAGCGACTCGATGACAAACATGACGCGCTTCATAGCTCTGTCGGTGTTATTTTGCTACCCGCTGTCTGCTGTTCTCTGTCTGCTGCCGCGTCTATACGAGATTGATGACCTGACGGTCTTTGATGACCCGAAGAGTTGTTGATGGGCCAAATTGCTTTTGGAGCTTTTTCAGAGCTTTTTGGACAGTGGTGTTAAAATGGGTGTTACAGTTGCGGCTGACGACATAGGCCCGAACAGGCACATTAGCAACATGCAGCTGTGGGATGCTGTTCTCTAGCTGACTGATTGCATGCCCCACGTCGCTCCCCTTGAGCTCGACGTAATATTCGCGTCTTTCCCAGTCGATGAGTAGGTGGTCGCATCGAGGACCATCTGTGATGGCGCACCCGTCAACACAGATGCGATGGCACAGTTGACGATTGGCATTGGAAAAAATGATGACACGCTTGCGCTCCTCAAACCTGATTAATGGGTCGGTTGTCGGTGTCACACATTTGTCGGGGATGTTCATCGCGAAAGCATTTGGTTAAAGTCTGCCTCTATTTGATAGGAGGCACTGTCGAGCGCTTCGGCCGAGATGAGCTCGACTTCGTTGTCAAAGATGCTCGTCGCCTGGCCGTCATGCAGCGAATAGGCAGCAAGTTGATTGTGGTCAATCGCCGTGGTGTGGTCAATGCCATCGTCTGGAACACTGATGTTCAAGCGGGCAATCACATGATGCGCCTCAATCAGATTGTTAAAAGAGGACATCACATAGGGGCTATGGGTGGTGACGACAAACACATTGTCGGGGTGAGAGTTGTAGGCCGAGGCGATGTGCTTGACCGATTCATACTGCGTGAGTGGGAAAAGGTTTTGCTCGGGTTCCTCGATAATCAGTGCACTATAGACGGGGCGGTTGAGTTGTGTGGCATAGACATCAAGGATGTCATTTAATAGCATTTTATGCTTCGGCTGGAACGCCTCTCCCTCTTTGGTGACTTCTACTAAATACATATCACCATTATTCAAATCTTGACTAATGGTTTCGGCGTTGAAAGATGAATCAATCTTATGGAGCCGTTTGAGCAGATTCTTTCGCAGGAGTATATGTTTGTCAAAAGACATATCAGCTTCGTTCTCAAAGACCCATTGGGTATTGTATATGACTGAGCCAATCATGGGTACGGCAGACTGTAGTCCGCTTGAGGCTTCATAGAGGGAGATTTCTTTGCCGGATTTAAGTATGATGCGGTCGCCCAAATTCTCATCATAGTAGTATTTGACACCAAGGTTCAGAATTGGCAGTGGATCGGTGGATGTAAATTTGCTGCGGAGCAGCAGCCAGTCGAACAGGAAGTCGCGCATATAATCGGCACCAAGCTTCAGAGACGAAATGTTGGGGAGGGAGACTATGTTGCGCTCACTCGGGATATATGAGACTTTTCCTAGATGGGCAGGGATTAAATCCTGGTTGGCTGTTAGGGTAGACTTGCCGTCATTGTATTGAAATGTGAAAAAATCGCACTTATAGCGTATGAGACTGTCGGGCTGAACGTAACTGTCAAGTTTGTGATAGATGAGGAACTGTTTGTTGATGAAGTCTTGGTCGATGTGGTCGGCTGATTGATGGAGGCTAATCTCTTTCTCAAGCCACAGACCGAAACTGATGCATTTGGCAATTGTGCTCTTGCCGCTGCTCTGTGGCCCGATGAAGATATTGAGCCGTTTTATCTCAATGTCGACTTCGTTAATGGGACCGAAATTGCGGATGGTTATGTGACGGGGCATGACTGAAAATGTGAGTGAGACGGACTTCTCTATCCGTCAGTGTTAGTACATGATGTTGGCTATGCGGGTGTTGTCGCTCATTGGCTGTCGGGGAATGTAAGGTTGTTGGTTTGCCCAGTGTCGACGATGGGGCAGACGGTGACGTGCAGCTGCTGGCGGTCGAGGTGGCGCACCAGGGTGGACAGCACCTTCTCGGCACCGCCGCCGGAGAGCGACTCGATGACAAACATGACGCGCTTCATAGCTGTCTGTAATGAGGTTACTGCAGGCCAGTGGCGGTCACTGAGCCTGGTGCGGAACCAGGGGGTCGTGGCCGGTGAGGGTCTTGCGGATCTTGTAGCCGACGTAGCTGAAGATGCTGCCTGCCGGCACGATGCTCACATGGCGGCGCGTGATGCGCCAGGCCTGGCCCACACGGCCGTGGCGCAGGAAGTGAGCCGTCTGACGCACCCACATGCGGTTGAGCATGTGCAGTACGTTGGGGTCGTGCTCGGTCTGATAGAGGACGTAGTTGTTGCCCAGGAACAGCTCGCGCCAGCGTTCGTTGTCGCGGTGGCTGTAGATGCCGCCGGGATGCAAGCGATAGGTGGCCATGTCGCATCGGAAGTAAGCGCACTTGCCCTGCTTGATGATGTAGTAGCGGGTGATGTTGTCAAACAGACTGTAAGGATAGCGTGCGCGGGTGGCCGGGTCGATGTAGTCGCGGCGGCGGTAGACGATGGTCAGGGTGTGGACAAACCAGTAGTGAAAGTAGTCGTCGAGGGTGAAAGTTCTATAAGGCTTACCCAGATATTCGTCATAGTGGCCGTCGGCATAGTCGTTTGTCAGTTTGCGTTCGCCGGTGTCGATACTCATCGTGGTGTAGATGTGCGACGACATGACGTAGTCGGGGTGCGACTCTAGAAAACTGACTTGCAGCTGCAACTTGTGCGGGTCAGTCCAGCAGTCATCGGCCTCGCACAGGGCAATGTACTTGCTGTCGGGGTGCATGGCCCGGTTGATGATGTCGAAGATTTTGCCTTTGCCATACTGGTTCTCGGTCTCGTAGATGGGCCGGATGATGTCGGGGTAGCGCTCTGCATACTCGCGGATGATGTCCTGCGATCCGTCGGTCGATGCGTCGTCGTGAATGATGACCTCGAACGGAAAGTCGGTCTGCTGCATCACAAAGCCGTCAAGGCACTGCCGCAGATAGGGCGCGTGGTTGTAGCACAGGCAACGGACTGACAGTAGGGGTGTGGTCATTGTCGATTGTTAGGGTAGTGCAAGTGCAGAACTTGCTCACCGATTGGTGATTCCTTGCCACCTCGGGGTGGGTGGCGCATGTCACTTGCGGCGGATGATGGATAAAGCCTCGCTCAGCTCGGTGAAGCGCAGCAGGCGGGTCGAAATCAGGTAGTAGGCCGTCCCGACCACGAACCCCACAATCAGTTGCAGCCAATTGCCGCTCAATGGCAGGGTGACGAAATAGATGATGGCGCCCATCACCAGCGAGTTGATGAGTGTGGGCAGCAGGTCGCGCATCTGCATTGCGAATCCCACATTGATGAGTTTGCCGGTATAGTAGGTGTTGATGAACAGGCACAGTAGCGATGTGACGATGCGGCTTAAACACATGGCAATAATGCCAAATGGGACGCTACAGAACATCACCACGGTGACAATCACCTTCTTGATGATCTCGAGACGCAGAAACAGGTCGCTGCGACCCTTGACTTGCAGCAGATTGAGATTGATGGCGTGGATGGGAAACCACATCGACGCAAAGCAGATGAGCTGCAGGTAGGGCACGCACGGCAGCCACTTGTCAGTGACCAGCGCCACCACTAACGGGCGGGCAAGCGCAGCCAGGGCTATCATCACCGGGAAGATGAGGAAAGCGGACAAGCGCAGGATGCGTCGGTAGCTGCTGCTCAAGCGCTCGCCGTCTTGCTGTATTTGGCTCAGCACCGGGAACGTCACCTGCTGGATGACGTTGGTCATCGTGTGCGACGGCAGCTGGGCATATTGCGACGCACGGGCGTACTGGCCCAGGTCGGCCGGCGTGAAGAACTTGCCGATGACGATGGGGTAAATCTGCATATACACCTTGTCAATCACCGACGAGGCGAGCATCTTCGAGCCAAATCCCCACAGGTAGCTGAATGACTGGCGCGACCAGCCGCTGTGCGGACGCCAGGGCGACATCAGCCACAGCATCACCAACTGGATGGCGTTGAACGCGATGTGCATTAGCACCAGCGACCACACCCCTGCGCCGCGATAGGCGGCCAGGATGGCAATGCCTCCCGACAACAATGTCGAACTGGCGCGGATGATGGCCTTGGCCTTGAAGTTCAGTTCGCGCGAGAGCTGCGCCTGCTGCACGATGTTGAACCCGGCGATGACCAGCAAGAATGCCTCCCAGCGCACTAGCGGCTGCAGGATGGGCTGGGCGTAGAACCGGGCGATGAACGGTGCGGCCAGGAAAAGCACGCCGAAAAGCACTGCGCCCGCGATGATGTTAAAGTAGAACGCCGTCGAACGGTCGGCCTCGCAGACCTGGGGCTTGCGGATGAGAGCAGCACCGAAACCGCTGTCCAAGAATGCCTGGGCAATGGCGTTGAACACGGCAATCATCGCCAGCAGGCCGAACTCCGACGGGCTGAGCAGACGTGCCAGAATGACACCGATGACAAAGTTAAGCCCGATGTAGGTGGCCTGGTCTATTGCGGTCCACGCAACCCCCTTGACAGCTTTCTGCTTGAGTGAGTCGGGCATTTAGGGCTTGCGCGAGTCGATGAGGTGCTGTTTGGCCAATATCTTGTTGGCCATCTTGACCATGGGTGGGCCGATGAACTTGCTACCCTTCATGGCCACGCCGCGGCCCTCGAGCCGGGCGGCGGTGGCCAGGTCGATCATCTCTTGCGCCCAGGCCACCTCGTCGGCCGTGGGCGAGTAATATTTGTTGACTAGCGGCAACTCGCGTGGGCTGAGCACAAGCATGCCCTCGAAGCCCAGGTTGCGGCCCAGTATCAGGTTGCGCTCCAGGTCCTCCAAGTCGTGCACGCGGATGTGCACTGTGTCGATGGGCAGTACGCCACAAGCCCTCGCACCGATGGCGATGAGGTTGCGGGCGGTGATGATGCTAGTGCCCTCGATGTCGTGCTTGCCCTCCATGTCGGTCACGTAGTCCTCGCAGCCGAATGCCACGGCGATGACGCGCTCCGAGGCGCAGCACAGCTCCTTGATGTTGATCACGGCGCCGGCGGTCTCGATGAGCGGGATGAGCTTGAACGTGCCGATGGGGAATCCTTTCTCGTACTCGATGGTCTCAAGCAGCTTGCCGATAAAGTAGACATCCTCGGGCTGTGTCGACTTGGGGTACATGAATCCGGCGATGCCGGGGATGGTCAGCTGGTAGACGTCGCGCAACAGTTCGCCGCTCTCGCGGTCGTTGATGCGCGGAAACAGCAACTTGCCGCCCAAGTCGGTGCGGCGGGCGAATGCCTTGATGTTGTCGCGTGCCTTCTGTTTCTCGGCGGGGGGCACCGAGTCTTCGATGTCGAGCAGCAGCACGTCGGCGTCACGCTTGACCGAGCTTTCCAGGAACTTCTCATTGTTGCCCGGAACAAACATCAGGCTGCGCATCAAGTATGTTGTTGGGTTGTCAGTCATGATTCTTCTTTTTGATGAGTACATGGCGACGGAACGAGAGAACGTCCTCGCCGCGCTGGTTCGAAGCGATTGACTCGACATAGATGATGCCGCGGTCGGCCTTGCTGCGCGATTCTCGCTTGTCCAGAATCCGTGACCGGACATAGAGTGTGTCGTTGACAAACGTCGGCCCCAGGTGCTTCACGTCCTCATAGCCCAGATTGGCGATGGCCTTGCCGCTGATGTCGGGTACAGTCATGCCCACGGCCAGCGAGAACACCAACGTTCCCACCACCAGCACCTGGCCATGCTGGTTGTGCGCGGCATAGTCGATGTTGGTGTGCACGGGATGGTTGTTCATCGTCAGCAGACAGAAGAGGTTGTTGTCGCTCTCAAAGATGGTCTTCGACAACGAGTGGCGTATCTCCTCGCCGACGGTGAATTCCTCAAAATATCTTCCGATGGGTGCGGGTTCCATTGTTTTCGTTGTTAGTATTTCTTTTCGGGTTTTTTGTTGATTGCGCCATGAGAATGGGCGGGATTGCCAAAGACAACCTCATCGGGGCCGAAGTCTTTGGTTACATTAGATAGCTGGCCAACTAGCACACCGTCGCCGATGTGTACTCCCCCCTTGATAGAACTGTTGAGGCCAAAAAAGTTCATATTGCCTATCGACAACAGGCTGCCGACTGTCACTTGAGCCGCAAAGAAGTTGTTGTTGCCCATGGTGATGTCGTGGCCGATGAGGGTGCCGGAATTGAACGTGTTGAAGTTGCCCAACATTGCGTTGCTGTTGATCACGCAATTGGCCAGGACAATATTGCCATGTCCCATCTTGACCGAGCGGGCCACCATAGCCGACGGGTGGATAAAGTTGCAGAACCTCTCTAATGGGATATTGAGACTTTGGAGGATGGCTGTTCGTTCGCGGATGTGGTCGCTTCGATAGAGCGAGAAGACAAACTTGACATCATCGTCATGCTTGAACTTGTCGTACACCTCGCGGATGCCACACAGAATCGGGTAGCCCGAAATCTCGTTGCCCATTGTGTGGTCGTCCAGGGCTAGTCCCAGGACTTCAATGTCCATGCCAAAGCGGACACTGGCGTCATACATCTGGTCGGCAATCACAATGGGGGTACCTTGACCACCGATGATAACTATTTTCATGCGGGTAGTGATTTGATTGTTCGGATAATTTGTGTCATCTCGTCTGACCCATAGCGCTGGTCGATGGGCAGTGGGACCAAACGAGTGGTTATGTGTTGTTCGATTGAGTCGCTCGAGGCCCATTGCAGCACGTTGGGCCAGTATTGGGCAACGTATATCTTGTTGTCGATGAGGCGCTGCCGCAGGTGGGTGTCATTGCTAAGATAGGGATAGACCATCGGCACGGCTTCGGCGTCAAGGGGCACATCAATTTGATTGTGGGAGCGCAGCGCAGCATCAAGCACGCCATAGTTGTCGCGGCGACACCTGGCGGCGTGGTCATAGTCAATCGAGGCCATGATGCGCTCGGTAAGTGCTGACATGCGCTTGATGGGCTGTCCCACGAGACGGCCGCTCTGTTCACGGAACCCGGCATAGCCAGCTTGTGGCGAGAGGTCGATGCGCTGCAACAGGTAGTCCATTCGGTCCCATGAGTGGTCTTGCTCCAGCTCCATGCCTAGCGGCTGGTCACAGTAGAGGTAGGCTCCGTCGGCCACGCCGAAGAATTTTCGGCAGGTGTAGAACGTGTCGATGCCCTCGATGCGGGGCGCATAGAACGCCTGCGTGTTGTCGACAATCAGCCGATGGCCGTAACGCGAGGCTAGGGCTTGCATGTGGGCTTGCTTGAGGCCGTAGTAGTTGGTTGCGAGCAATGCCTCATCGGGCTGCAGCCTGATGTCATCGGCCAACTCCAGGTTGCGGTCAATGCCGTAGAACGACCAAGTGACTCCAAGCTTCTGCATGGGTTCAAGAATGACCTCACACGTATAATAGGGAACGTAGACATGCCGGTAGTGGCGTGTGCGCAACACATACTCCAGACAGTTGCGCCCTGTGTTCAACGCAATTGCGTTGGGATGATAGCTCTGACCATGCGCCAGTTCCAACTCAAAATATCCGCCGATGGACCTCATTGAACTGCAATCAGGATAAAACTTGACGGATGGTTGAGCACGGTCTCGAGTTGCTCGCGTGTGTCGAAGCGCAGGAACAGCGTCCCCAGCGACTGGTTGGCACCGGTGAAAGCCGACACCCGGTCGCCCGGATGGACCCACAGGTCGCGCTCGATGACGTGCTCTCGCTCAAAGGCCGGGTCGATGTCCAGCGACACAAACGTGCCGGCTTTCTCGCCGTGCAACACGATGATGGCAAAGTGGCCGCGGTAGTTGGGCTCGTGTACATTGGTCAGCGGCAGCCCAACAGCCTGGCGCACCTCGTTGTCAATGATGTCGACATCGGCCGCGTGGTTCAGAATCTCTGCTAGGCGGTTGCCACCGGCGCGAGGCGACACCTCCATCAGGTAGGCCTTGCCATTGGTGCACACGCGGCATTCGACATTGAAGATGCCCGACCGCACTCCCAGCAGTTTGAACAGCCGCTCCAATTCGCTCTTGAGCTCGTATTGTTTGGCCTCGGCCATGGCCGAGGGCCAGAGTTCGCCCGATGGAGTGTAGGGGTTGATGGCCTCGTTGTCGAAAATCTGGTCGTAGAACGCATTGTAACGTGCCTCGCCATCGACGGCAAAGCATTCGATGCCCGACGAGTGCCCGGCTTTCTCCAGAAAGTCCTCGACGATGAAGTGGCGCGACGGCGAGCACTCCAGCGCGTGAGCGATGGCGGCGGGCAGGGCGGCAGGATCGTCGACACGGGTCACGCCCTTGCTGCCGGCCGAGTCGACGGGCTTGACGATGACGGGCCAGTTGAAGTAGTCCACATCGCGCATGGCTGCATCGGCGTTGTCATAGCCGCGCGCATTGGGTACATTGAAGCCATTCTCGGCCAAGAAATGGCGGAAGCGCGACTTGTCCTGCAGTACACAGGCCGACTCATAGCTGCACTGGAACGGAAGGCCCATTTGCTCGGCGACGTATGCGGCACTGACCACGCCGGGGTCAACTGCAAACGACATGATGCCGTCAATCTGCAGCTCGCGTGCCAGGGCAAGCACGGCTTCCTTGTCGATGATGCTCACGTTGTGATACTCGTCGCTGTAGCGGTGGGCGATGTTGTCGGGCAGGTAGTCGACCGTGATGACGTGGATGCCATGGCGGTGAGCCGCCTCAATCACCGGCAACAAGTAGCGTAGCCCGCCCAGGAGCATGAGTTTCTTCTGTGACATGATGGGTCAGTTGAGTTGGGGAAACCTGACTCGCAGCCAAGCGAAAAACGGCCGTTCAATCCAGCGCTGCCTGAGCAGGTCGATGGCCACACACACAGTGTATACCATGACCAGCGAGCCAATGGCATGCAACCAGAGCCAGTCGCTGCCCAGATGGCCGCTCACGTCCAGCATGTCGCCCCACAGCCAGTGTCGCATCGTGTCGCCGTGAGCGTGGATGAGCAGCACGCCGAATGTCCCGGATGCGATGGTGTTGATCAGTCTGTTCTGGCCCACATCGAGCGAACGGAAGCACAAGAAGAACGACACGGCGCAGACGATGGCCAGCACATGATTGGCATCGGCAACAAAGTGGTATAGCGGTATCGCCGCCGAGGTTTGATGCCTGACCAGCGTGATGGCCAGGATACTGGCCCACGCCAGCAGCAGGCTGCACAACGCTGCGGCTGCCATCTTTTTCTTGTGGTCAAACACCGTGTGGGGATGGAGCTGCAGGTAAGCACCGATGATGTAGACTGCGACATACCAGCCGAGATCCTCGCCGATGCGGTTGCCAAAGAATGTGCCAAAGATGCTGTAGAATGTGACCAGAACAGCGATGAGACACAAGTGAAGACGCTTGTCAAGGACCGACAACAGCTTGTTGATGAACGGAGTGAGCAAGAACAACCCCACAAATGTGGCTGCAAAGCCTCGGCCCATGCCGTATGCGACATTGAACACCGTCTTGTGCAACTCCGTCAGGCTGAATGCCTGATAGCCGCTCAAGCAGAAGATAGCGAATATCAGTATCTTGTAGAACTTGATCTCAAGGTAGAGCTTCAAGAATTTTGTCCAAGTGAATCGCTTCTGGCACATGAAGTAGCCAGTGATGAGCAAGAAGCAGTTGATGCCCGTCTTTCCACCCCAGCCCCACAGCGTCAGAAACAATTGATTGCCGCTGATGTGGCTGTAGTTAAAATGAGCGGCGACACCACTATTGACCACATAATGGTGGGCAATAATCATGAGCATCAACACGATACGGAACAGCTCGATGTTGCTGTCACGCATCTGTTGGGTTGGCAGGACCGGGCTAGATGACATCGTGCAAAAAACTATCGCTGGATGAGTGAGATGATGAGGTCCAGGTCATCGTCACTGAGCTGGTGATGCATCGGCAGGCAGATGACACTGTCGGCCATGCGGGTGGCTTCGGGCAGGTTGCCGCGGTGGGCGCTGGGCAGGCCACGATAGGTCGAGAAGGTGCTGATCAGCGGATAGAAGTACCGACGGCCCAGCACGCCATGCTCGCGCATCTTATAGTAAAGTTCGTCACGGGTCATGCCATACTTTGCCGCGTCTACAAAGATGGGGAAGTAGCTGTAGTTGTGGCGCACACCAGGCATATCGTTCCAGAAACTGATGCCTTCTACCTCGCACAAAGCCTCACGGTAGCGGATAGCCACCTGGTGACGGGCTTCGATGGCCGCATCCACCTGGCGCAGGTTCAGCAGGCCGAAGGCCGAGCGAACCTCGTCCATCTTGCCGTTGATGCCGGGAGCAACAACCTCGGTCTCACCGGCAAACCCAAAGTTCTTCAGGTAATCGATGCGTTGCTTCATCTTGGCATCGTGCATCACCAGGGCACCGCCCTCGATGGTGTTGAACACCTTGGTGGCGTGAAAACTGAGCGTGCTCAGGTCACCCTCGGCCAGTATGCTCTTGCCGTTGACCTCGACACCGAAGGCATGAGCCGCATCATAGATGACCTTCAGCCCATACTTGTCGGCGATGGCTTGAATCTCGGCCGTGCGGCACGGCTTGCCGTAGACGTGCACTGGCATGATGGCTGTGGTTTTGGTCGTGATGGCTGCCTCTATCTTCTCGGGGTCAATGCCGCCGGTGGCAGGGTCGATGTCGACAAACACAGGGCGGATGCCGTTCCACCAGATGGAGTGGGTCGTGGCAACGAAACTATAGGGCGTGGTGATCACCTCACCGCTGATGTTCAGAGCCTGAAGGGCGGTAATCAGGGGTAGGGTGCCGTTGGTGAACACGCTGATGTAGGGCACCTTCAGATACTCGCACAGGGCGGCCTCAAGGCGCTTATGGAAACTGCCGTTGTTCGTTATCCACTTGCTGTCCCATATCTCCTGAAGCAGCTGGTGAAACTCATTCAGGTCAGGCAGAAGTGGAGATGTGACAGTGATGTTGGGCATGTTGGGCGTTTTTAGTGATTATTGATGGCTAGGCTTGAGTGTCCAGGGCATACTCTGGGGTCACCGAGTCGAGAGACCCTGTGGACCCTTGGCGATATGTGTCACCCTTTTGCATTGTTGTGCTGATACTATCGCAGTAATCATTCAATCAAGCTGTTAAGATGACTGTCGGTGGCGAAGTGTCATTGCTATGCTCATTAGCAATGATAATTCCTTGCAAAACTACAAAAAAAAATTGACCCAAGTGGCACATTGGGGCAATTATTTTCTAAATTGGCGAATTGGGGACGGTTCTTTTCCGCCAAAAGTTAATTTGATTTAACTTTTGGCGGAAAAGAACCGTCCCCAATTCGCCACTGGTCAGCGCACTTGCAGGAGCTGGCCGGCGGTGTGCGCGGTCATCTCGGGGGCTTGTTGGCTCTGCAGGGTGGCCACGCCGCTGGCAAAGGTGCCGGGCGTGGTGGCAAACACGTCGTAGGTGATGACGTGGGTTCCCTTGGGCAGTCGGTCGATGAACATGCGGGTAGTGTTGTCGCGGGTCTCGCTATAGAAGCCAATGCCCTCCTGGTAGCGGTAGCCGCTCACCTGGTCGACCGGCTCGAAGCACGAGGCGCGCTCGTCGGTGATTTGTACATAGTCCATGGACTGGTCGCAGGTGATGACCAAGCGCACGCGCACTTTGTCGCCCACTTTGATTTCCTGGCCCGAAATGGGCTGTTCGGCGGCATCTAGGGCAACCATCTGCTTGTCAATGCTCACTTCGCGGATGCTGGCGGCTTGCACTTCGGTCATGGGCTGGGTGTACTGCCAGTAGATGCCGCCCCATGCGGGATTGGATGTGCTGGAGCGCTGAATGCTGAACTGACTGCCAGCATGAGCCTCGACATCAAGGCGGCTATAGCCCACAAATGCGTCGAAACGATCTAGCTCAACCGGTTTGCCATCAATGGTGATGACTGGTGTCTGACCTCGCTCAATCCACTGGCTGCCGGTCGACAAAAGTGCTTGCACGGCATCGGCGGCAAGGCTTGAGCCTCCCCAGTCGGTGGTGCGCTTGCTCAATAACATCCACTTACGTATTTGGTCCAGTTCCTGCTGACGTGGGTCGGCCATGTTCATCGCGCGCAGGATGACGCTAGTGGCGGCCACTTGCGACGGCGTGAACCAGCGCTCGTTGCGGAACTGGTCCCAGTACATACCAATTTCGGGCTTGACCGAGGCGAACTGTCGCAGCGACTCGGCGATGCGTGCTGCTTCCTTGTGCTTTCCTCCACGCTCCAGGGCCATGGCATAGAAGGCCTTGCTGGTGAGCGAGAGGTCCATCTTGCCCCACTGTTTAGCCATCTTCTTGATGGTGTTGTTGTAGAGTTTGCGGGCATCCTTGCTCATGGGCACGTTGTCGTGCAGCGAGCGCGTGTAGGCATAGGTTGAGAAGATGGCTTTCTTGTTTTCCTTCTTCTTTGACTCGGCCACGGTCTCTTTGTCATAGTACGCGATGGCGCGCTGCATCATCTGGTCCAGGCGTTCATCGGCGGGCTGGTAGCCTAGCTGGCGCAGGTTGCCGATGAGCTCGAGCACCTGACCGGTGGCCCAGCGCGATGACTTGCAGCCGGGGTAGACATACCAGGTGAAGCCGCCGTCGCTCTGCTGCAGCGAGGCTAGAGCTGTGACCAGACGGTCGTGTTCGGCCCGGGCTTTGTCGGCATCAAAGTAGTTGGCCAACTGCTGCATTTGCAGTGTCTGGCGCTCGCTGGTGCGCAGCCACGGCGATGCCACCAGGGTGCCAATCTTGAGGTCATTGTTGCGGTCCAGGGCCGACACCAGCATCGAGTCCTTGGCATTGTCCTGCCAGTAGCGGAAGGCTTCGGCGATGATGGGCTGGCTGTTGGCCACGCCGCGGGCCACGTTCAGTGCATACAGGCTGTGGGCAATCGAGGTGGCCACATGCGTGTTGTCGCTGAAGATGCTGGGCAGGGCGGTCACGCACTGCCACACTGGGTTGTCGCTGTACTCGAGTGTCACGCGGGCACCAGCGGGCACCTCGGGCATGGTGAACGAGTACTGACTCTGCTCGGCATCGATAAAGAACGGGTGGGTCTCGATGATGGGTGAGATGGCTGTGAGCACAGGCAGCATCACCTGCTCGCCATCGCCGAAGTCATCGCCCACGGCACGCACGCGGAAACCCACGTAGGGCACCGTGTCGGGCACTGTCCACGACATCATCAGGGGCTTGGTTTCCATCGAGGCCAGACTCTCGTTGAACGACTGCTGAGCATAGACCACGTTGGTGCGTGGATCGAACACCTCAATCAGTGCTTGTGTCTGGATGGTGTGGTCGCTGGCATTCTGCAGATTGGCCGCGAGGCGTGTCACATCGCCCTGGCGCACAAAGCGTGGCAGGCTCGAGCGGACCATGATGGGCTTCTGGGTGAGTACCTCGGCGCGGAAGATGTCGCTCGCCAGACCTGTGGTGTAGCCGATGGCCTGCACCAGCCAGGTGGTGTTGAAATTGGGCGCATCGAACTCCAGCGTCACATTGCCCTGCTCGTCGCTGGTGAGCATGGGCTGCCACAGGGCAGTCTTCACGTCGCTCATGCGCATCTCCACTTGGTCGAGTTTGCCCTGGTCGACGACGGGCTGCTTGGTGGCGGCATTGGCCAGTGCGTCGACCGAATTATCGGTAACCGTTTCTTCTTTTAGCATTCGCTCCATTGGACGAATCGCCCCGGCTGATTTTGTTCTTAGCAGATAGAGCTCAACAAATGGATTGTCGCAGCCTTGCCAGAAACGGCGGTCATAGGTGTAGAGTGCTGGTGAGCTGTAGCGCATAGCTTTGGTGTCGAGCGACTCGCCCTGCCAGCTGTTGTTCAGCGACATCTTGCCGGTGGTGGAGCTGTGGTTGGTAGTGATGGACATGAATTGGTAATAGCCTGGTGCGAAGTTCCAGGTGTTGTCGCTGAGCGAGTTGAGGGCTTTGTCAAACATCTCTAGAAGCAACGCGCCACGATGGGGCTTGCCGTTTTTGTCCTTGAGCGTCAGCTGCCACCGCTCGGTCTTGCCAGGCACCAGCTTGTCGCGGAAGCTGGTGGCAGTGACCTTGAGCGTCTGTTGGCATGCCGGAACAATCATCGAAATCTCTTTCTCGAAGTACTCGCTGTGGTGGAACGCCATGAACTTGAGCTGCAATACCTCGTCAGTCTGAGGCGGAACAAGGAAGGTGAACTCCTGGAACCCCGGTTTGCTGCGGTCAATCCATCCCTCGCCCAACAGACCGTTGCGGCCACTGGCAAGGTAATAGATGTGGGCCTCGGGGGTGCTGGTGCCAATGGTAACGTGGGCCACGTTCTTGTCATCGATCGAGTAGCCGTCGCTCGGTATCCACAGGGCATTGTCGGCCACGGGGGCCTGGCCATCGGTCTTGCGGTAGAGGTGCAAGAAAGCCACGGTCGAGGCATCTTTATCGTCGGCTGGGGCTACGCGCATGAAGTAACGACCCGAAGGAATCTTGGTCAGGTCTAGCGTCAAGTTGTCGCTGGTGAGTGTGCCGCGGATGGTGTCAATCTTCTCACCTGTCAGGCAATAAGTCAGAGGCAACGATGCGTTGTTGTCGGTGTTGTTGACAGTGAGTGGCAACTTCAGCGGGGTCACATTGTTGTGGTCAATCGAGTGGGTTGTGAACTTGACCTCGCGCTTGTTGCCGATGTGGAATGCGGCGGTGGCTTCCTGGCTCTCGCCGGTGGCGTCGGTGACCTGGGCATGGACCACATAGTTGTATAGGCATGGCCTGAGCCACTTGCCGTGCAGTTCGTCGAACAGTTCGTTGGCAAACGTCACCTGGAATTGCCCCTGGGCATCGGTGTGCACGACGGTGTCGGCCACCTGGTCATCGAAGCGAATCATTGGCCGGTAGTACCACCAGTGCCAGTCCCAACTGCGCTTGGTGAGTTTGAGCTTGACCTCGGCATTGGCCAGGGGCATGCCGCTGTAGGTGGCTGCTTTGCCTGTCACGGCGATAGGGTGACCATGCTGGAAGGTCAGCTCGTCTTGTGGAAACTCGACATAGAATGTCGGGGTCTTGTACTCGCTCACCTCAAAGTTGGCTGACCCCAGCCTGCTGCGCTCGGTCAACCCCATGCTGATGCTATAGGTGCCCAGCAGACGCCCCTCGGCGATGACTGTCTGGCCCTCGATGCGCCCGAACGCGTCGGTGGTAGCTGTCTGTTCGTCGATGACCTTGTGGTTGGCATCGTAGAGCGTGACGTAGACTTTCTGGTTGGGCAGTACTTGGCGGCTGTCGTGGCTGCGTTCGTACAGGATGCCGGCCCAATGCACCGTCTCGCCGGGGCGGTAGATGCCCAGGTCGGTGAATACGCTGGCTGATTCTCCCTTGTGGGCTTGGCTGGTGTTGGGCTGGTATCTGGTCGACGGCCCATAGCGGTCATCGCCCTTGCTCACATGATAGCTGTTGTATGAATGGGCCAACTGCTTGGACAGTTCTACCGAACCGTCGCGCGCAGTCTTGACACTCCATTCATTGTCGTCGATTGAGACGGTTGCACCTTGGATGGGCTTTCCCGTGGCATCGTCCACGACATAGATGCGACTGACACGTGCCACCTGCTCGCCTTGCTTGACGAGTCTACGGGGTTCAGCTTCGCTCACGTTGAACGATGCCAGGTCGTAGATGTCAAGGGTCTTTTCTCTGATAATCTTTTCGGGCACAACGTCTTTGCCCTTGTTCTTATAGACCGGAATGATAGTATAACGTCCGTAGGGTAGGGCCGCAAAGGTAACCTCGCCTTTGCCCTCGAACGGAACAGTGCCGTCGACATGCAACTGTTGTTCTGAGACCAGCATCAGGTCCTTGAGGGTGAGCATCTTGTTCTTCCATGCGTCGGTGTTGATGTCGTCGGGCAGGCGATAGAGGCGCACGCTCACGTCGTTGACGTTGCGCACACCCACTTTCACTTGGACTTGCGCTTTGTCGGCATGGGCCGAGAACTTGCTGTTGAGGTGACCGGCAAAGTCAACAGTGGCCCACTTGCGCTCAATGTAGGTGATACTGTTGCGGATTTCATTGGCATAGATCGATTTCGGAAAGCGTTTGACATACCCTTGGAAAGTGGCATAGTGATTGTCGCCGCTCAGGTAGCTCAGCGGCAGGCCGCCCTCGGGCACGTTGGCAAACTCCTCATACACGGCCTGATATTCTTTCTGATAGGAACTCCAGTTGCCCAGAGGAGCACACTTGGCAAACACGGTGGCCATGGTATTGTCGGGCATGGCGTTGATCAGGTCGGTCTGGAGGCTCTTCTCCAGCTTGTCGCTCACCAGGTCTTGGCTTTGATAGTTCAGAAAGTGGTAGAGCGTGGGCACATACTTGGCGCCAAGTTCGTTGCACTTGATGATGTCATCATAGTCCTTGACCGAGTGTTGCAGCAGTGCCTCACGGTCGCGCAACGACAGGTTCACCAACGAATCAATGGCGTGTTCAAACTGTCGAGTGTCCCAGTAGGCATACTTGTCCTTGACCACCACATTGTGGGACATGAATTCGGGGTTGCGTCGGTCGGCTGGGGTGAAGTTGTTGGTGTAGTCATACATCACACGAGCCTCCAGATGATAGAGCAACGCGCGGATGTCGGGACGCGACTCCTTGCGGGCCACACGGTCGATGTCATCGACTATCTCACTCATGTTCTCGATGGTGATGCTACTCTTGGCCAGTGACGACCGCACCAGTGCATCCACCACCAGCTGGCCATCGCCCTTGCTCAAGGCTTGCTTGAGGTCGGCTTGGGCCTGCTGGGTCACATCTTGCGGGAAGTTGAAGTCTGGCACGTTGTCTCGCGCCGCAACCTGTACCCACAAGAGCACCAAAGTTAGGATGGCTAATAGTTTTTTCATAATCGTTAGTATTGTATGGTGAGTGATTGTGATTTTAAAACTAATCTACAAAAATAATAAAATCCTTTTGTTTAATACAGATTTATCATGAAAATCTGCCTAATTTTAACATTTGGCGAATTGGGGACGGTTCTTTTTCGCCATTAACATTTGGCGAATTGGGGACGGTTCTTTTTCGCCATTTGTTAATTGATTTAACTTTTGGCGAAAAAGAACCGTTCCCAAAACCGCGGAGTTTGTTATCGTAACTCAGGATGGTTGGGTGAATTACTTTTTAGACAGATGTCACGATTTCAGTAGCCACTTCCAGGCAGGGAGTATTTTAATGCGACTCTTGCCATTGTCTAACAGCCGTTCTTCCTCATGTGTGATGATGAGCAGTTGCCAGTCGGGGTGAGTGGCACCGAAGTTCTGCAATGGCCTGATTTCGCGCTCTTCTGTCCCGGGTTCAAGCAGAGAATATGATACCTGGATGGCCAGCTTCTTGTCGGGGACGACAAAGTCAATCTCATGATTGTTGCGGTAGAATCTGACCTGTTCTCGTCCATAACGACGCATCAGTTGTATGGCTACCAGATTCTCGAGTAGAGAGGTCTCAGGGTTAATCAAAAACAAATTGAGCAACCCACAATCAATAAAGTAGTATTTCTTTTGGCTTTCTCGTGTTGTGAAAGAAGACAACTCGTTCTCCATAGGCAAGACTAGCCAACTGTCAGCAGCATATTGCACATAGTCAATGACGGTGGGTAGACTAATCTTGTTGCCGGTGGACACGATTGAGTTGCGCAGTCGTTGATAGGAAACGGGATTCTTGACGCTCTCGGCCAATTTTTTGATGAGCAGTGCCAAGGCTCGTTCGTTTTTCAGCCCATGTCGTGCGGCGATGTCGCCAAGGTAGATTTTCTGATAGAGACTTGAAAGTGCTTCGCGGCTCTGATTGACAGTGGCAAATGCTGGCATAGCACCGTCGTGGATATACTTATTGTAGTTGCGTTTGATGGTGCTGCTATGTTCAGTTGAAAACTGCCAGTCCTGCCCAATCTTTACATCCCGCGCCCGAAGATACTCCTCAAATGAGTAGGGATAGACATCGCGAATGACGAAACGCCCCCCCAGCGTCGTGGCAACGTCTTTGCTGAGCATCTTGGCATTGCTGCCTGTGATATATATACGATATTTAGCGTCAGCCAGACGGCGGACAAATTTTTCCCAATGAGGGATATTCTGAATCTCATCTAGGAAGACATAGGGACGTTTGCCGTATGTCTCTAGGTGAACCTCAAGAAAACGATTCAGATCATCAGATGTCACTTCGGTCAATCGTTCGTCCTCAAAGTTCACATAGAGTATCTCGTCCCAGCCGATTCCTTGATTGAGTAATTGGTGAACGCGTTGATAGAGCATATAAGTCTTGCCAGTCTGCCGGACTCCTGCAAAAACGTAGTTCAATTGATCATCAACGTCAAGACGGCGTGGAACAATCTGAGCCGCAAGGATTTCCTCACGTTTGTCAGTTAAGCAAAGCCTAATGATATCACTTGTGATTGGCATAATCAAACGATTTTATAAAGTTAACTTTACAAAATTAGTTGTTTTTCTCAAAGTTAAGTTTATAAATCGAGTAAATTTTGTAAAGTTTAACTAAATTTCGCTTATTCGACGGTCAGGCGGATGCCGGCGCTGTGGGCGGCAATCTGTGGGGCATACTGGCACTGGGCCGAGGCGATGCCGGCGCTGAAGGTGCCGGCTTGGGTGACGTAGACGTCGTAGGTGATGACGTGTGTGCCTTTCTGCAGGTCGCTGAAGAACAGGCGCGTCTGTGCGTCTTTGGTCTCGTGGTAGTACCATGTGTGGTCGGCCGCGCGATGGCCACTCAACTTGTCCACAGGTTCGAAGCACGATGCGCGCTCGTCGACGATGGTCACGAAGTCGAGGTCGCGGTTGCACTTGATGACCATGCGCACCCTCACGCGGTCTCCTACGCGGAACTCGCTGGCGGCGGTCAGCTTGCCGTCGGTGCCCACGATGCTGTAGTCTTTGCTGATGCTCAACTCGTCAATAGCCACTTGCTTGATGTCGGTCATCTGAGCTTGGAACTGGCAGTAGACGGCTCCCCAGGCGGGGCTGTTGCCGCTGCGCTCGATGTGCAACTCGGCACCGGACTGGGCGGCGATGGTCTTGCGGAAGTAGCCCAGATAGGTGTCCATCTTGTCAATTTCCAGCGGTTCGCCATCGATGGTGATGTGGGCGGGTTCGTTGTGTTCAAGCCACTGGCTACCCGTCGATAGTAGCGAGTAGACGGCGTCGGCCGCTAGGCTCGAGCTGCCCCAGTCGTTGGTCTGCTTCATCAGCAACATCCACTTGCGCACATTGTCAATCTCGTCCCGACGTGGGTCACACTCGTTGAGGGCTTGCAGGATGGTGCTGGTCACCGCCACTTTGTCGAAGTAGCGCCACCCCACCTGCAGGTTGTCCCAATAGGTGCCCAGGGCGGGCTTTGAAATGGCAAACTGGCGGATAGATTCAGTGATGTCTCGTGCTGTCTTCTGGTGACCGTTGCGGTTCAGTGCCAGGGCGTAGAAGGCTTTTTCGCCCAGCGACAGACCCTTGCTCCAGTCCTTTGACATCTGCTTGAGGGCGTTGTCAAACAGCGACTGCACATCGCGCTCCATCTTCACCGTCGGGAACAGCGACCGCACATACACGAAGTGACTGAATCCGCTGTAATCCTTTTTGTTCTTGCGCTCCTTGTATTGCTTGAGCGTCTCGCGGTCATAGTACTTGAGTGCGCGTTGCATCATCTGGTTGACCTGGCTGTTGCCCTGCAGATAGCCCAGATGTTGAATCTCGCCCACCAGCTCAAGCACCTCATGCGTCGTGTAGTACGACGAGCGGCAGCCCGGATAGCGGAACCAGGTGAAGCCGCCGTCGCCCAGTTGCAGGTCGGCCAGCGAGTTGACGATGCGCGTGCGCTCTTTGTCCATCTTGGGCGTGTCGAACAGTTCGTCCAGGCGCGACATCCGCAGGGTCTGGCGGTCGGCCTCACGCAGCCAGGGCGAGGCCAGCAGCGTGCCAATCTTCAGGTCTTGGTTCTTGGCCAACATCGACACTAGGGTTGAGTCTTGCTCATTGGCCTTCCAGTAGTTGATGGCCTCGCGCACTTGCGGCTGCGACTTGGCCACGCCCTGTGCCACCTCGAGGGCAAACAGGTTGTGGGCTAGCGACGAGGCGGTCACGCAGTGGTCGTCGTAGATAGTGGGCAGAGCGGTCACGCAGTACCACACAGGATTGTCACAATACTCCAGCGTGACGCGTGCATTGCGGGCCGACTGAGGCAACTGCAGCGAGAATCGGGGTGCTGCAGCCTCGATGTAGAAGGGTTGTGTCTCAATAACAGGCTGGATGGCCTCAAGCACTGGCACCATCACTTGCTCACCATCGCCGAACAGGTCGTTGGCAGCCTTGACGCGGAAGCCCACAAACGGTATGTCGGCAGGCACGCTCCACTGGATGCTCACAGCTTGCGAACCGTGTGCCGCAAGCATGTGGTGATAGTTCTGGCTGGCATAAGTCTCGCCCGTGCGTGGGTCAAACAGCTCAATCACGGCATCCACGGCAGTAGCCTCATCAGTGGCATTCTGCAGGTTGGCGCTCAGGGTCACATGGTCGCCCTGACGCACAAAGCGTGGCAGGCTCGACTTGACCATGATGGGTTTCTGGGTCACCACTTGCCGCTCCAGCCGGTCGCTGTACAGGTCCTCGTCGTAGCCGATGGCTTGCAAAATCCAGGTGGTGTTGAATTCAGGCGCCTCAAACTCGACAATCACATTTCCGTCTTTGTCGCTAGTGAGCATGGGTCGCCACAGGGCCGTCTTGATGTCGGCCTCGCGCAGCTTGATGTCATCCAGCCGTTTCAGGTTTTCGCCACCGACATCCATCTTGGCCTCATCCATCGCCATCTCGGCATCGGCTGCAATCGGTGCCGCTCTAAGCACCTTTGACGCAGCGCTAAAAGTGGCATTCGAATCGGCCATGTCAAGGGTAGCTTCTTCTTCGACGGCTGCCATCGTCTCATATTGCACTCCGCCAGCCATTGCGCTCTTGTACAGGACGCGTCCGCGGCCCAGGAAGCCGAACAACTCCTGACCGTAGGTGTATAGCTCAGGCAGTTGATACCCTTTTTCCTTTGCATGCTCGGCAACCCAGTTGAGATAGGTGCTGTTGCTCCCGTCTAGTCTCATCCAGTTCCAGTCATACCAGTTGGGATTGGGCAGTGGGATGTTCAGCAGCCAGTAGTTCTTGCTGATGTCATTGATGGCCTTATCGGTCATCGCCAGCAGCATGGCACCTTGGCGGCTTGTTGAGTCCTTGTCTGTGAATCGGAAGGTCCACCGCTCGTCCTGTCCGGGCACCAGACGGTCGCGGAAGCTGGTCACATGCAGGTGCAGCGAGTGGTCGGCCAAGGGCGAGGTGAGGCGCACGCGGTGCGAGATGACCTTGCCGTTATGATAGCTCACCAGCTGCACAACCAGGTAGTTGTCGTGGTCGGTGGGCACATCCAGTTGCAAGTCATGCAGGCCAGGAGTGTAGTGCAGCCAACCTTGTTTCAACACGCCCTTGTGGTCGCTGGCCACATAGTAGATGTGTGACTCCCGGGCACTGGTGCCCACCAAAATGTGACCCACATTGTTGCCGTCCACGGTGTTGGCCTTGTCGTGCAGCCACAGTGTGCAGTCGCGCACAGGTGCCTGCTTGTCGGTCTTGCGATAGAGGGTGATGATAGCATCGGCGTCGGCCTCTTCCTCGTCTTCGTCGGCATCGAGGATGTGGACCTTGAGGCTGTATTGTCCCGAGGGCACTCTGGTCAGGTCGATGGTGGGGTGGTTGCTGTGCAGATTGCCCGAAGCCACAACCTCTTTTGTGTCAAGGGTGGTCAACTCCCATGTGCACACTGCTGTGGTGTCGCCCTCGTTGGTGCAATGATACTGTAGTGGTAGGGTGACGGCCTTGTCGTTGACAAAGGTCAGTTCGCTGCTGGGTAGCGAGATGCCGCGGCGCACACCCACAATGAAGGAATGGGTCGATTCTTGCGTCTCGCCGGCGCCATCGGTCACTTGGGCCTGCAGCGCGTAGTTGTAGCGTGCCCAGCTGTATTTGCCCTGGCTCTCGGTGAAGATTGAGTCAGGAAACACTACTGAGAACCGCCCTGCATCATCGGTCGTGACGGTCGTGTCGCTGATGACCTCGCCCTGGTTGCGGGTGCTGTAATCACGCCACCACCACGACCACGGCTTCTGGCGCAGGGTCAACTTGACCTCGGCATTGGCGACCGGCATGCCGCTGTAGGTCTCGGCCTTGCCCTCAATCTTGATGGGTTGCTTCAACACATAGTTGGGCTTGGCTTCGGGGAATGAGACGAGGAAAGTCGGGGTCTTGTACTCGCTCACATTGATGTGATGCCAATCGGCATTTTTGCGGTATTCTCCACCATATTCTACGGCCATGGTCCACAGGCCATTCATGCGGTCGGTGGGCAGCTTGAACTCGCCGTTGAAGCGTCCATATTCGTCGGTCACGCCGTTGATGGTGTCCACATCCTCGCCGTTGGTGTCCATCAGCCGGATGCGGATAGGCTCGTTCTGCTTGATTTTGCGGCTGTTGTTGTCTTGGTGATACAATATGGCGGCTACCTTTACGGTCTCTCCGGGGCGATAGATAGAAAGATCGGTGAATAATTGGGCCGATACAGTGCTCCAGTCGTCAAGGTGGATGCGGTTGTAACCCAACGAGTTGCAGTACCGGTCATCGCCTCGGGCGGCGCGAAACTCATCATCAACAATCGTGCTGGGGATGGTGACGCACCCATCGCGGTCGGTGGTGGCGGTTAGGTGCTTGCCAGAGACTTTCACGCCTGGCATGGGCGCTCCGGTGCCGTTGTCCACGGCAAACAGGCGATTGTTGCTTGCTGCGGTGACATAGAACAGGGCGATGTCGCTCACGGTCAGCATCTGGTAGTGCGACACCGATTGTTCTATTTGTTGTTCTGTTCCTACTTGATAAGTCGGGACAATGACATACTTGCCGTAGGACAGCGGGTCGAGCAGGACCTTGTAATCATGCACGCTGAACGGAATGCTGCCTTGCAGTGGCACTGCCTGGCGCTTCACCAGTGTCAATTGCTTGATTGCCAGATTACGCCCGCGCTGTTGCAATAGGTGGTCGGGCACACGATAGACCAGCAGTTCCAACTGATTGACATTGGTCACATTCACCACAACTGGCACCGAGTCGCCACTATGAAGGTGCTCTGGGTAGCTCAAACTGGCCTGACGGCGCTCGATGTTGTTGATTTTGTTGATGATGGCTGCGCGATATACGCTCTTCGGAAACCGTGACACATAATCCCTGTAGGTTGTGTACCAATCATCACCGTATGTGCTCGTCAGGGCAAGGCCGCAATGCTCGTTGTCTTTGAACTGCTCGTACAGTTTGTCGGCACTGTCATGACAACGCAGGCTGGCGTAAATATAGGCGGGCACATTGTCTGCGACACTCTGCTTCCAGGAAGCTACGATATTGGCCACCAGCTTAGTGTCATCGGTCATCTCCAGTGCTTGCTGGCACAGGAACTGGTAAAGCGACGGCACAAGTGTCGCACCTTGTTCGTCATAGGTGATGATGCCCTTAAACTCGGTGATAGGATGGCGCTTCAGTTCATCTGGATTGCTCAAGGCCTGTCGTAACAGCGAATTAATCTTTGCGTTGAACTTGGCGATGTCCCATGCCGTAAAGTCATTCTCATCGGCCTCATCATTGGGATTTTCGCGGTCATACACGCCATAGCGCTCCATGTAGGCTTTGAACACACAGGCCTCGAAGTAGCAGAGCAATGCCCGATACTCGGGACGACTCTCAAGCTGGATGGTCGAGTCGATGCGACTGACAATGTCGGGCATATTCTCGTTCGAGATGCCGCTCTGCGCTATCGAGTAGCGCACGATGGCATCCACCGCCAGCTTGCCATCACCCCCTTTGAGGGAACGGTTCAAGTCGGCCAGCGCATTCTTTGACACATCTTGTGGGTAGTTGAAGTCAACTACCTTCTTTTCTTTAGCTCCAAACAGCGATAAAGGCAACAGTCCCATAATTACCACCAATATTATTGATTTCAGATAATTCATTTCAGCGGCAAATAATTGGCGAATTGGGGACGGTTCTTTTCCGCCAAAGGTTAATTGATTTAACAAATGGCGGAAAAGAACCGTCCCCAATCCGCCATTTGATTGAAAAAAATGCTCACCGTGAGGTGAGCAAGTTATATAGTGTGGATTATCGTTTACGCCCTCGTAGCATGTTGCGGGTAAACTTGTTCTCGGCTTGCTTGAGCAGGAACAATTGCCGCTTGGTCAGAATTTTTGAGAACTTATCGAAGTATTTGGCTTCAATCTCGCCCTCTCTCACCTTGGCTCTAGATAGAGCCTCGGCAGCTTGGGCATATTCGCTGTCGGTGGGAGCTTTCTTCTTCTCGACGTTGGCTGCCAGGGCGCGTGCGTCGCGGTTGGTGGTGTAGATTTCACGCTCCATGGCTTCATACAGAGGCATGAACTGTTCTTGTTGTGTGGGGGTTAGTCCCACCTCCTCGATGAGCATCTTGTGCTTGGCTTCGAGCATCTCGTTGGCCCACTTTGAGCGGTCTTGTGCGCCTGCTGTGATTGTGGCCAGAATGATGATGAGAAATGCTATCGATTGTTTCATAAGCGTCTATGTTAGTTGTTTGGCAACTCGGGTTCAACCTCATTGGCGATGTCGTTGTTGACACTGTCCTCATAGGTGAGGATGTCATAGTCGCTGGCCACACCGCTCATGATCAGTTCGTCGGCATTGTTGTCTTGCGAGATACCGGCTGCGATTTCGTTCATGCGCATTGTCTGGTCGGTCGTGCCGTTGAAGTGGTTGAACACGTTCATCATTGCCCAGATGCCGGCGAATGTGGCGGCCATGTAAAGGTAAGGTCGCACGCGCACCCACATCGAGGGCTTCTCGTCGACATCGGTAATCTGCACATCGGGCAGCGAGTCGATGAGTTGCTGGTTAAACTGCTCAAAGAACCCTTCGGGCACCTTGAAGCCTGAATCCTTGCCCAGCTTGTCGAGTATTTGAGACTTTTCTGTTTTCATTGCACTGGTTTGACTAGCGTTGTTAACAAAGGTTTAATCATGTTCGGCAAAAAAAGCCTCAATTTTTTTCACGGCATGATGATAAGATGCCTTGAGGGCACCCACCGACGTGTTGAGTATCTCGGACATGTCCTCATATTTCATCTCGTCGTAGTAGCGCATGTTGAATACTAGTCGCTGCTTCTCGGGCAGGGTGGCGATGGCCTGTTGCAACAGCACTTGGGCCTGGTCGCCGTCAAACCACTCGTCGCTCTCGAGCGAGTTGGTCAGGAACGTGTCATCATCGTCGAGCGAGATGTTGTTCTGCGCTTTTTTCTTATTGATAAAGGTGATAGACTCGTTGATGGCTATCTTGTAGAGCCAGGTCGAGAGCTTGGCATCGCCGCGGAAGTGGTCGATGCTGGTCCATGCTTTGATGAACGTGTTCTGCAGCACATCGCTCGCATCATCATGGTCAATCACCATGCGGCGAATCTGCCAATAGAGTGTGCTTGAGTAGTGCTCAATCACTTGGCTGAAGGCGGCTCGGGCAGTGTTCTGGTGGTGCAGCTGCTCGATGATGGCGGTTTCGTCGTAGGTGGTGCGGGCCATGCGAGTTACAGGTTGGTTTCAAAGAATGTTCCGTTGAGTGTGATGTCAATGGGGCTCTCGTCGGTGCCCGTCTTGATGGTGCCCGACAAGGCTTGTCCCTGCTGGGTGACATCGATGGTGATTGTGCTGGCACGGTATTGCTCGACGAGCGTGCCGTGAGTGTCATAATTGCTCTCGTGAGACGTGGGAACAATGTCACTGCCTGTCAGGCGATAGCCTGTGGTGGTGATCTCAAGGTTGAGCTTGTCGTAGCACAGGATGTTAAAGCTTGTGCCGCCATCCGACAGGTGGAAGTCAAACAGATAGAGCGTACCCTGGTTGTCCGCATTGTTGAATACCAGTCCGTATTTGCAGTCGGTGGTCGTGTAGCTCACCGCACCGGTCGATTCGGTGCGATTGTCGCTTGTCGTTGTGTGCGTGTAGTAGGGTTGCAGCGTCGAGAAGCACTGATACTTGCCGTCCACGATATATTGGATAAATGTCGGCCCCACCAGGTTGATCTTGCCGCGCAGGTTGCTGATGGTGTGTGAGCCAGCTGTCACACTGGCTGCGCTGAAGGTGTGGGTGTAGCTCTCGTCACCGCTGGCAGTCAGCGGCATGAAGTCGGTGGAGAACTCGACCGTATTGCTGTTGTCCAGCTTGAGTATCATGTGCGCCTGCATGCTCAGGCTGCCGCTGTTGCGAAGCACAAACTGGCAGTTGCTCTGCGAGAAGGTCACATCGTTGTTGTCGGTGTTGACTGCACGGTTATACATGATCATGATTGACGTCGACTCGTTGTTCGGCTCGTCGTTGCCGCATGCCGTGAGCATGGAAATCAGCAGACCTAATATAACAATTGAATAAGCTTTTTGCATTGTTTTCTGATTTTTAGGATTAATTATCAATTAACTTTTCCTTGAACGGTCATTGCGGTCTTGCTGACCTCAACGATGCGTTGTTGGGTGACAATCTCGGGAGTAGTCTGGATGGTGTCGGTCACACGCTTCAAGCGAACCAGCGTCCAGCTGCCTGACAGTGAGTTCTCCTTGACATTGATGTCGGCCTGGAGATCGTCAATGCGCACAAACAGCTTGTCGCCCATTTCAATCCTGTCGGTGCCGTCGCTGGGGTTGAAGCCATAGTAATGACCTCTGGTTGTCACTAGTTCATCGCCGGTGAGATGGTAACCATTGTTGGTGACATCGAGTTTCAGGCCATCGACCATAATGTCGCTGTACATCAGATTCTCATACTTGATGAGAAGTTCGCCGAAGTTCAGTGACGCCGACATGCCATTGGGACGGATATTGGTCAGATAGCGGGTGTGTGGATAAGTGTAGATGGCTGAGTCGCGGTAGGCGATGGTGGTGGTGGCTTTGCCGAATAGAATCTCATTGCTGGTCCCTATCACTTCATTGCCGTCGACCTTGAAACGCATGTCTGCAATGTAGTCGTTGCAGTCGATGGTCAGTCGCAGGTCGGTGATGCGAGTGTGGCTGGTCGTGGCGGCGCTGGCGGTGTAGATGTTCTTGTCTGAGTCATAAGTCAGCGCAATGTCAGTCAGGGCAAAATGCTCGACTGTCGTGCCATCAAGAGCGAGGCTGAGCGTCACATCGGCTTTGTCGGTCTTGCGGTGGATGGTGATGTCGCACTGCTCGAGCGATGTGGTAGGATTTGTACCGCCGATGTGGAACAGCTCAAATGTGCTGAACTCGATGTCGCGGTCGCGAGGAATCACGGGGTCGTCGTTGCCGCAGCTGCTGATGACAGTCAAGGCCACCAGTGCGACTATCAGATATGTCAGTTTCTTCATAGTCTAACTATTTAGTTAAAGTGCAAAATTAGTCTTTTTCTTCTATTTAACGCACGATTGGCTAAAATAAGACACCTCTACAGCCAATTTTTAAAATTATTTAATCCTATATAACAAAAAATGGGCGACAACCATCGTGTTGTCGCCCATGCAAATGCAATATTTACTGAACATGTGATTACAGATACAGCTTGCCTTCGGCGTTATACTCGCCGCCCATGCACTTGAAGTAGATCGAGTAGCTCTTGTTCACCACATCAACCTCAATCTTCAGGTCGTCGACCGTGCTGCGATCAAACGGAACCTCGGTAGTGCCCTGCAGCCAAAACCCGGTGATGCCGGTGCCCTCGATGGTGTAGCCTGTCGCGGTGCCGGTCACTGTCGAATGCTCGTCATACGGGATGCGGATGGTCATCTTCGGCGACGAACTCTCGCCTAACTGGAACTGGACGTTGTGGAGCATGACGCTGCCCTCATAGCCACCTTCGTTGTTCATGTTGCACTTGAAGGTGAAGAATGTTTCGTTGGCATTGGCATAGTCCAGGTTGTCATCGGCCAGAGCAGAGAGAATGGTGCTCGGGTAGACATAGACCTGTGACGTGGCGCGTTCGCTCACCACAGTATACGTCAGATAGAACATCTTTTTTGACATATTGACATTGCAGCTGATGTCTTTCACCTGATAGTCCATCACGTTATAGCTGGTGCCGGTGAGTGTGTAGCGGTCGCGGGCAGAATAATTGATTTTCATGCCGTCAAAGAGCAGGTTCACTGTTACTGGCTGCCGTTCGGCAAACTTGGTGTCCAACACTCGCAGGCAGGCCGTGTCGGCCAGATAGTTAAGGTCGAAACGCAGCTTGCTGCCAGCATAGTCAAAGTAGGTGTCACCGGTCACAGTCTTGGTCATCAGGTCGGTCACACCGTAACTCAGTTTGTCTTCTCTCACAGGGCCGTCATCGCTACACGAGGCGATTCCCATCATCATGGCTGCAAGAGCCACAAGGGTCATAATCTTTTTCATTTCTTGTTGTTTATTTGTTGGTTAAATTTATTCGTAATGTGGCACCAAATGTGCGGCCCGGGCCGCGCTGCAGAAACTCGTGCCCAATTGACACGAAGTAGAATGTGCTGAACCGGGTGCCGGTCAGATTGCGGCCCCACAGCTGCAGCGAGTAGTGCTTGCCAGCCAGTGTGGCACTGCCACCCAGCAGGGCATAGAACGGCTGGTGCATGGTGTTGGCCTCGTTCCAGTAGATTTCTCCCGTGGCACGGACGTTGGCGTCCAGCGTCAGGCTCCGTGCCCAGTCGCTGCCAGTGAATGCAAACTGGTGGGTCAACTGGCCGAACAGGGTGTTGCCAGGTGAATAGGGCACATGGCGGTGCCGGTAGTCAGCCTTGCCGTCGTTATACTCGACAAAGCGGGCATTGGTCAGACCATAGGTCATGAGCACATTTCCGCCTGTCCAGGGATCGGCGTGGACTGTCAACTCGCCACCCCAGTTGCGGGTCTTGCCGGCGTTGGTCATCACACGCCCGGTGGTCGTGCCATCAGGAAAGATGGTCATCTGGCGGTCGCGGCAGTCCATATAGAAGACACTGACATCGGTGCTCAATCGTCCGTCGCAGCCTGTCCAGTGCAGGCCAAGCTCAAAATTCCATGCTTTCTCGGGGCGATAACCCACTATCTCATTGGCATCATAGCTGGCACCGATGCCCATCAGACGCATGAGCCGTTGCTGCAGCACGTCGCTGAACATCTGCGTATTGAACCCACCGGCCTTCGAGCCCTTGGCCACCGTGGCGGTGATGCTCAGGGGTTGGCTCGTGGCAAAGTCATAGGCTATACTCACTTTGGGCAACAGTTGTACAAAGTCTTTTTTGAGCGTATTGTGGTCGTCGATGTTGATGTCATCGTGGGTATAGACTGTGTTGTCGGCGCGGCGGATGGTGCTGTAGCCTGTCTGGGTGTGGCTATGATAGCGCAGTGTAGCATGCTCATAGTCCAGACGCAGACCGGCCGTGAAGGTGAAGCGTCGCCAGTGATAGCTCGACTGGTGATAGAGTGCGGCACCCCAGGTGGGCATGACGAACTCGCTGCCCAGAACAAATGTCCGAGTGTCCCAGCGGATGGGATAGTTGGGCAACGCCTCATTGCGGTGTCCTTCGATAAGTTCGGCAATGCCTGTGTCCTTGAACGTCACCGGGGCCTGCATGGAAGTATGGCGGTAGTAGCCGAACGCGCCCGCTGTCCATTGATAATCACTACCGGTGTGGCTGCGGGCCACCAGGTCTTGGGTCACGGCATGCTCATGGCGGGCCTGTGTCAGGGTGAAGTAGGGTAGGGCAGTGAAGTCCTGGTCCAGCGTCATGTTGTCGTTGATATACTGGTAGCTCGTGATGCTCGACAGAGTGTAGCGCGTATTGCGCTTCTGCACGGTCAGTCCGTCCATGATGGCCGTGCGGCGATAGAAGCAAGTGTCGTTATAGGCAATCAGCCCCGTGGCGGTGTGTTCGTAGGGGTAGCCCCCCTGACGGCTCACCGACAACGACAGGGTGTTGTTCACGCGCCAGCCGGTGGCGGGCAGCCACTCCAGCTTGATGCGTCCGCTGCCCTGATGCTCCCAGTCGGTCAAGCGGTGGTTCCACTCGTTGCGGTGCGTCCCATCGGTCGATGTGTAGTAGGCCGAGGCCGACAGTCCCAGTTTGTTGTCAAACTTGTGGTAGTGGCTGGCTCCAGCCTTCCAGCTGTTGTGCGACCCATACTCGGCCAGCAGACGCGTTCCCTGATAGCTGAGTGGCGACAATGTGTAAATGTTCATCACACCACCCATTGTGTTGCGCCCATACAGGGTGCTTTGCGGGCCGCGCAACATCTCCATTCGTGAGATGTCCATCAGGTCGAAGTCGTAGTTCTCTTTGCACAACACCGGCACATTGTCGATGTTCAGGCCCATGGCGGGTTGATCGATGCGTGCCCCGATGCCGCGCACATAGATGGTCGAGGTCATCCGGCTCCCATAGTCGGGTATGAAGAGATTGGGCACCATGTCAGACATCGTTTTGGTTCCCATCACGGCGTTTTGCTCTACTTGATGGTGTGTGAGCGATGTCACCGACGCTCCATGCATCGATGCCCCCGACTGCTTGATGACCGTCACTGTGATGTCCTCAAGCTGCAGTGTGTCTGTCTGATTGTCATGTGATTGCCCCATGACATTGAGCCATGCCAGAGCCATCACAAGCCACTTCCATTTCATGCTGCAAAGGTACAACCATTCTGCCACTCACCCAATCACCACATCTAGTGATTTTTGCCGAAAGTGGTGTGCAGGGGACGGTTCTCTTTCCGCCAATTGTTAAATTAAATGTTAAAAACGGCAAAAAAAGAACCATCCCCCAAAAAATGCTACTTTTGTAGGGGTAAAACGGAGATGTTGTGGATAGTTTAAATAGATGACTCATTTTGAAGACATATTCCGCAAACATTATGGTTATTTGTTGGGCGTGGCTAATTACATGCTACACGACCCCGAGGAGAGCCGTGATGTGGTGAGCGAGACATTCGCCACGATGTGGGAGCAAGGTCGCGAACTTCGCCCCGACACCGCCCGGCAATATTTGGCAGTCTGTGTGCGCAACAGTTGCCTTAAACGCATCGCTCGACTGCAATTGCGTGAACGTGTGGCGCGTCTGTATCCCATTGAGTTATCTCTTTTTGCCACCGACATCGATCGCGAGTCCAGAGTACAGCAGATTGAGCAGGCGATAGAGACACAACTGGACGATTACACACGCACCATCTTCAAGATGTGTTATCTCGACAAAAAGGCCCACCGAGAAGTTGCCCAGTGTCTGGGCATTAGTATCAAGGCAGTGGATAAACGAATTGGGAAAGCCTTATGTATCCTTCGTGAAACATTAAATCCAAAACAACAATGAACAACATCATCTTGAATACGGATAGGGAGGAATTGGTGGCGAGACTCATTGACCGCCCCGAATCCTTCACTGACGAGGAACTGGAGCAAATCTTCGCCGATGGCGAGTGCCGCACCTTGTATGATACCGCCATACAGGTGATGCACAGTGTTGAGCCAGAGTTAGAAACAAACGTTGAAGCCGAGTGGAATCGTTTCTCCTTACAGCATAGCTATTACCTTCGACGTCAAAGAAATTGGTGGAAAGTTGCAGCTGTGGTGACGGTAGTGCTCATGAGCGGACTTGCTTATGCGACTATTCAGCACATGAAACAAGAAACATGGTTAGAGAAGGAAACAACCGAAAGTTTCGTTGGTGCCGATACGATGACCAAAACAACTGAGAATAAGCAGGACACAATGCAAGTGCAAACGTCTATTGCGCAACCAAGAACATTTGAAAACACAACACTTGATGTGCTGGTTGGGGTGCTGGCAGAACACTATGGCATGCGTGTGCAGGTGATGAACGACGGAGCCGGCCAGTTACGCCTTTACTACGAGTGGAATCCTGCCCTGAATATTGAGCAGGTTGTGGACCAACTGAACACTTTCGAGAAAGTAAACATTACTGTTAATGATGATACTCTGACAATCGAATAAAGCCATGAAACAACTTATTTTGATAATTGCCTCGCTGTGCGCTATCTTCACAACGAGTTCCCAACAACGTGTCACTTGCTCGTTCAACAATAAGTCATTGAGTAAATCACTGATAGAAATAAACAAGTTGTCAAATGACTACAAAATCAATTTTGTCTATAATGAGTTGGAGGATTTTACTGTCACCACGACAGTCCTGAACCTCACTATCCCTGAAGCGGTTCGCAGGGTTGTCGGTTTCTATCCTATGCGTGTTACCGAGCGAGACAGTGTCGTGTATGTCGAGTGTGTTCAGAAAGCGACTGCCAAGTTACGAGGGCTTGTGTTGGACGAGGCCGGACAACCGCTTTCTTTTGCAAATGTGGCTTTACTGTCGGTCACTGACTCCAGCTTGGTGGGCGGCGGTGTAGCCAACGAGGTAGGACGGTTTGTCATCCCTTGCGATGAGGCCGAGGTGATAGCTCGTTTCTCATTCGTGGGGTATGGCACTGTTTATCGTCGGACACACATCCGAAATATGGGAAAAATCGTTATGCAACCTGACAACAAAGTGCTGAAAGAAACCGTTGTTGAGGGGTCGCGATTTGTCCAGAAGGTTGACCGATATGTCATTATTCCTGACTCTATCCTGCTTGCCCATTGCACAGATGCAGTTGATGTGCTAAAGGGCTTGCAATTGCCTGGACTTGAAATTGATATGGCATTCAAGAGCTTGAGTGTCAATGGGCAGGAGATTGTTTATAAAATCAATGGCATTCCCAAGGAGCTTCGCGACATTCAGGCTATCCATCCTGACCAGATTTTGCGTGTTGAGTATAGTGATAATCCTGGCATACGTTATAGCGACCGCGGAGTGGGTGGATCGTTGAACTTTATTCTCAAGGAACGTCCTGAAGGAGGCACGCTGTATGAGCAAGCGATATATTGTCCGACAGCCGGAATGCATGACAATCATCTCAAAGGCAGTTATAACTATAAGAATTCACAATTCTCGCTTTCGCACTACTTTCAGCGGCGTGACTATAACAACGAGCAACACAACAACGAGGACACCTATATTGGCGGTGGAGATACCGTTAGGCGTGTCATGCAAGGCGAAGCCAGCCATTTTGACTACTGGCTGAATTATATTGATGCCGGTTATGTCTATCAATACGACTGGAACACTGGATTTCAAGCTACCTACTCGTTACAGGCGCAACCTCGCAATCGTCGATATCCGGGCTTGACCAGAGAGTGGGTCAATGGGCAAGAACACTCGGTTTTCAATCAGACAAGTAAGGCTGTCGACCGCATATTGTCGCATTCGATGGACTTGTATTTTGGAAAGAAGTTCAGCAACAAGAATTCTTTGGAAGCGCAGTTGGTGGGAAAGTATTCAAGCCTGCGAAATGAAGGCACGCTCACCTACGATATGCATCAAGGTGAGCCACAAGTCTATCATAGTGGAGTTGATAATAGCCACTACTCAGTAATCGGCGAGGTGACATTTACACACAACTTTGGTATTCCGAAGCTTTCTGTAGGCATGCAGGACAATTGGACCAGAGCAACGAATGATTATGTTTCGGGCACAAGGACATGGTTGAAATCAAACAACAATTATACATACGCCGAACTGAAGGGCCGTTGGCAAGATAGATACACTTGGTCTTTAGGGACGGGTATAAAATTGTTTAGTGTCGACAATGGGGCCAGCAGTAATACTTATGTCAACAATCACTCGGTTGTTAGGTTTGGAGGGCAGCCTTTCAAGGGCTTCACCTTCGATGCCTATGCCAGTTTCACGCCATCGTTGCCCTCGCTTGGCGCAATGGACAGTGTCACGCAATTTGTTGACAATATCTATGCCGTGGCAGGCAATCCCTCGCTCAAGCCTTCTCAGAAGTATTATGCCAGACTATGGTTGCGGTATGTTTATCGTAAGTTGATGGTTTACGGCCTTGTAGATGTTGATTATCGCCGCAATCCCATCTATAAATATGTGAGATATGATGATGCAAGACAGCTTTTTGTGGGGCAGAGCATCAACGGGAAGTACCACTTCAGAAACGAATGTCATTTGAGATTGTCTCTCAACAATCTTTGGGATTGTTTGACCCTCCAGGCTGCGACCTATTTTGAGCCTTATGTCACTGATGCCGGCTCGATGTTCCATTGTAATATGAGCGTTTGGGGCTACCGCTTGGAAGCCACACTCAGCTTGGGCAAGTTCATGGTATATACGGGTTACACTGGCAGAGAGAAGTCTCTATGGGGTGAATCTGTTAAAGTGATTGGCAGCAAATGGATAGCCGTGTTGCAGTTTAAACTTAATAAGAACTTAAGTTTCATGGCTCAAGGCTTATGGCTTGCAGGACGGGGTGACTATTACGAGAACAACAGTTTGTCTACTGTAAATCCTCGATTACGCTCTCAAGTCATACGCGACGATGCCAACGCCATTCGCTTGGGAGTGATCTGTAATTTGGATTTTGGGCGAAAGTTCAAGCAGAGCGACCGAAGCCTCCGCAACCAGGACAACTCATCATCGGTTACCACTGTCAACTGATGTGGCGGATTGGGGACGGTTCTTTTTCGCCAAAAGTTAAATCGGTTTAACGATTGGCGGATTGGGGACGGTTCTTTTTTGCCAAAAGTTAAATCCGTTTAACGAATGGCGAAAAAAGAACCGTCCCTAATCCGCCATTTCAATGAATGTTGTAACTTTGCGGTGTTTAATCGAAAAAATGATTTAATATGCCACGACGTGCAAGAAGACGCAGCAACATAGGCTTTTATCATGTGATGTTGAGGGGCATCAACCGCGGCAACATCTTCCATGACGAGATGGATTACGACAAGATGCTCAAGACTTTGCGGCTGGTATCGTCGCCCACCGAGCATGGCGATGAGATTATGCCAGAAGGATGTGCCATCCATGCCTACTGCTTGATGACCAACCACATACATCTGCTCATCGAGGAGCGCAGCGAGAGCATCGAGCGCACAATGAAGCGCATCGGTGTGGCATACGTCAGCTATTACAACAAGAAATATGAGCGGCTTGGTCCGTTGTTCCAAGGGCGTTTCCGTAGCGAGCCGGTCGATGATGCGGCCTACTTTATCAAACTCATGGCCTATATTCATCTCAATCCAGTCAAGGCATGCCTAGTGACCTCGCCCGCCGATTATCCATGGAGCAGCTGGAACGAGTATATGTCCGACACTATCGACCGATCGTTGGCAATATGCGATTTCAGCTATCCCTTCTCGGGGATGGACTTTGAAACCCTGCGTCAGACCATGGCGCACAATAATGAGCTGAAAGCTTTCGCCCCCTTTGGTGGTGCTGGCCGCCGATTGACGGATGCTGAAGCTATGCAGGTCGCAGCACAAGTGCTGCCCGATGGTGTTGGTGTCAATGATGTAGTCTCATTGCCGCGCCACCAGCGTGTCGCCATTGTGCAGGAGATGCATCGATTGGATTTGAATTTCAGCCAAATCAGTCGACTGACTGGGGTGAGTGCTTCTACAGTCAGACGATATGTAGAAGACAATAATGGGGACACGAGCTGTTGACTTTGGCGGAAAAGAACCGTCCCTAATCCGCCATTTCTGTCTCTGGATGGTTTTGCTCTGGATGGGAGCGGGTGCTGTGGTGTCGCCCGAGCAGGTGGCATACGACCGCTACTTTGACGCAGCAACGTTTGCCCTCGAGGCGCAGGCCAGGGGCGACACGGTTGCCTACTGGCTTGTGATGAACTATGACGAGGGTATGATTCATGTGCCGGCAGGGAGTGAGCTGTTGTTGCGTCTGCGCGACCGCTCGACCATCACGCTTGCCACCGACCGAGAGGTGGGGCGGCATGATGTGCTGATGCGCCGCTGGCGTGACCATACTATATACTATGTGCGGTGCCATTATCCAGTGACCCGTGCCCAACTGGGCCGCATGCTCGACAAGGATGTCTACAAGCTCGAAGTCTCGACTGCTCAAGGCCCTATCGTGCGCAATGTCCGCCACTTCAAGTCCAAACTGGTCACTGCTCTCGCTGCTATTAACGCAGAATGAAAAATGCACTGAAGCAAATAATTCTCCTTTCTCCTTTCTCCTTTCTCAATTAAAAGTATTATCTTTGCGCCCTGATTCAATGAGTTTGGGGGTGCCGCGCCGTTGTGTGTGGCTGAGAACATACCCATAGAATCTGATCCGGGTTATACCGGCGTAGAGAACTAAACTTATTAATTAACAGGATGAAAAAGACAATTTTGACAGTTGCCGCATTGAGCGGCATCACCGTGGCTGGCATGGCTCAGACCGCCCAGCCCGACACCCTGGCACTGGAGCAGGTCGAAGTGCTGGCCACCCGCGCCCAGAGCAACACTCCCGTTGCCTACACTAACCTCAGTAAGAAACAGATTGAAGCCGTCAACCACGGCCTGGACATGCCGTTCCTGCTTTCGACCACTCCTGGCGTGCTGGTCACCAGCGATGCCGGTGCCGGTGTGGGTTACACGAGCATCCGTGTGCGTGGCACCGATGCCACACGCATCAACGTGACGAGCAACGACATCCCCATGAATGATGCCGAGAGCCACTCCATCTTCTGGGTCAACACGCCCGACTTGGCTTCGTCACTGGCCGATATCCAGGTGCAGCGTGGCGTGGGCACGTCGACCAATGGTGCCGGTGCCTTCGGAGCCAGCATCAACATGCGCACCCAGCGATTCTCGCGCATTCCGTTTGCCGAGGTTTCGGGATCGTTCGGCACGTTCAACACTCACAAGGAGACATTCAAGGTGGGCAGTGGCTTGCTGGGGAATCACTGGGCATTTGAGGCTCGCGTGAGCAACATTGGCAGCGATGGCTACCGCGATCGCGCTAGCTCTTCGCTCAAGAGTTACTTTGCCCAAGCCGGTTACTTCAACCGCAATGCCAGTGTGCGCTTTATCACCTTTGGCGGCATGGAAGACACCTATCACGCCTGGGACGGCATCAGCCGCGACATGCTCAAGAGCAATCGCACCTATAACCCCAACGGCGAAATCAAGCGAGATGGCAAGGTGGTGGGTTTCTACAAGGACCAGAAGGACATCTACAAGCAGTATAACTACCAACTGCTCTGGGAGCAGCGCATCACCCCCCAATGGACGTGGAACTTGGGACTGCATTACACTGACGGCTATGGCTACTATCAGGAGTACAAGAATAACCGCACCCTGCGCGAGTATGGCCTGGAGCCCTATGATGTGGTGAAGTTTGATGATGAGCAGGATGCTTATGTGGTCACAACGGTCAAAAAATCGAGCCTGGTGCGCAAGAAGGTCTTGGACAGCGGGTTCGGGGGCGGCGTGTTCTCGTTGCGCTATGGTGGCGAGCGCTTGCATGCCACTGTGGGCGGCGGCTTCAACCGCTATGTCAACGACCACTCGGGCAATGTCATCTGGGTGGAGAACTACAACGGTCCGCTCGATCCCAATCACGAGTACTACCGCAACCGTGCCGAGAAGAATGACTTTAACATCTATGCCAAGGGAAACTACAACATCTGGCATGGCTTGAGTGCATACGCCGACTTGCAGTACCGCCACATCGGCTACACCATCAAGGGTGTGAACGACAAGTGGGACTGGACGGCTAATCCCGAGCACATGCAGACGCTCAATGTCGACGAGAAGTTTGACTTCTTCAATCCCAAGGTTGGTCTGAACTGGCAGATTAGCGCCAATCACCGCACCTACGCCTCATTCGGTGTGGCACACAAGGAACCCACGCGCAACAACTACAATGACGGGCCGCTCACTGTGCATCCCAAGGCCGAGCGACTGCTTGACTGGGAGCTGGGCTATTCATTCGGCAACAGCCGCTGGAACGCCGGGGTCAATCTCTACTACATGAAATATAAGGACCAGCTCGTGCTCAACGGCAAGCTCAACGAGATAGGCGAGCTGATGGCCGAGAATGTGCCCGACAGCTACCGTATGGGCATCGAGTTGACCGCAGGTGTCAAGATTACCAACTGGCTGCGGTGGGACATCAACGGCGCATTGAGCCGCAACCGCATCCGCAACTATGTGGGCTATGTGAGCGACTATGACGAGAACTGGGAGGACATGTGGACCCAGAGTGCCGTCGAGAAGGGCAGCACCACCATCGCTTTCTCGCCATCGTTTGTCGGCAACAGCATCATCTCGTTCACCTACCGTGGCTTTGCTGCATCGTTCATCTCGCAGTATGTCAGCCGTCAGTATCTCGACAATTTCGAGAACAAGGAAGACTCGCTCGACCCCTACTTTGTCAACAACCTGGAGGCATCTTATACCTTCAAGCTGCCGCACATCAAGGCCATCACGGCCGGGGTGAGCATTTACAACCTCTTTGGCAAGAAGTATGAGAGCAACGGCTACTCGCAGACGGTCGCTTATCATAAGGACGGACAGATGACGCTGGTCAGCTCGCCCATGTTCTACCCCATGGCCGGAACCAACCTGCTGGTGCACCTCACATTCAAGTTCTGATGGACTGGACACTGCTGATTGACATTGCTGGCACGATTATCGGGCTTGTCTACTTGTGGCTCGAGTATCGTGCCAGCATCTGGTTGTGGCTCTTCAGTGTCATCATGCCCATTGTCAACGCTTGGCTTTATTTTAGCAGGGGGCTGTATGCCGACTTCGGCATGGAGACGTACTATGTCTTGGCGGCCATTTATGGCTATCTGGTGTGGCGCAGCAAGGGCAAGAAAGCGGTGCAGGAGTCTGATGCCTCTTTGGGCATACGTCACATTACTTGGACTGTCATTCTGGGCATCTTAGGCGCGATTGCCATCTTTTGGGCTCTGATTTATTGGTTCTTGTCAAGTTTCACCGACAGTACGGTGCCCATTCTGGACAGTTTCACCACGGCGGTGAGCATCGTGGCCATGTGGGCATTGGCACAGAAGTATGTCGAGCAATGGCTATTGTGGTTTGCTGTCGACCTGGTATGTACTGGCCTTTACGTCTACAAGGGCATCCCATTCCACGGTGCGCTCTACGGTTTCTATACCATCATGGCCATCATCGGCTACCGCAAGTGGCACCGCATGACACAGCAGCCGGCATGACACGTGACATAAATCAAGCATCCCCCATACTGAGCTCAGTTTGGGGGATGCTTGATTTATGGGTGGCCGTCCTATTTGACGACGTTCAGTCGCAGCGTCTGCTTGAGGCCGCTCTTGCGGTCGCGCACGGTCAGGGTGGCGTTGCCGGCCTTGTCGCTGGCTTGAACGACAACCACCAGCTGGCCGTGGAACAGCTTCATGGTTGGCTGGGTGAACGGCTCGAGCGACGTGGCGTCGCCGTTGCACGCAGCCTTGTAGGTCGCGGCTCCCTTGACCGAAAATTCCAGTTGGTTGGCGGCATCGGGACAGAGCGTACCGTTCTTGTCCACCAGGCTCACGGTGACAAACGACAGGTCGTTGCCGTCGGCCTTGATGGTCGGGCGGTCGGCTTCCAGGACGAGCTTTGAGGGCTTGCCGGCGGTGCGAATCACCTGCTCGCCGGCCTTGCTGCCATTGTTGTCATAAACCACCACACGCAGTTCGCCCGGCTCATACTTGACCTCGCGCCAGCGCAGGCGGTAGCGGTCCAGACGGCTCGACTTGTCCTTGCTGATGCGGCCCTGGCTCTTGCCGTTGACAAATAGCTCGGCACTCGGGTAGTCGGTGTAGCAGTACACGGGTGTCACCTTGCCCTCGCGGCCCGGCCACGTCCAGTGCGGCAACAGGTGGATGGTGTGCTCGCTCGTGTTCCAGTGGCTGCGATACAGCCAGTAGCGGTCCTTGGGCAGGCCGGCGAGGTCAAGGATGCCGAAGTAACTACTGCGGCTGGGCCAATACTGGTCGTAAGGTGTGGGCTCGCCCAAGTAGTCAAATCCTGTCCACACAAATTCGCCGATGGTCCACGGCATGTCGTCCTGCAGACGCCAGTCATCGTCGGGCAGGTTGCTCCACCAGCAGCACTCGGTGTCGTAGCCCGAGCACTGTCCGTCGGGCCACGTCTTGTTCTCGCCACACTCGTCGGGGAAGTAGTAATGCCCGCGTGTGCTCACCGTCGAGGCCGTCTCGCTGCCCAGCAAGAAGCCTTGAGGCAACTTGGGGAAGGTCTCCTCATATCGCTTGACGCGGTAGTTGTAGCCCGGCACGTCGGCCACTTGGGTAAATCCGCTGGCCAGGTCGGCATCGGGCTGGTCCATGCCGCAAGTCACGGGACGTGTAGGATCCAACTCGTGGCACAGGGCTATCAGTTTCTTGTATCGCTCGGCACCCTCGGGCTTCCACTGCTCGGGTATCTCGTTGCCCACGCTCCACATTACGATGCTGGGGTGGTTGCGGTGGTTCTCAATCAGGTTGGTGATGTCACGCTGCCACCACTCGTTCCACAGGCGGTTATATCCGTTCTTGACCTTGGCATCGCTCCATGCGTCGAAACTCTCGGCCATCACCATCATGCCCATCGAGTCGCACACCTCCATTTGCCAGGTCGAGGGCATGTTGTGGCTGGTGCGGATGGCATCGGCACCCATCTCTTTGAGCAAGCGTATCTGGCGGATGAGAGCGGCCTTGTTGAGGGCGGCCCCTAGCGGCCCAAGGTCGTGGTGCAGACACACGCCCTTGAATTTGCGCGACTGGCCGTTCAGTTGGAAGCCGCCCTCCTTGCTCACTTTCACCGTGCGGATGCCAAACTGCGTGCTCTGCTCATCGAGTGGAGTGTCATAGCTGCCAGGGCGCAGGGTGGTCGTCAAGCGGTAGAGGGCGGGGCTCTCGGGCGACCATGCCTGCGGCTGCGGCACGCGCAGCTGGGTGTGGAACTGCCCCATGCCATCGGCAGGAGTCTTGGTGGTGGCTATGGTGCGCCCCTTGCCGTCCTGCACGGTGATGTCGAGCCAATAGGTCTCGTTGTCCTGCAGCTTCTCAACCTGGTGTCGGATGTCGATTACGGCCTCAGCGGCATTGAGACTGACAGTGTTCACGGCCAGCCCCCACTGCTTGAGGTGGGTGCGCGACGAGCCGTAGACCAGCGTCACCGGGCGGTAGATGCCGGCACCGGGATACCAGCGGTTGCTCTCTTCCAGATTCTCGAGGTCGACACGCAACTGATTCTCACCTACTTTGATATAGGGGGTGATGTCGACCACAAATGCGTTGTAGCCGTAGGCCCAGTAACCGGCCAACTGGCCGTTGACATAAACGTGAGGGTCGGCCATCGCGCCGTCAAACACCAGCTCGGCATGCCCGGTGCCTTGGGGGATGGTGAACGTGCGGCGATAGCTGCCCTTGCCGATCCAGGGCAGGGCGCCCGAGCGGCCCGAGTGCTCGGTGGCACGCTCCTCCCCGTTCTCTTTGATGGCGGTCACTTGCAGGTCCCATTTCTTGTCAAACGGGCCGCTGATGGCCCAGTCGTGCGGCACATTGACTCGCTGCCAGTCGCCACCGTCGCGCGCGAATTCCCACCCGCCCAGCAGTGTTGCTTCGGCGTGGATGGTTTGCGTCTGCTTGATGATTTCTTGCGCGTGAATGTTCAGACACAAGCATGCGAGCAGGCCTAATAATCCGATTTTTTTCATATTTGAAGAATTGTTGTTGTTCAAGTTTCGTTTTGTGCAAATGGTAACTCAACTCCCCTCCCCTTTCCCAAAGGGGAGGGGTAGGGGTGGGGTTTAAACCCACTCGGGTTGTTATTTTGTGGGGGCAAAGTTACGGCAAATTTTTTAATTACCCAAAATTAGTACAAGTTGAGCGCAAAAGCAAAGTTTTACTTTGATTTTTCCGAAACGCAGCCTAATTAATCTAAACCCGTGTAGGTGAAGTGGCTGAATGTGACACTGTTTTGGCCGGCGGCAAGCAGGCCGATGCGCAATGACAAGAACTGCCCGTAGCGGTTGTGGTGCAGCTGGCTCACATCCACGCCGTTGGCGATGGTCTGCCAGGTTCTGCGTCCGTCACGGCTCACGGCCAGCTGGGCATGGTGGTCGCGGCAGGTGACGCGCAGGCTCATGCGGTTGCCCCAGCGGTTGGGCATGGTCTCTGTGTCGCCCGCACCATGCACCACAGTCACTGTCTTGCGGTCGGCCATGATGCCGGCATGGGCTTTCTCATTATAGTATAATAGCAGTCCGCCGATAGCTTTTTTCGACAAATCGATGTCGACCGTCGCCTCATAGTCCCTGTCATGAACAATGGTCAGCAGCAAGCGGCCATCGGCAGGGGTGCTGCCCTTGCCGTCAACCGCCAGCCCACGGCGTGACCAGTGCAGCGACTGCGGGGCATATTCCTTCCACATGGTCCATTGCCACCCCAGTGTGCCGCCCGTGAAGTTGTCGTCGATGCTTGGCATTGTGGCTTGCAGGGGCAGCCCCTCGCGCTGGCTGGTGCGATACCAGCCGTCGGCGGTCCACTCGATGGGCACCAGCAGTGTCTGTCGGCCCATGCTGTGGTAGCCCTTGCGGTAGGCGTGATACACCATCCACCACTGTCCATCAGGCCCCTCGACCAGCGACCCGTGACCACGCGACCACCAGGTCTCGTCGGCGCTTTGGGTGTGCACGATGGGGTTGTAGGGCGAGTTCTCCCACGGTCCTGTCGGCGACTTCGATCGCGCGCTCACCACCATGTGGCTGGTGGCCGGGCCGGCGGTGCCGCCCTGGGCCGAGGTGAGGTAATACCACCCGTTGTGACAGGTCAGCTTCGGCCCTTCGAGGCAGAAACATTCGGTCTCCCACTCGTCGGGATACCTCCATCCGTCGTACACGTGCACCTGTTTACCCACGACACTCAATCCGTCAGCCGCCAGTTGCACCACATAGCCGCCCGACGTGTGCAGCCAGCGCGTGCCGTCAGGCCCCACCACATGGCCGGGGTCGATGCCCTCGATGTGCAGGTCGATGGGCTGGCTCCACGGCCCACGGATGTCGGTAGCCCAGATGACGTAGTTGGTGCCATTGGCCGGATAGTAGATATAGTATTTCTCGCCATGCTTCACCAGGTCGGCCGCCCACAGGTCGCCACCGGTCTCGGGCAGCGCACGGCCGATGGGTTTCCAATGCAACAAGTCGGTCGAGTGCCAAATCAGGAAGCCTGGCATATAAACGAATGGCGAGTGCGTCATGTAGTAGTCATTGCCATCGCGCAGGATGGTTGGGTCGGGATAATCGCCTGTCAGCAAGGGAACTGAATGCTCTTGCGACACCATTGACAGGCACCCGAATGCAAGCAAGATTGTCAAGATGAGTTTGTTCATAATGCTAATTATTTGGTGCAAATATAGAAATAAAACACAAGCCATCGTCTAGCATTTGTCGCTTTTTTTGCAAAACTTTTTGCCGATAGCACGACTTTTTGTATTTTTGCGAAAATTTTGTCTAGCCTATCTAGTTCATCTAGTGTGTCTAGAATCCCTAGAAACAATAACCAAAAAAACTACAATAAATGGCAGAAGAAACTACTAAACCCATTCAGGACGAGATGCGATTGCCCGACAACGCGTTCCGTCCGCTGAAGGAGGGCGAGAAGTACGTCCCCGTGCTGCGCCCCGACAAGAATTATCCCGAGATTACACCCTATTCGGTCTCGCTGGGTCTGATCATGGCGGTCATCTTCAGTGCCGCCGCGGCCTACCTGGGACTGAAGGTGGGACAAGTGTTTGAGGCGGCCATCCCCATCGCCATCATCGCTGCCGGCATCGCCGGTGTGACCAAGCGCAAGGACTCGCTGGGCGAGAATGTGCTCATCCAGTCGATTGGCGCGTCCAGCGGACTGGTGGTGGCAGGTTCTATCTTCACCCTGCCGGCTCTCTACATCCTGCAGGCCAAGTATCCCGAAATCACGGTCAACTTCCTGGAGGTCTTCCTCAGCTCGGTGCTGGGCGGATTGCTGGGACTGTTGTTTTTCATCCCTTTCCGCAAGTACTTCGTGAGCGAGAAGCATGGCGAGTTCCCCTTCCCCGAGGCTACGGCTACAACACAGGTGCTCATCAGTGGCCAGAAGGGTGGCGCGCAGGCCAAGCCGCTGCTCATCGCCGGTCTGGTGGGCGGTCTCTACGACTTCATCGTCAGCACATTCGGCTGGTGGAAAGAGGTGCTCTCGACCACCGCTATTCCCGCCTTGCAGACGCTGGCCGACAACACCAAGATGCTCTTCAAGGTCAACACCGGTGCCGCTGTGCTGGGTCTGGGCTACATCATCGGCTTGCGCTACGCGTTCATCATCTTTGCCGGTAGTGCGTTCATCTGGTGGATTATCGTGCCGCTGTTTGGTGCCTACGGTGCCGACATGGCTTCGATGCCCGCCGACGACATCTTCAAGAACTATGCCCGCTACATCGGCATCGGCGGCATCGCCATGAGCGGTATTCTGGGCATCATCAAGTCTTGGGGCGTCATCAAGAGTGCCGCAGGGCTGGCCGGTAAGGCCTTCGGTGGAAACTCCGAGGACGAGAGCAAGATCGAGCGCACGCAGCGCGACATCCCCATGAAGATTCTGGTGTTCGCCCTGGCTGCCGCCTTGCTGGTGACCTTTGTCTTCTTCTATCTGGGTGTCATCAACAACTTGATGCAGACCATCGTGGCGTTTGTCGTGGTGGTGGTCATCGCCTTCTTGTTCACCACCGTGGCGGCCAACGCCATTGCCATCGTGGGCAGCAACCCCGTGAGCGGTATGACCCTGATGACCCTGATCATCGCCAGTGGCATCTTTGTCGCTGTCGGTCTGAACGGTGCACGTGGCATCATGGCATCGATGGTGATTGGTGGTGTGGTTTGCACCGCCCTGTCGATGGCTGGTGGCATGGTCACCGACCTCAAGGTTGGATACTGGCTGGGTACGACACCCGCCAAGCAGGAGGTCTGGAAGGGCGTGGGCACACTGCTCAGCGCGGCCACTGTGGGTGGAGTGATGATCATCCTCAACAAGACCTACGGCTTTGTGGGCGACAACGCACTCGTCGCACCGCAGGCCAACGCCATGGCAGCCGTCATCGACCCCCTGATGATGGGTGGCGAAACCCCCTGGATTCTCTACATCGTCGGTGCCATCCTGGCCCTGTTGCTCAATTGGCTCAAGGTGCCGGCGCTGCCGTTCTCGCTGGGTATGTTCATTCCCTTGCAGCTCAACGCACCGCTGCTCATTGGCGGCATCGTCAGCTGGTTTGTCGTCAGCCGCAGCAAGAACGAGGAGGTCAACAAAGAGCGCAACGAGCGTGGCACACTGCTGGCCAGCGGCTTCATTGCCGGTGGTGCCCTGATGGGCGTGGTCAGCGCTGCCCTGTTGTTCTTCGGCATCAAGTTTGACAACACCATGCCCGAGACCACCCAGAATATCCTGGGCCTCGTCATGTACGCAGCCATCATCTGCTTCCTCATCGTCTTCAGCCTCAAGGCCAAGAAAGACGAGTAACAGCAATCTAAAATCATCCAAATGGCGGAAAGGGGACGGTTCTCTTTCCGCCATTTTTCTATTTTTGTCAAGTTCGGCTTGCCGCGTCCGCATCTGACGATGGGATTGTGGTTGAGGGTGTGTCAAAATGGTTTTTTCGGTCGAAAATTTGTGTTTCTACAGATTGTTTTGTAACTTTGCAGCGCAGATGGTTCGCAAAGGTTGAGCCAACCTGTAATTTTGTGGAAAAAGCGTTTATTGGCGCTTTGTTCTTTGGCTTCTAAAGAACTAGCTACTCTTAAAAGAAACAACCAAGGACAAGGCAACCATAGATGCCTACGGGTGTGTAACACCCCATCCCCTACGCCGTGAGGGTGGAGGGGGGTGGTTTACACATATCGGCGTGGGGTCTTAGTGTTGCTCGTCCATGTTGTTTCGGGCAAGTAGCTAGGCCTTTTAGAAGCGGGACGGGCACAGTATGGGCTCTCACGCTTTTGTTTTTATGTGTGTCACCGCACCAGTGAGCCATGGGGTGACAACTGAAAAATCTGTAACAATGGCCGAAAAAGTTACTCAAACCATTCCCCTCGTTGATGAGTGGCGAAAGTGGATGAATGAAAACGAAGAATTGCAACTTACGGCATCCACTATTGACACTTACAGCAACAACTATTTGCCCAATTTGCTGAAACGAGTGCTAATTGCATATCCTTCGTTTGAGCATGACTTGTTTTCAATGCTTGGTAGTAACAATCCATGGGAAGCAGTTCGCTTTCTGTCGCAGATGCTCGGTCTGTGGAAAGAACAGCAGTCAAACATTGCAGGAAACCGTCCTTTGTCACCCAAAACCATCAGTGACTATGCATCTGCACTTTCGTGTTTCATTGAGTTCTTGATTGACATCATCACGAATGGGCAATTGTCGATACTGCTCGACATGGGTGGAATTCCGAAATCGGCTGGCATAAAAAGCTTCGTAACCAAACTGCCTATTGTTGCTCATCAAATCTACACTCGCAAGGAACTGCGTCAATCATTCAAGGCACGTCTGGGCTCTCAAGACCGCTTTCCTGTCACAGGAGTTTATTTTCCCATCCGCTTGATTAAGAAGATTATCTCTAGCCAAAGAGGAGGATCGTTGTGGAGCAGAAAGTGGCTCGCCCGATATGTTGACGGGATACGTATTCTCGCCAAAAATGCCATTTATCGTGTTGGCGAGATTGATTCGCTTGACATCTTTGGCAGAGAAGTCTATATCGACGGCAAAGCAGATAGAGTATTCACCGAGTGTGCATCTGTCGGCAGACCAACCCCCGACTACATGGAGGCCAGCTGCCTTGCTGACGTGAGCATCAACCATGATATTCCCATAGCCATTGAACTGGCTGCTGGAGGTTGGCATGCGCTTGATGACATTAAAAAGATGGTAGACACTTGGTATTCAAAAAATCATCCGCAATCAAAGAATATCAAACAGGGTGATGCCAACGCTATCGCCCAATGCGTTTATGCTGATTTTCAGAAGTTACTTCCGGCTGAGCGTCAATCTCTCATTGAGGGTCTTAAGAAAGATTTGAACCGAATCGCTGTCTCACCACTCACACTTATGGAGCGTGGAGAGAACAGCAGCAAGAACAACAAACTATAATAGTTGCAACATCATGAAACAAACAATATTAATAATAGCATTAATTCTAAGTGCTGTATATCCAGAATGTATTGCAGTTACCCGAGGTTCGCGTTCGGATAAATGTCATGACTTTGAAGTGAATTCCATTTACTACAATATAACGAATGACAGTGCTGTTACTGTTACCTATGGTTATAGAAATTATGTAGAAGAGTTCTATCAAACTGGTCAGTATACTGGAACGTGGCGTTGGGTATTTACTGGTATCACATCTAGTTCAAATGGGAATGTGCCTGAAACAGTAACATATAATGGTAAAATTTACAATGTAACGGCAATTGGAGACCAAGCATTTTCTGGTCGGAACTTACAATCTATAACAATTCCAAAGTCTATCACGGTAATTGATGAATCTGCATTCAATTCTGTTTCAGGAGTTCAAGACCTTACATGGAATGCAATCGAATTGCAGTCTAAAAGTAATTTCCCTACTTCTAACATTACATGTGTAAATATTGGGGAAAGTGTTCGGGTGATTCCGAATGATTTTATCAAAGGTTCAAAAATCACATCAATAACAATTCCGAGTAATGTTATTACTATTGGCCAAAATGCATTCGCCGATTGCAATCAACTTGTTACTGTTAATTGTGAGGCTTCTAATCCACCATCTATTACAGAAACGACTTTTGATAGAAACAAACAATCTAGCATCCACTTAAGTGTTCCCATAAACTCTTGCATACAATATCGACTTCATGAACTATGGTCACAATTCAGCTTTTTCGGAGATTTTAATTTGCCCATTGGTATGACTCAAGGGTCTGGTGGGTTCGCTGGTTCAGGCAGTGGAACAGAAGATGATCCATATTTAATCTTCAATCCTATTCAATTGTACAATGTGCGAAACTTTACAGGTCGCAAGGGAATCGTGTTCAAACTAATGGCGGACATTGACTTGTCTTCATTTCTGGCTGAGAACAATTACATTCAGGGATGGGAGCCGATAGGTACGCAAGATTCTCCATTTTTAGGAGTGTTCCATGGTGAAGGACACACTATCAAGGGCTTATTCATTAATCGCCCATCAACTAACTTTGTGGGACTATTTGGATTTGCAGAGAGTTCATCTTTCGATAACCTTTCCCTTGAATGCAATGAAATAATTGGTGGAGACTATAGTGGTAGCTTGGTTGGATTCATTCAGTTTTCAAATATTACAAATGTTATTTCTAATTCAAATGTTTCTGGTAAGATAAATACAGGTGGACTTGCTGGTATGGCGGCATACTGTATAGCATGTGACTGCCACTTCAGAGGGGCTCTAACTGGGACAAGCATAAAAAATGGTGGCCTTGTTGGTTCAATAACTGCTAGCGAATTCACCTCATGTAGCCACAGTGGCATGGTGTCGGGCGAAGACTACACTGGCGGTTTGGCTGGATATGCGTCATATGCTCATTTGCAAGATATATGCAATGACGCTATAATTATTGGTAAGAACTTTTCGGGAGGCGTTATTGGCATGTCTGATTCTGATTGCACTGCTAAAGATGTACAGTCTAATGCTACTGTGAGCGGTTCTGCCTACATAGGTGGGTTTGCCGGAAAGGCTAATCAGCTGAATGCATCACGATGTTTTATTGAGGGTGGTATTACAACTAACACATCAACTGACTGCTCCTCTGCAAGCGGTTTTATTGGCAGTGTGAACGACTCTAATGCCTATTTATCGTTAAATGAATGCAGCTATACTGGCACCATTTTAGCAAATGCTTATAATGGCGAATCGGCTATAGGTGGTTTGGTCGGACATGTTGCAAATGCACGAACTATCATTCTAAATAAAAGTTCCGTAATAGCTGATCTTACTGCTCAAGGAGACCATGTAGGTGGACTAATTGGCTATTTAGTTTGCAGTGATGTGCAAATAAATAATTGCTTTGTTGTTAGTGATATTTATTCACAAGGAAACAATGTTGGAGGACTGATAGGTTTTGTACCAGATTTAAATTCGGCGAATTTTTCACAAATATCAAACAGTTACTACAACGGCTGGCTCACGGGCAAGGAGAATGTGGGCGGCATCGTGGGCTACGGCAACCATGTCACGCTCGACAAGAACTATGCCAGCGGCTATGCAACCGGCAGCCGCTATGTGGGTGGTATCGCCGGCTATCTCTTGAACGGCAGCACTGCAACCAGTTGCGTGGCGGCACAGGATGCCATCAATGCTGTGAACGGAGATGTTGGCCGTGTCTACGGTTTTGCCGACAACACCTGCGCCATGGGCACACAGGGTACCAATGCCGCCAATCGTGGCATGACCACAATGAACGTGGTGTCGCAGGGTCTGCAACTCACCGTTGAGGACGGTGCGCAGCACGGTACCGCAATGGGCAAGGGGTTGCTGCGTTACAAATCGAGTTATCAGGGGCTAAACTGGGACTTCACCAACGACTGGACCATCCTTGAGACCGAGAGTTATCCCTACAAGCCCTCGCAGTGCGCACCGCCGGTATTCACAAGTATCCCAGTGTCTGGTGATACGAGTCTGAGCGGACAGTGTGCCGTGGGGGCAAAGGTGTATGTGCGCATCGGTCAAGAAGACTATGAGGCACAGGTGACGGGCACAAACTGGACTGCCCTGGTGCCGGCAATGCAGTCGGGCGTCACGGTCAAGGCTTACGCCCTGACCGACAGCCTGATTCACTCCTACTATGTGACCACTGCCGTTGGGTATCCAGGGGAGGGCACCGAGCAATCGCCCTACCTGATCTATACCGCTAGTGATCTGGCCAACATCAATAGTTACAGTTATTATAAGGTAATGAACGATATTGACCTCACCGACTGGATTGCCAACAACAATCCTGAGAGCGGCTGGCTGCCTGTGGGTACCAATGGTGGTGGCACCATGAAGCAACTGGATGGTGACGGACACACCGTCACTGGGCTGTGGCTCAATAGCAGTTCGAATAACACAGGCCTTATCTCCAGCATGGAGAATGCCACCATCAAGAATCTTCAGGTCATTACCGCCGATGGCAAGATGGTGCAGAGCAGTGGTGACTATGCTGGCATACTGGTGGGTAAATCGGTCGGTTGCGCATTTGAGAATGTGATGGTGCGTGGTCAGGTGGCGGGCAACAAATATGTGGGCGCCATCACCGGATATGACCACAATAGCCAGTTCTCGACCTTGACTGTCGACCATGCAACTATCGCTGGTGCTTCACATGTTGGCGGCATCGCCGGTGAGGTATCTACACCATTGGATGGGCTGAAAGTGAAATCAACCATCATTACCGCCACGGGCGACAGCGTGGGCGGCTTGGTGGGCAGCACTGTTGCCGGTATTGCCCATTGCCAGACCGAGGTCACGCTGACTGGTAAGGACTTCATCGGTGGCATTGCAGGGCACTCATCTGCTGCCATAGGGCAGTGTGCTTCGCAAGGGTCGGTGGCCACAACCGACTTGACCAACTGCCGTGCCGGTGGCATCGTGGGCTATACCACGGGCGACATCACCGACTGTTATAGTACAGCCGATACGCGTGGCGGATTGTATGCCGGCGGCATCGCAGGCTACAGTTTTGGCAAGATTGACAATTGTCACGCTTCGGGCGACTTGTATGCGACCAACTTCGGCGGTGGCATCGTGGGCTATCTGGATGGTGCCAATGCGGCGACCAACAACTGCTTCGCCATCAACAACAAGATTGATGTGAGTGACCAGCAGGGTGTGGCTATGCGTGTGATTGGCGGTTTCAAGAACGGTGCCGCTACCCCACAGACCAACAACCATGCGCTCAAGACAATGGTGGTCTCGGTCAACGATGTGACCCAAATCATCTATGACGACCCGTTGGAGGGAATCAGCCTCAATGCCGACGTACTGATGCAACAGGCCACCTATGCCGCTCAAGGCTGGGACTTCGATAACGTCTGGGGCATCAACGAGGGTAAGGGGCATCCCTATCTGTTGACATTGGTCAGTGGCGATGAACCAAGCGGTGATGTCCTGCTGGGTGACGTGAACGGCGACAACAAGGTCAACGTGAGCGACTATGTGACCACCGCCAGTTACATCCTGGAGCAGAACCCGCAGCCGTTTATCTTTGCGGCTGCCGACCTCGACGAGAACGGCAGCATCAATGTGACCGACCTGGTGGGTGTTGCCGCAATTGCGCTGACCTATCCGAGCGAGGCACCGCGCCATGCGCCTGCCATGGGCATCATGGACGGCGATGTCGCCATCAATGCCACCATGAGTGGCAACGAGATTGTGGTGAGCCTGGACAACGACGTGGACATCACCGCACTGCAGATAGACCTCACCCTGCCGCAGGGCATGAGCGTGGCAGAAGCCACACTGACCGACCGCGCCAGCGCCAGCCACACCGTCGATGTGGCACAAGTGGCTAGTGGCGACTACCGCCTGCTGGCCGCATCGAGTGCGCTCAAAGCATTCAAGGGCCATGAGGGAGCGCTGCTGCGCATCAGCCTCTCGGGCGAGGCGCAGGACGTGGTGACGCTGCACGGCATCCAGTTGGCGACACCCGCTGCACAAGGCATCGGCCACAGCGACATCTTGTTGGCTCCTCTTGCCACGGGTGTGCATGATGCCAATGCCAAGACACGCATCTATGCCCAGAACGGCAACATCGTGGTCGAGACCCCGGTCGACGGCCAGGTGATGATTGTCCTGCCCAACGGCATGAGCATGACTCGCAACGTGCATGCAGGTCGCAACATAATTAAGGCACCGGCTACTGGCCTCGTTATCCTTAATCTGAATGGAAAAAGGACGAAAATAATCTTGTAATTCTGTAACTGCATCTATGCTGAGCTCTGCTAATTGATGCAGCTCGGCATAGATGTTGTCATAATTCTAACAAAATCAATAGTCTCAACAACAATGAATAGACTCATTTCTTTTTCGTTTTGTGTGCTGACGGCGTTATTTGGCTACGCTTTTAGTGGCATATCTGCCCCAGATCACATTTATATTAACGATTTCAGTATTGCACCAGGTGAAGCCAAGCTTGTGGATGTGTGGATGTATAGCACACGCATGTGGAATGGTGTCGTGGCAGACTTCTACTTACCTGATGGCTTGCATTTCGATTTAATTACTGGTACTGAGCCTGATATCAACCACGATGAGTATCACTACCTTGGCATAGATGACCAGGACGACAATTATAGTTGTTATGCAGAGAGTAAACTCTGGCAAAGCCAAATTAATGGACAAAATAAAATAATCATTTCAGCACACGAAAATTTCTATAGATTTTTTGCTTATACCTTTGATAATGTGGATATAGTGGGCAACAACAAGTTGTTCCAATTCAAGTTCCATGCCGACTCAACTTTTCAAGGTGGCGAAATCATAACCTCACAACCAACTAGTGATGGAAGTGGAGGATTCGTAGAAGTTGCCATGGGATATGGAGAAGATGATAATCCTTTACCCGCCTACACCTGCGACAGGGTTTATACTACAACCGTGACGGCCGATGCTGCTTTGCCAGCTAGCCTTACGCTTAATTTTCCAGCCGTTGAAAGCAAAGTGAATGATTATGTTGACTTATATGCAACATTCACGCCAAGTTACACTACCGATAAACAACTGTTATGGGCATCGTCCAAAACCGAGGTGGCCCAAATTGAAAGCAATGATGATGGTGGATGTCGCGTGAAATGTGTTTCTATAGGTCATGCCGTGATTACTGCCACATCGGTTGCTGATGAGAATGTTCAGGCAAGCAGTGTAATAACCGTTACATCGGGAAATGATCAACCTCCAGCAACTGATACCAATAGCCTTTATATCAACGATTTCAAAATTGAAGCCGGCGAGACCAAGCAGGTCGAGATCATGCTGGACAACACGGTGGCCTACACCGCCCTGCAGGCCGACATCTATCTGCCCGAGGGGCTGACCATCGAG
>CACZHT010000001.1 GCA_902781045.1 uncultured Bacteroidales bacterium | reverse complement strand
ATGCACTTGCATGGTCTTTCGAACAAAATCGGGTCTTCGACCCGCTCTGCATCTTCGATGCACAGGGGGGGTAAGAGGAGATTCTTCTGAATCGCTGAAGAGGGCTACTATGGCGGTGACGCTACCAACATGCTCGACACGATGGCCTACCGCATGGTCATCGAGGCGTGCGAGTAGGTCGATGCCGATGTCGACTTCTCGCAATATGACCTCAATGGCGACGGCGTGGTCGATAACATCTACTTCTTCTACGCCGGCTTCGGACAGGCCGACAGTGGGCAGGGCAGCACCATTTGGCCCCATGCCGGCAAACTTGAGCAGGACTGGCATCAAGAGATGCCCCAGCACGATGGTGTCCTGATCAACCGTTATGCCACCAGCAACGAGATTCGTTACGGCACAGGTCCGCTGTTCAAGCCTGTGGGCATCGGTACGTTTGTCCACGAGTTCGGCCATGTGTTGGGACTGGTCGACCATTACGACACGGGCTATGGCGGCAGTTTCCACCCCAACACATGGGACACCATGGCCGCTGCATCCTACAACGACAACCAGAACACGCCACCCACGTTCTCGGCCTTTGAGCGCGGCGAGTTGGGATGGCTGGAGTATACCGACATCACCCCCGAGACCATGGGGCTGCTGTCAGTGTCGGAACTGATGAGCAGCAACAGTGCCTATCGACTGGTGGTGCCCGGCACCGAGGGCAAGGAGTTCTATGTCATGGAGAATCGCCAACAGCAGGGCTGGGACCGCACACTGCCCGGGCATGGCATGCTGGTGTGGCACATCGACCAGGACTGGGACATCTGGCAGAACAACAAGGCCAATGCCGACCCCGACCACCAGCGCATCGACATCGTTGAGGCCGACAAGGTGCAGACCACCAACTCATATGGCGGTGACCCCTTTCCGGGCACGGGCCATGTGACGACCTACGATTTCTACAGTTGGGCACGTGAGAACCTCTTCTCGTTCGATTGGGTCGAGGAGAACGACACCACGGTGCGCTTCTTGCTGGCCCACACAGCCTACAAGCCGCAGGCTCCAACCATTGATGTTCAGCAAGTGCTGGGCCGGTCATTGACCTTCACTTGGGGTAAGGTGGCCGATGCACAGGGCTATCTCGTCACCGTCGAGCAGCTGGGTGCCGACGGCACGGCAACTGCCCTTGAGGGCTATGATCGCAAACCCTATAGCCAACCGCAAGTGGTGCGGGTCGATGGCCTGACACCGCAGTACAACTATCGCATCACGGTGGTGAGCAAGATTGCCTCCTACGAGAGCGAGCCAGCAGTGGCGCAGGTCACCACCACCGAGATTCAGTTCTGCGAGACCGCACCGGTGGCCACCGAGGCCACTGCCGTGACTGCCACCGGCTTCACCGCCCACTGGCTGCCGCTGGACGGTGCCGAGACCTACAGCGTCACGGTCTACAGCAATGCCTTCTCGGACGTCGAGACCGAGGCTTACGGCTTTGACCACAAGGCCGACAGTCTGCCCGAGGGGTGGAGCACCAACTCCACGCAGTACAGCACCATCATGTTCGGCCAGAGCAAGCCGTCGCTGCAACTGGCCAAGCAGGACGACTACATCCAGTTTGACTACGCCGGGCGGCAGATTGTGAAACTCAACTTCTGGCAGCGCTCGCAGATGGCATCCAACCAGCTCGTGGTCGAGAGCCGCGACAGCAGTGATGACGAGTGGGCCGAGGTGACCACCATGGCCATGTCGAGCAGTGGCGAGGTGGTGAGCCTCGACATCGACAGTGTGGCGCAGTTGCGCATCCGCTTCGACCGCAAGGGCAGTTACGCCCTGCTCGACGACATCGAGGTGGGCTACATCACCCTTGATCAGAGTCCTGTGCAGGGTTTCACCGACCTCAATGCCGGCGACAACCTGCAACTGGCCGTCAGCGGCCTGCCTCGCGCCGGCAGCTACGTCTATCGTGTGCGCGGCGTCCAGGCCGGCGTGCCATCGACCGAGAGTAATGCCGTCACCGTCACCATGGGTGAGGGTGTCACCGGCGATGTCACGGGCGGTGGTCAGGTGGACATCGCCGATGTTAACGCCGTCATCAATGTCATGCTGGGCAAAGCTGCGCCGACCAATGCCGCCGACGTCACCGGCGACGGCCAGGTGGACATCGCCGATGTCAACTCCGTGATTAACCTGATGCTCGGAAAATAGCCCTATTCGTGTACCATCATGCTAGTGCCTGCCACCCACGGCAGGCACTTGTTTTATTCAACCAGTGCAAGATGCTTGTATGTTTAGAATTCTTTTTGTAACTTTGCGGCATCGATAATGGTCCGTTTAAAAACTAAACCTAAAGATATATGGCAAAAAGACAACTCAACCGTCGGCAGTTCCTGCGCGCGCTGGGACTGGGTGGGGCCATGGTAGCACTCAACCCGATGGCTGCACTGGCTCAAGACGACAAGCCCAAGACGGCTGCCGCTAGCGACAACAAGATGACCTATCGCGTGCAGAATGGCTCGGGCGAACGAATCTCGCTGCTGGGATTCGGCATGATGCGACTGCCGCGCGACAACCAGGAGCTGGTCAACCAGTTGGTGGACTATGCGCTGGCGCATGGGGTGAACTACTTCGACACCGCACCCATCTATGGCCGCGGGCTCAATGAGGGCATCACCGGCGCGGCGTTGAGCCGACACCCCCGCGAGAGCTACTACATCGCCACCAAGATGTCGAACTACCGCTCCGAGACGTGGCCACTGGAGGAGTCGAAGAAGATGTACTACAACTCGTTCAAGCAGTTGCGCACCGACTATATCGACTACTACCTGCTGCACGGCATCGGGCAGAGCGGCATGAAGGACTTCAACCCACGCTTTATTGACAACGGGCTGCTCGACTTCCTGGTCGAAGAGCGCAAGGCCGGACGCATCCGGCACCTGGGCTTCAGCTATCACGGCAATGTCGAGGTCTTTGACTGGCTCATTGACCACAATGACAAGTATCACTGGGACTTCGTGCAGATCCAGATGAACTTCCTGGACTGGCGCCATGCCTCGCTCAGCGGTGAGAAGGACGCCGACGCCGATGCCGAGTACCTCTACAACCAGCTGGCCAAGCACGACATCCAGGCGGTGATTATGGAGCCGTATCGTGGCGGTGCCTTGGGCAAGATGAGCGAGGGACATGCCGACCAGCTTAAGCAGCTGCGTCCCAACGACACCATTGCCCGCTGGGCCTTCCGCTGGGTGGGCAGCAAGCCGGGTGTGCTGACTGTGCTCAGCGGCATGAACGTGATGGAGCACCTGGTGGAGAACTGCCAGACCTACTCGCCACTGGAGCAGTGTACCGAGGCCGAGAACGACCTGCTCGAGAAGATTGCCGACAGCATCAGTGGCATCCCTGTCATCCCCTGCACCACGTGCGCCTACTGCATGCCGTGCCCCTACGGTGTGGACATTCCCGGTAACTTCACGGTCTACAACGACGCTATGCACAGCGGACTGCTGCCATTGCCCACCAAGAATGCGCCCGACTATGACCAGCGGCACGAGGCCTTTGTCAAGGCCTACTTCGACGGTGTTCCAGCCGACAAGCGGGCCACGCAGTGCATCGACTGCGGCCACTGTCTGCCGCTGTGCCCGCAGCAGATACGCATCCCCAGCCAGATGGGCCGCATCACCCAGATTCTGCGCCGCCGCTAGCCTATTCGGTCAAGACAGAAGGACATAAATTTTGCGAAATTCGCTGTTGTCACGAGTTTTTATCACGAATTTGAGAATTATCGAATTTTATTCGCGTAATTCGCGGTTTAGAATAGACATAAGAACACTTTATCAATTCATAATTAATAATTTATAATTCATAATTCTTTTGCAGGATTCGTGGCATTCGCGTAATTCGCGGTTTTTAAAAGACATAAGGACATAAAAATAATTTCGCGGTTCTTCGCGGTTAAGAATCCCCCCTGCTTCGCGTTTCTTCGCGGTTTGAAAGGACATTCGCGTGATTCGCGGTTTTTAAAAGACATAAGGACATAAGAAGATAAATTACGCGAGGGTTTCGCGGTTATTTAGGTTTCGGCAGATGAAAATTATTTTAGCAATCTTACTGGCCGTGGCGGTCATGATGGCTCAGGCCAAGCAAGTGTATCAGATATATCCCGTTCCACAGGAGCAGCGGGCCGGGGTGGGGCAGGCGGCGTTCACGGTGCAGGTCACCATTGTGGCCGAGCAGGGCATTGATGATGTGACTGTTGCGCGTGCCCGACAGGTGCTTTCTGATCATGGCTTGGCCAGCACAGTGTCCACCCGGCCCACCACCAGAGGGAGCAGTCTGTTGCTGGGCATCAATGGCTCGCAAGGCGAGGCCGACCGGCGAGTCACTGCAATGCGCCTTGACCGTGGGCTGTTCAGCCTCAAAAAGTATGACCGCCACATCCTCAGCCTCACCGCCGACAAGGCGGGCGCTGCGCAAGTGGTCATCCTGGGCGAGAACACCGATGCCGTGTTTTGCGGACTGGCATCGCTTGAGCAGATGCTGGACGGCGGACACACCGGCATGCCCTGTGTCACCATCCACGACTGGGCCGATGTGCAGCACCGAGGCATCGTCGAGGGCTACTATGGCGTGCCCTACAGCGCCGAGGTCACCAAGGACCTGTTCCGCTTCATGGCACGATACAAGATGAACGCTTATATGTACGGTGCCAAGAGCGATGAGTATCACTCGCGCTACTGGAGCGAGCCTTACCCCGTCAGCATCACGCCCGAGCAGCGGCGCATAGGCTATCTGTCGCAGGACATGATGCGCGACATTACAGCAGTGGCCCATGCCTGCAAGGTCAATTTTATTTGGGCTATTCATCCCGGCCAGGCTTTTGCCGACCCCGGCAATCCAGGGGTCATTGATCAGGTCATGGCCAAGTTTGAGAGCATGTATGGGTTGGGTGTTCGCCAGTTCGGCGTATTTGTCGACGATGTGGGCGTGCCGTCCGACCCGGCCGTGATGCGGCTGTGCGCCGACAACCTCACCACATTACAGCGTCGTGTGGATGCCCGCTGGAACACTCCGGGCGCGTCGCCGGCCGACACCGTCAAACCGCTGTGCTATGTGCCGCAGCTCTATGCCTATGGCTGGGTGTCGCTCGACCGGGGACAGCAATTCTACGAGTCGTTGCGTTCCACGCCCGGCAAGGTCAACGTCTTCATCACCGGTCGCAATGTTTGGTCGGTGCCCAACAACCACGACCTCGGTCTGGTGCAGAGTTGGCTGGGCCGCGAGGTCGGCTGGTGGTGGAACTATCTGTGCAACGACAACGATGTGACCAAACTCTTTGTGGGTGACATGTACACCAACTTCCGCGACGAGACACACATCATCAACACCGACCGCTTGCCGGCCATGCTCCGTGGCACCAACACCGTCCTGGTCAACCCCATGCAGCAGGGCGAGCTGTCCAAGGTCGGGCTGTTCAGCGTGGCCGACTGCACCTGGAACACTGGCGCGTTCAATAACGACCGCAGTTGGGAAGCCTCGATTGGAGCCATGTTGAGTCCGCGGTATGCCCAAGCGTTCCGCACTGTCGCACCCCACCTGCGCTACTACGACAACGACGCGCTTGAGTGCTATGTAACCAACTACTGGCGGTCGGTCGAGCGCGGCCGGCCTGCTCCCGGGACGCTCATCGACCTGCTTACTGGTGTGCATACAGCTTGCCTTGAGCTCAAGGCAATGAAGACTTCGCTTGTCGAGAGCGACCGTCTGTTCTACGAAGACCTGCGCCCCTGGCTGCTGCGTCTCGAGGCCATGACTGCCGAGGCCGTGAGGTTGTTGCGCGGTGAGACCCCACCCGCGGTCGACTATGACAACAACCCTGACTTCCAGTTTGAGATTCTGGGCGGCATGGGCGAGCACATCACTCTGGCCACCCGCACCGCGCAACCCTCGGCCACCGTCCTGACCCCCCTCATCGCCCGCCTCCGCCACTAACCCAAAATCCAGTGCAATAGTATAGTAATTCTATTCAGCGATTACTCTTTCCCCTCCCCAGCAGGGCAGGCCGCTGAAAAAGTAATAAACCGCGAATTACGCTAATATTTTTTTGAATACAATTTGAAATTTCACAAAATTTGCAGATAATTTATTCAAATTTAGTTTTGAATATAACCATCGTGAAGCAAATCAATTATCTGCCTGTACTTTTTCAGCGGCCTCGCAGGGAAAGGGTGAGGGTAGGTGTTAAGTGTTAGCCGTCAGATAGTAATCAAACATTGGTTTCACCCCTATCGCTCAGCCTCACTCTTTTGCCAAAGGGAAGAGGAGATTTGCTGCGAACGAAACTCTGGGCAGTTACAATAGAGTGTATCTGTTCAGCGATTGCGTCGGAGACGCTAAAATGCTTCGAACAAAATCGGGTCTTCGACCCGCTCTGCATCTTCGATGCACAGGGGGGTAAGAGGAGATTCTTCTGAATCGCTGAAGAGATACAATAGAGTAGACTGTTGTTAAAGAGTGTTAAAACTTAGCTCTAATCCTTGGTTGGCATGGATTTTGTTTATATCTTTGTGACATCAAAATGATATCACTTTAAAACAATTAATCACCACTAACGATTACGATTATGGAAACGAAAGAATTTGATTTTAAGGGAACGGTCCTCAACGGCTTTGTCATGGTGTTTGTTAGCATAGTGATGCCCATTGTTGCCGTGTGGTGCATCTATGAGAGCATCGTCATCGAGGACGGCGGCTGGATCACCGGCTGCCTGGTAGCACTGGGCATCATTCTGGCTCTGTGCAGCCTGCTGACATGGGGAGGCTTCTTGATGCTTGAGCCCAATACGGCCCGGGTGACGACATGGTTCGGCAAATACAGCGGCACATTCACGCGCACGGGTTTCTACTGGATTAACCCCTTCTACAGCACCAAGAAATTGTCGCTGCGTGCCCGCAACCTTGACGCCGAGCCCATCAAGGTCAACGACAAGGTGGGTAACCCTGTGATGATCGGTCTGGTGCTGGTGTGGAAGCTCAAAGACACCTACAAGGCTATGTTTGAGGTCGACTCACAGACGATGGCCTCGTCAGACGGAACAATCGGCGGCAACACCAAGGGGCTGATGCACGCTCTGGAAGACTTTGTGAGTGTGCAGAGCTATGCCGCCCTGCGACAAGTGGCCGGGCAGTATGCCTACGATGACAACGACGAGAACACACATGAACTGACGCTGCGCTCGGGCGGCGACGAGATCAACGAGCAACTCGAGGCCAAGCTCAACGAACGTCTGTCTATGGCCGGCATCGAGATTGTCGAGGCACGCATCAACTATTTGGCTTATGCTCCCGAGATTGCCGCTGTGATGCTGCGCCGCCAGCAGGCCAGCGCCATCATCACTGCTCGCGAGAAGATTGTCGAGGGAGCAGTTAGCATGGTCAAGATGGCTCTGGACAAGCTGTCGAGCGATGGCATCGTCGAACTGGACGAGGACAAGAAGGCCTCGATGGTGAGTAACCTGCTGGTCGTGCTGTGCGCCGACGAGTCGGCCCAGCCAGTGGTCAACACAGGCACTCTCAACCAGTAATCATCACCTGACAGCAGACTATGGCCAAGAAAGCTACAAAAAATTTCATCCTTCGCATCGACAGTGACACGATGGATGCGATTGAGAAATGGGCAGCCGATGAATTCCGCTCGACCAACGGTCAGTTGCAGTGGATTATCACCGAAGCGCTGCGCAAGGCCAGGCGTCTGCCCAAGAAGAAAAGAATGACCGAGGCAGATGAGCCTCAACCCGAAGCGAGCGTCGGTGACAAAACCTGATGACCAAACAAGGGTGGCATCCACATTGAGGATGCCACCCTTGATGTTACCGGTGAGCTAAGAACTCTTGGTTACAAAGCCTTGCCGTCGCTGCCCAGCACGTTGATAATCTTGTGGGTGTAGAGCTTCACCATCTCGTCACGAGCAGGTCCGCAGTACTTGCGCGGGTCAAACTCTCCGGGCTTCTCGGCCAGGACTTGACGTACAGCTGCAGTGAAGGCCAGACGCGAGTCACTGTCGATGTTGATCTTGCACACAGCGCTCTTGGCTGCCTTGCGCAACTGGTCCTCGGGGATGCCGACAGCATTGGGCATCTTGCCGCCATACTTGTTGATGATGTCGACATACTCCTGGGGCACACTCGACGACCCGTGGAGCACGATGGGGAAACCAGGCAGCTTCTCCATGATGGCATCGAGTACGTCAAATGCCAGAGGGGGTGGCACCAGACGACCGGTCTCGGGGTCGACTGTGCACTGCTCGGGAGTGAACTTGTAGGCACCGTGGCTTGTGCCAATCGAGATAGCCAGCGAGTCACAACCTGTGCGGGTGGCGAAGTCGATGACCTCCTCGGGCTTGGTGTAGTGCGACTCCTCGGCCTGCACATCATCTTCAACACCAGCCAGAACACCCAGCTCAGCCTCGACGGTCACATCGTACTGGTGAGCATACTCCACAACCTGGCGGGTCAGGGCGATGTTCTCCTCATAGGGCAGCGCCGAGCCGTCGATCATCACCGACGAGAAGCCGAAGTCGCAGCAAGACTTGCACAGCTCAAACGAGTTGCCGTGGTCCAGGTGGAGGGCAATCTGGGGATGCTCCCAGCCCAGCTCCTTGGCGTACTCAACAGCACCTTGTGCCATGTAGCGCAACAAAGTCTGATTGGCATACTTGCGAGCGCCGCTCGACACTTGCAGGATGACGGGCGATTTGGTCTCGGCCGAAGCCTTGATGATGGCCTGCAGCTGCTCCATGTTGTTGAAATTAAACGCCGGAATGGCATAACCGCCATTGATTGCCTTGGCAAACATCTCACGGGTGTTGACCAGGCCTAACTCCTTGAAACTTACCATTTTGTCTAATTGTTTATTTTTGTTTGACACTTTATTTCTTTACTAGACCACAAAATTACAAAATAGAAATGAAAAATTCTGCCCTGTTATCATTTTTTTTGACAACTAAGGCAGGATTATACATGAATCTGGTCTGAAAACTATCATTTATAGTAGCACTTGACCTCGCCGACAGGGAGCTTGCCCACGAGCAGCAGTGGGATGCGTTGCGCGTCGGTCGACATCCAGGCATCGAGGTTGTCGCTTGACTTTTTGCCTCCCTCCTGAGTGAATCGGAACTTGATGTGATAAGCTTCCCGCTTGGTGCCGTTGCGCATCTTGATTTTCTCCTTGCCCTTGTAGGTAATGGTCAGGTATTCTTTCTGTTTGCCCGAGAAGATGACTGTGCTCACAGGTTTACTGGTACTCATCTGGCTGTAGTCAAGGTTGCGCAGCATGTAGAAAACGCTCACCATGTCGTAGGCTTGACAGTTGGCCGAGAGGGCTATCTCTGTTTTGGGCTTGCCAGGGCGGAAGCGGGTGCCTGTGGCTTTGGTGCTGCCATAGTAGTAGCTGAACGACACGATGTCGTGGGCATAGTAGCTCTTCTCGTGGGTGAGCTTCTCATATTTGAGCGGCTGCAGCTTGGAGTTCATCGTGCACTTGAGCGTGTCGCGCACGGGATAGACCTTGTCGGCCCATGAGCGTGTTTTGCCCACCAACTGCGAGAAATAGCCGCTATTGGTCTTGTGAATGCTGAGTGTGGCATCACCGGCATGCTTCCAAATCATGCCCCAGTGGTAGACAATCTCATAGTCGAGACGTTCGTTGCTGTAGTCCACGGCTAGTGCTTTGAGTGGCAAGAGCACAGCCACAATGGAACATGCGATTGATAATAGTGTAAACTTCTTCATCTCATTGATTTTGGGAATTAGACCACCTGAGGCACAAATGGTTTAATTACCCACGGGGATGTCATAGCCCGTCAGGCGATAGGCCACCTTGAACGGCGTGGCACTCTTGCGGGGCTTGCCATTGCCATAATAATAAAAGAGGTGTTGCACATCGAAGGTCTTGACCGATACTAGTCGGGTTTCGCCTGGCTTGAGGTCGACCGGCACCACAACGCGCCGCTCATGCAACACACTGCCATCCATGGCACTGTAGCGCAACAACAGTCGCACACTCGACACACGGTGTTTCAGACGGCTAGTCAGAAAGAATGACTCCTTACTGTCACTTGTGCGCTTGCTGTATCCTTTCATCACGATGCCATCGGGGTCGACACCGGCAGCCAAATCGACCGAGTCGACTTCGGTAGTGTCCAGTGTCTGCACGATAGCAGCAGAGCTGTGGAGATGCTTCTGCGTGGTGCGCGTTCTTGCTACCACCCCCACAGCCAGAATAGCCAAAAATATGCAAAAAACAGAGCGTATCACCAGCTATAAAGTATTAACAATTAACTCTCTAAAGGTATCTCACACGATTGAATCGGCGATTGTCGCCGTCAATGGGGAACAGCTTGTTGAAGCCTATGGGCAGCCGTTCTTCCTGCTTCTCTGGGGTGATGCTCACCACCCTGAAGATGCTGGGCAAGAAGCGCATGAAGTTGGCCCGAACCTTGACGCGCCAGTGGGGTGGATCGAAGGTGATGATGCCCTTGTCGCGGTTGAACGTCGCTACCGCTTCCATCGGGCCATGCAGCGTGAGCCGGTTGCGCTCACTGTAGAGCCATAGGCGATATTTGCTCTCGTCGACGCTGCTGGCCAGATAACCAATGACCATGCCTGGCATCAATTCCAGGTCGTCGCTGTGCAAGAGGATGATTCGGTACTCTGCCTCGTCCACTCCCTGGCACCGCTCAATGCCTAGCGTCATGTGCTCGGCTTTGTACTGCCAGATGCCCTCGATGGGCTGCAGGTCATACTGCAGCAGCCGCACCCTCATCGAGTCTTCATCCAGCCCCGGGAAGAACTCGCCCTGTGGTGGCGCCGCCATGGCGATTGTCCAGCTGAGTGCAAACAGCAGTAGTGCCAGAAACTTCATGGTGCTTATTTGAATCACTCGCTGGTGGCGAAGCGGTAGACAATGCCGAAGCTAAGGATTTCCTTAAACTGCCAGTAGCGCCAGTCAACGTCTTTTGGGTGCGACTTGTCGTAGCGCAAGTGGGTGAAAATCTTGGTGTTGAGGTAGCGTGTGATGGCGAAGTCGAAGGTGTTCTCCCAGTCGCCTTGCACATACTTGTAGTTTGTGAAGACATAGAATCGCGACGACCAGGTGATGCTGGGAGTAATCTTCCAGTTCCACTTGGCCTCGACATTGCTACCGAAGGTGCTCTTGGTGTGGTGGCCGGGGTCGATGCCAAAGTTGACCGGGTCAAGGTGGTCAATGTCGCGGCAAATCTTCAAGTTGTAGGATAGCGGTGCGATGGCCACAGTGAGCGTCTTGGTCTGGTCGGCGTTCTTGTAGTCGTAGGTCATACCGAGACCTAGGTTCAACTCGCCCGGAGAGAGGAACGATGCCGTCATGGTCTCGCTGTTGGGCTTGTAATTGTTAAAGAACTGGGTCTTGAACTGCAGCATGGCACTATAGTACCAATGTTTGACCGCCTTGTAGCCCAACTGGGAAGTGAACAAGAAGTTGTCCTCGTTGATGCGATACTTGCGCAAGCTGTCGCCAGATGCTGTGGCAATACCCAGCTTGTACTGCATCATGTTGTTAAACAACCAGTTAGGATGCACTGCCTGATTGAGATTGCACTCCCACTTGATGTCGGCCAGGATATTGAGGTTGTTCTCACCGCCTTGATACCAGTTGCCGCTGATGTAGGCTTGAGTGAAATGCACAGAACCGTTGAACGTGTGCAGCCAGTTGCGAACTGGCACTGGTTCCTCGGCAATGACTGTGTCGATAGGAGCCACCACCTGAGGTGCAGCTATCGTGAGCATGCCTTGCGATGGGTCGCTGGTCAGAGCATACTCTTTTGGGGGCTCGGGCAGCGAACTGGCATTATAGGACACCAGTTGTGGATGCTCAATCATGGCACGGTAGCGCGCATCGTTGCGGTGTCGTGTCTGTGCCATGGCATCTTGAAGCCACTGGTCGCCGGCATCCAGCTGATTGGTGTTACTGCTGTTTGTGCTCTGTTCAGAGCTGGACTGCTGATGTTCGAAGATGAGCGGCATCAGCAGGTAGTCGTTCTCGCCAGCTATGGCTGTCATTGCCACGGCGGCCAGACAGAAATGGGTAAGTAATAATTTCTTCATAGCAATATTAAGTTTTGAGCTGCGAAGTTCTCGCGAAGGTTCTTAAATTCTTTTTGACTTTTTAACCGCGAATTACGCGAAGGAATTCTATAGACCGCGAAATTACACGGAATCGATGTTTATTTTCTAATGTCTTATGCAAGCGAGACAGATGGTCTAGGCATCGTAGAGTTTCTCGTTGCGGCGGCGTTGTTGCTCTTGTTGCTGGCGCTGCTTCTCTTGCTGGCGCTTTTGCTCTTCTAGCTTTGCCTTCTCGCGTGTTTGCACCTTCTGGCGGTGTTTTTCGCGGTTGGGCTGGTTTTTGTTGTTCTCGGCAAACGACTTGATCATGTCATCGACCATCTCGCGGTTGCCATACAGATAGTTGACCGTCACCTCGACAATCAAGTCCTGCTTCTTGCTGACGAGGTCGGCAATGATGGCTCGCGAGCCATCGGGCATGGTGCCATCGATGGTCAACCCCTTGAAGCCCTTAACCTTGATTTTCCCCTGCTTGAGGTCGTACATGCTGTAGCCCAAAGCCTTACGCTGCAGATTCTCGCGGATGAGCTTATCATTGCTCTCCTGCTTGTTGTAGAGCTGAACAGTCATGACCATCTCGTCCCACTGTATCTCGAAGCGGGTGTTGCTGTTGTAGGTGACAAATCCACCATCAGGCACTTCAAAGTTCAGGTGATATTGGCTCCAGGTATAGACTGCGGCTTGTGCCAAGAATGACACCAATGCCAGCATCCATGCAAGAACTAATCGTCTCATCGCCTCTTAATTATTTATGATTTTTCTTTTATTGCTTCGACCCAAGTCTCCCACTCGCGTTGCGTTCCCATGAACACATTGAGGTCGACATCGTCCTTGACTCCAGGGACCTCACCCCAGTGACTGTACTGCTGCATGCGGTGTCCATGAGAGTGGCGCAGCTTGTCGGGTGAGCGGAACGAGCACAGCCACAAGTCTGCGTCCGGGAAATTGGGCTTATAGTACTTGTCATAGCCGTCGCCATTGGTGTAAATCATCACCCGGCGACCAGCCTGACGCAGTGTCCTCACCATGTCGCGGAACCGCTGCTGCACCTGCTTGTCATTCTGCCAGTTGTCATTGTCCCAATCTTCGATGTCGACAACAAGTGGCAGGTCGAGTTTAAGTCCCTCGACGGCATTGAGCAGATTCTGGGCTTGGTCTCGTCCCTCGCGGTTCTTACGGAAGAAGTGGTAGGCTCCAACAAGCAGACCCGCCTGTTGGGCCGACCTGACGTTGCGCTTGAATGCCGGGTCGCGGTGTGACTTGCCCTCACTGGCCTTGACGTAGGCAAACTGGTAGTCGGCATCGGCAACTTGCTTCCAGTCGATGGTGCCGTTGTGGTTGCTCACATCGATGCCACGCACGGGGTAGTCGGCCAGGTTGAACTTGGGCTCGTTGTTGAAGAAGTGTTCGCGCTTGACAAACAGCACAACAAGGGCGGCGATTGCCACCACCGCTCCTGCCGCCAACATCCATCGGATATAGTCGGGTCTGCTATCGAGATGTTTGCGGTTCACGCGTCAGAACAGCGGGAAAGTTGATTGCGAGTAGACATACTTGCGTTCAAACTCGTCGCTGCGCATGCACATCATCATGATGCCCTGGATGAAGGTAACCACCCCCCAGACACCACATGACACCAAGCAGAGTAGGATGCAGATGATGCCGCCGGTAGCCTTGCCGCAATAGAAGTAGTGGATGCCAAGATAACCCAGGAGGATGGCAAGAAGACCTGCCACACCGCGACTCTTGCCCGATGGTCCAGAGTCGAACACGCCGATGTCGGCACCAGGCATCTGGCCGTTGCCATAAGCATACTGTTGGCCGTAGGGTTGTTGGCCATAGGGCTGCTGATAAGGTTGCTGAGCTGCTTGCACGTTGCCACAGTAGGGGCAGCGCACGCTCTGAGCGTTGTCGGGGGCAGTGAAGTCACGGTGACATTGAGGACAATTGTACTGTGTCATAATTTTTGGATTTTGTTGGATTGTCGGTAATCAGCGATTTTTCTTGTTGCGCTTGGCTTGCTGGCGCTGCATCTCCTGTTGCTGGCGCTGCATTTCCTCGAGGCGTGCCATGAAGCCACTCTTCTTGCGCGGCTTGGCGCGGTTGGCGGCAATGGTGGCGCGCACCTTATCCTCGCTCACAAACGCGCGGCACATGTAGGTTTGTGCGATGGTGATGAGCAGCGAGATGAAATAGTAGTAGCTCAAGCCCGACGCATAGTTGTTAAAGAACACCAAGAACATGAGCGGCATCAGATACATCATGGCCTTCATGCCGGGCATCGACTGTTGCGACTGTTGTGACTGCATCGTCAGGTAGGTGTAGCCGATGTTGGTAGCAGTCATCAACAGGCAGAAGAGGCTCAAGTGGTTGCCAAAGTAGTTGGTGATGAAAGGAATCTGTCCTCCCCATTCCACAATCTTGTCAGGCGCCGACAGATCCTTGGCCCAGAGGAAGGCCTGCCCACGCAGCTCGATGCAGGACGGGAAGAAGGTGAACATCGCGATCAGGATGGGCATCTGCAGCAGCATCGGCAAGCACCCGCCCATGGGGTTGGCACCGGCCAGACTGTAGAGTTCCATGGTCTTCTGCTGGCGCTTCATGGCGTTGTCCTGGCCGGGATACTTCTCGTTGATGGCGGCGATGTCGGGACTGAGCACGCGCATCTTGGCCTGAGACATATAGCTCTTGAACGTCAGTGGCGATAGCACAATCTTGATGAGGATGGTCAAGATGAGGATAATGATGCCATAGTTGCTGATGAATGAGCCCAACCAGTTGAACACCGGGATGATGATGCCTGTGTTAATCCAGCGGAAGAGTTTCCAACCCAGTGGAATGAGCTTGGTGAGCTTGAGATCCTCATTGGGCGAGTACTTGTCATAACTCGACAGCAGCTTGTAGCGGTTGGGGCCGAAATAGAAGTAGAAGTTGGCCGGATTGGCCTTGTCGCTGGCGTATGGCACACTGGTGCGGATGTCCATGACCTTGAGGTGAGTTTGATAGTCGGGAGCCTCTTTTTTTATCTCGCGGCTCTCGAGGTGTGCCCCGGAGAACACACTGTCGGCGATGAGCACCGCGCTGAAGAATTGGTTCTTGGTCGAGATCCACTTCAGGCGGTCCTTGATATCCTCGTCGTCGTCACCACTCTCCTTGGTGTACTCGACATCACCACTCTCGCCGGCATACTTGTAGTAGATGGCAGAGTTGCGCTCCTCAAACATCTTTCCTTCCTCGTGGCGGGCCATCTTTTGGTGCCAGGTGAGGTCCACCGAGTTGATGTTGAGAGGGATGACCTGTGTCATGCCCGACTGTACCATCTGCATACGCACCATGTAGGAGCCCTGCTCTAGGCTGTACTTGAGCCCCCAGGTTGCCCCGTCGCCCAAGTCCAGCTTCATCACCACGCTCGTGTCGGTGACCTCGCTCGGGGTGAAGTAGAAGTTCTGCGTCTCGAAGCGCTGGGTGTTGTTACTCAGCACGAAGCCATACTGGTTGTCCTGCGGAGTGAACACCTCGACCTGCGGTGCGTTGTAGGCCTTGTATCCCAGTAACTTGGCTCGGGTGATGACACCGCCCTTGGTCGAGACCTCAACTTCGAGCGAGTCGTTGCGCAGTTTGACTATTTGCTCGGTGCCGGTCATGCTCGAAGCAAAAGCACCATTCTTGGCATACTTGTCTAGGGCAGCCTTGACTGCCTCGACGGCTTGACTGTGACGCGGGTCGGCTGAGGCCGAAAGCAGTTCGTCGAAAGCCAGTGTGGTGTCGGCTACGGCCACTGTGCCGGTGACATGGCCATTGACCAGAGCCAGCTTGACGGCACCGTCATCGATGCCACGGTTGGCACTGTCGCCATGCTCGGTCATCACGGCCTGCAACTGCTGCACCTCGTCGGGGGTGAGCATGGTCAGGGGCTTGTTGGCCGCCTGTGTTTGCTTCTGCACAGCGGCGATTGAGTCTTGAATGCGTTGCCGCTCGGCCAGTTCGGCCTCGCTGGGACGGTTGAGCATTGTGAAGCCAAAAATCACGGCACACATGAGCAACATCCCTATTACGGTGTTTTTATCCACTTGTTTTCTTTAATTGAGATTTGAGAATTGAAAATTGAGAATCTTTAGATACGCAACTATTAACTATTAACTCCCTTGTAGGCTATTGCGGCACGGATAAAATCCATGAACAGCGGGTGCGGAGACAGCACCGTGCTGCTGTACTCAGGATGATACTGTGTGCCGATGTACCAGCGCTTGTCGGGCAACTCAACCACCTCGACCAGATGGGTCTCGGGATTCTCGCCTACACACAGCATGCCCGCTTGTTCAAACTGCTGACGGAACTCCTCGTTGAACTCAAAGCGGTGGCGGTGGCGTTCCTCGATGTCGAGTTTTCCGTATGCTTTTGCAACTTTCGTGCCAGGCTGCAGCCGGCAAGCGTAGGCTCCCAGTCGCATGGTGCCGCCCATGTTGGTCACGCTCTTCTGCTCCTCCATCAGGTCGATGACATTGTGCTTGGTGTTGGGGTCAAGCTCCACACTGTTGGCATCGGGCATGCCCAGCACATTGCGGGCATACTCGATGACCATGCACTGCATGCCCAAGCAGATGCCAAAGGTGGGTATGTCGTGCTCACGGCACCACTTGAGAGCCACATACTTGCCCTCGGTGCCGCGCTGCCCGAAACCGGGTGCGATGACGATGCCGTCATGGCCGGCCAGCTGCTCGTCGACATTGGCATCGGTCAGGTGTTCGCTGTTGATATAGTCAATCTTGACTTTATGGTCATTGTAGGTCGCGGCTTGGAACAATGCCTCGTCAATGCTCTTGTAGGCGTCTTGCAGCGATACATACTTGCCCACAAGACCGATGCGTACCTCCGCTTTGGCCTCGTTGAGCTTGTTGAGGAAGTGCTTCCAAGTCTTCAGGTCGGGCTCGCCGCTGTAGGGGGTGTCCGTCTTGTCCAAGATAATCTCGTCCAGATGCTGCTCGTGCATCATCAGGGGCACCTCGTAGATGGTGGAAGCGTCAATGCTCTGAATGACGGCATCGGGGCTGACGTTGCAGAACTGGGCCACCTTGCGGCGCATGGCGGCGGGGATGTCATGCTCGGTGCGCAGCACCAGGATGTCGGGCTGGATGCCCTCTTGCTGCAACATCTTGACTGAGTGCTGTGTGGGCTTGGTCTTCAACTCCTTAGCCGCCTTGATATAGGGCACGTAGGTAAGATGCACGCAGATGCACTTGCTGCCTAGTTCCCACTTGAGCTGACGCACGGCTTCAAGAAAAGGCAGCGACTCGATGTCGCCCACCGTGCCGCCAATTTCGGTGATGACAAAGTCATAGTCGCCCTTGTTGCCCAGCAACTTGACGCACCGCTTGATCTCGTCGGTGATGTGAGGGATGATTTGCACGGTCTTACCCAGATAGTCGCCGCGGCGCTCCTTGTCGATGACGCTCTGATAGACGCGACCTGTGGTGATGTTGTTGGCGCGGGTGGTCTTGATGTTGGTGAAACGCTCATAGTGCCCCAGGTCCAGGTCTGCCTCATGGCCATCGACGGTGACGTAGCACTCGCCGTGCTCATAGGGATTAAGCGTACCAGGGTCGATGTTGATGTACGGGTCAAATTTCTGGATGGTGACATTAAATCCGCGCGAGAGCAGCAACCGCGCGATTGATGACGAGATGATGCCCTTGCCTAGCGAAGACACCACGCCGCCCGTTACGAAGATATATCTAGTTTCCACTGTGTTTAGATAATTTTATTTCAAGCTACAAAGGTACTACAATTAATTGGAATCAGAAAATTAAAACTGTTTTTCGGCCCAAAATGCTTGAAACAATGCCTAGGTTGAAGACTGATGCACTCTGTATGCCCTGCTGGTAATATCGGGAACTGACACAATCCAAAAACCAAGCATACAGCAGGCCTGGAATCATATTCCCAAGACAGTTGTATGCTTGTTCTCAAAAGTTTACTTTAAAGTGCGTTGATCTGCTCAATCGTCAGTCCTGTGGTTTTGACGATGATATTGATGTCGACTCCCAACTCTTTGAGTGTTCGAGCATGAGCAAGATTAGCTTCCGCTTTGCCTTCCGCTTTGCCTTGCGCTCTGCCTTCCTCTTTGCCTTCCTCTCTGCCTTGCGCTCTGCCTTGCTCTCTGCCTTGCTCCAAGCCCTGCTGTATTCCTTGCTCCAAGCCCTGCTGTATTCCTTGCTCCAAGCCTTCGATGCGTGCTCCCTCCAGGACACCGATAGTGTCGCGATATTTGCGCAGGCTCTCGTCATACTGCAGCCGTTCGGCCTGTGTCATGGATGCCACTTCGGCAATCTGAGCCAGGCGCTCAAACACGGCATTGCGGGCAGCAAACGGCATTCGTGCTAGTGTTTCCATATTCTTCAACAAATAAATCCAACATTTAAAGTCATTGTCACATTCAGTCTCCTGCTCGTTGAAATAGGGCAGCTGCAGATAAATCAAGCGGACCAGGTCTGAAAAAAACTCGCCATTCTTCATATTCATCATGGCGACATCTGTTCGGAAGTCAGTGCCAATGTCGGTCTGCTTGAAGTTCAGGAATGCAATCAGATAGACCGACTTCACGTCATAGTGCCAGGCCAGCCCGCGCTCACCCTGCCGCGACAGGGCCTGTGCTGCATAGAAAATGCTCCGGCGCTTGAAATAAGGTTGTGTGCGATTTTGCATCTCAACCACAATCTTTTCGCCGGTGTCTGTCTCGCAGTAGATGTCATAGATGAGCGAACGGTCGTTGGCATACTCAGCCAGCTGCTCCTTGTCCAGCAGAGTGAGGTCAACGATATGCCGCTCACCCTCAAGCAGATTGTTGAGGAAGTCAATCAGCAATGGCTTGCTGACGTCCTGACCAAAGATTCGCTTGAAACCAATGTCGGTGAATGGATTGATATATTTGCCCATGGTGCTATCTACTTCATTTTGTGCAAAGTTAGTGTTTTTTTGGGTGTTCACCAAATTTTTCGCACAATTCTAACAAAAATTTTATTCGTCAATGCACTCAATCGAGGTAGTCGCGGGTGATGTCGAGGGCGGTGTGCATGTCATCGGGGGCGATGACATTGTCGAGGACAGGGTTGCCCAACTGGCACAACAGGGTGCAGTTGACCTCGCCCTGGCGGCTCTTCTTGTCATGGTGCATGAGGTGGAGCAGGGTGGGGTAGTCGTCGCAGGTGATGCCGGGTGTGCCATAGTGCTGGCGCACAAATGTGGCCAAGCGATGCAGGTCGGTGCTGGGAAATTGCAGCAGCATGTGCGACAGCACAGCCTCGGTGACCAAACCCCATGCTACAGCATAGCCATGTGGCACTGGCCGGCCGTGTTGCAGTGACAGGCTCTCGAGGGCGTGCCCCACGGTGTGACCCAGGTTGAGGGCACGACGCAAGCCTTGCTCAGTGGGATCCTGCTCGACGATGCGCTGCTTGACCGCCACTGATGCCTCCAGCAGTTGCAGCAGATGGTTGGGCTCGTCGCCATCCGGCTCGTAGTTCATCACATCGGCGAAGGCTTGCGCTCCGTTGAGCATGGCGTGCTTGACCATCTCGGCATAGCCCGAACGCAGTTCCTGTCGGGCCAGGGTGTCGAAGAAGCAAGTCGAGATGATGACCTCGCAGGCAGGTGCAAAGGCACCGATCTCATTTTTCAGCCCGTTGAAGTTGATACCCGTCTTGCCGCCCACAGCCGCATCGACGGCACTGAGTAGGGTGGTGGGCACGTTGACGAAGCGGATGCCACGTTTGAATGTGGCGGCCGCCATTCCACCCAGGTCGGTGACCATGCCGCCGCCCACATTGATCACCACGCTGCGGCGGGTGGCACCGCTATCGCTCAGGGTCTGCCACACGTCAGCCAGGGTGTTGATGCCCTTGCTCTCTTCGCCGGCTGGAATGACGATGGGGGTGGCTTGTCGCAACCGCACGCTGTGGAGCCGTGGCAGCACCTGTCGTGAGGTGTTGGTGTCGGCGATGACAAACAAGCTAGTGCAATCAGTGGATGCCAGCATTCGGTCGAGTGCGGCACCCACTTGATTGGTGTATGTGATGCGCTGTGGCATCACGCCTGAGTTTGTTTGAAGGCCTCGATGAGTGAGGGCAGAGCTTGAGCCAGAGCTTCCATGCTGGGATAGACCATGTCGGCACCCGCTTTGTAGAGATCTTTCTCGGGAATGGGACCGGTGGTCACGCCGATGGTGAAGCAACCTGCCGCATGACCCGACTGAACGCCCAGTGGCGCGTTTTCAATGACGATGCACTGGTTGGGCTTGGCTTCGGCCTTGAGCATGCCTTTGAGGTAGGGCTCGGGGCTGGGTTTGCCGCGGCGCACGTCATGCCCGGTGACGCGGGTCTCGCTCATCAGGCCGGGGAAGTCTTGGTCGATGCGCTCCAGGATGCTGGGCTGCATCGACCCACTGACCAGGATGCGCTCTACACCTGCGTCGCGCAGGGCTTCGAGCACGGCGCTGGCACCAGGCATGACAGGTGTCTCGCCGGCCTCCTTGAAGTAGCGGCCCTTGACACCATACAGGGCGATGGCCTCATCGTCGGTGATTTGCTTGCCGGCACCCTCCTTGAATTTCTTCTTGATGATCTCGACACCGGTCATGCCCTCGTACATGTAGAACTCGTCGCGCGTACACTTGATGCCGTTCTTCTTCATCAGTTTCACCCAGGCGCGGGTGTGGTTCTTCATCGAGTCAAAAAGCACTCCGTCGCAGTCAATGAGTGCATACTTGATGTCCAGGCTCTTGTTACCCGAGTATTTCAGGTAACCTGCAATTGCATTTTGTTCAGTCATATCTTGTTATTTGAAAATTGACAATAGAGAAAGTAAAAAGTAATATGTAGGGAGGCAGCGTGCTGCGTGAATGACCCGGTTGGAATTTTGTGCATTGGTTCTCACCTGACAGTCACGTGAAAGCAGCCTTGCCGCCGCTCATAGATGGCATAGCATCGTCCTTGTTGCCGCTTGTCTTGGATGACTTCGGCCAGGATGTTCTTCAAGTCCTCGAGCGATACAAGCCGTGTGGTGTCCTGGCAGTCAAACTTGGTCCAGCTGATGTCAAATGTGGTGCCATAGCGGTGGCACGACTGGTCGCTGGCATTGCGGTTGCGGCGGCGCAGACGGCTGGCGCTGTACTCGGTGCGCAGCACACTGGTCACCTTGATGCGGTAGCCACCGCCCCCACGTGCGCGCACCGTGTCCTGAAACGTGCGGCCGATGTCCTTGAGCAGTTGGGCTGCCCGGGGCACCAGATAGGGCATCGACATCCACAGCGAGTCAAGAACAAACTCGTCGCACGAGTAGATGCGCTGGATGGGGCGTTTCAGGTGATAGGCGCTGCGCAGGTCGTTGACCGGGTCGATGCCGCCAGCTACGGCTGCCGGCAACTGCATGTCGTTGGTGTCGTTGAACACCTCACGCAGCCGGCCCAGCGCATTGACGTGCAGCCGCTGCACATTGCCGTCATCGCCCATGTCATTGAGCAATCGGCACACTGCACGCGGATGCAGAGTCACCAGGGTGTCGGGTGGTGTCGACGATGAGCGGGACTGATTGTTGTCGTCAGAACATGCACCAAGCACTGCCTGTAGGGTCAGCAGCACTGTAGCAATCCAAAGCGGCGGACGCATCATCGGCCCACAGTCTGGATGTACAGCAGACGCTCATTCTCGCCGAGTTTCATGGCTTTCTCCACCTCCTCATTGTCGAGCATGGCACGGACGGTGGTCTTCAGACCTGCCGAGGCACAATAGAGGTAGATGGCGTGCGAGGCGGCACCGGCGGTATAGTTCTGGAATTCGTCTTTCTTCTGCTTGTCGGTGTTAACCACAAGGGCGATGTTGATAGGAGCAGTCTTGGCCCAGTCCTGACGGGCCTGGATGTTGCGGAAGTCGCCTGTGTTGACCACGGTCAGCGTGTTGTCCTCGGCACTGTAGCGGCTGATTTCGGTTGCGGTGATGACGTAGAGTACCAGCTCTTGGCGATTCATGGCAGTGGCGATGGTGCGTTTGCCCTCGTGGGTGATGCCCCACGCTGACCACAGCATGTTGCTCAGGTCTTGTTTGGTCACTGTCGAAGCGGGATCGATGTCACGCATGCTCTTGCGCTCTTGCATGGCTTGCATCAGCGGCATGCCGCCAGTGGTCTGCGGTGCCGGTAGCACCTCGGCACTGAGTGTGCAACTGGTGGCAATCATCATGGTGGACATGATGAGTTTGGCAATCTTTTTCATATTTTGTACTTAAGTTTTTGCACTGCAAATGTACAAACACTTCTGCAAACCCCCAAATTTTTTGGCAATAAATAACACAAGCGAGGGCAATCATCACCGGCGGTGACTGCCCTCGCAATACTTTGCTAGCTAATAGTTGACTATAAACTCTTGACTATTAACTGTCAACTATTGTCACTTGCCCAGCATCAGGTTGATCACGGCGTTGACATCGGCGATGTCGATGTCGCCCTGGCCGTTGACGTTGGGATTGCCCTTGTAGCTGCTGGCTGCGGCTTTGCCCAGCATGACGTTGATCACGGCGTTGACATCGGCGATGTCCACCTTGCCGTCACCGTTGACGTCGCCCTTCTGATACTCAGGCTCGTTGGGGAAGATGATGGTGTAGCTCGAAGTGCCCTTGCCTCTCACCTGCTGGCCGGCGGAGTAGTAGTAGACCCAAGCAAAGTATTTCTCGCCATCGACCACGTTGTCGCAATCGAAGCGCACCACCTTGCTCTGGCCGGCAGCCAGCTGCAGAGGCAGGGTCACGTCCTGCACATTGGAGCCCGAGGTGCCGTTGCTCACGCGGTAGAGCCGCAGGGTTACCTCTTCGTTGTAGGCCGTGGTGCCGTTGTTGGTGAATGTGGTCTCGACGCTGTACATGTTACTGCTGATGTAGTTGGTGACGGCACCGTTGGTTATGTTGAGCACCTTGTTGCTGGTGGCCAGCGTGGCCTCGGGCATGGTGTTGATGGTCACCGTGCGTGTGGCCAACGGATTGCTGCCGTCCTCGTTGAGCGAGAACATAACGGTTTTGGTGCCGGCCGTTGTGGGCGTGAAATGGAAGGTCAGGTCGCCAGTCTGGTTCTCCTCCAGGTCAGACAGCGCGCTGGTGGTCTTCACTCCGTTGACAAACATATAGATGATGTTGTCCAGGCTCTTGCCCTTGTTGGTCACGCTGGCCGTGACATTGACCTGCTTGCCGGTGTTGAGCGTGCCGCCGAAGGTCACGTTGTTGATTACATAGTTGGGGTCGGCCTTGGTGCCGTTGGCCTCAAAGGTGCAGTTGTTGCCGCTGATGATGGCGGTGACGTAGTTGGACATTCCGCCCTCGCACACCTTCCAGGTGCTCTGATTCTGCTCCTTGAAGATGGGGCGCAGCTGGTATGTGCCATTGCTCAAGCCGCTGCCGAAGCTCAGCGTCCGCTCAACCGTGATATAGTAGTTGGGCTGGAGAGTACTGGTGCGCGATGACTGGCTCAATACCGACTTGAGTGTCGTGCCTTGGTACAACCCCCAACCATAGTCGAAGATTTCGTCATAAGGGGTGTTGTTCAAGAACCGTCCCTTGACACCGACGCTGAAGTTGGTGCCCGACGAGGTGCGTGTGCCGTTAGTCGACGTGATTTCCATCTCATAGAACATCACGTTGATGGCATTCACACCGCCATCGTTGGGCTTGATGCCGATGGCCATGCCCTGGTCGTAGATGTAGCCACACTCGCCGTCACTGCCTCCGATGCCCTGTGCATCGGGGTTGAGGTCGCGCAGCAGGAAGTAGCCGTTGCTCTGACTGTTCCAACCCCAGTTGATGTGGAACAGACCATTGGCATCGCAGCCGTCGCACACAAAGGCGTGACCACCCGGGTTCTTGTCGCCGCGGTAGACCACAGGGCGGCCAGCTTCTAGCTCGCTATAAAGCAGGCTTTCCCACTCGGTGGTCGTGTAGCTGATGCGCTTGACATAGCGCGCAGTGGCATCGTAATCAAAGTAACTGGTGAGTGCCATAGGAATCTCGCTGGTTTGGGCACTCGACGATGAGGCATAGAATTGCATCTCCAGTGCCTGGTCGCAGCACTCCATCAGCCGGGCCACGGCCTGACCCGATGCCTGGGTACTGTCGGTCGTGTTATAGGCGTTTTTCATGGCATCCCAGTTGAGGGCGGTCACAGGCATGGCCGGACGATCAAACGTCAGGGTCTTGCCGTTTTTGGTGGTCGATGACGTGTAGGCTGGGATGGTCTGCGTGGTGCGTGGTGGCCACTTGTGGTAGTACATCACCTGGGCCATCGCCGTGGCCACGCAGCCGGTCTTGGCGTGCCAGGCACGGGTCACGCCATTGTTGTCGGTGGTGGTGAGGGTGAACGGCAGATAGTAGTTGAACGGCTCGCCCTGACCCCAGATGCTGTGCAACAATGGGCGGATGGGCGTGCGGCTGACCTGCTGCGGTGCCTGTGCATCTTGTGGCAGACCAGCAATCTGTGCGGCATAGCCGTCGAGCAGTGCTTGCATGGCTGGCGGCACATTGGCCGGGTCAAACGTGCCGTTGTCGCTGTAGCCCAGCACGGCGGGCACGCGGTCGTCGCCGGCCACGATGACATAGCCCTCACTGGCCTGGGCGTTGAACACATAGTAGGCTTGAGCTGTTGCTTGCTGCCCTGGGGCACGGTTGGCGCGCTGCAGGGTCACGGCAGTGAGCGTCTTGCCCGACATGAAACGTGAGGCGGCCGACAAGGCTTGGTTCTCATTGACTGGTGCGGCGCTGGCCACGACGGCACTGGCCACGGCAAGCACTACAGTCATCATTTTTGTGCTGAAAGTATTCATCATCTTTGTTGTTATTTTTGAATCTACAAAGGTACAAATAATTTTGATATGAGGTGAATGTTTTGATAAACTAGGTTAATTGGGGTGCAAAGTTATACAAGATTTAATATCTAATCTTTGCACGACAGGGTGAATTCCCCTTTGGCATAGCCCAGCGTGGCAGTGCCGCCATGACGGAGTGAGCCGAAGAGCATCTGGCGCATGAGGCGCGACTTGACTTGGGCCTGGATGACGCGGTCCACCTCGCGTCCGCCATACTTCTGCGAGAAGCCCATGTCGATGAGTTGCTCGCGAGCCTTGGCGGTGAGCTTGAGTGTGACCTTGCGGGCAGTGAGCTTGGCTTGCAGTTCGCGCAGTTTCTTGTCTAGAATCAGACTGGCCATGTGGCGGTCCATGTCGGCAAAGACGACAATCTCGCTCAAGCGGTTGACAAACTCGGGCTTGAACAGCTTCTTTACCTGGGTCAGCATGGCCTGGCCGGTGGTGACAGTCGAGGCGAAGCCCACCGAGGCCTGGCGGGCAAACTGCGCACCGGCGTTGCTGGTCATGATCAGGATGACGTTGCGGAAGTAGGCTTTGCGCCCCTTGTTGTCGGTGAGTGTGCCATAGTCCATGACCTGTAGCAGGATGTCGAACACATCGCTGTGCGCTTTCTCTATCTCATCGAGCAGCAGCACGCAGTCGGGCGAGCGGCGCACGGCATCGGTGAGCAGACCGCCGTCATCATAGCCCACATAGCCCGCCGGCGAACCGATGAGCTTGGCCACAGTGTGCTTCTCCTGATACTCGCTCATGTCGAATCGCACCAGCTCCACGCCCAGCTCGCTGGCCAGAACACGCGCGACCTCGGTCTTGCCCACGCCTGTGGGACCGACAAACAGCAGGCTGGCCAGTGGCTTGTCGTCGTCGGTGAGGCCGGCCTTGGCCAGCTGCACGGCCTCGACCACAGCAGTCACGGCACTGTCCTGACCATAGATCTTGCTGGTGATGCGGCTCTGGAGCGTGTCCAGCCGTTCGGTGTCGTCCTCCTTGATGGCCAGCGCGTCGACCTTGGCAACATGTGCCAGCACTTGAGCAATCAGCTCCTGGTCGACCAGGCGGTCGTCTTTGTTGCCCTTGCCCATCTGCAGGTAGGCCCCGGCCTCGTCCATCAGGTCGATGGCCTTGTCGGGCAGATAGCGGTCGGTGATGTGCTTGGCGCTCATGCGCACGGCAAACTCCAGGGCCTGGTCGTCATATCTCACGCCGTGGAATGCCTCGTATTGCGGCTTGAGGGCGCGAATGATGCCGATGGCCTCGTCGATGCTGGGTTCGAGGATGTCGATGGGCTGAAAACGTCGTATCATGCCCTTGCTCTTGGTCAAGTTGCGGTTGTATTCCTCGTAGGTGGTCGAGCCGATGAAGCGGATGTCGCCCCCCTCAAGATAAGGCTTGAGCATGTTGGAGGCATCCAGAGTGCCGTCGCTGCCGCGCCCGGCTCCCACGATGTTGTGAATCTCGTCAATGTAGACAATGGCATGCCCCTCGGCTGCAATGCCTTTCATGACATCTTTGATGCGCTTCTCAAAGTCGCCGCGATATTGCGTGCCGGCCAACAAGGTGCCCATGTCCAGCGAATAAATCTTGAAACCCTTGAGCTTGTCGGGCACATTGCCGTCCTCGATGCGCTGTGCCAGGCCATAGACGATAGATGTCTTGCCCACGCCTGGTTCGCCCAGGTGCAACGGGTTGTTCTTGTCCTTGCGGCACAGCACCTGCATGGTGCGCTCTAGCTCGGCCTCGCGCCCGATGAGCGGGTTGTGGTCGGCCAGGTGGTCATTGATGCAGGTGACAAAGTCGCGCCAGCCTTCAGCCTGGGTGGCTGATGCACCGCCCAGCGGGTCTTCGCCGAAAATCGAGTCCATCAGGTCATCGGCCACGATTTGGTCATTCTCATCCTGGTCGAAGGCATCAATCAAGGCGCGCAACAGTTCGGGACGGTTGTTGCCAAAGTAGGCCTCCAGCAGGTTGGCCGCCCACGACTCGGGCAGCTCCATCATCGCCGACACCACCATGGGCACGTCCACCATCCGGGCCTGGGCCATCTGCGCCTTCAGCTCGGCCTCGGTGAAGAGGTCAATATACTGCTCGGAGTGCGTGGGTTGGGCATTGTCGGGCAGTGCCGTGTTGGTGTCGTAGATGCAATGTAGCAATGCGTCATGCAACTCCTCGTTTGTTCCCTGCAGGATGGTCTGGTCGACGGCCATGCAGAACTTCTTGTCATAGAGCATGGCATCGAGCACTATCTCGGGGGTGATGAACTCCAGCGACTCATCGACGGCAATCATATAGGTCATGTCGATGATGCTGAGCAGGGTAGGGCTATATTTGATATCGTTGGGCATAAAATCTCTTGACTAAGAAGCGAGAATCAAGTGGCTAAAATCAAGCGGCAAGTAGCGAGTTGCTGCAAGGATTAAAAACCATAGACAGCAATAAAATTATGAATTATGAATTACGAATTGTGCATGCTCATGCGGGCTCGGTGGTGCAGCGCAGGGGGTAGCCTTTGTCGCGAGCCAGCTGCATCGTTTTCTCGGCCTTGCTGGCGGCGATGTCGTAGCTGTAGACTCCCACCACCGCCTTGCCGGAGTGATGGATGGCCAGCATCAGTGCCAGAGCTTCGGACTGCTCCTTGCCGAAGATTGTCTTGAGCACGTCCACAACAAAGTCCATGGTGGTGAAGTCGTCGTTGTGCATTACCACCTGATAGTGCTGGGGTTTCTTGACCTTGATGCGTTCCTTGACACCGGCTCCGGTCTGTCGTTGTCCTTGATTTGCCATAATGATTCTGGTTTTGAATGTGCAAAGTTACTGCCCCATCAACAAATATCCAAATAAAAACGTCTGGCATGTGAGAAAAAAGTTGTAATTTAGCCCCAAAATTTCAGAAATTGACCTATGGACATGTTCAAACATCGCATTGAGGAGCTGCGCCGGCAGCTCAACGAGCACAACCATAACTACTATGTGCTCAACCAGCCCACCATCAGCGACCAGGAGTTCGACCGGATGATGCGTGAGCTGCAAGAGCTGGAGGAAAGTTACCCGCAGTATGCCGACCCGCTCTCGCCCACGCAGCGTGTGGGCAGTGACCTGACCAAGGGATTTGAACAGGTCGAGCATGAGCGCCCCATGATGTCGCTGTCCAACAGCTACAACATCGGCGAGGTGCAGGACTTCTTGCGCCGGGCACAGGAGGGGCTGGGCGGTGAGCCGTGCGAGATTGTGGGCGAGATGAAGTATGATGGCACTTCAATCTCGGTGACCTATGAGCATGGGCGCTTGGTGCGGGCTGTGACACGAGGTGACGGGGTGCGAGGCGACGACGTGACGGCCAATGTCATCACCATCCGCAGTGTACCCCTGCAGCTGGCCGATGGACTGGACTGGCCCGAACGTTTCGAGGTGCGTGGCGAGATTCTGCTGCCATGGCACAGTTTCGAGCGTCTGAACCAGGAGCGTGAGCAGAACGAAGAGCCACTGTTTGCCAACCCACGGAATGCGGCCTCTGGCACGCTCAAGCTTCAGAACAGTGCCGAGGTAGCTCGGCGGGGCCTGGATGCTTACTTTTACTTTCTGCTGGGCGATGAGCTGCCCTTTGCCACCCACAGCGAGAGTCTGGACGCGCTGCGGCGATGGGGGTTCAAGACGGGCGGTCACACTATCTTGCCGTCAATCGAGGCCGTGAGCGACTTCATCGCTCACTGGGACGTGGAGCGCAAGCGACTGCCGGTGGCCACCGATGGGCTGGTGTTCAAGGTCAACTCGCTGCGCCAGCAGCTGAACCTGGGTGCCACGGCCAAGTCGCCGCGCTGGGCCATCGCCTACAAATTTGCCCCAGAGCGCGAGTGTACACGCCTGCGGTCGGTGTCGTTCGAGGTGGGGCGGGGAGGCACCATCACACCGGTGGCCAACCTTGACCCGGTGTTGCTGAGCGGCACCATCGTCAAGCGTGCCTCGCTGCACAACGAGGACATCATCCGCCAGCTTGACATCCATGATGGCGACATGGTCTATGTGGAGAAGGGCGGCGAAATCATTCCCAAGATTGTGGGGGTTGACACGCGTCAGCGTCAAGATGGCACCTTGCCGGTGAGCTTTGTCACACATTGTCCAGCATGCGGTACGCCACTACAGCGCATAGAGGGCGAGGCGGCATGGTTCTGTCCCAACAAGTGGGGCTGTCCGCCACAAATCACGGGGCGCATTGAGCACTTCGTGGGCCGCCATGCGATGAACATCGATGGCATCGGCGAGGAGGTGGCTGTGACGCTGCATGCCGCAGGTCTGGTGAACGATGTGGCCGACCTCTATGACCTGACCGAGGAGCAACTGGTGGCGCTCGACCGTTTCCAGTCACGCAGCGCACAGCGCATTCTCAAGGGCATTGACGACTCGAGGCAGGTGCCCTTTGCAAGGGTTATCTTCGCGCTGTCCATCCCTTATGTGGGCGAGACCACAGCCCGCGTGCTGGCACGCAATGTCCACGACATCGACACACTGATGTCAATGCCCGCCGAGCAGCTGGCCGGCATACCCGAGATTGGCCCGAAGATAGCCGAGAGCATTGTTGAGTTCTTTGCCCGCGAGGAAAATCGCAAGATTGTCGAGCGGTTGCGCAGTGCCGGACTGCAGATGTCGCTCAGTGATGACGAGCTGGCCAGCCGCAGTGACAAGCTAGCAGGCAAGAAGATTGTCATCAGCGGCGTGTTCAGCCGACACTCGCGTGAGGAGTACAAGGCGATGATTGAGCAGAATGGCGGCAAGAATGTGAGCTCAATCAGCAAGGCCACCGACTTTGTCTTTGCCGGTGAGAACATGGGACCCGCCAAGCTTGAGAAAGCTCGCCGCCTGGGCATCCCCATCATCGGCGAGGATGATTTCCTGGCCATGATTTGACGCTCGTTTTTTACGGATAACGACCGGGGCCGCACATGGATTTGTGCGGCCCCGGTTATTGTCAGGTCTGTTGCCAAGTGCTACTTGCCGAGCATGATGTTGATCAGGGCGTTGACATCGTCAATGCCAATCTCTCCATCGCCATTGAGGTCGCCTGCAAGATTGATTTCGGCCTTGCCGAGCATCATGTTGATGATGGCGTTGACATCGTCGATGCCGATGGCATTGTCGCCATTGATGTCGCCAGGCAGAACCGGGTTGCCGGTGAGGACAACGGTCATGTTCTTGGTCCACGGGCTCTCAGAGCCATCGATGTAGTAGGCTTTCACCTTATAAGAATAGGTGGATCCTGTGGACAGGTTGCCCACGGTGTAGAACTTGTCGGTGATGCCGGTGATGGTGCGGCTGTCCGCATCGCCCTGCTCGGCCGGAGCCTTGATTACGCCGTTCGTGTTGCCGGTGATGTCGGTAGTGTTGATGGTGGCGTTGTACAGGAACACGCGCTTGCTCTTGCTGGTGAAGGTCACGGTCTGGGCATCATCCTCCTCGCAGTCGAGCACCACTGTGTAGGTCTTGCCCGTCGACTTGAGGGCCTGTGTCACACTGTGGTCGCCACAACTGACTATAAGCGAAGCCTGGCCAGAGCCACCGCCATAACTCTTGGCCTTGAAGGTGATGGTAAGTTTGCCGCCGCTATGCGTCAGGTCGAGCTCAGGTGTCGAGAGCGTGCCAATGGGGTTGTTGGAGCTGTAGCCCAGGCGAACACCACCCTTGTCGGGATAGACATCGCCGTTCCAGCCCTGAGGAGTGCAGTAGGTGTCCAGGTCGGCCAGAGGCTCATCCTGCATGCCGGTGTAGTTGAGTGTGGCAAAGTCGGCCTTGGCCACCTCTTCGGCCACCTCAAATCCATGCTTGTGCACCACCAGCGTGTAGCTCGACACGTTGCCCTCGGGCGTGTTGTCGCTCCAGATAGCCTTGAACGAGTTGTCGGCCACTTCCTCGGGCTGGGCCATCAGCAGTGTGCCCTTGCGCAGACGAGCCGTTGCGGTGATGTTGATCTCAGCGCCCCTGGCATCGGTGCTGCTCAAGGCGATGGTTGCGTTGTAGGTGCCATGAGCCTTGGGAGCGAAGGTCAGAGTCACCTCAACGCCCTGCTCGGTGTCGCTCAATGCCACGCGCGTATTGCTGATGCTGAACACCTCGTTCTCGTCGGTCAGCTCAAGCACCACATCGTCAGTGAGGTCGCGGCCCTTGACAGTGAATGTGGCAGTGGCTGTCTCGTCATCATAGCAGGTGAGGTCGATGCTGCGGGTCGATGGCTTGACAAGCGGACCGACATAGCCCGGCTGGATGCCGATGACCATCTGCTGATACTGGTTGAAGGTTGCCGAACCGTCGCGGAAGGCGTTGAGGGCAAAGTCGCCGTTGCCGTCACCGCTCCAGCCATAGTTGACGTGATACAGGTTGCTGGTGGCGTTATAGCCGTCGACGTTGAACGCGTGGCCGCCCTCACTCGAAATGGCGCAGTAGACAATGGGGCGCTCCTCGACCAGCTCGGTCTGGATCATCTCGGCCCACTCGGCGTCGCTGTAGACCGTTTGTCCACCATAATATGAACTGGTCTTCTTGACGGCACGCACAGTGGTCTCGTCATAACCGAAGAAGGTGAACGCATTGGCAATGTTGATGACACTGTCGGCATCGATACCACTGCCGCCCGCGGCATAGGTGCCATAGTCCATACGCTCGGCCTGGCCCACATAGCGCATGAGCGTGGCCACGGCGTCGCCCTGAGCGCTGGTGTAGCCGCCACGGTAGTCATCGAGCATGTTGTCCCAGTCAAAGGTCACCGAGGGCAGTTCCGGCACGCTCACTGTGGTCGAACCCCAGAAGCTGTAGCTCAGGTTAGTGCGGTAGGCCGGTACGACAGGGGTCGGGTCGATGGGGTAGCGCCAATAGTGGAACACCATCGCTGCCGAGGTGGCCGGGCAACCGGTCAGACACTGATAGCCACCGATGTAGCACTGATTGTAATAGGGCGCATCCTGGTCCCACAGCTCCTTGAGCAGCGGTTCGACAGTCGTGGCACCCAGCATGACGTTGGCCTTGAATGGCTTCTCGACCTTGAGGTCAGGGTTGGACAGGAGGTAGTCAATCTGCTCGCGATAGGTCTTGAGAAACGACTTCATGTTCTCGGGCATGCGGTCGACATTGAGCGGACGGTCGCCGATGGCGAGAATCTCCTCGGCGCGGTCGTCGCCCGAGACAATGATGAAGTTCTGGTCGGTGTTGAAGATGTAGTAGACCGGCCGTGTGGCATTGGTCTTTCCCATCTCGGTGAGCACCAGCTCGGGCTCGAGCGTTGTGGCGGCCTTCACGCGGCCGGTTGACACTTGGCTGAGCAGATACTGCTTAGCCTTGGCCTGTGCGGCGGCCTGGTCGACCGGCGCAGCCCACATCTGCACGGCGGCCAGTGCGGCGGCCAGCATCAGTAAAGTTTTTTTCATAAGCGAATGTTGTGTATGTATATGATTAAATACAAAATCTCTAATCAATGCCGGGGGCGGATATAAGGCAGCAGCCGCCCGTTGATGGTCAAGCGCGGACCGCTGAACGTGGGCTCGACAATGGCCTGGGCATAGTCGGTGCCGGCATACACCGTGATGTCAATCTGGGCACTGATGTCCTCGCCCGTCATGCTGTAGGTGTAGCGGATGTTGCCCTTCTTGTCGACCCTCATCCTGGCACCGCTCACATTGCCCTGCAGGGTCATGCCACCCATGCCGTTCAGGCCGGGGCTGGCCTGGTTGAAGGCTGTCTGCACCATGCCCTCGCCTGCCTGCTGAAAGATGAAGTTGCTGTTGCCGTTCAGACCCGAAGCTGTGTAGCCCGTGTAGCCCACACTGATGCGGTCGGCCAGGATGACCCAGTAGCCGCGCTCAAGCGCTGCTCCAGCCTTGGCGTGACCCAGCGAGTCGACGCGCTCTTTGAGGCGCTTCTCGCGGGCTTTCTGCTCTTGCTTGGTGGCTTTGTCGGGCTTGGCCGGTGTGATGACCGACAGTTGGACATCATCGCCCTGCTTGGTGGCATAGATGTCATCGGTCACTTGTGCCTGTGCACACAAGGCGCACAGTAACAAGAGAACGAAACATGACTTTTTCATTTTTTCTATCAATTTCGGTTTCAAGGGTGCAAATTTACGAAATGTCTCAATAACTACCAAACATTTTGCCAAAAATCAAATAAAACATCAAGCAAAATGCGCTAAAGCGACACCGAACACCAACCGCGATGACAAAAAAACCATAATTGTTGCCTCTGTTTGGCGGATATTTCCTAATTTTGTGGGGCAAAAAACGCAATGGGTAGTTTTAAAGAAATGATTATGGTAGAACCGAGACAGAACACGACTAACGCGGTGCGGGTGCTCATCTTGTTGGCACTGGCACTGGCTGGAACGATGGTGACCGGAGTGGCGACTTTTCTGCTTACAGCCGCCAAGGCTAACTTCATGTGGGGTGTGGTGTTGCAGGACATCCTGGTGTTTATCCTGCCCGCCATCTTGCTGGCGCTAATCTGCTACCGGCAGCCATGGCGGTTTCTGCAGGTTGACTGTGTGCCACAGTGGCAGGCCATCGTGTTGGTGGTGGCGGTGTGGTGCGTGTCGCTGCCGGCGATGAACTGGGTGGTCGACTGGAATCAGAACCTGCATCTGCCCGCCGGCATGGCGGCTCTGGAGCGGGCCATGCGCCAGGCCGAGGCCGTAATGGAGCAGATGACCAGAGAACTGTTGTCGGCCGACACTTTCGGGCAGATGCTCGTGGCGTTTGTGGTCGTAGGAGTGATGGCGGGTGTGAGCGAGGAACTCTTCTTCCGCGGGGCTTTGATGGGCATCATGCGGCGTGGCCGGGCGAGCGACCATGTGGTCATCTGGGTGGTGGCCATTGTGTTCAGCGCCATCCATTTCCAGTTCCTGGGCTTCGTGCCGCGCATGTTGCTCGGAGCATGGTTCGGCTATCTGCTGGTGTGGACACGATGCCTGTGGATTCCCATTCTGGCGCACACACTCAACAACGGCATGGTGGTGATCATGGAGTGGATGGGCAACAACCGGTGGATTGACGGTGAGGCGATGGAGCGTCTGGGGGTGCCGCAGGATGGCGGTTTCCCGCTGTTGGCTCTGGTCAGTGCGGTGGCCACTGCGGCACTGATTGTGCTGGCTTGGCACTTTTTTCAAAAAAAATATAGCAAAACAAGTGCAGTTTAATAAGTTTTCACTATCTTTGCTTGATTATTTGCGGCAGTCTTTCAGTTTGAGCTTGAAAGATTGACGTAACGATTTGATTACAAATAATTTAATGCGTATACCGCTATGATGAAGAAATTCTTACTGATTGTGTGCGGCTCGTTTGTGGGTACCACACTGGCACTGATGGTGTTCATGCTCATGAGCATCGTGTTCAGCATTGCCCTGATGAGCATTGGCAGCTCGATGGGCAAGTCGGCGACCAGCGTGCAGAAAAGCTCGATACTGCACCTCGACCTCAGCAGCGAGATTGCCGAGCGCGAGGGAGGTGGCGAGATGTCGATGCTCGACCTGGCGCAAGGCAACGTCTCTAACTCGGTGGGGTTGAACACCCTGCTCGCTGCTATCGACAAGGCCAAGACCGACAAGAAGATTGAGGGCATCTACATCGAGTGCAACGGCTCGTCGGCGGCCCCGGCCACACGGTTTGCCCTGCGCCGCGCGCTCAAGGATTTCAAGAAGAGCGGCAAGTGGATATATGCTTACGGCAACGAGGGCATCGAGCAGGGCGACTACTACCTGGCCACCGTTGCCGACAGCATCTTTGTCAACCCCGTGGGAGCCGTCGATGTGCATGGCATGGCATCGGCTGTGCCCTATTTCAAGAAGCTGCTCGACAAGGTGGGTGTTGAGATGCAGATTATCCGAGTGGGCACGTTCAAGAGTGCGGTCGAGCCTTATATGCTCGAAGACATGTCCGAGGCCAACCGCCTGCAGACCGAGCACTACATGGGCAGCATCTGGAAATGCATGCGCGACTCGATGGCCGCCGACCGCAAGATCGACCTTGCGATGTTCAACCAGCTCACCGACAGCATGATGGTGACTCTGCAGCCCGACAGCCTGGTCAAGTGCAAGGTGGTGGATGGAGTGTGCTTTCCCAGCGAGATGGAGGCACGACTCAAGGCACGCACCAAGCTCGACAAGGACGATGACCTGAGACTGGTCGAGCCCGCCGACTATGCCACGCAGGTCGAGGAGAGCGTCAGTGGCGACCACATCGCTGTGCTCTATGCCGTGGGCGAAATTGTGCAGACCAGCGAGGGAGGACCGATGAACGCGTCAGACGGTATCGTGGGCGAGGACATGGTCAAGCAGATCAGGGAGCTGCAAGAGGATGATGATGTCAAGGGACTGGTGCTGCGTGTCAATTCGCCGGGCGGAAGCGCGTTTGCCAGCGAACAGATATGGAAAGCCCTTGAGGACTTCAAGGCAACCGGCAAGCCGCTGGCTGTGTCCATGGGCGACTATGCGGCATCTGGAGGCTACTATATCTCCAGTGGCGCGCAGCGAGTGTTTGCCGAGCCTACGACCATCACTGGCTCAATCGGCATCTTCGGCATGATTCCCTGTTATGAGGATTTGGCCGAGAACAAGTTGGGTGTGCACATGGCAGTGGTCAAGACCAACGAGAACTCCGACTTCGGCATCATGACCAAGCGCATGACACCGGCGCAGCGCAATGCCATGCAGCGAATGATCAACAATGGCTACGACCTGTTCACCAAGCGGTGTGCCCAGGGACGCCACGTGACCCAGGACAGCATCAAGCAGATTGCCGAGGGGCGCGTGTGGGACGGCATGACTGCCCTCAAGATAGGACTGGTCGACGAGCTGGGCGACCTGCAGGCCGCCATCAACTGGGTGGGACAGAAGGTCGGCATGAAGAAGGACATCAAGACGCAGAACTATCCCGCCCTGTCGACCGACTGGCGCTCGATGCTCAATCAGATGATGGCATCGCAATATGAGCTGAAGCTGCAAGGCGAGATGGGCATGCTCTACGACTGGCACAAGGCACTGCTGCAGATGGGCCGGCGCGACCACGTCCTCTGCCTCATGCCCGAGACCGTACTCTACTAGTGATTAGTTACGCTCGTGACTTGCAACTCATTACTCACAACTCACAACTCATAACGCCATCGTTGATTTCACCAAAATATTGAACAAGCAGCAGCGCAAGACTGTGCTCGATGCCATTCTGACCCCGTTCTCGTGGATTTATGGCGCGGGGGTGTGGCTGCGCAACCAGGCGTTCAATCTGGGCATATTGAAGCAAGAGAGCTTCGATGTGCCCGTGGTGAGTGTGGGCAATATCACTGTTGGGGGCACGGGCAAGACACCACACGTCGAGTATATCATAGAGGCTCTGTGTCGGAGATACAAGATTGGTGTGCTCAGCCGGGGATACAAGCGAAAGACCAAGGGCTTCATCCTCGCTACCGACTCGCTCTCGCCCCGTGACATCGGTGACGAGCCTTACCAAATCTTCCACAAGTTCAACGGGCTGATCACATTGGCCGTGTGCGAGAACCGGCGCAAGGGCATACGCGAGATGCGGCAAATCGACCCAGGCATCGACTTGATTATTCTGGACGATGCCTTCCAGCACCGCTATGTCAAGCCCAAGGTCAACATTGTGCTGGTCGACTACACACGCCCGCCGTTCAACGACAGGCTGCTCCCGCTGGGGCAGTTGCGAGAGCCGATGGACAGGCTGGTGAGTTGTGACATGGTGGTGGTGACCAAGTGTCCGAGCGACCTCTCGCCTGTCGACATCAGGGCCATGAAGGAGAACCTTAACCTGTTCCCCTACCAGGAACTGTTTTTCAGCAACATCCGCTATGCCGACCCGGTGCCCGTATTCCCCGTGCCCAACCCACAGCTGGCCGCTCTGTCGTGGCTGCAACCCGAGGACACGGTGCTGTGTGTCACTGGCATTGCCAATGCCAAGCCGCTGGTGAGATATCTGCGACAGTTTGCCGCGCAGGTCAGGGTCATGCACTATGACGACCATCACTATTTCACACGCAAGGACTTCGCCGACATCTTCAGCATCTTTGACCGGCTGGAGGGACAGCGCAAGTTCATCATCACCACCGAGAAAGACATGGTGCGCATCCTCAATAACCCCTATTACCCGCCCACGATGCGCGACATTATCTATTATATACCCATACGCGTGGGCATACTAGAGACTGAGGGGCATGAGTTCATTCCCCACCTGATGAAGAAAATCGAAGAATAAACAATGACTGAAATATCCACACTGGGTGAGTTTGGCTTGATTGACCATCTCACCAGAGACTTTGTGAGCAAGAACGAGAGTACGTTGCGCGGCGTGGGTGATGACTGTGCCGTGATGAGCTTTGGCGACAAGCGCACACTCATCACCACCGACCTGTTGCTCGAGGGGATACACTTCGACTTGCGCTATGTGCCGCTCAAGCACCTGGGCTATAAAGCCATCGTGGTCAACTTGAGCGATGTCTATGCCATGAACGGCACACCACGGCAGGTGACTGTGAGTCTGGGCATCAGCAAGCGCTTCACCCTCGAGCACATTGAGGAGTTGTACAGTGGCATACGTCTGGCCTGCCAGGAGTATGGCGTTGATCTGGTGGGTGGCGACACGAGCGCTAGTGTGACCGGACTGCTCATCAGTGTCACTGCCATCGGTGAGGCCGACCCTGCCGATGTCGTCTATCGCAATGGTGCCCGCGACACCGACCTGATTTGCGTCAGCGGCGACCTGGGGGCGGCCTATATGGGTTTGCAGCTGCTCGAACGCGAGCGCCAGGTAGCCGAGGGGCTAAAGGACGACTCGTTCCAGCCCGACTTTGCCGGCAAGGAGTATCTGTTGGAGCGGCAACTCAAGCCTGAGGCACGGCGCGATGTCATCGCCGAGCTGCATGAACTGGGCATCAGACCCACAGCAATGATGGATGTCAGCGACGGACTGTCGAGCGAGCTGCTGCACATCTGCAAGGCCTCGGGTGTGGGATGCCGGGTCTATGAGGACCGCATCCCCATCGACTACCAGACCGCCATACAGGCCGAGGAATTCAACATGAACCTGGTGACGGCAGCCATGAACGGTGGCGAAGATTACGAGTTGCTGTTCACTGTGCCACTGACCGACCACGAGAAGGTACAACAGATGAAGACCGCCCACCTCATCGGGCGCGTCACAAAGCCCGAACTCGGTGCCTATCTCGTCAGTCGTGACAACCAGGAGTTGGAAATCCGTGCCCAGGGTTGGAACGCTTTCAACACAGCGCATAACTCATGATGCGCCAACAACACTGTTGTGCGCCATGCGGGTCGAAGACTGGGACAAGAGCACTGGCCTTGTCGCTATCTTAGAAAGGGGAAAGCTGACTTGCAAGACTTGGACAAAAATAGGCCGTTGCACTGCAAAGCAACGGCCTATTAAGCTTATGAATCTAATGACAGAGAGTGTGCTAAATCACCACCAGCCGCCACCAGAGTAGGTTGAGAGAGACACTGATGAGCCACCGCTGGCGTTGCTATAACCCTTGCCGCTCCAGAAAGACGTGCCGCTACCGGTGACGCCACTATAGAGCTTGCACGATGGCGAGGTGACCACCATGGTGTTGCTGCCGCCACCGCCGCCAGGGCCATACCCACCACCACTACTACTCAAGGTGGGTGTCTGGAATGCTGCAACAACTGTACTGCCGTTATACAGAGCATACCATGTGCTGGAGCTGGCTGTTGTCTGATAGCATGTCTGGCTGATGGATGCACCGCTTTCGATTGCGCCCATGCTCCGGCCGATTGCCGCAAGGTTTGCACCACTTTGGATATATGCCTTGTAGCCTCCCTCGCTGTTGGCATCCAGGCCCTCCTCGCTGCCGCAGCAGAACACCATTCCACCACTCAGATACATATTGCCGTTGCTGTCGATGGCATCGTTGTTGGTGGCCACAGCGTAGACATAGCCGCCTTTGATATACATGTGCGAAGCACTGTTCAGAGCATCGTCATAGGTGTTGCACTCTACGTAGCCGCCGTTGATGGTCATGACTGACTTGCTCTCGATGCCCTCGCTACCTTCGCCGCCAGTAGCACTCACCTTGACAGTGCCGCCATTGATGGTAAGGTCGCCTGTCACCTTGATACCCTTGGCCGAACCACTGACACTGCTGCCACCACCAGGTCCCCAGCCACCGCCGGAACTAGTACCGGCAGCGGTTCCTGTGGTGCTCACCGTCAGGGTGGGTCCGCTCGTTGCACTGGTACCCTGGGTATATGCCCCATTGACCTTGATGCATTTGCCGCCATTGCCTGTCATCTTGATGGTGATGTCGCCGGCATTGAGTGCCATGTTGCCATCGGCCTTCATACCTTTAGCGGTGTAGTAGTCACCTGCCGAGCTGGACTGTGGAGCACCGGTGTTGATGATGTCGATGGTGCCGCCATTGGTGATGATGCCTGTAGCTGAAATGCCCTTTCCGGCTGTTCCCGATGCGTTGATGGTGAGAGAGCCGCCGTTCATCACAAAGTCGACGGCTTTGACACCAGTGCTGTACGAAGCGTCGGTCACGCCATTGAGCGTGGTAACCTTCATTGCGCCACTAGGTGTCAGGGTTATGGTGCCGCCATTGATGGTGGCTGTGGCCTTGGTCTTGATGCTCTTGCTCATCGCGCCGCTGTTGGCAATGGTGATTGTGCCACCACCGATGGTGATGTTGCCGTCGGCCTTCAGACCCGATGCGTTATACGTGTCGCCGCTGTCCTCGGTCGACTCGCTCGTGCCGCCATAGGTCGAGGTTACATTCGTAATCTGATAGACTCTAGCTGTTGTACCTGTATAGTTATTGCTGATGCTATAATATACGTCACTACCACTTGACGGTCCTGCAAACTCGGCAGACCTAATAGTACATGTCCCATATCTATTGGAATTATAGTCATCGGCCTTAAAATAGTAGTTGTCTGTGGTAGCCTGACCAAAATCGTAATAATAGAATGTTAGGGTTGAATAGCCCGATGACCGAGTGACAGTGTCGGTCAATTGACCTAAATTAGTGCCATCGCTCTTATAGAGATAGACTTTAGTCCAAGGATTGCCACCACCATAGCCACCACTAGTGGGTAGATTAACATATACCTTGTATGAACCTGTGGTCGTGCTTCCGCCAGTGCCGGGCTCAGCATTCTGGTCCAGCACGCCGCCGGCACCGTTGGCCTTGATGTCGATGTTGGTCGTGGCACTGCTCTGGTCGATGGTGATGGTGCCGTCAGCTCCCAGGCCACGGCCGCCATCGGCGGTGCTGGTGATGTTGACCGTGCCGCCGGTGATGCTGATGTTGCCACCCACTTTCACGCCGCAAACATAGCTGGCGTCGGTGCCGTCGTAGGTGTAGCCGCCCGTCTGGTTGACCGTCACCGTGCCGCCGCTCATCACATAGTCGCCCGCTGCCTTGATGCCCTTGGCACCCGAGGCAGTAGTAGTGATGTTGAGCGTTCCGCCTTTCATCGTGAACACGCCCGTGTTCTCCGCATCATCCTCTACTGTGCCGGCATCGTCGGTGCTCTGGCTCAGCTGCATGCCGTCGTCGCCCACACCACTGATGGTGATGGTGCCGCCGTTCATCTCGATGTACTGGTTGACATTGAAACCGTCGCCCACGGCCTTGTTGACCGTGATTGAGCCGGTGAGCTTCTTCTTGAACTGCACATACTCCTTGCCCCAGAAAGCGTGGCTCGAGTTGCCTGTGATAGTGAGCGAGCCGCCGCCGGTAAATTCGGCATGGCCCTTGACGGCGAAGCAGCCCTTCTGCGTGCCGTTGGCACCGTCTGCCAGGCTATTGGTCGTCCCGTCGACCAGCGTCACACCGATGCGCTTGCCGTCGCGGATGTTGATGGCCGCACTGTCGGGGTTGGTCAGCGTGACTCCGTTCAGTTCGAGGGTCATCTTATAGGAACCATCCATCCAGAACGAGCCGTTGGTCGACGTTCCACTCAGCACATAGGTAATCTCACCCAGGTCATCGCCCGGAAAGGTTTCGCTCTGCGTGATGGCAACATGTGCACCCCTGGCAACGACATCAATATATTGCGCTATGTTGCCTGCCACTCGCACCTGAGCTGTTGTGCCGTCATAGTCGACATAGACCATATTGTCGGTTACGGGTGTTTCATCAAGATACATCTCATCCACCTCGTTGAGGTTGAACACCTTATTTAATATAGTGGCCACTGTGCCGTTGCTCGACAGTGCCATGCGTCCCACCTGGTCGGAGGCATACTGATAGATGACTTCGCCCAACCGGACATTCAGGGTTTGTACCGTGGCGGCGATGAGGACTATTGTGGTCATCACGCCCGCGGCAATCAATAAAACTCGTTTCTTCATATCGTATGAATTTATGTGAAAGTCGTTTGTCTTTTGGAGCAAATGTTGACATTTTGCTCTGATTTTGAACTGCAAAGTAAAATAAATCTTGCGAGTGGTGCAAGTGATTTCATTTGCTAATCAACCAATCTAGACTACTGTTCAACCAATTCCACCGATGTCAATCCGATTTGGACATAAGCAAAAAGAGGAAATCCGTGATGGATTTCCTCTTCATGTGACTCCCGCGGGATTCAAACCCACAACCTTCTGATCCGTAGTCAGATGCTCTATTCAATTGAGCTAGGGAGCCATGCTTTCCCAAATGCGATGCAAAGGTACTGCCTTTTGCCGGACTGGCCAAATTTTCGACCGACTTTTTTCGAAAAAAGTTTGTTTTGCGGCAATATTTCTCTTTACACCTTATTATATTATAGCAACCATGCGGCCACAGCCCAAACGATGAGGATGACTAGGGCGATGATTGTGGGTTTGACTAGGGTCTTGTAGTCGACTATGTACAGCCCCTGCTTGGGCACGTCAACTGCTTCGGGCTTCGCACCGGCCACGGCCAGCTTGTGCTCGTCGAGCGGCTCAATGGGCTGCTCGACCTCATTGTATAATGCTAACTTTGCTTTCATTGCGTTGTGGTCTTTAATTGTTTTTGCGGCTGCAAAGTTACTACAAAAAGTTGAGAACAGGAAATGCTGGGGAGAGAATTATTTTTTAGGTGCCAAAAAAGGAGCCGACATTGCTGCCGGCCCCTAGCGTCACTTAGTCTTATGATTAGAAATTACTTCACGGTTTTAACGGTGTTCTGGGTGCCATCGCTGTAGGTGGTCACCACCAGGTTAACGCCATCAAACGGCACGTTGCTCGTCTGGCCGGCAAGGTTGACATACTTCACACCGGTGGCACTCTTGCTGGCATTGACCTCGCTCACTGCAGTCGAGGGCGTCGACAACTTGTAGCAAGCGACAAACAGACCGGGCATGTACTGGTAGATATAGGCATCATTGCCGATGACCTCGGCATTCACCCAGTTGCACTGGGCGTAAGCAGTCTGGCCGGTAGGCTCGACGGTGAACAGAGGCTCCTCGGCGCCAACCTCGGCCACGGCAAAGCCGTCCTGATAGTTGGGCAGAATTGGGTAGATAGCGATGTCCTTGCCGCCGAATTGGAAGATCTGCGCGCCGCAGCTGGCGCCCTTGTTGGGCAGGGTCACAGCCTCGCCGATGAAACCGTCACCATTGGGTGTCAGGATGTAGGGAGTGGCGTTGCGGGTGACATAGAAGATGCGCTCGCCGTCGATGTTGTTGATCACAGTGGCGGTCGATGGGGTCAGGGTCACATCGGCCATCGCCTCATAGCTGTTGTCGAAGTCTACCTCGCCACCGACGATGTTGAGGATGCACACGCCAGAATTGGTCTTTTCCGGGTCATCGAGCGTGAATCCACACATGAACAGTTTGCCATCGTTGAACAGGTCGCCCTGTGCCATGCCCAGCATGTCGCTGCGGCCCAGCACGGCAGCATCCTCAGGAATGCCATACTCCACTGCGTCGCCGGTCTCGGGGTCGATGACGCGAATCATGGGCGTGTCGCCATCGCAAACCCAGCTGCCGGGGAAGGTGGCTAGACTGATGACCAGGTTGCCGGCCTCGTCGCGGGTGATGCCGCAGTTAGCGCCGCCGGCAAAGTTAGTGGTCTCGACGCCGTTCTCGGTCACGGCCACCACGTAGGGCGTGACACCTGTCTCGGCATTGTTGGTCTTGACGTTGATGTAGTAGGTGCCGTTGATGCAGATGCCCTGACGGGAATCGGCATTAGTGGGCAGACCCTCGGTCACCTCCCACAATTTCTCGAACGTGTAGTCCTGGGCACTCATGCTCAGGGCTGCAAATGCAGCTGCAAAAAGTAAGAATTTTTTCATAATTGAACGCTTTTAGTTAATAATATGTTGTTTGGTCCGTAGGTCTTGTTCCAAATTGGAATGCACAAAGGTAAAAAACTTTTTTGATACAACAATGAGAAATGACCCAGATTTTTCTGTTAAAAAATGCAAAACTTTGACACGAAACCAAAAATCAATACGGACACTCATGCGACACCCTACCTAAAAACATAAAAAGAAGAGGTCAACCATGGTTTTTTTCTTGATTCTTGATTAGTAATTCTCAATTTTGTTGTACCTTTGCACCCGCATTTGTCACCCCAGGGGTGGCAAGTCGAGAGAAACAACTGATTTACTAACTTTTAAAGCATGCTGCGCCATCTCCACACCCACAGCGGTGTGCTGGCGAAGCAAAACAACTAAATGAGCGAAGAATTAAAGAATTCTCCAATCGCCGATTTCGATTGGGAAGCCTTCGAGAGAGGCGAGACTCAGCGCGACAAATCGTACGAGGAACTGGAAAAAACCTACGACAAGAGCCTTGGCTCGTTCCGTGACAAGGAAGTGACCGAAGGTACTGTGATCTCAATCAACAAGCGTGAGGTCGTGGTTAACATCGGTGCTAAGTCCGACGGCATCATTCCGTTCAACGAGTTCCGTTACAACCCTGACCTGAAGGTTGGCGACACCGTCGAGGTCTACGTCGAGAACCAGGAGGACAAGAAGGGTCAGCTCATCCTGTCGCACCGCAAGGCACGTATGGCCAAGAGCTGGGACCGTGTCAACGAGGCACTGGACAAGGACGAGGTCATCAAGGGATTCATCAAGTGCCGCACCAAGGGTGGCATGATTGTCGACGTGTTCGGCATCGAGGCTTTCCTGCCCGGCAGCCAAATCGATGTCAAGCCCATCCGTGACTACGACGTGTTTGTCGGCAAGACCATGGAGTTCAAGGTGGTCAAGATCAACCAGGAGTACAAGAACGTGGTCGTGTCGCACAAGGCACTCATCGAGGCCGAGCTCGAGCAGCAGAAGAAGGAAATCATCGCCAAGCTCGAGAAGGGACAGGTGCTCGAGGGCACTGTCAAGAACATCACCAGCTATGGTGTGTTCATCGACCTGGGCGGTGTGGACGGTCTGATTCACATCACCGACCTGTCGTGGGGCCGCGTCAACAACCCCGCCGACATTGTCGAGCCTGAGCAGAAGCTCAATGTCGTCATTCTGGACTTTGACGACGAGAAGAAGCGCATCGCATTGGGTCTGAAGCAGCTCCAGCCGCATCCTTGGGACAAGCTCGATCCGGACCTGAAGGTAGGCGACAAGGTGACGGGACGTGTGGTCGTGATGTACGACTACGGAGCATTTGTCGAGGTCGCTCCCGGCGTCGAGGGACTGATTCATGTCAGCGAGATGTCGTGGTCGCAGCACCTGCGCAGCGCACAGGACTTCATGAAGGTGGGCGACACCGTCGAGGCACAAATCCTGGCACTGGACCGCGAGGAGCGCAAGATGTCGCTTGGCATCAAGCAGCTCAAGAAGGATCCCTGGGAGGACATCGAGGTCAAGTACCCCGTGGGCTCGCAGCACACTGCCAAGGTGCGCAACTTCACCAACTTCGGCGTGTTTGTTGAGCTGGAGGAGGGCGTTGACGGCCTGATTCACATCAGCGACCTGTCGTGGACCAAGAAGGTGAAGCACCCCAGCGAGTTCACTCAGATCGGTGCTCCCATCGAGGTCAAGGTCCTGGAGATTGACAAGGACAACCGCCGCCTGAGCCTGGGCCACAAGCAGCTCGAGCAGAATCCTTGGGATGTGTTTGAGACCATCTTCACCACCGGCAGTGTGCACGAGGGCGTGATCACCGAGATGCTCGACAAGGGTGCCGTGATCAACCTCCAGCCCTACGGTGTCGAGGGATTCGCTACGCCCAAGCACCTGGTCAAGGAAGACGGAACTCCCGCACAGAAGGACGAGAAGCTCATGTTCAAGGTCATCGAGTTCAACAAGGACGCCAAGCGCATCATCCTCTCGCACAGCCGCATCTTTGAGGATGAGCAGAAGGCCGAGGCTCGCAAGGCACGCCGCGCACAGCAGGCTGGCAAGCCCGCCGCTGCCGAGGAGACTGTGCCCGCTACCACCGTCGAGAAGACGACCCTGGGCGACATCAGCGCACTGGCTGCACTGAAGGAGCAGATGGAGAAGGGTGGCGAGTGATTGTCACGATAACTACAATAAAAAGTGGTGCCGACAGTGATTCGGCACCACTTTTTTTTGATAATATTTTGCCGTTTGGCGAAAATGCACTACCTTTGCAGCGCAAAACGATGAAGACAGTGCACAAATATCTGCTCGCAGCAGCCGTGGCCGCAACGGTGGTCATGGGGGCTTGCACCGACGGCAGCAACCAGGCTGGCACTCCGGCAAAGGACAGCGACACAGTGGCGCAACGCAACGAGCCCATCGATGTCAATGGCGACCGACTGTACCGTGGCATCGTGGTCGATGGCTCGCGAAGCAACATCAACCTGAAGTTCTACGGCGACACGCTCGACTTCGAGATTCCGTCCGACCTCGATTTCACCTACGAGATTGGCGACTCGGTGAGCATCCTGGTCAAGACAGCCAGCAACGGCGCGGACAGCATTGCCAGCATCGAGAACAACTCAGTGTCATAATTCGATTGCCGGTTTGGCATTGAACCAATTGCGATAGTAGCTCAGTTGGTAGAGCATCAGCTTCCCAAGCTGAGGGTCGCGGGTTCGAATCCCGTCTATCGCTCCACTGTAAAACACGCTGATAATTAAGGCGAAAACCTTGAAAATCAGCGTGTTTTTTGTGTTTTGTCCTCTTCACCATCCACGCTCACTCCCGTATGCCCATATAAGCTGCCATACAGACTTATCTCATCTCGGTCATCTTGTCGATGGGGGCTTGGAATCAGTTCTCAAGTTTTGTCAATATTTGATGACAATCAGGGGGGGATTGGCAAACAGGCTGAGCGGTGGTGTCTTTTCTTTCAGACTGTGTCTTGCGGGCCGCCGTACTTCTTCTCGAACAGTTGCTGGTGCTCCTCGCCCCAGCGGAGCATGGCATCGATGATGGGAATCAGCGTCATCCCCAGTGGCGAGATGGCATACTCGCTGCGGGGTGGCAGTTCGGGGTAGATGGTCTTGGTTACGAGGCCGTCGTCGACCATCTCTTTCAGTTGCATGTCGAGCACGCGCGGTGTGGCCTCGGGCAATGCCTTGTGCAGCTCGCTCGGTCGCATGCTGGCATAGCGCAGCTCGTCGAGGATGCACGACTTCCACTTTGAGTCAATCAGGCTGATTGTCAGCCGCAGTGGGCAGCTGAGGTCTACGGGTATTTTGCGTTTATACATAGTTTTATTGCATTATTTTTGCCGCAAAGTTAGTCATAATGTTTGGGAATGAGGGTATATCGAGAAAAGATTCAGTACCCGAAAAATTTTTCGGTACTTGTGCAGTCAGGAATTAGTGTCTAATTTTGCACCGAAATTATTAACTATAAAACAATAAAACACAATGAGATCACCCATTTCGGAGTATGCAGCTGTCGAAGCTGCCGCCATGAAGTTTGTCAAGAGCGTTGCCGAGGGCAACAGTAAGTATGCCAAGGAGTTGTTCACCGACGATGCGGTGCTGTTCGGCTACCTCGACGGCACGCTGGAGCATGGCTCAATCGAGCAGTTCTATCACAATGTTGACACTGTCGGTGCCGGTGCCGATTTCAAGGCTCGCATCGATGTGGTCTCGGTCGAGGAGACTGTCGCCGTGGTGCGTGTGCTGGAAGAGAAGTGGGGCGGACGCATCGACTTCACCGACTATCTGCTGCTGATGAAGATGAATGGCGAGTGGAAGTGCGTGGCAAAGGCCTACAACCAGAACTCCGATACCATCAAGAAGTAATCGGGCAGGGCGATGAGAAAGCAGCTTGCGACCCACCATCTGGTGAGCCGCAAGCTGCTTTCTGGTGTGCAGTCGGGACACTCAATTCAGGTCAGACGCCGGTAGAAGTAGGGTGGGATAGGGGTCTCGAACGCCAGCGGCTCGCCGGTGACAGGGTGGGTGAAGGCGAGCTTGTAGGCGTGCAGGCAGTGTCGGCTGCCGGGCTTCTCCTGGCGGCCATATTTGCCGTCTCCGGTCACGGGGTGCCCGATGTCGCGCATGTGCACACGGATCTGGTTCTTGCGGCCAGTGAGCAGTTTCAGCTCAATGAGCGAGTGTTCCTGTGCGCGCTCAAGGATGCGCCAGGTGGTGATGGAAAACTTGCCGCCGCCAGGGTCCTCACGATAGCTGATGACACGCATGTTCTTGTTGTCGCGCAGCCAGCTCTCCACCCGGCCCTCGTCGCGCTCCATCACGCCGTCGACTACGGCGACATAGCGTCGGTCGGTGACCACGTTCTTCCAGTCTTTGACAAATGCCTGCTGCACGTCGCTGCTCTTGGCATACACCATCAGTCCGCTGGTGCGGCAGTCCAGACGGTGCACCACATGGGCGGTGCATCGCTGGTGTGTCTCGGCAAAGTGGCGGTCGAGCAGCGACTTCATGTTCAGGCTGCCGGCCCCCACGCCCATCGACAACACGCCTGGCTCCTTGTCGACAACCACCAGCCACTGGTCCTCGTAGACAATGTTGTAGTGTTTGCTGGTCTCGGCGGGCGTGCGTGGTTGCCGCGAGATTTCGACCACACTGTCGGGCATCACCTGATGGTCGAAGTGTGTCTGCACCTTGCCATCGACAGTGACACCGCCGTGGCTCAATATCGACTTGGCCTTGTTGCGGCTGATGCCGTCCAGTGCCTTCATGACAAACTCAAGCAGACCCTGCTGCTCGCGGGCCTGAAAGACTGTGCCCTGGCGTTGGGCGCGTGGCACGTTGTGGTTGTGGTTGCGACTCACCTTATACTGATTAAGAATTGAAAATTCAGACTGCTGCAGTATAAATTCAGACAGTTGCAGTATGAATTATGAATTATAAATTATGAATTAGTCAAAGATATGGCGCAAGCGGCTGAAAATTCGGTTCTTGATTGACTCCGAGGGCTTGAGGTTGCTTGAGCCACGCAGGCTCTCGATGGCCTTGCGCTCGTCGGCGGTGAGTGTCTCTGGCACATAGACCATGACATTGACCAGCATGTCGCCCGTGCCATAGCGGTTGGGGTCGGGCAGACCCTTGCCACGCATGCGCAGCACCGAGCCAGGCTGGGTGCCGGCCTTGATGGTGAGCAGTGCCTTGCCGTCGACAGTGGGCACCTCGACCTTGCCGCCAAACACGGCGGTGGGGAAGTCGAGCATCAGGTTGTAGACCAAGTCATTGCCGTCGCGCACCAGCTGGGTGTCGGCAATCTCCTCGATGACGATGAGCAGGTCGCCCGGAATGCCGCCACCGGGGGCATCATTGCCGCGGCCCGACATCTTGAGCTGCATGCCCTGGGCCACGCCGGCGGGGATGTTGACCGACACAACCTCTTCCTTGCGCACCAGTCCCTGTCCGCCGCAGTGCGGGCACTTCTCCTTGATGACCTTGCCCGAGCCGCCGCAGGTGTGGCACACCTGTTGCGACTGCATGCGCATGAAGCCCATGTTCTGCACCACTGTCTCGACGCCCTGGCCATGGCAGGTGGGGCAGGTCTCATGGGCTGTGCCGTTTTTCGAGCCGGTGCCGTGGCAGTGCTGGCACGACACCATGCGCGGAATCTTGAGCTTCTTCTCGCAGCCGTGGGCCACATCGGCTAGGGTGACCTTGACGCGCACACGCAGGTCGGTGCCGCGGTTGACGCGCTGGCGCGAACGCCCACCGCCACCAAAGCCGCTGAAGCCGCCTCCGCCGAAGCCGCCAAAGTTGAACCCGGCGCCGAACACCGAGTTTAATATGTCATTGAGGTCAAAGTCGCCAAATCCGCCACCGGCACCGCCCATCTGCTCGCCGGCGAAACCAAACTGGTCATAACGCTGGCGCTTCTCAGGGTCGCTGAGCACACCGTAAGCCTCGGCGGCCTCCTTAAACTTCTCCTCGGCCTCCTTCTTCTCCTGCTCGGTCTTGCCCTGCTGGCGGTCGGGGTGGTACTTCACGGCCAGCTTGCGGTAAGCCTTCTTCAGCTCATCGACTGTGGCGTTCTTCTGCACGCCCAGCACCTCATAGTAGTCTCTCTTGTTTGCCATAGTTCATTCAAGATTCACTAATCACTAATCTCCAATCACATCACTGCCCTACGACCACCTTGGCGTGGCGCAGCACTTTGTCGTTAATCATATACCCCTTGGTGGTGGTGTCGACCACCTTGCCCCGCATGCTCTCGTCGGGAGCTGGGAATGTGGTGATGGCCTCAAACAGGTCGGCATCAAAGTCCTTGCCCGTCGACTCGATGGGCTTGACTCCTTGCTGCTCAAGATACTTGACCATCTTGCTGTAAATCAGTTGCACTCCCTCGGCCAGTGCCTGGACATCACCGCTCTTGCTCATGGCATCCAGCGCGCGTTCAAAGTCGTCAACCACCGGCAGCAGGTCGACCATTGCCTTCTCGGCGGCATTCTTGATGATGTCCTGCTTCTCCTTAAGGGTGCGGCGGCGGAAATTGTCAAACTCCGCCATGAGCAGCAGATACTCCTTCTGCTGCGCTTCGAGTTGTTGTTGCAGCTGCTCGACGGTGACCTCGGGTTGCGCCTCGTCTTTCGGTGCCTCTTGCTCTTGAGTCTGCTCGTTGTCAAGCTGCTGTTCTACTTGTGGCTCTTCCACAGGCTTTTCGGCCTTCTTGTTATCCTTATTTTTCTTGCTCATAATCGTGACAAAATTTCATCTTTTGACTCTTGACTATCTAGATTTTCTGGACTGTCTAGAGCCTCTAGACAAAACAAGCAAAAACCTTGCCTCCCTATAGGGTGAGCACGTATGTGGCGCAATCGGCAAATTTGGCACTTGTCTGCTCTGCCACTTTGACATCATCGAAGATGCCATAGATGGTCGAGCCTGAGCCTGACATGGCGGCATAGTGCGCACCGCCGTCGAGCAGGGCGGCCTTGATGAGCCACAGTCGCGGATGCAGGGCAAACACGCTGGGCTCGAAGTCGTTGGCCAGTGCGCCATCCCACTGCTGGATGGGCCAGGTGACCACGTCGCGCGCCCACTGTGGCGGTGTGGCAGGCGTGACGCGCGAGTAGGCCTGCGCGGTCGACACCGCCACCGGCGGCTTGACCAGCAGCAAGACCTTGCCCTGCAGGGCGACATTGACGGGGGTGAGTATGTCGCCGATGCCTGTTGCCGCCATCGGCCGGTTGTAGACAAAGAAGGCGCAGTCGGCACCCAGCCGTGACGCCATTGCCGCTAGCTGCTGGTCGCTGAGGTCCAGCGAAAACATCTCGCGCAGCATGGTCAGGGTGTGGGCAGCGTCGCTCGAGCCGCCACCCAGACCGGCACCGTCTGGGATGTGTTTGTACAGGTGGATGTCGACAGGCGGCAGGTCGCATTGCTCGGCCAGCATCCGGTAGGCCCGCATCACCAGGTTCTTCTCGGGTGGGCAGTCAACAGGGTTGCCATGGGTGGTGAGCGTGGTCGCACAGCCCTGTGCCGGCACAATCTCGAGGATGTCGGTCAGCGGGATGGGGTAGAACACGGTCTCGATGTTGTGATAACCGTCAGGGCGGCGTTCCACCACGTTCAGCCCCAGGTTGATTTTTGCATTAGGAAACGTTACCATCACGAATTGTTTATATCACGAATTATCGAATTATCGAATTATCGAGTACTCGAACATTCGAGCATTCGATAATTCGAGCAGTTGTTTGTCAATCATTTGAACAACAGGGTCGTGACCGACTCTTTGCCCAGATAGTAGGCGCGTGCCTTGATGACGGGCGGAACAGTCGTGAGCTTGACCGGGCCTGTCCATTCGGTTGAGGTCATGGTGGGCTCGCTGCCATCGAGGGTGTAGCGGATGGTAACCCCGGGGTAGAGGGCGTTGGCCAGCAACATGCCGTTCTCCACCTTGAGGCCGGGCTGGCCCAGGCGGAAGGTATAGCCCATGCGGCAGAGCAGCGGCAACTCGCGCGTGCCAATCTTGAGGTTATACTGGTGGCGCGCACTGTCGTAGGGTGCCGTGTTGGCCAGGTCCAGGCTCCAGTCGGGCTGCGCGTTCCAGCCGCGCTCGGCCACACCGAACACCTTGGGCAGCCACATGCGCTGCACTTGGTCGAAGTCGCGAATGGTCTCGCCCCACATCTGTGCCTGGATGCCGATGATGTTGTCGCGCCGCGTCAGTGCCACCTTACCCTGGTGGTTGGTGGCCACGTCGATGGGTTTGCCATCGTAGGCCATGCGCGCGCTGGCATAGACGTTCCAGGGCAGGGCGCTCCACGAGTCAAACTCGTCGACCTTGCCGCCCCAGTGCAACCCCTGCTCGTAGGGGTGCCAGCTGTAGCCCATGTCCATATAGAAGTTGGTGACGTTCGACAAGATCACCGGATAGCCGTCGTTGGCGATGCTATAGGGCACAATGTCGCGGCTGCCCACCGTGCTCCATGCGTTGACACCCGCAAAGCGCGGTGCCATCTGCCGGTTGAACTCGGGCGAGTGGTTTTGTGCCACCTCCTGCCAGCCCTCGATGCGGATGCCGCGCTTGTAGAGGATGTCGGTGATGCGCCGGATGTAGTAGCCGTTGACCTCGTGGTTGTCTTTCAGGCCCTCGCGCTGCATCAGTGCCTGCACCTCGGGCGACTGGCTCCACGCGCCGCTGGCCACCTCGTCGCCACCCAGGTGCACGATGTCGAGCTTCAGCCCGGCCTCACGATACATCTTCTGCAGCTCGGTCACCACGTGGGTGATGAAGTTATAGACCCCATCGCTGGCCACGTTGAGCACGTTGTCGTGATAGCTCTGCGCCGAGGTGTAGACCGACGCGTCGTTGGGGTCCCACAAGCGGTACTGCTCGGCCTTGAGGCGGTCTGTGGAGGCATACTTGTCATAGCGGTTGCGCATGGCGATGATGGCGGCGCGGGCATGCCCGGGAGTCTCAATCTCGGGGATGACCTTGACACCGCGCAGCTGGGCATACTTCAGAATCTCGATAAACTGCTGGCGGGTGAGATAGCCGTTGGCGCTCTGCGTCGCGTCGTCGGGGTTGCCGTTGCCGTCGAAGATCTGGGCCAGGTACCCCTTCTCGTCCAGCGTGCAGCCGCGGCGCGAGGCCACTTCGGTGAGTTCAGGCAGTCCAGAGATTTCGACACGCCACGCCTCGTCGTCGGTGAAGTGGAACTGGAATCGGTTCATCTTGTAGTAGGCCAGCAGGTCGATATAGCGCTTGATGTCGTCCAGCCGGATGAAGTTGCGGGCGATGTCGAGCATAAAGCCGCGGTAGTGCAGGTCGGGCCAGTCGACGATGTGGGCATTCTGCAGGTTGTAACCCTTGCTGTGGTCCAACGCGGCGATAAAGGTCTTCACGCCGTTGATGGCTCCCTCCTGCCCGGCACCGGTGATGGTGACCTTGCCGTCGCTCACGTCCAGCTTGTAGTACTCGGGGTTGTCGCTCAGCCGGCCGTTGATCTTGACACTGATGGTGGTCTTCTGCCCCGAGAGGTTATAGATGCCACGCTGCTGCAGCTGCTGCTTGAGCAACTTGACCGGGGCTTTGAGCTTGGTCTGCCAGAAGTGCCCACCCTGCACTGTGACCATGTTGCCGATGGTTGTGTAACCATCGTGGATGTCGACCTGCTTGGGCGTTGGGAAGATGTCATAGTCGTTGCCCGTGTAGGCATCGCCGATGTTGTTCACCGCCTGGTTGTAGGCATAGCTGTACGGGCCGTCGGGATAGGCGGCGTGGCTCATCCACTGCCCGGGCTTGTCAAGCAAGCCATACTGCAGGTCGACGGCGATGGGGTGCCGCGTGTCGCCGTCCAGCACCAGGTGCGTGCCGGCGGGGCGATAGCTGATGTTGACCATCGTGCCGCGCATGAGCATGTCTACCACCAGCGAGTCGCCGGGGTTCAGAGCTTTGTAGCGCGCATTGGGCGTAATCTGATAATAGGTGGTCGACACCTCCTTGATGTTGACAGGCGAGGTCTCAGGCATCTTCAGCGAGCGCGAGAACTGGTTGAAGTACAGTTGCCAGTTGCCGGCGAGCGGGTCTTTCGAGACATTCTTGATGACGAACCGCGAACTGTAGTATCCCTTCTCGGCCTCGTTCTGGCCCATCTCCCAGCGCACCTCAACCGGTGCCTGTGCCCAGGCCTGCACCGCCACCGCAGCCATCAGCCCAAGCATTAATCTCGTTCCTTTCATATCTTTGTCTTGTTGTTTGGATAATCTCGGCGGTGCCTCAGCAAATTCAAACAAGTTTGGCTTGCATTCGGCTTGTACGAGATTTGCTAAGTTTCCTTAATAACTCAAAGTCTGCAAAGATACAAAAAGTTACCTTATACTAGTTACATTTAGGTAACTTTTTCAAGTTTCAAGTAGTGGCTCCCATCATTTTTTGCGAAAATCGGGAGTGGAACTCCGAATTTTTCTAGAAAATCCGGAGTAGCGCACCGAAAATTCACGGAAACATTAGCAATTATTTCTCACTCCAACAAAAGTTTGTGCATCAAAGACTTACCTAGAGCAAATTTGCTGCTTCAGCATGTTTGCACCATGTGAGCCGAAGGCCATCAAAATCTAATTCGACATCTCACAATCTGCCCCCCCCCTCGGTCCCCAATCCGCCACTTCTTTTCCTTCGGGGATTTCGATTTCAATCTTTTTCATTATAATAATGCAATAATAACGGAGTTAATTTTTACGAAAAATTTTAAAAAGCGCATGTAGAAGTATTTCAGCCGCCCTTCTACATACGCATTCAAAAAGCTTAATTTGAACATTTTTTTACTCTGTTGAGTTCTGTATTCGGTCTGATATAGCTACTTTAAATAATGATTATCTCTTATAGTGTCTCCACGATATGTGGAGGAACGATCATCGAAGAGATTATCACCAAAAACCTAGTCAGAAAATTTCTTAATTTGTATAATTAGTAATGATTAGGCTGTTCGTTTTATATAAATAAATTTAGGATAGTGTCCTAGTACGCATAATGTGATAGGACAAATCCAGTCTTAGTGCCAATTGTATCTCTCCATTATTTTGTGAAATACAGGTTCAGTTGAGACTGATGCAAAAAGTTTGCAACAAGCATAAACTTTAATCGCATCTTCTCCAAAGATTTCGTAGACAGTTTTATCATTATCTAGAACTGCTTGGCAAATTTCAATAAGTCGTGGACCAAGACGTGAGTCATTGATATAAGCGTTTGCTTCCATTTGACCAGACAGGCCGTAGAAGAAAGAGCGTTCACTCTTGCCAAGACCTTTCATCTGAGGAAATGTCCACCACATCCAGTGTCCTTCTTTTTTCCCGTTTTTTACCTCTTTAAGTGCATCTTCAAATGTCATATCTGACATTGTATAAAATCGTTCAACACACACAAATGGATTGACTACTACCCCTCTCTTTAAAGCTTCTGGACTATAAAATTGTAACATAATGATTATTAAATTACCTATTATACTATATTTATATTTGTTGAAAGTAACTCAGGATTTTTTTCGGTTTCGGATTTAATCATGAAACCGTTTCTCTTATCATTAACGAGAATACACCATTCTGTTAAAATCATCAATTATATCAAGTAATAGTGGGTCAAGAATATCTTCTGAGACACGTTCTGCAATATCATCAGGAACTCTTGTCAAGGCTCCCATGATGCCGCCAGCAATAGCAGCTTGTGTGTCAGCATCTCCACCTAATGAAACAGCATTGCGTATTGCTTTGACATAGTGCCGTGGAGTTATCGGATATGGTGCACCTGCTTTGTCCTTCAGGTCAGCAACTTCAAGAGCGCAAATGATTGCCTCGGGTACACTTCCCGCGCATGTCACGTCAAACTGATAGGTAGAGGCGATTTCCTCGGATGTACGATTCATGTCATAGCCAAAAGTGGACGGTTCAGTGTTATTGTGACAAACCTGTACATGTTTAAGCTTACATGCGTTTTCGCTTTGGCAAGTGGAAGTTGTAAGAAGTCATTGTAGTCCACGAAGGTAAGTCACTGTAAAGTCTTCTATATAGCCAGTATAGAGGACTTTACTTTTTAAGTTGTAATAGTAGTTGGCGATGTGGGCTTTTTAGTACAACAAACAGGTTATCAATCCGATATAAATTAGTAATGGCACTGCCACACAGACGATAACTGATGCCTTGTAATAATCCCAACCAATGTGATGGAACCATAACAAGAAATTGACTGACTTCTGAAATGCCCAGTTACACCACTGGCTGAAATCCTTGCGATGCCACCAGATTACAGCCACACACAATGCTAACCACACGACTGACATCCACGGCCAACAACTGAGAATGAAATCCAACATGATGCACCACGTGAGCGGTACAATCATGTAGTACACAATGATGTTGACCTCGTTATAGGTCAGATTCAGTTTTTGTGCAGCCTTGACCAGCGCAAGTGCTGTCTGGTTGAAGATAATTGCTATCATAAGGAAATCTTTTATTAAACCCTTCCGCTGTGCAATATCCAATTATCATTATAAAAGGAAGTAAAATAGGCAATGCTGGCAATAGAGTAATCGCTGCTGCCAAAACCCAGACGATTTCAAATGTATCCTTTATTATTGTGCGCATTCTTTTCATTTGAATTTGTACTTTTTTCTGGTTTGTAAGTAATTTAGATCATTCTGGTGTCTGTAGGCTTCTTGCTCAAAGCGGATATGATAATAGGCGGTGGTCCAGTCGTGATACTTGAACCACAACATAAGCCACTCTATGCCATACCAGATGAAGAACGGCAGATAGAGCAACTCGCGTTGTTGGGCTGAGTGTATCAATTCATGGTTAAGCTCCACAGAATCAAGGTTACGCAATGTGAAGATGAATCCAAACAGATTAATGGCCAAATAGTTTTTGCCAAAAGGATGTCTTTTGATTTTGATAACGTTCTTCATTGTCTAAATCTTTTCTATCATATTCTACAAGTATTCTCTCTATATCGCATTTAGAATTTGCCATTATTAAAGTATCGAATAATTTTTGAACATGAGTTCTAAATTTAGTATTAGGATAACATTTTCTAATTTCTTCAACTAATTTTTTTGTTTCTACTTTATATTGAGAAAGTAATTTTTCATTTCTTTCTTCAAGAATTAGTTCTCCATCTTGATCTAAACCAAGAATTCGGTTATAATGTATAAGAGTTCCCATTTAAAAATCATTTAATCGTTTTAATTATATTCATTTGGCAAAAACCATACCGTTATTTTATTTTATTTATAAACAAATACGGATAAGGTAACCTAAGTTGACCATCAACAACTGATGCTAGACGAGCGTTAGGATTAATCTTTTGAATTGCAGCGTTAATCACGTCAGCCTAATCTGCCCCTGGCTGTAAGGTTTGTTGTCCACCTTTTTGTCCAAAAGCGTATCTTTCTATTCCGTTTTTCGCTTGATCATTAAATCCAGGCATAGGTTTGTCAAAATAGCGTAGTGCATATCGTTCTGGATCCTTAGCGTTTCTAAGTAATAATTGAAAGTATGAATCTACGCTATATGGATTAATGTCTCCTATAGCTCCGATTGACCTATTACGAATAAATGGGGTTAACGATCTTAGATATGACTAACCCTAACTATAGCGTGAAAACGCTTGAGCAGCTGGTGAAATGAGTTGAAATTCTCCAAGTGCAGTTCCAGGTTGTAAATGTGCTATGGCTGTTGTTGCAAACTACTAGCCTTTTGGTGTCAATTCTGGTAAATGCATAGAAACTTGATTTGGAATATAGCTTGGATATTTTAATCTTGTTAGTATTGGAGTATTGCTTACTTTATATTTCACAATATTTGCCCAAGAATCACTATTTTCTGGAATATATTCTGTTGAATTTCTCATTAATACCGCATCATGAACATTACCATTACTCTCTGTCATTCTTCCTAAGCCTCCATAATACTTACCAGCATTTTTATAAAATAATTCTTGGGAAACATCATCAAAAATTTCATCTTGTAATGATTCCTGATTCCTCACCATTGTGTTGAAGTCTCTGATACCTTGAACTCTGGAATTTACTCCTTCAACAATGTTATTTCTTACATTTGCTACAGCTCTTTCTACTGCTGGCATTGCTCTGCTTGCTGCTGCAGCGAATGGCTCGGCTGCCATATATACTGGCATATCACCAACCATTTGTATACCGTAATTCACCCATTCGTTTTGAGGAATTCCCAACATACGTGCCGCGTTGACTGCATGTTCGCCCATTGTTTTGCCAGTTCCGTATTTAATGGCCTCGTTCAACGCCGTTCCAAATGCTGTGTAACCAATTATATTGCCACCTAGCGTTCCTGGAACTAGATATGGTATTGCTGCTGCACCGCCACCGGCTAAAGCTGCACCACCAAGAACAACACCACTTAATTGCCCTAAGTTCTTCATCTGTGTTCTGTCTAATTGGGTCATGCCTAGGTTGTGCACTTCTCTATCTGCTTGTCTGTATTGCATCTGTCGTGCGTCATTGATGTCGTTTTGTTCTTGATAAGGAAGTTGTGCTTGATACTCCTTGTTTTGTTCATAAGCATTTCTGACTCTCTCTGGTACTAATATACCATTAGCATCAATAAGGTAACTGTTATCTAATCCTTTTCTTTGAACAACTGAGTAGTTTGGATCGGATTGCTTTAACTAGTTTCCTGGAACAAAATGCCAGCCAGTACCGTTGTAATATTCGTCAGTTGCTCTACTGATTGGCCCAGGTGTGTTTTGATATTTTTTGATTTGCATAATTTTTGAGTATTAAGATTAAAAAAAAGTATTACCTTTGCGGTATGAATCTGTTGTTCCCATTATTTTTTCTTTGCAAAGGTAATACTTTATAGCCTAAAGTGGGTTAATAAGATATAATAAAAAAGTAAGATTAAACGTTCATGAATTAAGCTTTTCTAGTCTGATTGTGTACACAGGCTTAAAAGATTGTACACATTAAATTCTTTAGATTATGAATAAATCTGAAAGAATCCTCAGATAGATATATTTCCACTTTTGTCTATCTTGAGGACATTGGTAGTGGTTGAGAACTAGGAGTGGCTAGTTCTTTAGATTGAACTAGCATTTCATTGCTTCTCGTAAAAAATAGTCTTTCCTAGCTCTAGACTTTAAAGAAGAGCTTTTATGACGTTTAATCTTACGATTACTTTAAAATATTTTACGTTATAACATAAAGTCGGTTAGGGTGTATTTTGGGTTGATATAGTTGTGATCAATGGATGTTCCAGCTATTTTCTTTTTATCAGAAAATTGCCATAATGCATAATTCGATTTCAAACTTGGATGATAATGCGCCATCCACCACTTACAACCTTTAATTGCTGATTTATGTTTTAAGTAATATTTTTGATTTGCATAAATCATAGGTTTGACACCATAGTATTTCTCACATTCAGCAATAAATTCTTTAATGTTTTTGTTTGATAGTCCTTTAACTTCGATATCAAGTACAGGAATTAGGTCAATATCATTACCTACGATCATTTTAAAGTAATTGAATTGTTGTTTACCTGTTCTTTTAGGACGCATGAAATGATAAGCTCCGACCTTCAGGTTATGCTTTCGGGCTTTCTTTTTGTAACTTTCAAATTTCGGATCTTTAAACCAAGTTCCCTCTGTCGCTTTTAGATAAACAAACTGACCTTCTAATTTATCCCAATTGATATTTTTATTATGATGAGACAAATCATAACCATGCGTTTCCTGAGGATAAACTTTTTCGTACAGGCCTGGAGTTTGTGACTCATATTTACAAAAGACCTCTCCAATAATCATCACAAATCCGAAGATTAACAATATTGGTAATACAAGGGCATAAAAAAGTACTTTTACTATAAGTTTTAGTTGGGACATTTCTTTTTTCATTGTTTTTATCTTAAATATTCAAAATTATTAGAATTATTTCTTGCTCTTGTTACATAATCATCGTTTAAAACTTCTGCTTTTCGCCAATTCGTCGGCATCCCATAATGCCATACAAAAGTTAATGCATCAGTGAGAGTATCGATTACCATTTTGATCAATCCATTTACCTTTAATTTTTTTAATTGGTGTTGCCATTTGCTATTATATTTAAACTGTCTTTTATTAAGTCGGATAGTTTAGCATTGGATTCTTCATCTACATAACCGCCGATGATTATACTATCGCCAGTTTCTAAGTCCGTATAAATTTCACAATCATAACTTTCTCCAATCTTAACATATCTATCTTTTTCGTTTGTCTCATTAATTAAATGAGCTGTGACCTATGCCTATCAGATTGTTTGGGAAAATGATTATCCAAACGGATGCTGTCATTAAATGAACCCGAATATATTGCCAAGTCTTCTTCTCCTATGAAAAAAACGTCCATGTCAGGCCCCGGAAAAGACTCGGTAACGCCATAAAGATCAAGGTATCTCAAACGCCCTTTCTCACCGCTCATCTCTGTCAACAGCTCATAGTCATCTTCATCGAGGTAGCCACTCACTTCAAGTTCTTCGATCATCATGGATTCTTCTTTGCTGATCTGGACATGAAGCGGATTGTCTTCGGTGCAAAAATAAGTTCTCTTCATTATTGGTGAGTTGTTGGTTGATAATATCGCTCACTGAGTACCGCAGAGGATGGTGCCATCTATTCGCTGAACAGTCACTCTTTCTCCTCAATATAAGCTTTGACAAGCGACGCGTGCGACAGGGGCGTACTGCCATCCTCCACATCGGCGTTGGTGTTGTAGTCCAGCAGGACGATGGTCTGGGTCTGTGACACTTTGCGCAGTCGCTCGATGATGTCTTGCACTTTGTGTTCCAGCATCCAGCGATAGGCGGGCACGTAGATGAGCTTGCGCGCCTCGATATAGCCCAGCAGTTCGGTGCCGTGCACGCCTTTGCGGTGCCCAAGAGGCTTGCCAAATCGGCGTACTGTTCGCTTTAGTCCTCGCATAGAGGTGTTGGCAAACAGCGTAGTGTCAACATCACACCGTTCAAATACTTTCAGTCCTTGCCAGATAGCCTCGACGCAACTGGCTGTCATTCCCTCGGTGAAGGGTACAGGAATGTCACCATGAGGATAGAATGGGCTTAACTTCACCATTTCATCATTGGCCTTGCTGGTTACATCGACCAACATTGCCCCAGGATATTGTTTGAGAATATTCTCTGGTTTCTTACGTTTCGATTCTACTACTATCATTGTTCTGATTTTATTGCTTTTTATTCGTTTTTGTTCTACTGCCCGTAGGGCCAGAATATGTGTAATACTTATAATCGACGTAACCACGAACCCTTCCATTGCCGGCATATAACAAAATCGGAAAATGCTTCTGATAGTTGTGAGGTTTCTTGCCGCCATCTGAATGATTCATCAGCGGACCGAACAACGAGTAGCCTACGAATAGACCGGTGTGGCGGGCATCGTTGTTTTTCTTGAAGAACACCACAATGTCGCCAGGCTTTGGATGGGTTGTCTCTTCAAATCCCAGCTGCTTGTGATGGGCGACAAACCAATTGCACTGCGCCCAGTTTGACTCAGGACAGAAGAACGATGACACGGTGTTCATGCAGGTTTGGGGATATTTACCCGGAGTGCCTGTGTAGTCTTTTTTCCACTCTTTCGGAAAATGTCTCACGTTTCTGAAATCATTGTTAGGGCAAGTTCTCTCTTCAGAGGCAATGACTGCTTTCTTGGCTGTCTCCGAGATCCCGTCGGTCGAAGGAGTCCAAGTGACATAGTAAACTCCCAGCAAAACCAGCACAATGCCAATAATCTTTAACGCTTTTTTCATAATCTCGTTTTTGCTGGTATATAGCGTAAAGGTTGTGAGGTAACCTCGGTTCGTTCTGTTTTTTCCGGTTTGTCGATCTGGTCCAACGTGGTCTGGAGCGGAGAGGGTCGCTAACGGGCTGTGGGACTGTGCGGCTGGGCAAGGAGCTGGGTGAGGAGGTTGTCGCAGGCGTCCTCGAGCAAGTCGAGGACCAGCTCAAAGCCCTCGCTGCCCTCGTAGTAGGGGTCGGGGACGTAGTCGTAGTGATTGCGCTGGAGGCGGATGTAGTCGCCCATCATGACGATTTTGCGAGCCTCGTCCACCGTGGCGGCCATGCGGCGCAGGTCGGCGGCATTGGCGCTGTCCATGGCCACAATCAGGTCGAAGTGCTCAAAGTCGCTACCCTCGACGCGGCGGCTGCGGTGCGTCAGCTCGTAGCCCCGTGGCCGGGCATGCACACGCATGCGACGGTCGGGCAGGTCGCCGTCGTGATAGCCACTGGTGCCTGCCGAGTCAATCTCAAACCGGTCGGTCAAGCCGCGCTCATCCACCAGCCGCTGCATCACCCCCTGTGCCGCCGGCGACCGGCAGATGTTGCCCAGGCACACAAACAGGATGCGATATTTCTTATCACTGCTCATCTCAGCTTGCCATTCTCTTGTTTGAACCATAATTCAAAGATTGGGTCAACAAAACTGAACACACCGTGGTTCAATTCGATAATGTCCTTGTCTTGCAGGATGCGCTTGTTGCGTGTGATGGTGTTGGCATTGCCCATCGGGTAGATTTGTTTGGTCGTTTGGGCCGAGAATTGCTGCACCCCGTCGCTGAGTGCTTGCAGCATGGTGCGTTGGCTGGCCGTGAGTTGCTCGACATCGTTCTGGAACATCGGAGCATTGGTGTCAATCAGCCGTTGCACTGCACGATTCATGATGGTGTCATCCACCTCATGGTCAGTGGCGTTCCACACAAAGAATGCCAGTTGCTGGACATACCATGAGTGGCATTGCGTCAACTGGCAGATGCGTTGCGCCGCCTCGTTGGTGATGCTTTTGCCTGTCTTCTGGAACGCCTCGACAATGAATTTCATCCAATGCTTCTGTTCAATCTTTTGCAGCCAGATCACTTGTCCGAAGCGGTAGAACGGCTTGGATGGGTCATTGAAAATGGCAGTCATCATGTGGCGCTTGCTGCCATAGAAACAGTAGGAAACATGTTGTTGTTGCTGCCACACGGCTCGCATTTTCCCCTCCATGTCGGCATATTGCGGCAGGCGTGCCAGTTGCTGGAACTCATCAATGCAGACAATGATGCGCAATCCCTTGTCGAGGGCTATCTTTTCGGGCAGTTGCAGTATTTCTCGTTTGTCGCGCTCTTCGGGTCTGAAACGCAGGTCAAAGGTGAGATAGTCGGTCACATCATTCTTGATGACCAGCTGGGGCACTACACCCGTCAGAAACTTCTTCATCTCGTCGATGCCGCGTTCAAAACGTGAAGCGGCACACGACATGACCTGGCTGGCAAACGTGCGATAGAATTCGGCCTCGTCGTTGATGCTAAAAGCGTCGATAAAGCAGACGCGCACATCGGGATATGACTTGACCAACTCGTTGGCAACTGTTTTGACAAGCGATGACTTGCCCCACCGGCGAGGCGAGATGAGCATCACATGGATGCCCGACATGAGCAGCTGCTTGAGCAAGGCGCGGTCTTCGACTCGGTCGATAAAATTCTCGTCTTGAGCCAATGACCCATATTGAAATGGAGCAATCATAAAACCTTAAATAATCATTGAGACTGCAAAGATACAAAAAGTTACCTAAATGTAAATTACATCAAGGTAACTTTTTGAGAAGGTGCGACATTTTACTTGTCGCTGTAATGTCCATAGGCACTGATGACGACGACCACTACCTCATTGTCGTGAATCTCATAGATGAGTCGGTGTCTCTTGGTTATTCGCCTACTCCATTTGCCACTAAGGTCTCCTGACAACTGCTCGGGATGCCCCGTGCCCGTGTGCGGATGCTCCTTCAACTCCTCTATAAGATTTTGCGCTTTCTTAAAAGCCTTTGGCTCACTCATAGCAAGGCGCACCAAGTGCTCCTTCGCTAAGTCGCGGTACTGAATTCTATAAGGCATAACCCTGTCGTCTTAGGAAAGTGGTCAAGTCTTCATCAGGAAGCATCTCAGTAAGAGAGCCTTTTTCGGCCTTGCGAACCATATTGACAAACTCCTCGTAGGTCATCTCGGTGGGGTCGGGTTTGGGCGTAGTGATGCGCTTGAGCGCCTTCAGAGCGCGTTGCAGTTTGCCCTCGTCTTCGGTGATGAGACTCACCTGCTGCAATATCTGTGATGTAAGTTGTGCGGTTGACATTGTAAAAAATATAAGAATTAAGTTCTTGGGGTTTGAGCTTTAAGACTGCAAAGTTAATACATTTTTCTCAAACGACCTAAAATACAATGCACAATTCACAATCCATCATGCACAATGCAGGAGGCCTCTGTTCTTATGCCTAAAGTCCTGCGTGACGCTAGAACTCGAGGGGGAAGGCGAGCTTGAAGATGATGTTGCGCCCCATATTGTTGACACCCATGCGGCCGGTGGCGGAATTGATGTCGGTGTACTTGAGGCGGCTCAAGTGGTTCTGATAGGCCTTGTTAGTAAGGTTGGTGCCGGCGATGGTCAGGCAAGCGATGCGGCGCCCCTTGACCACGATGTCGGTGCCGATGGTGGCGTTGAGCAGGCAGTAGGCCGGCGTGGCAGTCTCGGTAAAGTCGGCCTTGTAGTAGTGGTTCTGCTTGAGGTTATAGTCCACACCGAGCGAAATGAAGGCGTTGTTGAACACACTGAGCGGCTCGTGCATGATCTCCCACTTGATGTCGGTCTGCCAGCGTGGTGCTGGAGTGAAGGGCAGATACTTGGTCTCGTCGGGCTGATGCAGCTGCACAGCGTTGACCAGGCCGAAGCTGGTGCCCAGGTGCAGGAAGTGCCAGGGGTGGATGTCGAGGGCCACCTCGCCGCCCAGCAGCTGTGCGTCGCCACTGTCGTAGCGGTAGGTCATGTAATCCGGATCGATATACTCGGTCACGCGGTGGATGAAGATATAGTTGTCGATGCGGTTGCTGAACAGCGACAGTTGCGCATTCAGCCACTCGTTGTTGTAGTCCAGTCCCAAGTCGAACTGCAGACTGAACTCGGGCTTGAGGTCGCGGTTGCCCACCTCATAACGCTGCGAACCCTCATGCATGCCGTTACTGGCCAGCTCGCTGATGTTGGGCGCGCGGAAACCTCGGGCGGCATTGGCGCGGATGTCCAGTCCCTCGGTAGCGTGCCACACAGCCCCCACACTGGCGGTGAAGCCGTTGAAGTTGCGCTTGAATGCCTCAAATCGCACTGCATCGCCCTCGATGAGCTCGTGGCTGCTCAGGTGGCGGTTGTCGAATCGGATGCCGCCGTTCAATGCCCAGTTGCTCACGTTGGCCGTGGTGGTGACAAACGCTCCGAAGTCGAACAGGGCGTAGCTCGGAATCAGATATTCTTCGCCCAGGTTGAACGAACGCTGCCACATGCCGTTCACGCCGCCGGTGATGCGCCAGTCGCCCAGGCGGCGGGTCACATAGTGCACGTTGTAGTTGACGGTGTGCAGCTTGAAGTAGAGGCTATAGTCGTCGGGCTCCTCAAACTCCTGGCGGCGGTTCTGCTGATAGGCAAACACTGCGTTGAGCCGGCCACCACCCAGGTGGAACGCGTTGTCGAGCACGGCCTTGTAGTGATAGACCTGCTGGTAGGGCAGCCCGTGGCGATAGGTCTTGGTGTCGGCGTAGGGTTGCTCGAGTGCGCCGGTCTCGGGGTCGCGCTCACCCTCGGCGATGCTGGGGGTGAGGTGGAAGTAGGACCCGATGAGGCGTGTGTGTCCCCACGCTTTGTTCACGCCCAGCATGCCCGACAGGGCACGCTCGCGGAATTGCGAGTTGGGCACATAACCGTCGCAGGGTGCCTTGTAGGCATGCGCCATCTTGTCGCCATAGCGCAGATTCCACGACAACCCCTGCTTGTTGCCACCGAAGTTGAGCGAGTAGTTGAACAGGCCGTTGTTGGTCTGGTACTCGGTGCCCACATTGACTCGCATCTTGCCCAGGGGCACCACGGGGTCGGTGTTGAGCTTGAGCACGCCGGCCAGTGCGTCCGAGCCATACATCAGGCTGGCAGGCCCCTTGAGCACCTCGACCGAGCTGACGGCGTTGGCGTCAATTTCCACACCATGCTCGTCGCCCCATTGTTGCCCCTCCTGTCGCACACCGTCGGCCACGACCACCACGCGGTTGTAGCCCAGGCCTCGAATCACGGGCTTGGAGATGCCACTGCCGGTGCTGATTTGCGCCACGCCCGGCAGCTTGCTCACGGCATCGACGATGTTGGTCGCCGCGGCCATGCGCAGGGCGTTACGGTCGATGACCGCCGCCGGCATCGACATGTCTTCCATCTTGACCGCACCGGTCGGACCGGTGACCACCACTTGTTTGAGTTCTATGTGGCGAAAGAACACGTCGGTTGAGTCAAGCTCAACCACGTCTTGTGCCGCCATCGTGCCTGCGCACGCCAGCAGCAGAATCGAAAAGTATGATTTCATTCTGTGAGATTGTTTGGTTGATGAAAATGTGTGTCTAGAATCCCTAGAATCTCTAGAAAATCTAGAGGCTCTAGTGCATCTAAGTAAAGCAAAAAAGTCACAGAATGGCGGGCGGCCCACGCAACGTGGGGCAAACCACCGTCCGGGATACCGGCTCGGTGGCTCGTGAAAACTCTAACTTGCAGATGCACTGATTGTCAACACTGCGACAATCATCATCAGGAACGACCAGTTGTGTGGACAGAAAGCGGCACGAGAGGCACTCACCGTGGTGCTGGGCACTGGCGGTGATGTGGCCCTGATGGTGAACCGATGTCTCGCACAAGGTGCAGTCGACCAGCTCGGAATACTCGTGTAGCGAGTGGACATGAATCGCCGAGAGCAACACCATGGGCACATAGACAGCCAACATCACCCACGCCAACCACTGCTGGCGACGTGTGGGGAGGATATGTGGCTCGCAACGCTTCATGAGGCTGCAAAAGTAATCAATCAGCATTAATAATCGCACAAATTCGTTGATTTTTTTGATAAATTAACGAATAAAGTAGCCGAAAAGTTGTATCTTTGTGGGCTATAAACTATTACACTACTAATTATGCAAAACAAATCAAGCCTTTTTCGCATCACTCTCCTGTTTGCTGGCCTCATGGCAAGCCTGACAACCTTGGCCGGCCCCATCGGTTTGCAGCAAGCTCAACAAATCGCCGCTCATGTGCTGCCGGGCAAGTCGTGGCAAGCAGCGTCCTCTGCCGCCCATCGTGCGCCCGGTTCGGCGCACGCCGCCTACTATACGCTCAGCGCCAGCGACGGCCAGGGATATGTCATCGTGGCCGGCGACGACCGCGTGCCGCCCGTGCTGGCCTACAGCGACCATGGCACGCTCCAGGGCGACCTGCCCGAGGCTTTGCAATACTGGCTGGACGGCTATGCCGCGCAGATTGTCGCTCTGGAGCAGGAGCCAGTAGCCGACGTGCCGCGACACCTGGCCGGTCAACCGGCCATCGACCCGCTGGTGCCGGCGCGGTGGAACCAGGGCACGCCCTACAACATCCTGTTGCCCTACGTCAGCGGCAAGCATGCCTCGACTGGGTGCGTGGCCACGGCGATGGCCCAGATTATGTACACCCACCGCCATCCTGCCCGCCCCACGGCCACCGTCCCCGAGTACACGACTACGACCAACTCCATCTATATGCCCGCGCTTGAACCGGTGGACTTCGACTGGGATGCAATGAAGGACATCTACTACACCGACGACACTACCAGCACCTCGGCTGAGGCCGTGGCGTCGCTGATGAAATACTGTGCGCAGTCGGTCAGGATGAACTTCCTGGCTTCGAGCTCCGGCTCGCAGACGTCACGCATTCCTGCCGCGATGGCCACCTACTTCGGCTACAAGCCCAGCGCGCGCTACCTGGGCCGCGAGGGCTACAGCACCGAGCAGTGGGAGCAGATGCTCTATGACGAGCTTGCCGCGGGTCGGCCAGTAGCCTACGGTGGCAACAAGGTCAGTGGCGGACACGCCTTTGTGTGCGACGGATATGACGGCAACGGCATGTTCCACATCAACTGGGGCTGGGGCAGTCAGAGCGACGGCTACTTTCTGCTCAATGTGCTCAACCCCAGCAGCCAGGGCATCGGCAGTGTGGCCGGGGCCTACGGCTACATCATGGGGCAGGGCATGGGCATCGGCCTGGAGCCAGGCACCGATGGCACCAATGAGCAGATACTCACCTATCGTGATATGACCACATCCTACACCTACTCGAGCCGCGGCTCGGCCAGCGGCACATTCTCGGTGACGGTGTCGGGACGCTACTATAACTACACCAGCGCGACAGGAAGCTTCGACCTGGGGTGGGGATTCTATGACGCCGACGGCAACCTGGTGACTAAACTCTACAGCAGCTATACCAATAACCTGGCCGCCGGCAGCTACATCTCTACCAACTCGCGCACGCTGAATTTCGGGGCCAACCTGACCAGCGGCACCTATCGCATCGTGCCCATCTGCGCCGTGCGCAACAGCGGCAACTGGGTGCCATGCGCCGGGTCGGACGTGAACTACATCGAGGTGACCATCAACTCGGCCACGCGCTGCACCATCGTGGGGCATGGCACGGCCGGCACACCCAAGTACACGTTCAACAGTGCCACGTTCGACGGCACGCGCCACCCCAACAAGGCGGTGAACGTGACGCTGAACCTGACCAACAAGGGCATCACACGAGGCGACCTGGTGTATATGTTTGTTGACGATGAGTTCACCTCGGCCGGCATGGCCGACATGCTGCCCGGCGAGGCGGGCGATGTGGTGTTCCGCTTTGTGCCCACTGCGGCCAGCCGCAAGAAAATCACGTTCTCGCTCAGCGACACCGGCAGTCCGGTGCTGGCCACACAATACCTGAACATCACCGACATGGCGTCGGCACAGCTCGAGGTGACGGCCCGAGTGCTGAACGTCACCGACGAGGAAGGTCGCATCATCACCAGCGACCACTTCGGCCTCGAGGCCACCGTGACCAACACCGGCACGACGGCCTACGACGAGGACTTCTCCTTCCGCTGCTACCGCGTGACCAGCGGCAACAATGACAGCACAAGCATCCAGACGCAGTCGCAGTCGTTGCAGCTGGCTCCGGGCGAGACCAAGGTCCTGCAGTTTGACTGCTATAATGTGATGGACGACTTCAAGTACTTCGCTTGGCTCTACTACTACAGTGCGGGCGAGCTGATTCAGGCCTGTGGCACGAGCATCTACACCGTGCGTCTGCCCGGGCAGACCCCCACGGTGCCTGCCACCTCGGTGACATTGAGCGAGACCGCAGTCGAGCTGCCCCAGGGCGAGACCCTGCAACTGACTGCCACCGTCCTGCCCGAGGATGCCACTGTCACGACAGTGACTTGGAGCAGCAGTGACCCCGCTGTGGCCACTGTCGATGCCAATGGCCTGGTGACCGCTGTCGCTCCCGGCACAGCCACCGTCACCGCCGCCACCACCGACGGCAGCGGCCTGACGGCCAGCTGCACCGTCACTGTGCCCGAGCCGCTTGTCCTGCCCGAGACCATCGAAATGAGCGAGAAGGCGTTCAGACTCAGCCTCGGCCAGTCGCATCAGTTGGTCGTTACCACCCCGGGGGCAGGAGACCTGACCTGGAGCTCAAGCGACGATACCATCGCCAGTGTGGACACCGCCGGCCAGGTGACGGCACACCGCGTCGGCATCGCTATCATCACTGCCACAGCGGCTAATGGGGCCACGGTGTGGTGTGCCGTGTTCTGCTATCTGCCTGGCGATGTTGACGAGAACGACAATGTCGATGCCAATGATGTCAACCGAGTGGTCAACATTGTTCTGGGCAAGTAGACTTTCATGACGATTGACCATGGTGTTTAGCATCCCTAAAGAAGAACTGATATTTCCTGACCCGCACCTGGGCGAGCCTGACGGCCTGCTCTGCATCGGCGGCGACCTCAGCCCCGAGCGGCTGCTGCTGGCCTATCACCACGGCATCTTCCCCTGGTTCTCCTTCACCAGTCGCGAGCCGCATTGGTACTGTCCCATGCAGCGCTTTGTCATCTTCCCCGCCGAGATTCATGTCTCGCACTCGATGCGCTCGCTCATCGGCAAGCAACTCTACCGCGTGTCGGTCAACGAGGACTTCGACGGTGTCATCCACGGCTGCTCGCTGGCACAGGACCGCATCAACGAGGACGGCGCCTGGCTGGGCGACGACATCATCGAGGCCTACACCGAGCTGCACCGCCGTGGCTATGCGGCCAGCGTCGAGGTGTGGGACAGCGAGCAGCGCCTCGTGGGCGGGCTCTATGGCGTGACCGTCAACCGCTGTTTCATGGGCGAGAGCATGTTCTCGCTCGTGCCCAACGCCAGCAAGCTCGCCCTCATCGGTCTGGCTTATCACCTGCAGGACCTGTGCTGGAAGATGATTGACTGCCAGCTCGAGACGCCCCACCTGCGCTCGATGGGCGCCCGCTTCATCCCCTACGACCACTACATGGCCCTGCTCAACGCCCCAAAAGTCGGGCAGCAAACAGCGAACAGCGAATAGGAAACAGCAAACAGCGAACAATGCACAATGCAAGTTTGACCGGGCAGTTCCCCCTCTAGAGGGGGAACTGCCGGCAGCAAAATCGGTAAACAGTTACCCATTTAGGTATCTATCTAGTTCCCCACTTAGGCCCCGCCTAAATGGGGAACTGAACATATAGAGAGGGGGGCTACTTGCCGGAGAGCAGCTCGTAGGTGCGGCGGCGGGCGCGGTCGATGCTGGACTTGTCTTGAGGGTCGATGCCGTACTTCGATGCTGGGGGGACGACCACCACTGTGCCAGGAGTGACGTTGTTGGGGTCGGCAATCTTGTCGCGGTTCTCCTCATAGATGTAAATCCAGAAGTCGGGCTTGCCATAATGCTTGGTCGACATCTTGCTCAGATACATCGTGGCGGTGCAGGTGTCGGTCACCACTGGGGTGTCGGTGGTCTGCCGGGGGGCGGTTGTTTGCGGGGGGGCAGCAGCGTCGGTCGTTGCCTGATGGGACTGTCGCACAGCGGCTGGCTCGGCGATGGTGTCGGCCTGGACGGCGGGCTGCAGGTCGGTCAGGACCGAGTTGCGGCCGCTGCTCCATGCACCCCAGATGATGGCTGCCAGGGCCAGTGTCGCCAGGACACCGGTGGCCAGGCCCTTGAGGAACGCGCGGTGCGCGATTTCGCGTTTCTCTCTCTCGTATTCAGATTTCAGATAGTAGTCAACGGTACGCTCTGTTGCTTGAGGCTCTTGGTTCATGACAGGTTCTGGCTCTTGATTGATTTTGTTGTCCGGCATGGCCTCGGCGGCATGTGTGACCTCGGCAGTGGGTTCTGGAGGTGTCTCACGTTCTGGCTCGGGCTCGGATGCCGGCTCATCGACGGGTGTGTCGGGCTCGGGTGTCTGCGCCAGTGGTGGTGGCATCAGTGGGGCGATGGCGGGCTGGGTCTCGGCGGCTGTGGCGGGTTGGGTCTCGGCGGCTGTGGCGGGTTGTGCCTCGGCGGCTGTGGCGGGCGGCTGGGAGGCGACTGCCGCCAGCATGTCCTGGTCAATGGCTTGCAGCATCTCGTCGGTCATGTCATCGCTCAGCACGATGGGCTTGAAGGCAGCAAAGGGCTGGTTGACGGCTTCGGCCAGTGCCTTGTCGGGAGTGAAGACCAGGCGGCTATGGGCCGGCACATCCATCTGCTCGCCGTCCTGCACATTGACCACCTGTCGTGCCGGCGTCTGTGCCAGCTCAAAGGTGCCCAAGTTCTTGATGGTCACGTTTTGCCCGTCGATGAGTGCCTGCGACACCGTGGCGAACAGCTCTTTCAGGAAGAGCTCGCTCATGCGCCCGGTGGTGCTTGTGGCTTCGGCCACCAGTCGCACTAGTTCAGGAAAGGTTATCTTGTTGTTCATCGTTGGGGCTACTTCTGTTTGAGTTTGTTCTTGAGCACATTGCTCACCTTGAAGGTCAGCGTGACGCGAGGCGGCATGAGTGTGCGCTTGCCGTTGCTGGGGTTATACTGTATGCGCTCGTTGCGCTTGCGTGGCTCAAAGCTCCCAAAGCCAGGAATGGCGATGGTGTCAAGCTCGCTGCAGCGTGTGGCTACGATGCTGGTGAAAGCGTCCAGGAGTTTGGCCACATCGGCCTTGTCGCGTCCCAGCTTTCTAGCCACTTTATCGATGAGTTTACGATTGTCCACTTGGTTGAATTGAGTATTAATATAATAGATGCAGTATGACTCTCTCGAAACCGCAAAGTTAGCACTTCTGGTCGCAATGGCCAAGAAAAAATGGCAAAAAAAAGAAAACTCACCTCTCAATTGCAGAGAGTACAAAGATTTTTCGTAATTTTGCAGTTTGAAAATTTTGCAATCACAAAACCTAAACGTTGTTATGGAAGAACTACAGAATAACACTCCCAACGAGGAGAAGCAGGTGCTCAACTTCGTGGAGCAGCTGGTGGCTGATGACCTCAAGGCAGGCAAGAATGGCGGAAGATTGAACACTCGTTTCCCGCCTGAGCCCAACGGCTATCTGCACATCGGGCATGCCAAGGCCATCTGCATGGACTTCGGCGTGGCCGAGAAGATGGGTGGCACCTGCAATCTGCGTTTTGATGATACTAATCCTCAGAAGGAAGATACCGAATATGAGCAGGCCATCATGCGCGACATCCATTGGCTGGGCTACGACTGGGGCGACCGTCTGTACTATGCCAGCGACTATTTTCAGAAGCTCTATGACTTTGCTATCCGTCTGATTAAGGAAGGCAAGGCATATGTTGACGACCAGACCAGCGAGCAGATTGCGCAGCAGAAGGGCACCCCCACGCAGCCTGGCACCGAGAGCCCCTACCGCAACCGTTCGGTCGAGGAGAACCTCGACTTGTTCCAGCGCATGAATGCCGGCGAGTTTGACGAGGGCACTCGCGTGTTGAGGGCAAAGATTGACATGGCCAACAGCAATATGCACTTCCGCGACCCCATCATCTATCGCATCATCAAGACACCGCACTGGCGCACTGGCGACAAGTGGAAGGTATATCCCATGTATGACTTTGCACACGGGCAGAGCGACTACTTTGAGGGTGTCACGCACTCAATCTGCACACTGGAGTTTGTGCCTCACCGCCCGCTATATGAGTACTTTGTGCGTGAGCTGGCCGGCGACACCGTCGACGAGTACTGCCCCCGGCAGATTGAGTTCAACCGCCTCAACCTCACCTACACGCTGATGAGCAAGCGCAAGCTGCTGCAGCTGGTCAAGGAGGGACTGGTGGCCGGATGGGACGACCCGCGCATGCCCACACTGTGCGGACTGCGCCGACGTGGATACACACCACAGGCAATCAAGAACTTTGTCGATGACATTGGTTACACCAAGTATGAGGCGCTGAACGACATCAGTCTGCTTGAGCACAACATACGCGAAGACCTGAACAAGCACGCCAACCGCGTCAGTGCAGTCATCAATCCTGTCAAGCTGGTCATCACCAATTATCCCGAGGACAAGACCGAGATGATGGAGATGGACAACAATCCCGAGCAGGAGGAGGCCGGGCGTCACCAGATGCCCTTCAGCCGAGAGCTCTATATCGAGCGCGAGGACTTCATGGAGGATGCCCCGAAGAAGTTTTTCCGCCTCACTCCGGGCAAGGAGGTGCGCCTCAAGGGAGCCTACATCGTCTTGTGCACCGGCTGCACAAAGGATGCCGATGGCAACATCACCGAGATTCAGTGTACCTACGACCCCGACACCCTGAGTGGCATGCCCGGTGCCAACCGCAAGGTCAAGGGCACATTGCATTGGGTCAGTGCCCGCCACTGTCTCAGTGCCGAGGTGCGGCTCTATGACCGCCTCTTCGCCGTCGAGAATCCCAGTGCCGAGACCGAGCGCGACTTCCGTGACCTGCTCAATCCTGACTCGCTCAAGGTTCTGGATGATGTCAAGATTGAGCCTTATCTGGCCCAGGTGGCAAAGGTCGAGGACAAGTTCCAGTTCCAGCGCATCGGCTACTTCTGTGTTGACCCCGATTCCACCCCCGAGCGACTTGTGTTTAACCGCACCATCGGACTCAAGGACAGCTGGGCCAAGGAGCAGAAAAAGCAATAAATCCGACTCTAAAACTAGAAGAATCAAAAGCACGCGAATCCTTGCAATGAGGATTCGCGTGCTTTGCATGTGGTTTGTTGGTCGGCTGTTTACTTGCTGGCCACAGGGCGCACAGCCATGCCAGTGCAGCGCACGGCGGTCGAGAGGGTGGGGTGCGTGCCGGAGTCGAACTTGACGTACCAGGCAGCACATGGCACTGCGCTCTCATAGCGCAGGGCGGCCTGGTCTTCGATGGGCAACAGGGTAGAAGTCCAGTAGCAGCCGATGCTTGAGCGCTGCTCCTCGCTGTTGCTGGTGGCACGGATGCCGGTCATGGGCAGGACGATGCTGTTGCCGTTAGGGCCGGTCACGCGCCAGACGGTGGCACCACTGGCGGTGGTTTCGGTGGTCCAGGTGCAGCGGTCGACGAGTTCTTTCCACTCGTCCATTGTGGGCATGCGCCAGTTGGCATTCCAGTTATAGATGGCGATGTCGTAGGCTGTGCCGCTGATGTCCAATGGAGGATTCTTGCCACCGAAGTAGACCGAGTTCCAGTTGACCATGGTTGTCTCGGTGCCGTCGCCGTTGTCACGATAGGAGATGTTGATGTTGTCAAACTTGCGGTGTGAACCGGTCGAGTCGGCCCAGCCGAAGAGTTGTCCATGATCTTGTGGTGTCAACGCACCGACATTGGTTGTGGCCCAGCGAACGCTCAAGCCTAGGTCGACGCTTTCATACTTGATGCGCTGCGGCTCGTCATCGCCACAGCTGCTCAGCATCAGGCAGCACGCGGCTGCCGCAATCATGAGTTTCTTCATTTCTCGATATTTTGGGTTAATATTTCCTTGATGTGTGGCACCAGCTGGCGTGTGAACGCTTGGGCGCCGGTGTGGTTCAGGTGACCATCGTCCTCCCAGAGCGACGGGTCGCGGCTGATGACCGGGTCGCTCACCATGCACACGAACGGCACACCGTGCATGCGGCACAGCTCCTCGACCTGGCCGTAGATGTCGTCCTCGGGCGAGAGGTAGCGGGGCGAGACCACAATCAGCAGGTGTCCGGCGTTCTCGGCAATGAGCTTGGTCAGGTAGCCCAGCTTGAGCGAGTCGACCTGCTCGTTGTGCTTCTGAGGCTGGAACTGCCAGTCGGTCGCAAGCTCCATGTGCTTGAACTGAGGAATATAGCCGTTGTCGACCTCTGGGCGGTCGTAGGTAGTGGGCGCTTGGCTTGCCTGTATGGCAAAGGCCAGTGAATTGTAGGGGTAAATGTGCGAGAGCATGCTCACACGCTCCCAAGGGTCGACACTGGCCAGGATGGAGTCGCGGCACTGGAGACCTGCCATGGCATGGATGTGCTTGAGGCTGGCTGGACGCCAGGTCAGGAACTGGATGTCGTAGTCGTAGGTCAGCTCGTAGATGACAAGACGGGGACGATAGCGTTGCTGCAACTGCCGCAGCAGAGCATAGTGGAACACGATGCCCTCGTTCTCAAAGCCGCAGTTGTAGCAGGTCAGGCCTGTTGAGTCGGTGATGATGCTGGGCACATAGTGGTGCAACGCACGCGACGAGCCCAGCACGACAATGTCGGCAGTGACCGAGTCGCTGATGTAGTTGAGCCGCCCAATCTCGTCGTGGCTGGTGTGAGCAAATGCGTGCCGCAGCCAGCTGCCTACGGCCCAGTCGCCCAAGACAACCAGCATGAGCAGGCTTAACAACGTGTAGATGAACTTCTTCATGATGGTCGACTAGGGGTTAGAAATGCATGTAGATAAACTGTCCGCCACGGTCAAACACACCGAAAGTCAGGGTGAGCAGCACAACGCACGCATAGAACAAGATTTGAGCCAACCGGCCCGACAGCAGCGTGGGTGCCCACTCGTCACGGGCTTCTTTGCTCAGCATCAGTGCCAGAGCCGCCACCATCGTCCACTCGCGAGACACTGTGCTCACCGATTGTGTCACCGTCAGTCGCAGGCCGTCCCAGTGGCCGAAGAACCGCCCGATGATGTGCAGCGTCGTGGGCACGTCGTGGCTGAAGAGCATAAACAATATGGCTACCAGCACAAATGTGGCCAGGCACAGTGGTACACGCACCATCCAGTGCCGGGGCCAACGGTCGAAGTGCACCAGGCGCTCCACCACGACCCACAGCCCATGCATGGCTCCCCACAAAAGGTAGGCCATGCCGGCACCATGCCACAGGCCGCTGAAGACAAACGTGGCCATCACGTTCAGCCGGCTGCGCCACGGCGTGCAGCGGCTGCCGCCCAGAGGGATGTAAATGTAGTCGCGCAACCATGTGCTCAATGAGATGTGCCACCGCCGCCAGAAGTCGCGGATGCCCACGCTGAACAGCGGATGCCAGAAGTTGTGGCGAAGCTTGATGCCCAGCAGGGCTGAGGTGCCCAGGGCCATGAGAGAGTAGCCGGCAAAGTCGGCATAGAGCTGGATGGTGTAGCACAGCGTGGACAGGAGCAGGGTGAAGCCGTTCTGGGTGTCGATGCGCTGCTCGACGGCATGGACAAACAAGGCAAAAGACTCGGCGACGACCACCTTCATGAACATGCCCCAAATGAGCCAGCGCACACCCTGCCAAGCCAAGTCGGGGTCGAAGCGCGACTTGCGCTCCTCAAGCTGGACAAGCAGCTCCTGGCCGCGAACGATGGGGCCTGATGCGGTGACGGGAAAGAAGCTCATGAAAGCGGCATGACTGATGAGCGACGAAGCAGGGCGGATGCGCCCAGAGCGAACATCCACCACCAGCGCAATGGCCTGAAGCGTGTAGAACGACAGACCCACGGGAATGAGCCAACGGTGGCGGTTGAGCCACCAGTCGATGTTGAGCCAGCCGGTGATGGCATCGTTGAGCGGCAACAGATATTTGAAGCACAGCAGGGGCAGCGCGGTCAGTGCTATGGTGAGCCACATTGCGCCCCGTGAGCTCTCGCGCCCACGGACGATGCGGCCGATGCCCACATAGCTGGTCAGCGTCACCCAGGCCATCACCACGATGCCTGCCGGCCACCATAGCATGTACAGCGCCGCGCTCACTGCAAGCAACGCGGCGTTGCGCCATCGGGCGGGCAGGGCATGGTAGCCCAGCACGATGGCCGGAAGCGAGAGGATGAATGTCAGAGAATTGTAGCTCATGTCAGTTGCACCTCAGCTCGCCGTTGTAGCGCAGACCGCGCACAAATTCCTCGGCGGTCATCCGCTTCTTGCCGGCTGGCTGCAGCGACTTGACCTCGATGAGTCCATCGCTGCCGGCAATAGCCAGCAGCTTGGGACGGACAATCACCTCGCCAGGCTGCATCTGGCAGGGCAGCGGCAGCGGTTGGGAGGTGGCAAAGAGCTTGAGGCTCCATTGTTGACCATCTGCATCGGCGAGCACTGTCCAGGCGGCCGGATAGGGGCTGAGACCACGGATGTGGTTATAGATGCGCTCGGCGGGCCAAGTCCAGTCGATGCGGCAGGTGTCCTTGAATATCTTGGGTGCGGGGGTCGGCTGCTCGCCTGCTGTGAGCAACTGATCCTGCGGGATGGGATGGACTGTGCCGGCGATGATGGCATCCACTGTCTCCAGCACCATGTCGGCACCCAACAGCATCAGGCGGTCATGCACAGTCTCGACATTGTCGTCACGGGCGATGTCGATGCTGCGCTGCTGGATGATGTCGCCAGTGTCTATCTCGTGCTTGAGGAAGAACGTGGTCACACCCGTGCGGGTGTCACCGTTCATCACGGCCCAGTTGATGGGGGCAGCACCACGGTACTTGGGCAGCAGCGAAGCGTGCAGGTTGAACGTGCCCAGCCGCGGCATCTGCCACACCACACGCGGCAGCATCCTGAACGCGATGACGATGAACAGGTCGGCTCCCAAGCCGCGAAGGTCGCTCACAAAGGTCTCGTCCTTGAGATTGACCGGCTGCAACAGGCGCAGACCTTGCTCGGCGGCATATTTCTTGACATCGCTCTCAAGCAGGTGGTGGCCACGGCCGGCGGGCTTGTCGGGCATGGTGACTACACCCACGATGTTATAGTGGCCATTGACCAGGCGGCGCAAACTCTCGACAGCAAAGTCGGGAGTGCCGAAAAACACGATTTTCAGTTCGTCTTTAGTCATTGATTATCTGGGATTTCTTGCAATTCTCAATTGATTAAGTCCAGTCGTTGCAGCACCTGACGGTAGCTGTTGAAAATCTTGGACTTGGACACAAAACCAACATAGCGGCCATCAGCATCGACCACGGGCAGGTTCCAGGCTCCGCTGGCCTCAAACGTGTTCATCACTTGCTCCATGGCTGTGTCGGTGAGCACCTTGTGCGAGGGGATGGTCATGAACTCATTGACCTTGAGACGATGGTACAGGTCGGGACGGAACATGATGTTGCGGATGTCGTCCAGCTGCACAATGCCCACAAGAACACCGGCGGCATCTGTCACCGGAAACAGGTTGCGATTGCTCTGGGCGATGACCTTGACCATCTGCTTGAGGCTCATCTCCGGACTGACACAGGCAAAGTCGGTCTCGATGACACTGGACATGCTCAACAAGGTGAGCACGCTCTGGTCTTTCTCGTGCGTGAGCACCTGCCCGCGCTTGGCCAGGCGCCGGGCATAGATGCCGTAGGGCGTGAACATCCGCGAGGTGCCATAGCTGATGGCCGACACGATGAGCAGCGGCAGGAACAATTCATAGCCGCCGGTCATCTCGGCGGTGAGGAAGATGGCCATCAGAGGTGCGTGCATCACACCCGCCATCACACCGGCCATGCCCATCAGGGCAAAGTTCTTGATGGACAACGGCATCGAGGCATCGACCAAGCCTGTCTGGTTGAACAGGTAGGCAAAGAAGAAACCAGCCATGCAACCCACATACAGCGAGGGGGCAAACGTGCCGCCCACGCCGCCGGCACCATTGGTGGCCGCGGTGGCCAGACCCTTGGTCGAGGCCAGCATGAACACAAACAGCAACACGCACCACACCGTGTGGCGGTAGCCATAGAACAGACTGTTGTCAAACACCTCGGCCACTTCGCCATTGAGCAAGTGGGTGATGGCACCATAGCCCTCGCCATAGAGCGGGGGCAACAAGAAGATGAGCACACTCAGTGTCAATGCTCCGATGACAAAGCGCACACGCCGGCTGGAAACGCGCTTGAACATGTCCTCCATGGCTCCCACTGTGCCGATGAAGTAGAGCGACATGAAACCGCAGAACACACCCAGCAGCACAACGAAGGGGATGCGACTGGCATAGAATGGCTCGCTCTGCGAGAAGAAGAACTCTACATTGTACCCCGTGAACACGTAGGACACCGTCGCACCACACACCGAGGCCAGAATCAATGGCATGGCGCGGGCCGCAGTCAGGTCGAGCATCAGCACCTCGATGGTGAACAGCACACCGGCAATCGGGGCCTTGAAGATGCCGGCGATACCGGCGGCCGCACCGCAACCCACAAGCAACATCAAGGTCTGGGGAGACAGACGGAACAGCTGGCCCAGATTGGACCCGATGGCGGCACCGGTGAACACGATGGGCCCCTCGGCACCTACCGAACCGCCGAACCCGATGGTCATTGATGACGCCACCAGCGAGGCATACATGTTTTTGACCTTGAGACGGCTCTTCTTGAGCGCGATGGCATAGAGCACGCGCGTCACACCATGGGAGATGTTGTCGCGCACGACATATCGCACATACAGCGCACTCAACAGGATGCCGATGGCAGGGAAAACCAGATATTGCCAGTTGCCATGCGTGGCATTGACTGTGCTCTCGACCAGATGCCCGATGAAGTCAATCAGCCACTTGAGCAACACGGCGGCAAGGCCGGCGGCGACACCCACCAGCAGAGCGAGCAACGTGACAAAGTTGCGCTCGCTCAAGTGGTCCTTGCGCCACTCATGCACACGTTGTATCCAGCTGATGGTCATCGGTCGTCGCTTCTCAGTTATCAGTTGTTAGTTGTTAGTTGTCAGTTATCGCCACGTCTAAAGTCTAAAAGCTAACGTCTAACGTCTAAAATCTATTGTCTAAAATCAGCCTACATCCCTTTGCCCGTGACAATGGTCTTGATGGTGTAGACCATAATCTTGAAGTCGTTGATGAGCGACATGTTCTCAAGATAGAGCAGGTCGTAGCTCAGGCGCTCAACCATCTGGTCGACGTTCTGGGCGTAGCCATACTTGACCATGCCCATCGACGTGATGCCGGGACGCACCTGGTGAAGCAGTGCGTATGACGGCACGCGCTTGACTATCTGGTCAATGTAGAACTGGCGCTCGGGGCGAGGACCCACTATCGACATGTCGCCCTTGATGACGTTCCAGAACTGCGGCAGCTCGTCGATGCGGTATTTGCGCAAGAAGCGACCCACACGCGTCACTCGAGGATCCTCGTCACTGGTCAGCTGAGGTCTGTTGGCTTGCTCGGCATCTTGAACCATCGACCGGAATTTGATGATGTTGAAGGGGACATTGTGATAACCCACGCGTTCCTGGGTGTAGAACACTGGACCATGCGAGTCGAGTTTGATGGCAACGGCAACGGCTAGCAGTAGGGGGGAGACCAGGATGAGCACGAGCACCGACAAGATGATGTCCAGCACCCGCTTGATGTTCTTGCCGCTCTCGCTCATGCTGCTGCCCGAGATGTCGACCAACGGATCGCCCACCATGTCGCTGATGCGAACCTGCGACAACATCACATTGAAGCGGTCAGGAGTCACCTTGATGGGCAAGTTCAACACAAACAGCTGGTTGACGGTGTCCAGAACTGCGTCTGGGTTCTGGCGGGTGGGAACGACGATGAGCTCCTCGATGTGGTGCTCACTGCATGCCTGGCGGATGTGCGACAGGTCATAGCACGGCAATGCCACGTCCTTGACATCGTTCTCGCCGGGGATGCTCACATAACCCAGTATGTTATAGCCCAGCGACTGGGGCATTGCGTCAAGTTTCTTGCCGAACGCAACACCAGCGGAACCGCGGCCGATGATGAGCGTGTTGAAACTCCACTGGCGAGACTTGATCATGTGCGAGGTGTGGCTCGTGAACAAGCATCGAACAATATAGACTGCTGCGAACAGAGTGCCCCACAGCATGGCTATCATCTCATAGTTGACACGGCGGCGGGGAGCGGTGTCGTTGATTAGCGCAAGGAAGAAGATGAGCAGTGTCACAATGCCGGTGCTCCAAAAGGTCGTGAACACCTCCTGAAGACGAGACTTGCGGAACACCTCATTGTAGTAACCCGACAGATAGTAGACCACCATCATCAGCAAGGGAAACAGAAATTGCCCCATCAGCACAACATGTGAGCTGAGAAACGCTCCCATCGACGAGAAACCGCTGTGGGTGGGATCTAGCGTATAACGGATGCAGTTGTAGCAGAACCAAGCCAAGCTGGAAGTGACCAGGTCACCCAACACATACTTGGTGCGCTGTATGTTTTCGTTCAGCACGGCTATCTGATGATTTTAAAGGTGCCGTCGCCGCGCAGCAAGATGATGTTGCTGGCAGTGTGGGGGGTTGGGTCGTTCTGGCGGTAGCCGACCACATAGTCAACTCCGTCCTTGATTTGTTCGCTAATCTCGCTGTAGGTGCGAGCTGATGGGGCACCACTGACATTTGCACTGGTTGACACTATCGGGCGGCCGAAACGCGCGCACAGCTGGTGGGAGAATTCCTCGCGCGTCACGCGGATGCCAACACTGTCGTTTTCGCCCAGCAAGTTGGGGGCGAGGTTGAAAGCACCCTCATACACCAGAGTCAGTGGCTTGACTGCCACGCTCATCAATTCATAGGCCATCTCTGGAACATCCACCACATAGTGGTCCAGATGCTCCTCACTGTCCAGAAGCACTATCAGAGCCTTGTTGTCGCTACGGTGCTTCAGGCCGTACACACGTTGCACGGCATCGGCATTGGTCGCGTCGCAGCCGATGCCCCATATCGTGTCAGTCGGATAGAGAATCAGACCGCCGCGCCGAAGCACCTCGACACAAGCCTGTATATCTTGTTCAAATTCCTTCATCTGTCATGCTTTTGAAACGCTCTGTTGCATTTCAAACAAACAAAGGTACGGCTATTTGCCCGATTGTAAAAGTATTTTCACAAATTTTTGTTTTTTTATCATTAAACTTTGCTCTTTCCCAACCATCAAATGTGTAACTTTGCACCTCCAAAATCAATTAACGCAACAAGATGAAAACATCCAGATTCATGACGCTGATGGCTGTCGCTGCCATCGCTATGACGGCTGCAATGCCGTTGCAGGCCAGGAAGAAAGCCGCCACCAAGAATGCTACAAAGGTGGTCTATACCGGCGAGATTGCTAAGAAGGTGATTGGCTACAACGGAACGACACCGCTCAACATCACTATCACCGGCGGTCGAATAACCAAAATTGAGGCTCTGCCCAACCAGGAGGGACCCTCCTACATGCAGCGGGCAACCAAGAAGGTCTTCGCCCAGTACGAGGGACTCACCGTCGCCGAGGCACTCAAGCTGAAGCCAGATGTCGCCACTGGAGCCACCTATACCAGCGAGGCACTGATCAAGAACATACAGATGGGCCTGCAGCAGGCCAACACCTCCAAGTCGGAAAAGAAGGCATCTAAGGCCGGCAAGAAAGCCTCCAAGAAGCGCAAGCGCTGACAAGTTCTGATACAATCGGGGACGGTTCTGTTTTGTATCATTTTGACCAAAAATGATACAAAACAGAACCGTCCCCGATTGTATCAAATGGTGAGGAGGCGGGTGACTTGGGCGGGGTCGAGCGCCCACTCGAGGGTGTAGGATTCGTCGGCAAGTTCGGGCGAGTCAACCATGGTCAACGATTGTGCTTCGGCCTTGAGGGTGAGCAGCTGGCCGATGGTGACTTTCTGGCGCAGACGGTGCAGCATGGCCTGGACGGTGTTGATGTTGAGCGAGCGCAGTGTCTGGCCCATGAAGGGCATCTCGAGCCACACAATCTCGCGCTGCTTGACGTCAAGCACACCGAAGACCAGCCCCTTGCTCAGATTGCTCTCGCTGATGCGCACCATGTGTTGCACGCATGATGGGTCATAGGCTACGCCCGTCTCTGCAGACACTTGCATCGGATGCTCTGAGCTCATCCAGCCGACCACTAGGTTGGGCGAGAGCGAGCCGCTGGAGTAGGCGTTGCAAGTAAAGGTCACATAGGCCGCATCTGCCGCCTCTAGCTCGGGCAGCGACAGCTCGATATATTCGGCTGTGCCCACCAACTCGGGGATTGACTGTATGTCACCTGAGTGTTTGGCACCCACGCAGGTCAGGTTGTAGTAGGCACATTCTGCTACCTCGTGGTTAGGCAGACTGATATGGCAACTCAAGTCCATGTCGAGATGCTGAGCGTGAAGTCCCTTGCCCCACTGCAAGAAGAGCCGTACCTGGTCGCCCTCGACCGCAAAGCGGGTGCCCATCAGTGCACATGAGGTGTCCTGGATGGTGGTGCTGCGGTCGCCCACACTGACAGGGATGTCGTGCAGCCGGGTGTCGACATAGATGGTGCGGCTCTGAGTGGCCTGTGCGGCATAGCGTCGCCGCATTGACTTGCGGAAGATGTCTATCACGGCATTCACCATCAGCTCGCGTTCGATGTCGTTGTAGAGTGTCAGCAGTGCATTGGGCTCGATGGCACGTGTGCCCCCCGTGATGGGTCGCGCCAGGCGTGTCTGCTTGGGGTCGAAGTAGTCTTGTGCTGCGTTGCCCAGCGACAGCAGCAGTCGGGCGGGCATCTGGTCGGCCACGGCATCGAAGGCTTCTAGCACAGGCGTGGCCCCGAAGCGCAGCATTGTGGCAAACAGGCAGCGGGCAAACATGCCGGGCCGCTGCTGCAGCATGTGCAGGGTGGTGTTGGCATCGTTGGCGCGGCGGGCCTTGTCGACACGTCCCTGCCATGTGCTGTAGTCATGCTTGTAGAACACGTCGAGCAGATGCGCGAGGCGCTCATAGCCTGGCTGGCGCGAGTACTCGCCCAGGCGCAGGGCGTGGATCATGCGCACCCACATGCCCCGCTTGGGATTCATCGCTTCGGCTGCTTGTGGCACCGGCATGGGCAGCGCATTGAGCCACTGCGCGATGCGGCGGCAAGTGCGGCGGTCATACTTCAGCCGCAGCCGCTGCTTCATGGCCTCGCTGGCCTCGACACCACGGTCCAGCGGACCCCACAGGTGGCTGTAGAGCTTGCGGGCGTGGCCGATGAGTGTGCGTGGCTCGATGATTTGGGGCTGACCGGTCTTCTCATACCACAGATGTCGCAACACGTCGGTTGGCGTGTGCAGCAACGTGCCGGCCTGGCTGTCCTGGCCCAGCTCCACCAGCTGACTGACGACCAGCATGAGGGTCTCCTTCATGGTGATGTCGGCATCTTCGGGCAGGGGCATGAGGCGCAACAGCTGCTGGAGCGACTCTCTCTGGGTGGCATCGAGTGGCGTGGCCGACTCGAGCAGTGCCCTGAAGACTGTCTCCATGTCGGCGAGTGTGAACAGGCGCAGCACTTTCTGCTTGCTGCCCTGGCCCTTGTAAACCCAGTCGGTGGTCTTGAACGGTGTGCCGCAGAAGGGGCAGCCGTTGTAGCGCTCCAGCGGGAATGTGCCATCAGGAATCAGGTGGCCGCAGGGCAGGGTGGTGCCGCGGATGGCCATGCCGGGCTTCAGCAAGTTGGCAATCAGGGTGACCAGGTGGTCAAATCTGGTCTCGCCGGTGGGCACGTTCCAGCCCTTGACCAATGGCGCCCAGTTCAGGTCGACTCCCATCGTGTCGTTAATCTTGCGGGTGATGTCGGCCAGGACGTCTGCCGGCACAGCGTTCAGCGCGTGCAGCAGCTCTTCGGTCACGCCGAACCCGTTCTCGGCCAGACGGGCCGTGAAGGCGGCCACCGGGGCGGTGATGCCCGAGGCCATGTCGATGTCATCGCGGCTGATGTTCAGATAGACGGCCTGATAGCGCAACGCGACTGTGTTGAGTGCTTGAATGTTTTCCATTTCTTGTGTGAAGAAAAGGGTAATCGGGTGGCTAGTCGAAAACCACAATCCAAAAGAAGTAAGCCACCCTTGGACCCTTGTTAAAAATTGATGATGCAGCGTCGCAGTGTGCATCGAAGCATCGAGATGCGCTGCGGGCAGGACTCGAACCTGCGACCCATAGATTAACCAGAGAGAAGTATGTGGTGCTTGGCCCCATGGGGGAATGACGTCACAAAACAGTCTATTGCTCTACCGGCTGAGCTACCGCAGCATGTGAGAAAAAGAGGACGGAAAGCACCTGTCTATTAAACGAACTTTGCTGCTTTCTATTGTGTAGTAAGACAGATTTGGTCCGTCCTCAAGCGTGTGTTTCTCTTTATCCTTTGATGACTGCCACAGGCAGCAGGCGCACCAGTGGGCGCACCAGGTCGGCCTGGTTGGCAATCACGGTGTCAATGTCCTTGTAGGCTCCGCTGGCTTCCTGCATGTCGTTCTGCGAGCGGATGGCGTGGACGATACCCAGTGCGTCCAGGCGCTCGACCTCGGCCTGCAGGTCTAGGTCGCGGATGGCTGCGGTGCGGCTCATCACGCGCCCGGCGCCGTGCGAGCATGAACAGAACGACTCAGGGTTGCCCAGCCCCTCGACGATATAGCTGGCTGTGCCCTGCGAACCTGGGATGATGCCCACCACGCCCTCGCGCGCCAGGGTGGCCCCCTTGCGGTGCACAATCACGTCGCAGTCATAGTGGTGCTCCCAGGCGGCGTAGTTGTGGGCAATGTTGATCATCGGTTCAAACTCGATGCCCGGCAGACTGTCGGCCAGCACTTCCTGGATGCGCTGCATCATCAGGCGCCGGTTGCATAGGGCAAAGTCCACACAATAGAGCATCTCGGCCCAGTAGGCGTTGAACTCATTGGTGCGCAGTGGCAGGAATGCAAGACGCATGTCGGGTGTCACTACCGAGTGCCACCGCTCGTTGAGCTGTATGGCCAGCTTGTTGTAGTGGTCGCCCACCAGCTTGCCCAGGTTGCGCGAGCCACTGTGAATCATCACCCACAGCATGCCCTCGGGGTCGCGCTGAAGCTCGATGAAGTGGTTGCCCCCACCCAGTGTGCCCACCTCCTTGAGGATGGCCTTCTGGCGGCTGAGCACAATGGGTGTGCGCTCCAGGTCGTGCCCCTGAGGCAGGAACTCGGTGCTCTGTGCCTCCTTGTGGTGGGACATGCCCAGCGGTATGCGCTTGCGGATGCCACGCATCACTTGCTTGCGCAACACCTCGGGCGTGATGTCGGCCACGTGCCACGAGGTCTTGACGGCGCACATGCCGCAGCCGATGTCCACTCCCACGGCGTTGGGAATCACCGCGTCGCGGCATGCCAGCACACCGCCGATGGGCATGCCCATGCCGGCGTGGACGTCGGGCATGATGGCGAGGTGATGGAACAGGAAGGGCAGGCGGGTCAGATTGCTGATCTGTTCCATGGCCGACTGTTCGACCTCGTCGGTCCATATCTTGACCGGACGGTTGTTGATGATTGTAGTCTCCATTGTCTTTACTTTGTCTGTTTGTTCATAATAAGGTGGTGCGTTCAGTTCAGTTTTGCCTCGGCTGGCGCAACCTCAACCGCTGGGATTGCGGGTGCAAAGTAAGCACACAACTGCGCAATCAATCTGCGTAACAAATTATTCGGCCAAAAAAATCGCCAAAAAAATCAACTTTTTTCTTTCTGCGCAGATACATTGCGCAGAAAACACTAACTTTGCGCCAAACTTCCCATCAAGGCAAGCTCATTCTCATTATTCATTGTTTATCAAAGATGCCAGCAAACAAGAATGCGTTGATTCGCTACAAGACCATCGACCGTTGCCTGCGCAACCGCTACCGGCGCTGGACACTTGACGACCTGGTGCAAGCCTGCTCCGACACGCTGCTCGACACCGAGGGCATTGCCGGAGTGTCGACACGCACCGTCCAGGCCGACATACAGGTCATGCGCAGCGACAAGCTCGGATATAACGCCCCAATCGAGGTGTATGGACGCAGATACTACCGATACAGCGACCCGGACTACAGCATCATGAACATGCCCATGTCGCCCAACGACACCGAGGTGTTGCAAGAAGCCATCGACCTGCTCGACCAGTTGCGCGACTTTGAGCAGTTTGCCGAGATGGCCGATGTTGTGAGCCGTCTGCAGGACAAGTTGTCGCTCACGCGGCATGGGGCGAAGCCTGTCGTGCAGTTTGACCATGTGCCTGACCTCAAGGGGTTGCGGCTGCTCAGCCCGCTCTATGCCCACATCGCTCACCGCCAGCCGCTCTGTGTCATGTACCAGTCGTTTGGGGCGAGAGAGCCGGGCGAATACTATGTGTTCCCGCATCTGCTCAAGGAGTTCCGCAACCGCTGGTTCCTCTTCTGCTCACGTGTGAGTGACATGCGCCTCTACAATCTGGCACTTGACCGCATGGCCGGTTTCCAGCCGCTCGAGGGTGTGGAATATCGCGACAACCCCAACTTTGACCCCGAGCACTTCTTTGACGATGTGGTCGGAGTGAGCAAGAACATCCGCACACAGGCTCGTCGCATACGTCTCTGGGCCAACCGTGAGCAGAGCATGTACATCACCACCAAGCCCATTCACCCTTCGCAACGGCTGGTCAGGCAGAACCCCGATGATGGAAGTTGCATCTTCGAGTTGCGGGTGGTGGTCAATTTTGAGCTTTATTCTGTGCTCCTGAGCTACGGATCGGGCATCTGTGTGCTCAAGCCTGACCGAGTGGCGCGAGAGATGCAGCGACAATTGCGACAGGCACTTTCGCTCTACACCGCAGAAAAAACGATAGACTGCGAGTGAAGGTTGTGGATGGACTATTGCAAAATTTTTCCAATGCCAGTGTCACAGTTTTTTTGAGGTTTTTGCTACCTGTTTGGGCAAAATTCATTAACTTTGCAAACGAAATAAATAGCTCTATATTAATTAAGGTATATGGAATTCATTCAGACTGAGATTGAAGGAGTGTGGATCATTCGGCCCAAGCGTTACGGCGATGCGCGTGGTTACTTCTGCGAGACATTCCGCCAGGACATGTTCGATGAGCACATCGGACACGTTGATTTCATTCAGGACAACGAGTCGTTCTCCACACGCGGCGTGTTGCGCGGGTTGCACTACCAGAAGGGCGAGTGCAGTCAGGCTAAACTGGTGCGTGTGTCGCAGGGCACGGTGGTGGATGTGTGCGTCGACCTGCGGTCGGCAAGTCCAACATTCGGCCGGCATGTGATGTGCGAACTCAGTGCCGACAATGGATGCCAGATGTTCATCCCTCGGGGCTTTGCACACGGCTTTGTCGTGCTGAGCGATGTGGCGCAGTTCCAATACAAAGTCGATAATCTGTATGCCCCTCAGGCCGAAGCCACGCTGGCGTGGAACGACCCTGCACTGGACATTGAGTGGCCCTTGCCGGCCGACCAGCTGGTGTTGAGCGACAAAGACAGGCAAGGTTGCCTGTTAAAAAATGCTTATAGGTTTTAAATCTTGCAAAATACTTTCGGATTCGGAACTGGCTGAATCTGTAGTAGTTAGCACAGGTGCAGAGCTTTTTGAGGAGCGCTCTGCACCTTTTATATATCATTTTTTGGCAAGAAGCATTTGGCAGTTAGACAATTAGTGTGTACCTTTGCATCGCTTTTTGAGGGCCTAAACAGTGTTGTCGTTCGCTAATCGATTGATTCGGCGAGTGATAACTTGCTGTGGCGGCCAACTGAGCACCAATTTTATTCACAATTAAAAACTAAAGTAACAAACAACTAAGATGCCTACAATTCAGCAATTAGTAAGAAAAGGCCGTACATCGCTGGAGTCAACCAGCAAGTCGCCCGCTCTGGACGCTTGTCCGCAGCGCCGCGGCGTGTGTGTCCGTGTCTACACGACCACTCCCAAGAAGCCTAACTCGGCTATGCGTAAGGTCGCACGTGTGCGCCTGACCAACGGTAAGGAAGTCAACAGCTACATTCCCGGCGAGGGGCACAACCTGCAGGAGCACAGCATCGTGATGGTGCGCGGCGGACGTGTCAAGGACCTCCCCGGTGTGCGCTACCACATCGTGCGCGGCACGCTCGACACAGCAGGTGTCGCTGGCCGCACTCAGCGCCGCAGCAAGTATGGCGCAAAGCGTCCCAAGGCTTCTAAGAAGTAATCCACAACCCTTGTGACGGACTTTTCTAGCTTACTAAAAAACAACAAACAACAACTTAGTTTTTGATTTATTGGTGAGGTTTTAGACGGTTGAGTAAATGGCTGCAGAGGCGGCCGTTGAAGAACAAAGACGAAGACAACCAAGCGGACAAAAACTGCAAATATTCTGTACTGAAATGAGAAAGGCTAAGCCCAAAAAAAGGATCATTCTGCCCGATCCTAAGTTTGGTGATGTGCGAGTTTCTAAGTTCGTGAATCACCTCATGTACGATGGTAAGAAGAACACATCGTACCGTATCTTCTACAGCGCCCTCGAGATTGTGGGCAAGAAGATGGCCAGCGAGGAGAAGACCCCGCTCGAGATCTGGAAGCAGGCTTTGGAGAAGGTTACTCCGCAAGTCGAGGTCAAGAGCCGCCGCATCGGTGGCGCAACCTTCCAGGTTCCTACCGAAATCCGTCCCGACCGCAAGGAGTCGGTGTCCATGAAGAATCTGATCATCTTTGCACGCAAGCGTGGAGGCAAGACCATGGCCGACAAGCTGGCTGCTGAAATCATCGACGCATACAACGAGCAAGGTGGCGCATTCAAGCGCAAGGAGGACATGCACCGCATGGCCGAGGCTAACCGTGCGTTCGCACACTTCAGATTCTAAAAAAGCAGGACTTGAAGCGACACAATGACTGACCAACAGCTGAAATACACGCGCAACATCGGCATCATGGCTCACATCGACGCCGGTAAGACCACCACTTCTGAGCGCATTCTGTACTACACCGGACTGACCCATAAGATCGGTGAGGTGCATGACGGCGCGGCCACTATGGACTGGATGGAGCAGGAGCAGGAGCGAGGCATTACCATCACCTCGGCTGCTACCACTGCCATGTGGAACTATAGGGGCGAGAAGTACAAGATCAACTTGATTGACACTCCGGGGCACGTCGACTTTACCGTCGAGGTTGAGCGCTCGCTGCGAGTGCTGGACGGGGCCATCGCCACGTTCTGCGCAGTGGGCGGAGTGGAGCCACAGAGCGAGACGGTGTGGCGGCAGGCCGACAAGTACAGCGTGCCCCGCATCGCATACGTCAACAAGATGGACCGCTCGGGTGCCAATTTCTTTGAGGTGGCCCGGCAGATGCAGACCATCCTCGGGGCCAACCCGTGCCCCGTCAATCTGCCCATTGGGGCCGAGGAGAACTTCAAGGGCGTGGTAGACCTGATCGCCATGAAGGCTCTCTACTGGCACGACGAGACTATGGGTGCCGAGTACTCGGTCGAGGACATCCCCGCCGAGATGGTTGACGAAGCCCAGGAATACCGCGACAAGATGCTGGAGATGGTCGCCGAGCACGATGACGAGCTCATGGCCAAGTACTTCGACGACCCTGACACCATCACCGAGGACGAGATCAAGCGCGCGTTGCGCAATGCCACGCTCAAGATGGACATCGTGCCCATGCTGTGCGGCAGCTCATTCAAGAATAAGGGCGTGCAGCCACTGCTTGACGCAGTGTGCGCCTATCTACCCAGTCCCATGGACGCAGCCGAGGTAACCGGTCATGCGCTCGACGACCCCGATAAGGTGGAGCGTCGCCGACCGATGGTCGAGGAGCCAATGTGCGCCCTGGTGTTCAAGATTGCCACCGACCCCTACGTGGGACGGCTGGTGTTCTTCCGCGTCTACTCTGGCCAAATTGCCGCAGGCAGTTATGTGTTCAACAGTCGCTCGGGCAAGAAGGAGCGCATCTCGCGTCTGTTCCAGATGCACAGCAACCATCAGAACCCGATGGAGGTGATTGGTTGCGGTGACATCGGTGCCGGAGTCGGTTTCAAGGATGTGCGCACGGGCGACACCCTGTGCGACGAGAAGCACCCCATCGTGCTCGAGGCCATGGACTTTCCTGACCCAGTGTTGGGAATTGCCGTTGAGCCCAAGACGCAGAAGGATCTGGACCGCCTGGGCGTGGGCTTGCAGAAGCTCGCCGAGGAAGACCCGACATTCCAGGTCGAGAGCAACGAGGAGACCGGTCAGACCATCATCCGTGGCATGGGTGAGCTGCACCTGGACATCATCATCGACCGCTTGCGTCGCGAGTTCAAGGTCGAGTGCAACCAGGGCCGTCCCCAGGTGTCCTACAAGGAGACCATCAGCCAGGCGGTGGAGTTGCGCGAGGTGTTCAAGAAGCAGACCGGCGGTCGAGGCAAGTTTGCCGACATCATCTGCCGCGTCGAGCCGGTTGACCCGGACTTCGAGGGCTCGCTGCAGTTCATCGACGAGGTCAAGGGCGGTGACATCCCCAAGGAGTATATCCCGGCCATCCAGAAGGGCTTCCAGAATGCTATGCGCAGCGGCGTGCTTGCCGGCTATCCTGTCGAGCAACTCAAGGTGACGGTGCTTGATGGCTCGTTCCACCCGGTGGACAGCGACCAGCTCTCGTTCGAGCTGTGTGCCATGCAGGCCTTCCGCAATGCCTGCGTCAAGGCCAAGCCGGTGCTGCTCGAGCCCATCATGAAAGTCGAGGTGGTCACACCCGAGGAGAATATGGGCGATGTCATCGGCGACCTGAACAAGCGCCGCGGACAGGTCGAGGGCATGGAGAGCAGCCGCAGCGGGGCGCGCATCGTCAAGGCGAAGGCGCCGTTGGCCGAGATGTTCGGATATGTTACCGCGCTGCGCACCATTACCTCTGGACGCGCGACAAGCACGATGTCGTTCTCGCACTATGCCGAGGTGGCACGGCCCATCGCCGAGAAGGTGCTGGCCGAGAACATGGGACGAGTTGACTTATTGAAATAAAGTTTTACAATTAACAATATGAGCCAAAAAATTAGAATTAAACTGAAATCCTACGATCACAACCTGGTCGACAAGTCGGCCGAGAAGATCGTCAGGACAGTGAAGGCTACTGGTGCTGTGGTGAGCGGTCCCATCCCCCTGCCCACGCACAAGCGTATCTTCACCGTGAACCGTTCGACTTTTGTGAACAAGAAGTCTCGTGAGCAATTCCAGCTGTCGGCCTACAAGCGCCTCATCGACATCTATAGCAGCACTGCCAAGACTGTCGACGCACTGATGAAGCTTGAGTTGCCCAGTGGTGTCGAGGTCGAGATCAAGGTCTAGTACACCGGCACAAGTCGAGAACGATTCAACAGAGAGAATTACAAACAACTAACGTGTATCCAACAATTCAAAGTAAAGAGAAATGCCAGGATTAATTGGAAAGAAAATCGGAATGACATCCGTTTTCAGTGCCGACGGCAAGAACGTGCCGTGCACTGTTATCGAAGTAGGTCCTTGTGTCGTTACTCAGGTCAAGACCGTTGAGACTGATGGTTATGAGGCTCTTCAGATCGGCTTCGTCGAGAAGAAGGACAAGCACACCACCAAGCCCGAGGCTGGTCACTTTAAGAAGGCCGGAGTCAAGCCACAAAGATACTTGGCCGAGTTCAAAGGTTTTGAAGGTGAGCACAAGGCTGGTGAGACCATCACCGTTGAGTTCTTCAATGATGCCGACTTTGTCGACGTCGCTGGCGTGAGCAAGGGTAAAGGCTTCCAGGGTGTGGTCAAGCGTCACGGTTTCGGCGGCGTGGGACAGCGCACTCACGGTCAGCACAACCGCTTCCGCGCACCAGGTTCAATCGGTGCCTGCTCCTATCCCGCAAAGGTCTTCAAGGGCATGCGCATGGCCGGACAGATGGGCAACAAGCGCTGCACCGTGCAAAATCTTCAAGTGATCAAAGTATTGCCCGAGAATAACCTCCTCATGGTTAAAGGCTCAATTCCGGGCAGCAAAGGTTCAATCGTTTTAATTGAGAAGTAATGGAACTCGCAGTATACAACATCCAAGGACAGGACACCGGCCGCAAGGTGACACTCAATGACGAGGTCTTCGCCATCGAGAATCCCAGCGAGCACGCTGTGTACCTCGCCGTCAAGCAGTATCTGGCCAACCAGCGCCAGGGCACGCACAAGGCAAAAGAGAGAAGTGAAGTTTCGGGCTCGACCAAGAAGCTCGGTCGCCAGAAGGGTGGCGGCGGCGCTCGTCACGGCGACATCAACTCGCCCCTGCTGGTCGGTGGTGGACGCGTCTTCGGACCTCGTCCCCGCAACTACAGCTTCAAGTTGAACAAGAAGGTTAAGCACCTGGCTCGCCGCTCGGCACTCACCTTCAAGGCTCAGAACAACCAGATCATGGTGGTCGAGGATTTCAATCTGGACACCCCTAAGACCAAAGATTTTGTAAATATTGTTAAAAATCTTAAATTAGACGGCCAGAAAATCCTGCTCGTTTTACCAGGTCAAAATATTAACGTATTTTTGTCGGCTCGAAATTTGCCCGAGGCAAAAATCGTGACTGCTAGCGATATCAACACTTATCGAGTTCTGGATAACAAGATGATGGTTGTTACCGAGAGCAGCGTTGATGTGCTTAATAATTTAAACTAAATAAGGAGGAACTAGAACTATGGCAATTAAGATTATTCCCGTTGTGACCGAAAAGGCCAACGCCATCAGCGAGAAGGGTAACCGATTTACCTTCAAGGTCTCTCCGGACGCCAACAAGCACCAGATCGTCATGGCCATCGAGGAGCTCTATGATGTCAAGGTCACCGGCGTGAGCACTATGAACTATGACGGCAAGAAGAAGCAGCGCTACACCAAGAGTGGACTGCTGCGCGGCAAGGTCGCGGCTTTCAAGAAGGCTGTGGTGACCATTGCTGAGGGCCAAACTATTGATTTCTATAGCAATCTTTAATAAACTAAAATGGCAGTAAGAAAATTGAAGCCCACAACACCGGGGCAAAGACACAAGATTATTGGTACATTTGAGGAAATCACTGCCCGTGTACCAGAGAAGTCTCTTACCGTCGGAATGCGTCGCACCGGCGGCCGCAACAACGAGGGTCACATGACCATGCGTTACATCGGTGGCGGCCACAAGCGCAAGTATCGCTTCATCGACTTTAAGAGAAACAAGGACGGTGTGCCAGCTCGCGTCAAGAGCATCGAGTACGACCCGAACCGCTCGGCTCGCATCGCGCTCCTGTACTACGCAGATGGCTATAAAGCTTACATCATTGCACCCAACGGCTTGCAGGTTGGCTCTACAGTTGAAAGCGGTGAGAACGTAGCCCCCGAAGTGGGAAACGCGCTTCCACTCAGTAACATCCCTGTCGGTACTTTAATTCACAACATCGAGCTGCGCCCTGGACAGGGTGCCGCAATGGCTCGTAGTGCTGGCACGTTCGCACAGCTCACCTCGCGTGAGGGTGCCTACTGCATTGTCAAATTACCTTCGGGTGAGACTCGCAAGATTCTCTCGGCTTGCCGCGCCACTGTCGGTGTCGTAGGCAACAGCGACCACGCCCTCGAGCAGTCTGGAAAGGCTGGACGCTCGCGCTGGCTGGGACGCCGCCCGCACAACCGTGGTGTGGTGATGAACCCGCACGACCATCCCATGGGTGGTGGCGAGGGACGCCAGAGTGGTGGACATCCTCGTTCGCGCACTGGACTCTATGCCAAGGGCTTGAAGACACGCGCACCCAAGAAGCAGTCTTCGAAGTACATCATTGAGAGAAGAAAGAAGTAATTTGATTAAAGCACAGAACTAACTATGAGTCGTTCATTAAAAAAAGGCCCATACATCAGCGTGAAGCTTGAGAAGAAGGTCGACGCCATGAATGAGAGCGGTAAGAAGTCGGTGATCAAGACCTGGTCGCGCGCTTCGATGATCTCGCCCGACTTTGTCGGTCACACCTTCGCTGTTCACAATGGTAACAAGTTCATCCCCGTCTACGTCACCGAGAACATGGTCGGTCACAAGCTGGGCGAGTTCGCCCCGACGCGCACCTTCCGTGGTCACAGCGGCAACAACAAGTAATGGGCCCGGGGGTATCATTAGTTTACTGACAAAAGAAGAATTAAATACAACATGGGAAAAAGAAAGAAACTGTCTGCCGAAGCGCACAAACAAGCACGCAAGGAAGTGTGCTGCGCTAAGCTGCGCAACATCCCCAGCTCGCCCCGTAAGATGCGCCTCGTGGCCGACATGGTGCGCGGCGTAGAGGTCTTCAAGGCACTGGGTCTGCTGCATTTCTCGAACAAGGCCGCTGCTGCCGATGTCGAGAAAGTGCTCAAGTCGGCCATCTCTAACTGGGAACAGAAGAACGAGACCAAGGCCGAGAGCGGCCAGCTCTATATCAAGGCCATCACCGTCGACTGTGCGCCGATGCTCAAGCGACTGCGTCCGGCTCCCCAGGGACGTGGCTACAGAATTCGCAAACGTTCGAACCACGTGACGTTGTTCGTCGACACTATTAACAATGAAAACGATTAAGATAGCATGGGACAGAAAGTAAATCCGATTAGCAACCGCCTGGGAATCATCCGCGGTTGGGACTCCAACTGGTTCGGCGGCAGCAACTATGGTGACACGCTGCTCGAGGACTCGAAAATCCGCAAGTATCTTAACGTTCGTCTGGCCAAGGCTAGCGTATCGCGCATCGTCATCGAGCGCACGCTCAAGCTCGTGACCATCACCATCTGCACTGCACGTCCGGGCCTGATCATCGGCAAGGGCGGACAGGAGGTCGACATCCTCAAGGAGGAGCTCAAGAAGCTCACCGACAAGGACGTTCAGATCAACATCTATGAGGTCAAGCGCCCTGAGCTCGACGCACAGATTGTGGCTACCAACATCGCACGTCAGATTGAGGGCAAGATTGCCTACCGCCGCGCCGTCAAGATGGCTGTCGCATCGACCATGCGCATGGGTGCCGAGGGCATCAAGGTCCTGGTCTCGGGACGTCTCAATGGAGCCGAGATGGCACGCAATGAGATGTTCAAGGAAGGCCGCACGCCGCTGCACACTCTGCGTGCCGACATCGACTATGCTCTGGTTCCCGCCCTGACCAAGGTCGGACTCATCGGAGTCAAGGTCTGGATCTGCCGCGGTGAGGTCTATGGCAAGCGTGACCTGGCCCCCAACTTCACCAACACCGGCGAGCGCCGCTCGGGTGGAGGTGAGCGCCGTGAGCGCCGTGGAGGCTTCCGCAACAAGAAGAACAACCGTTAAACAACACTGACTAACAACGTACAACAATGTTACAACCTAAGAGATTAAGATACAGAAGACCTTCTGACGGACATCCCCGTCAGTACAGCAAGCGCGGCAACCAGCTCGCCTTCGGTTCCTTCGGAATCAAGACGCTCGAGAGCAAGTGGATCACTGCTCGCCAAATCGAGGCTGCCCGTGTGGCTGTGACACGCTACATGAACCGTGAAGGTCAGGTGTGGCTGCGCATCTTCCCCGACAAGCCCTATACCCGCAAGCCGGCCGATGTCCGTATGGGTAAAGGTAAGGGTGATGTGGCAGGTTATGTCGCTCCCGTCCATCCCGGACGCATCCTCATCGAGGTCGACGGAGTGAGCTTTGACATCGCCAAGGAGGCTCTGCGACTGGCTGCACAGAAGCTCCCCGTGACAACCAAGTTTGTCGTCCGTCGTGACTACGACCCAACTCAGAACGTGTAACCTTTACAAGATTTTAGAGCATTATGAAGAAAGAAAATATCAAGGAGCTGAGCGACAAGGAGTTGCTCGACCGTCTCGATGCCGCCGAGAAGGAGTATGTGCAGGAGCGCATCCAGCACCAGATTGCCCCACTCGACAACCCTGCAAAGATTACACTCGACCGCAAGCTCATCGCACGCATCAAGACTGAGATTCGTGCACGTGAACTTAACAACAAATAACCCTGACCGACATGGAAAAGAGAAATTTAAGAAAAGAGAGAATCGGGGTTGTCTCGAGCAACAAGGGTGACAAGACCATCACCGTCACCATCAAGTGGAAGGAGAAGCACCCGATCTATGGCAAGTTCGTCAACAAGACGAAGAAGTACCATGCCCATGACGAGAAGAACGAATGCCAGGTGGGCGACACTGTGCGCCTGATGGAGACTCGTCCGCTGAGCAAGACCAAGAGATGGAGATTAGTTGAAATCATCGAAAAAGCTAAGTAATTATCAGTTATGATACAGACCGAAAGTAGGCTCGCTGTAGCCGACAACAGTGGCGCAAAGGAAGTGCTCTGCATCCGTGTCCTGGGTGGCACACGCCGCCGCTATGCTTCGGTGGGCGATGTGATTGTCGTCACCGTCAAGCACGCCATCCCCTCGTCAGAGGTCAAGAAGGGTACCGTCTCAAAGGCTGTCGTGGTGCGCACCAAGAAGGAAATCCGTCGTGCCGATGGCTCGTACATCCGCTTTGACGACAACGCATGTGTGCTGCTCAACAACGCCGGCGAAATTCGCGGTACGCGCATCTTCGGACCGGTCGCTCGCGAGCTGCGTGCCACCAACATGAAGATTGTCTCGCTTGCACCCGAGGTTCTTTAATCATCTAGTAAAAATCAAGAAAATTCTTAATAACAACTATGTTACACATTAAGAAAGACGACACCGTGTTTGTCCTCTCGGGCAACGACAAGGGCCGCAAGGGCCGCGTCTTGAGCATCGACCCCAAGAAGGGACGTGCCATCGTCGAGGGCATCAACATGGTCAAGAAGAGCACCAAACCCACCGCTCAGCACCCCCAGGGTGGCATCATCGAGAAGGAGGCCCCCATCGCTCTGTGCAAGCTCGCCGTGGTCGACCCGAAGACGGGCAAGCCCACTCGCGTCGGCTTCAAGGTGAAGGAGGACGGTAAGAAAGTACGTATTTCTAAAAAGTCAGGAGAGGAGATTAAGTAATGACAACGCTGAAAAAACAATATGACGAGGTGATTGCTCCAGCTCTGATGAAGCAATTCAACTACAGCTCGCCCATGCAGATTCCCCGTCTGGTCAAGATCGTCCTCAACGAGGGTCTGGGTGACGCTACGCAAGACAAGAAAATCATCGACACTGCCATCAACGAGCTCACCATCATCACCGGCCAGAAGGCTGTGATGACGCTCTCGAAGAAGGACATCTCGAACTTCAAGGTTCGTAAGAAGATGCCCATCGGAGCACGCGTGACCCTGCGCCGCGACAAGATGTATGAGTTCATGGAGCGATTCATCCGCATCGCACTGCCACGAATCCGCGACTTCAAGGGCATTGAGGGCAAGCTGGACGGACGCGGTAACTACACCGTGGGCGTGACCGAGCAGATTATCTTCCCCGAAATCAACATCGACACCGTGCAGAAGATGACCGGCATGAACATCACGTTCGTCACCACTGCCCGCACCGACGAGGAGGGATACGCACTGCTCAAAGAGTTCGGACTTCCGTTCAAGAACAAATAAACATCATTAAACTAGCACAAGTATGGCAAAAGAATCAATGAAGGCTCGTCAGGCCAAGCGCGAGAAGCTCGTGGCTAAGTATGCCGCCAAGCGCGCCGCGCTCAAGAAAGCTGGTGACTATGAGGCACTGCAGGCTCTGCCCCACAACGCCTCGCCCGTGCGTCTGCACAACCGTTGCAAGCTCTCTGGCCGACCCAAGGGCTACATGCGTCAGTTTGGCATCTCGCGCATCGACTTCCGTGAGCTGGCATCGGCCGGTCTCATCCCAGGCGTGAAGAAGGCAAGCTGGTGATACTGACAGAACTGAACCAATTATTTTTTTCTAAGTATTAAATATTGTTCGGAACCCGCCCGTGTCTGGGTTTCCGGATCAATTTAAAACAAAAAACAATGACTGATCCAATTGCAGATTATTTGACCAGACTGAGGAATGCGATCAAGGCACAGCACCGTGTCGTTGAAATCCCTTCCTCGAAGATGAAGAAGGAGATTACCAAGATCCTCTTCGACCAGGGCTACATCCTGAACTACAAGTTCGTTGAGGATGGTACGCCCGCAGGCGCTATCAAGATTGCGCTCAAGTACGACCCCGTCGACAAGGTGAACGCTATCAAGTGCCTCACGCGTGTGTCGCGTCCAGGACTGCGCCAGTACACTGGCTACAAGGACATGCCCCGCGTGCTCAATGGTTTAGGTATCGCCATCATCAGCACCAGCAAGGGTGTGATGACCAACAAGCAGGCTAAGGCCGAGAAGATTGGTGGCGAAGTTTTGTGTTACGTTTATTAATCTAGAGGAGGGTAAGACTATGTCAAGAATAGGTAAATTGCCAATCGAAGTGCCCGCCGGCGTAACTGTTGATATCAAAGACAATATCATCACCGTTAAGGGACCCAAGGGTGAGCTCAAGCAGACGCTCAACCCCAATATCAAAGTCGAGATGGAAGGCAACGAGATCAAGGTCTCGCGCCCCGATGACGAGCGTGAGAACCGTGCGCAGCACGGCCTCTACCGCGCCCTGATTCACAATATGGTGGTCGGTGTGAGCACCGGCTTCAAGAAGGAGATGGAAATCGTCGGTGTCGGTTACCGTGCTACCAGCCAGGGCCAGGTGCTCGAGCTCGCGCTCGGTTACTCGCACGCCATCTATCTGAAAATGCCGCCCGAGGTCAAGGTCGAAGCTAAGACCGAGCGAAACAAGAACCCGCTCATCACCCTCGAGTCGTGCGACAAGCAGCTGCTTGGCCAGATCTGCGCCAAGATTCGCTCGTTCCGCAAGCCCGAACCCTATAAGGGCAAAGGTGTTAAGTTTGTTGGCGAGATTATTCGCCGTAAGAGTGGTAAAACGGCTGCGGCCAAATAATTAAGGACTACACATCATGATTTCGAAGAAAGAACGTAGAATTAAAATCAAGGCACGCATCCGTGGCCGCATCAGTGGCACGCCCGAGCGCCCGCGACTGAGTGTCTTCCGTAGCAATAAGCAAATCTATGCCCAGGTCATCGACGACCTGGCTGGCAAGACGCTTGTTTCAGCATCCTCCAAGGGAATCACCGAGGGAACCAAGAGCGAGATTGCCGAGAAGGTCGGCGAGGCTGTGGCCAAGAAGGCTATCGAAGCTGGCATCACAACGGTGGTGTTCGACCGCAATGGCTTCCTGTTCCATGGTAGAGTTAAATCATTGGCCGATGGCGCCCGTAAAGGTGGACTTAAATTTTAATAAACATCATGGTTAAGAAGAATAACAGAGTTAAGACTAGCGATATCGAACTGAAGGATCGTCTTGTCGCCATCAACCGCACGACCAAGGTCACCAAGGGTGGACGCACATTCACCTTCGCTGCTATCGTCGTTGTCGGCGACGGTAACGGCATCATCGGTTACGGACTCGGAAAGGCAAACGAGGTCACTGCCGCCATCACCAAGGGTACTGAGATGGCCAAGAAGAACCTCATCAAGGTTCCGGTGCACAACGGCACCATCCCTCACGAGCAGGTGGCAAAGTACGGTGGCTCGCGCGTGATCATGAAGCCTGCAACGCCCGGTACTGGTGTCAAGGCCGGTGGCGCTATGCGTGCTGTCTTTGAGAGCATCGGTGTGACCGATGTCATCTGCAAGTCGAAGGGGTCGTCTAACCCTCACAACCTGGTCAAGGCCACTATCAAGGCCCTGGACGAGATGCGCAGCCCGCAGACCGTGGCCCACTACCGTGGTGTCACCCTCGACAAAGTGTTTAACGGTTAAATCAGTTCCTTACTATGGCTAAGATTCAAATCAAGCAAGTGAGAAGTCGCATTGGCCGCCCCGAGCGCCAGAAACGCACGCTCGACGCGCTGGGTCTGCGCAAGCTCAATCATCACGTGGTGCTCGAGGATACGCCCGACGTGATGGGTATGGTTAATGCTGTTCGTCACCTGGTCGTCGTGACCAAGGTCAACGAGTGATAACAATTAAATAGCAATTAAGAAAATGGAATTACATAATTTACAACCCGCTGTTGGTTCCAACAAGAAGAAACGTCGCATTGGCCGCGGACCCGGTTCGGGCAAGGGCGGAACGTCGACTCGTGGTCACAAGGGCGCAAAGTCGCGCTCGGGCTACAAGCAGAAGGTAGGCTTCGAGGGTGGTCAGATGCCGCTCCAGCGCCGTCTTCCCAAGTTTGGCTTTAAGAACATCAATCGCGTCGAGTACAAGGCCATCAACATCGCTACGCTCGATGAGCTGGCTCAGAAGCTGAACCTCGACAAGATTACTGTTGCTGACCTCATTCAGGCAGGACTGGTGCGCAAGCGTCAGCTGGTCAAGATTCTGGGTGTCGGCTCGTTGACCCGCAAGCTCGATGTTGAGGCCAACGCTTTCTCGAAGAAGGCTGAAGAGGCTATCACTTCGGCTGGTGGTTCAATCACTAAAGCATAATAGATAACTGATGAAACTCATTCAAACAATCAAGAACATCTGGAAGATTGAGGACTTGCGCCGGCGTCTGACCATCACGTTCCTGTTCATCCTGATCTATCGCATCGGATGCTTCGTGGTGCTGCCGGGCATCAGCCCCCAAGACCTGGAGGCCATGCGCAGCTTCACTGACAGTGGCCTGATGCAGCTGCTCGACATGTTCTCGGGTGGTGCATTCTCGCAGGCTTCAATCTTCGCGTTGGGTATCATGCCCTACATCACCGCGTCTATCGTCATCCAATTGCTCGGCATGGTCTTGCCCAGCTTCCAGAAGATGCAGCGCGAGGGTGAGAGCGGGCGCATGAAGCTCAACCAGTACACGCGCTACCTCACCGTGGCCATCCTCCTGGTTCAGGCACCGGCCTATCTGGTCAACCTCCAGTATCAGGTCAATGCTGCCGGCGGACACGCACATATCGGTGGCTGGATGATGTTCTACTTGTCGATTGTCCTCACCGCAGGTGCCATGTTCATCATGTGGCTGGGTGAGAAGATTACCGACAAGGGCATTGGCAATGGTATCTCGATGATTATCCTTGTGGGCATCATTGCACGTCTGCCGGGAGCAGTCATGCAGGAGTTTACCAGCCGTCTGAGTACTGCTCAGGGTGGACTGGTGATGTTCCTGGTCGAGATTATCCTGCTGTTTGCTGTCACGGCTGGTGCTGTGTTGCTGACACAGGGCACTCGCAAGGTGCCTGTGCAGTATGCTAAGCGCATCGTGGGCAACAAGCAGTATGGTGGAGCACGCCAGTACATTCCGCTGAAGGTGAATGCGGCCAACGTCATGCCCATCATCTTCGCTCAGGCCTTGATGTTCATCCCCATCACGCTCGCTGGTTTTGGCACTCACGCTCAAGAGGGCGGTGTGCTGGGATGGATCTCGCGCACGTTCAGTGACATGAACGGTGTGTGGTACAATGTGGTCTATTTCATCATGATTGTCGCGTTCACCTATTTCTACACTGCCATCACGGTGCGACCCACCGATATGGCCGAGCAGATGAAGAAGAACAGCGGCTTCATCCCGGGCATCAAGCCGGGCAAGAAGACTGCCGAGTATCTCGACTCCATCATGTCGCGCATCACCCTGCCAGGCTCAATCTTCCTGGGCATCGTGGCTATCCTGCCGGCGTTTGCTCGCTACTTTGGCGTCAATCAGCAGTTCGCACAGTTCTTCGGTGGCACTTCGTTGCTCATCACCGTGGGTGTGGTGCTCGACACGCTGCAGCAGATTGAGACGCACCTGATGATGCACCATTATGATGGTCTGATGAAGTCAGGTAAAATCAAGGGGCGTGCACAGTAACTGTGGCAACTCCACAATCTCAACGGTTTAATTCAAGTAATGATTATACTCAAGACTGATGAAGAGATAGAGTTGCTCCGTGAAGCTAATCTCGTGGTGGCACGCACGCTGGGCGAAGTGGCCCGCTGGGTGGCACCCGGGATTACGACACGGAGGCTCAATCAGATTGCCGACGAGTTTATACGCTCGCAAGGGTGTGTGCCAGGATTCCTCGGCCTGTATGGCTTCCCGGGAAGTGTGTGCATTTCGGTCAACGAGAATGTCGTCCATGGCATCCCATCGGGATATGCACTTGAGGACGGCGATATCGTCTCGGTCGACTGCGGAGCCGTCACACCGGCCGGCTACAACGGCGACTCGACCTACACATTTTGTGTCGGAGAGGTAAAGGAAGAGGTAAAGCAGTTGCTTCGCACCACCAAGGAGGCCCTCTATGTAGGCATCGAGAAGGCGGTTCCGGGAAACCGTATTGGCGACATCGGACACGCTATTCAGGACTATTGCGAGAAGCGAGGATATGGAGTCGTAAGGGAGTTTGTGGGCCACGGTGTGGGCAAGAAACTCCACGAGGATCCCGAAGTGCCCAATTATGGGCGACGTGGCACTGGACCGCTCATCAAGAACGGAATGACCATCGCCATCGAGCCGATGATTAACATGGGCAGCAAGAATATCTTTCAGGAGGCTGACGGATGGACTTGCCGCACTCGCGACCGCAAGCCCAGCGCGCATTTCGAGCATTCGATTGCCGTGCATCACGGCAAACCCGACATCCTGTCATCGTTCGACTTTGTCAAGGAGGTTCTGGGCGACCGATTCATCTGATTCTATAGTATTTTCTAAACTTAACCGAACCAATTTTCAATATGGCAAAACAGACTGCAATTGAACTCGATGGAACGATTGTTGAATCGTTGAGCAACGCAATGTTCCGTGTTGAGCTTGAGAATGGTCATCAAATCATTGCCCACATCTCGGGCAAGATGCGCATGCACTACATCAAGATTCTGCCCGGCGACCGCGTCAAGGTGGAGATGTCGCCCTACGACCTGACTAAAGGGCGTATTTCGTTCAGATACAAATAAAACAACACTACAATTCTTTCATTTAACATACTCACTACTATGAAAGTAAGAGCATCTATCAAGAAGCGTACCCCGGACTGCAAAATCGTTCGCCGCAAGGGCCGTCTCTATGTGATTAACAAGAAAAACCCCAAATTCAAGATGCGTCAGGGGTGATATTTCGATTTTTTTGACTAATTTTGCACAAAATTTTTACAGAATATGGCAATTCGTATCGTGGGCGTTGACTTGCCCCAAAACAAGCGCGGCGTGATCGCTCTGACCTACATCTTCGGTATCGGTCGCAGCTCGGCCGCTAAGATTCTCGAGAAGGCTGGCGTGAGCGAGGACACCAAGGTCAAGGACTGGACCGACGCTGAGGCAGCCAAGGTTCGTGAGGTCATCAGCGAGGACTACAAGGTCGAGGGTGACCTGCGCAGCGAGGTGCAGATGAACATCAAGCGACTGATGGACATCGGTTGCTATCGTGGCATCCGTCACCGCAATGGACTGCCCGTGCGTGGACAGAGCACCAAGAACAACGCTCGTACCCGCAAGGGACGCAAGAAAACCGTCGCTAACAAGAAAAAAGCTACTAAATAATATTAAAGTATGGCAAAAAAGACAGTCGCAGCAAAGAAGAGAGTGGTTAAGGTTGACGGCGTAGGTCAGCTCCACGTGCATTCTTCTTTCAACAACATCATTGTGTGTCTCACCAACGGTGAGGGACAAGTTATCTCATGGTCTTCGGCCGGCAAGATGGGTTTCCGCGGGAGCAAGAAGAACACTCCCTATGCTGCCCAGATGGCTGCTCAGGACTGTGCTAAGGTCGCCTATGACCTGGGCCTGCGCAAGGTGAAGGCTTATGTCAAAGGACCGGGTAATGGTCGTGAATCGGCAATCCGCACCATCCATGGTGCTGGCATCAGCGTCGTCGAAATCATCGATGTCACGCCGCTGCCCCACAATGGTTGCCGTCCTCCCAAGCGTCGCCGCGTCTAAGCTGATACAGCGACATTTGGTCAATTAACATTAACAACACTATTCAACATCAAGCGAATTACTCACAGTGAATTAAGGTTGCATCTCTTACACGACCTCTCTGCAATCGCGGCTGCACTGTGATGATTCTGTATCACATCTTTAATAATTTTAGAAAAAATGGCTAGATATACCGGTCCAAAAACTAAAATCGCTCGTAAGCTGGGTGAACCCATCTTTGGAGAAGACAAGGTGCTCGCAAAGAAGAACTACCCCCCCGGCCAGCACGGGCAGAACAGAAGAAGAAAACAGTCGGAGTATGGCACTCAGCTTCGTGAGAAGCAGAAGGCTAAGTACACTTATGGAGTGCTCGAGCGTCAGTTCCGCAACCTCTTCAAGAAGGCTTCGGCAATGAAGGGAGTCACCGGCGAGGTGCTCCTGCAACTGCTCGAACAGCGTCTTGACAATGTCGTCTATCGTCTGGGTATCGCTCCCTCGCGTGCTGCCGCACGTCAGCTGGTGCTGCACCGTCACATCGTTGTCAATGGTGATGTGGTCAACATCCCGTCTTATCGCGTCGAGCCTGGACAGGTGGTTGCTGTGCGTGAGAAGAGCAAGTCGCTCGAGGTCATCCAAGATGCACTCGCTGGTTTCAACCACAGCAAGTATCCCTGGATCGAGTGGGACGAGAACGTCAAGGGCGGCAAGCTGCTGCACCTGCCTCAGCGTGAGGACATCCCCGAAAACATCAAGGAGCAGCTGATCGTCGAGTTGTATTCAAAACAGTAAAAAGTAACATCCATGGCTATTTTAGCATTTCAGAAACCCGACAAGGTGTTGATGCTCGAAGCATCCAACACCTTCGGCAAGTTCGAGTTCCGACCACTCGAGCCAGGATATGGTGTGACGGTGGGCAATGCCCTGCGGCGCATCCTGCTCTCGGGACTCGAGGGATATGCCATCTGCAACATCCGCATCGACGGCGTGCAGCATGAGTTCGCAACGATCCCCGGTGTGAAGGAGGACGTCACCAACGTCATCCTCAACCTCAAGAGAGTGCGTCTCAAACGCATTGTCGACGACACTGAGTCAGAGAAGGCTACTGTCAAGGTTTCGGGCCAGGATGTTTTCAAGGCTGGTGACATGGGCAATGTGCTCAGCGGATTCGAGGTGCTCAACCCCGAGCTGGTCATCTGTCACGTCGACCCAACCACCAGCTTCCAAATCGAGCTTTCCATCAACAAGGGACGTGGTTATGTGCCGGCCGACGAGAATCAGTCGCCCAACGACCCGATTGATGTCATCGCAATCGACTCAATCTACACGCCCATCATTAATGTGAAGTATGACATCGAGAACTATCGTGTCGAGCAGAAGACCGACTACGAGAAACTCGTGCTTGAGATTACTACCGACGGTTCTATCCATCCCAAGGAGGCACTCAAGGAGGCAGCAAAAATCCTGATTCAGCACTTCATGCTCTTCAGCGATGAGAAGATTGCCCTTGACACCACCGAGACCGACACGAACGAGGAGTTTGACGAGGAGGTGCTGCACATGCGGCAACTGCTCAAGCAGAAGCTCGTCGACATGGACCTCTCGGTCAGAGCACTCAACTGCCTCAAGTCGGCCGAGGTCGAGACTCTCGGCGAACTGGTGGTCTTCAACAAGACCGACCTGCTCAAGTTCCGCAACTTCGGCAAGAAGTCGCTCAGCGAGCTTGAGGAGCTGCTGGCCAACCTCGGACTGTCGTTCGGAATGGATATTGCTAAATATAAACTAGATAAAGACTGATAAACAACGATGAGACACAATAAAAGATTCAACCACTTAAGCCGCAAGAAGGCCCATCGTGACGCGCTCATGGCCAACATGACCATCTCGCTCATCCAGCACAAGCGCATCATCACCACCCTCGCTAAGGCTAAGGCCCTGCGTGGCTATGCCGAGCACATCATCAATGTCGCTCAGCGCGGTCTTAAGGCCGATGCACGTCTGGCCGAGGGCTGGAACAACGAGAACAAGGCTGCTCCAAAAGATCAGGCTTCGCGCCGTCTGGTGTTCAGCTATCTGCAGGACAAGCGTGCTGTCACCGAGCTGTTCGGTGTTGTGGCACCCAAGGTGGGCGACCGTCCCGGTGGCTACACCCGCATCCTCAAGCTGGGCAACCGTCTGGGCGACAATGCCAAGACTTGCTTCATCGAGCTTGTTGACTTCAACGAGGCAATGCTCGAGGCTAAGGCTCAGGAGACTGGCGCAGCCAAGAAGACCACTCGCCGCACTCGCCGTTCAAGCAAGAAGGCTACCGCCGAGGCTCCTGCTGCTGAGGAGTAATCACTCAATTGATTGAGCAATAAACTCAAATCCCCAACCAATGGCTGGGGATTTTTGTGTTATTTGCTGATCGGGTGCAGTTCAATAAGTGTTTGTGAAGCGTTCAACCACTTGACGCAAGGGGTGGGGGAGACGCGACAGCGCCTTGGCTCCCATCCACTGGGGCACACCGAACAACGCCTCGGCAATGGCGCCGGTGATGCAGCCAATGGTGTCGCTGTCACCGCCAATCGAGATGGCGTTGCGCACGGCATCTTCAAAGTCGGTGGCTTGCAGGGCACATGCGATGGCTTGAGGCACACTGCCCTGGCATGTGCCACCATTGCCGACTCCGTCCAGACCCTGCCACGAATATCGGGGGCGTATCTCATCGACCGTGAGCGACAGGTCATAGCCGTAGTCCTGCTCAATGCGCTGCTTGATGTCGCTGGGCGTGGCGCCATGACGGGCCATGAAGATGCACTGAGCGGTAGCTTGTGCCCCCTTGATGCCCTCGGGGTGGTTGTGGGTGCATTCGGCCGACCGCTGGGCCATCGCCAGCGTCTCCTGCTCCGTGTCAAATGCCCAACCAACCGGGCTGACGCGCATGGCACTGCCGTTGCCGCAGCTGTTATAGGGGTCGGCATTGCCTCGCGAGGCACGATGCACCCAGGTGACAAATCCAGAGCCATAGCTGCCCATGGGGTGCGGATAAGCCTGTGCATAGCGCAAGTAGTAGTCGCCAGGATTGCCGCCGCTCAGCAGCCAGTCAGCTGTGGCGATGGTCAAGATACTGTCGTCGGTGGGCTCCATGCGGCCATCGAAGAAGTCAAACTCCTTGGTCTTGATGTTGTCGAACTCATATATCGAGCCGACCATGTCTCCAATTATTGCTCCAATCATAATGAATTGTTTGATGGTTATAATATTTTGAGTGCTATGGCTGCACACGCTGCAGCATCGGCCAGTGCATGATGGTGATTGCGCATCTCGTAACCACACGCTGCTGCCACAGTCTGCAACTGGTGGTTGGGCAGCTCACGCAGCTTGCGGCGCGACGCCTGCAACGTGCAGTAGAAGCGGTAGTCGGGCCATTCCATCTGGTAGCAACGCATCACTGCCCGCAGGCAAGCCTCGTCGAACGCCTTGTTGTGCGCCACCAGCGGCAGTCCCTCAATCAGTGGCGCAACCCGTGCCCACACATCGGGGAAGAGTGGGGCAGTGTCGGTGTCCGCTCGCGACAGACCGTGCACACGCTGGCACCAGTAGTTGTAGTAGTTCGGTTCAGGCTGGATGAGCGAGTAGAACGTGTCGGCCACTTGGCCCTCACGCACCACGACAACGCCCACCGAGCACACGCTGGTGCGCTCGCCGTTGGCCGTCTCAAAGTCAATCGCTGCAAAGTCAGTCATCTCTTGGTTGAGTGTTTATTGATGTCTCAAGAAATATGCACATATTTCATCTGGCCAAATGCACACTGGCTGCATTTGAAGCCTGTGCCATACCTGCCCCGGTGCCTGCTCAAGCAAAACGGACAAACGCGATAGCCACACTTGTCACACACATACCAGTTAAAATCCTTGGGGTACTCTTTTCCACAACATTGACACGGAATCAACATAGTCTATTGTTCTTATGTTCAACTTCTTTAACTCGCGAATAATTCTCAAATTCTTAACAGAGAAATCTAAACAGACCGAGCGAATCGGCTCAGAGTTCAGACTGCAAATATAACAAAAAATATGAAACTATAAGCCATCCGAGCCAAAAAATGATGCGCCATCTCACAAAAAGGGCGACACCCTCAGTGCCGCCCCTCATCCTTTTACTGTCTGCTACGGGATTTCTTCTATCGCTACTCGTCCATTTTCAACATTTTTATTTTAGGGAACTATATACCAGTTGTCCCCCAAAAATAATTATAGTTAAAAAATCTAAAATCCCATTGGCAACCGATTGAGCTGTCAATGGGATTTAACTCACCACACCAATCGTTCACATTCGGCAATGGCTTTGTTTATCTCCTCTCGAATAACTCTTTCGATGATTGACTCAGACACATAATCAGCACCCTGCCATTTCTTTGGCGCAGACACATTCTGACCTCTTTTATTTACAGATATATTTGTTATTGGCATCTTCGGTTTATATGGTTTGATGTTTGAACGCCTAGGTATTACTTTTGCTTCTTTTGGCGTACCCACAAATGGGTCTGTATATCCATTCCCATTCAAAAACACTATAATCGCTTTGAAAATAACTGGTATGTCACTTGGGTCAATTAGACTGGAATTGTACTGAAACACTGTCACATCAAAGGGCTGAATAGTTCCTCCAGCATTCTGATAAACGCGTGCCCTAAAAGGACTCGTGTCTGCATCGGAATTTGGAATTATGAATTCGATACTGACATTTTCTGTTGTCCAAGGTTGTGCCCCATCATTTGTATAGTTCTGAATGTTTGGATGATGATTAGATACTCTTGCCTCTGTTCCCATTGCCGTTGATGGCCTCTTGACATAGAAAGAAACTGTTGATTTACTTACTCTAATTGAAATAGGAAGTTTACAATACCTCTTGTATCTTTCAAATCCTTGACGTAGTGATTTAATGCCATATTTTGGGTTAATCATATGTTTTCTCTCTTTTGTTATAAATAGTTAAATATTTGAGAAGCTTTTTTTGTTAAGATATTTATTAGTAGATTTGCACCCAAATAAATGATTGTGCTGCAATATAGGCAAGATGGAGCTTGAAACAACCTTTTGGTTGGTAGGTACAGGCAATCATTCAATAAGAGCGCATCCAGATTTGGGTGCGCTTGTCTGTTAATGTCGCTGTATTTTCAAAAAAAGCGTCACGCAGCATTTTTGGTGTGATTGGGCTATTTATGGAGAAAAAAGCAAAGAAGTGATTATGAAAAGAAGAATAAGACTTACAGAGGGCGACCTCCGCAGAATCGTGAATCGGAGCGTTAGGAGAGTTCTTAAAGAAGCGGTAACGCAGCAACCACGTGAACAATACTATTGGTCTATAAGCCGAATAGAAGAAACAGAGGGTCTTCCAGGGGAATACGAAACCATTGAATGTTATTAGGATTCACACGATTCTAAAGATGCCAAACAAGAGTGGTTCATAACGCCAGATGAGGCATATGAAGACGGATTAAGAATTCTTAGGCTCTATAATGATGGTGATTTCTCCCTAGAAGTTTATTGCGAACCTGATAACATAGGAGAAGCAGATTATGTCAGCGGTTATTATGCTGAAATTCATGACGGAAGGTTGAAGGAATATCAGGCTGCCTTCCGCTCCTCAATCGCACTCCAACGTACAATCAAACCGATTGACTTGGCGAACATATGGGCGAATCGTCTCGATTCGCTCATTTTTCTTGTGTTCCAACGGAACACGGCCTCGTCGATGTAGGCTTGCAGATGCCCGTCGCTCACGTTGTGGTAACAGCCAGTTATCAT